>CAZXLH010000176.1:0-1522 GCA_964641455.1 uncultured Eubacteriales bacterium | reverse complement strand
AAAGGAGCATGTATATATGACAACGTTCCCACGCACCAGTGTTGGCGGGCTTTCTGTTTCACGGATGATCATCGGAACTAACTGGTTTTGCGGATTTAGCCATCAGACCCCGGCCAGAGATGCTTATATCAAAGAGAATATCCTCACGAACCGCAAAGTTGTAGCCGACATCTTAGAAGTATTCTTTCGAGCCGGTATAGATACGATCATGGGGATCCTTCATGAATACCCGACAGTGCTTGATGCCATCAAGGAAGCAGAGGATCGCACCGGAGTACACTGTATTAAAATCGACACCCCGATTATCAACACGGCAGATACCGATCAAGCCAGGGGTGAAGTGGAGGCCCTCTTTGACAAGGTGGCCGAGCTTGGTACTGAGATCTGCATGCCTCATCATGTTTCAGTTGAGCAACTCATTGATAAAGGACAAAAGAAAATCCGCCGCATCGATGACTATACCAAGATGATCCGGGAGCGAGGCATGATCCCAGGCTTAAGTGCCCATATGCCGGAAGTAGTGCTTTATGCAGATGCCAACAACAATGATGTAGATACCTATATCCAGATCTACAATGCCGCTGGTTTTCTCATGCAGGTAGAGATCGACTGGATTAACAATGTCATCTGGAATGCGAAAAAGCCAGTCATGACCATCAAGCCCATGGCTGCTGGAAGGGTACCTCCCTTTGTTGCCTTTAATTTCGTATGGAATACCATTAGGCCACAAGACATGGTCACTGTGGGGACTATGAGCCCAAAGGAAGCAGAGGAAGTGATTGAGCTGTCCATGGCCATCCTGGAGGGGCGTAGGCCCGAGGTAGCTATCCGTGGCACCCCGGCTAAAGGAAACTTGTCAACCAAGAAGGATTGTCACTAGACTGTGATGTAGCTTTGGGTTAACACCTGCTGCAAGATAGTACCACAGAGCTCGCAAAGGCTACAGAATCTGCAAAGGCTTCGGAACGCCACCGAAGCCTTTGCTTTTGCCGCTTCGCCCCTACGAGGATCCAGTCCTATGCTTCACCATCCAACCTTCACATACAAGATCCCGAGTCCCGTGCCTTGCTACACCTATTTCCCTTGACCATAATAGGCATTGGCTCCATGCTTACGCAGAAAATGCTTATCTAAAAGTACCTGGGGGATTGGCCTAGCCTCCGGCGCCAAAAGGACAGTATGCAGGGCCATCTTAGCCACCTCTTCCAAAACGACACTATTATGAACTGCCTCTGCCGGATCTTTCCCCCAGGTAAAGGGGCCATGCCCGGTAACCAAGGCTCCCGGCATAAAGAGAGGATTCTCTCCGGCAAAGGTCTTGATAATTACATTGCCGGTCTCTTTCTCATACTCACCGTCAATCTCAGCTTCAGTCAAAGGCCGTGTACAGGGAATCTCTCCATAAAAATAGTCGGCATGGGTAGTGCCAAAGCAGGGTATACCATACCCGGTCTGGGCCCAGATGGTAGCAAAGGTAGAATGGGTATGAACAATCCCACCAACTTCAGGCCATGCCCTATAA
>CAZXLH010000175.1:0-1527 GCA_964641455.1 uncultured Eubacteriales bacterium | reverse complement strand
AGCATCGGCTCCAATTCCTACATAGGCCTGAATAGTAGGCACAACATGGCTAACATCACCAACATCCGTTGAACCCATGGAATCACCTCTTGGTGCCACATGTACTCCCAATGACTTAAAGTTGCTTTCAAACAACCTTGAAAGTTCAGGGTTTACCTGAATCTCCCGGCAACCCAAACCTACTTGCGATATGGAATACTTACATCCGGTAGATAAAGATGCACCCTTGACTCTGCGTTCGACTTGCTCCATAAGTTCCTCCAAATATGTGCTATCAGTAGCTCTGACTGAAACTGTCAACTTAGCGCGCTCCGGAATCACATTGACTGCACTGCCTCCGTCAGTGATAATCGCGTGAATACGGCCCTCATTTGTCATGTGTTCACGAAAAGCGTTTATGCTAACAAGAAACTCCACAGCCGCAGATAGGGCATTTATTCCAAACTCAGGCCCAGATGCTGCATGAGCTGCTTTTCCAATAAACTCTATATTCATAGAACGAACGGCATAAGAGCAATCATCAGCCATATACTCATCGGCAGGATGCACTATCAGGGCAACGTCAACATCGTCAAATACACCCTTATCTACCATGATAACTTTGCCGCCCCCGCCTTCTTCCGCCGGTGTCCCAACTACTCTCACAGTACCGCCGGATTCATTAATAAACGAGTTTACACCCAGGCCGGCTCCAACAGCAGCTGCTGCTATGATATTATGGCCACACGCATGGCCTATTTCTGGAAGTGCGTCATACTCTGCCATTAAGGCAATTACAGGAAAGCCGCTTCCAATTTCCGCCACGAACGCTGTAGGTAGCCCGTCTACATCTCTAACCCTAAATCCATGTTCTGCAAGAAAACCCTTTATTCTACTCGAGGATTTCACTTCCTCAAAAGCAAGCTCGGCATACTCAAAAATATCATGGGAAAGAGCCAACAGATCATCTTTTAAGGTATCAATAGTGTTTATGGCTCTGCTTCTGAAGTTTTCTTTTTTTGACATCTGTATCACCTTCCGCTTTGTTCTGCGACATCTAGGTTTCTAAGTAACATCGGATTGTAGCATAGATATAGAAACCCAAGTGCAAACCATTTACATCAAGTATAATAACATCTTATACGTTACCCGGAAAAATCTAAACAATATGCCCGTCGCCGTATTTTTCTTACTCTTTAAACCACTTCTCTACTTGGGCCACTGTAGGCACTTTACCCTCAATTACCTTTCTTCCGTCAACAAACACTCCAGGAGTCATCATAACCCCATGCTCAACAATCTGGTTCAAATCGGTTACATGAGCTACTTAAGTCTTTTCTCTTGGTACAATACTACCCTGTTGAGTTCAACCCAACTTAGTAATTAACTTAGTATAGATGGTAGTCTCAAGGCTGTAGGTAGATGTTGAACCTGCCGTTTCAGACTATGACTTGTTTTGCCGGTAAATTGAGTAGCCAAACTCATTAAGGGCTGCTTACCCTGTTCAGCCTATTCGGAAATAGGACGCCTTCTTTCCCCCTCCTTTAT
>CAZXLH010000174.1:0-1533 GCA_964641455.1 uncultured Eubacteriales bacterium | reverse complement strand
AGGCAACACTGTGAGGAAAACTCGCCGGAGCCAAGATGGATACACATCAAGCGGATACATGGCAGCAGTATCCGGCGCATGCATCGTGAACACCTGGAGCTCCTCGATCCTGATAATCCAGAACCCCGCCGCAGCCGTGGCAAGCCCCACCGCAAAGAGGAGCATCGCGGTCCAGACCACCGAACCCAGAAGCCATACCCAGTCCCATCCCCCGATTACTCCCTGAGCTGCAAGCTTCGGCAGAACTACGGCTCCGGCAGCTATGCCCTGGACCAGAAAAGCCAGACGATGAATACCCGTCCCCCTCGCCAGCAACGTAAAGAGCGTTGGCCACGGCCTTATCATCAATGTATCGAAGTCGCCATTGACCATGTATACCTCAAACTTGTCCAGCTCGTTGCAGAGGAGCATGTAGATGCCCATCCCAATCCTGGACACCGCAAACAGCATTCCGATATCGAGAATGCTCCAACCGGCGATGGGACCGAACCTCCACAGTATCGCGCCTACGAAAATCAGACCATCGGCGCCCATCACCGCCTGAATGAGGGTGCTTCCGAGAAAGTCGAGCCTGTATTGCATCTGTCCCCTGAGGCTTGCCGATACTAGTGTGCGATAGACACGCGCCGCTTGCCCCAGCCGCGCCCAAGTAAGCTTCATCCCCCCTGCACCTCCAGTCGCCTGCGCGCCCAAGCCGTAACCCAGCTCGCAATCACAGTAAGCACTGCTGCCCACACAATACCTGCCAGAATCGGCGCCGGCCCCGAAAGCCCGAGAAAAATCTGGGCGGGATAGTAGGCTTGATGAGCAAAAGGAGAACACTTAGCTACCAGCTCCACCGGGCGAGGCAACACCTCAAGCGGCATCGAAAGCCCTCCCAGAAGCGTTTCCAGGGAGAACAACACCCAGGATAGCGTGCGGATCTCGTTGGTCCAGAAAGACGAAATGCCGACCAGGTACCCCAGCGTAATCGCAATATAGCCCCCAATAGCCAGCGAGACGAGCGTCCAAACCCAGGTCATTGCCGATGCAGGCACATGGAACTCTGTCAACAGCGCCAGAGCGATGCCAACAGGAAGGCCGCGGAACGTGAGGCTGTAAAGCTGCGCGCCATATTCAAAAGCCATGTGATACCAGAAGAAGTCCATAGGACGCGCCAACTCCACAGCAATCCTGCCAGATCTTACAGATTGAGCTATCCTGTGGCGTATCTTCATGCCAAACTGAGTGAACCACGCGATTGTCTGATTGAAACATATGTACTGAACAATGATGGACGAAGTGTACGGGCCGAATCCGGATTCAGGCGTCACCGCCTGCCATACGTAGATGTAGATGAGACCAAAGACCACGCTTGCGATTGAGTTGACTATGTGGGAAGCAGAGTACTGAAGATTCTGAGCAAATCCCTTGCTTCCAAGCACCCGCCATTGCCTGACCGCCAGGTGCAAGCGGAACCACCCCCTGCCGAACAAACCTCATTTCCCGCCAGATGAGACAAAAACGGAGGACGGCGGTCTCACAAGCCAACGT
>CAZXLH010000173.1:0-1548 GCA_964641455.1 uncultured Eubacteriales bacterium | reverse complement strand
AGAGGGTGGGGAAATTATTTGGCCGAAAGAGGGAGAATCAAAATGGCCGTTGACATGTGGATTGCATTCATGTTAATGAATACTGATATGGAACTTTCTTGTGACGAAAGAGTATTGAAAGAGATGAATGAAGATATTAAAAACCCATATGCTAATTTGTTATTGTCGCTTGTTACGGGGGGTATATTCTAAATGGTAGTCCACTTGCTTTTGGCGAGGGAAATGTGAAAGGGAGGATTAAAAACGTGTTAAATTATAAAAAGCCAAGATTTTGGGTGATTGTTTTTTCAATTGTTATTGTAACAGCAGTTGGAATTGGACTGACTACTAACCCTGAGATTTATAAAAATATATATCCATTAGAATTCTCTGAAATAGGCTATATAAAAATTGAAAATTTGCAACCGAATAATATTAATATTATTGAAGAGAAAATTATCGATAAAGACCTTGGTGCATTTATATTTACGGACAATGAAAATGGTGAATTTAAAGGCGCAATTAATTTGGATGGGAAATTTTATTATGTAGGTCAAGTATCAGTGGAGAACACACCAGAAGATTTAATGGGAATTGAAGAGATTCAGGTATTTGGGAAGAAAGCAGTAAAGTTTTATGGAATATTGGGTGCTAATTATGCGCAGGCATTTTATTGGTTTGTTGGGGAAAAAATGGAAAATTCGATTATTCAGATAGATGGAAACACAATTGAAATTGATTTGGACAACGATGGTAAGAACGAAGTTGTAGCAACTACAGGTACAATTCCTGAAACAAGAATATACACGCTGAAAGAAGGAAAAATATCTGTTTCTGATATTAATAAATCAATCGGCGCAAAAGCAGTATCTTTACATGATGAAGGTAAAAAGTTATTCGAAGTGTACTTTGAGCCAAATCAGCCAGAACAATATGCGTTCAATAAAGATTCTTTTATAAGAGAGTAGAACCACATATACAACATGCAGACCTCGGTGTCAGACACCTTGTCCAAGATAGATAAAAAGAATTGACCTACCGTAACGGCTTGAGGGATTTTAATTGGAAAGCGTGCCAGACACCAAATCCTGTTCCGTATACTTAGTGCTAAAAATGCATGGATAGGTTTCCTACCCGATTGGAGCCTTGTAAGACCGAAGAGCCTTGAAAAATAAATACTCACCGTTGACTCCATCTACCAAACAAGCCAAAAGTGTGGACTGTTTCTACCGAACCAATAGGTTGAATATGTGCGGTTGTTGTAATTAAAAAAGTCCAGACGAGCCATGTAGAGACGGTGGTATTGATGTCAAGGGTAGAAATAAAGCAAGGCGCCCTACGTTTTATTTTCGTGATGGGATACTGTTTATGAACAAGATGAGGAGGATAACGGAATGAAAAAATATCCGAGAACAGAAAAATACGATAACAACTGGGTTAGTGAAAACTGGATGGGACCTAATCCGCTGTGGCTGCTTGAGGAATTGTGCGAACACATGGAATTCAAGCCGGGTATGAAGGTTCTTGACATGGGTTGCGGAAAGGGCATTACTTCAGTATTTCTGGCGA
>CAZXLH010000172.1:0-1601 GCA_964641455.1 uncultured Eubacteriales bacterium | reverse complement strand
GGGAGGCTTGAGGTATACACAGTCCTCAGCCTGTTCGTTCCAGGATTCTGGCGCAAGCCGTAGATGCACTGTTTGCAAATTCTTGTCTGCTCATGCGGTGTCACGTAAAAAAGTATCGTATGGGTAGGGGAGTAAAGAATGTAAGGAGGGTGTGCATGTGGACACGGCCAAGAAGTCGTCCAAAGGCCAGGTTACGATTTCGGTTGAAATCCGCAAGAAACTCGGGCCTAAGGCGCGCCGCAAGCTCTGGGAGGAACGATATGAGGGTGATGTTTGACACGAATATCCTTGTATCCGCTGGGTTATTTGGTCCATCCCATCCTGCATCCTTGGCCGAGCAGATTTCGGATGAGCACATCCTTACAGTTTGCGGGGAAAGATATGTAACATTTGCTTGCAGTAGATCGGGTAGCCTCTCAACTGTGAACTAACCAGTCATGAGCAGCCCCCTAAAAGGTCCTCCCCCCGCACTTGTTGCCCGTTCCCGTATCTGGGGGATCATGACGCCACGTCAATCGGCATCCGCCACGCGAAAACGCAATACTTACCCACAGCCCAAGCATGCTATAATAATACTTACTATAAGCAATAACTGGGGGAGCGTGGACTTGCCTCAACTTGCGGCAAAGAGTGCCTGTCCAGGCCACAGTCTCCAGAAGACTAGGTAAAGTGGAGGGATAACATTGAAGAGACTGGCGTCGGTTTTGCTACTCATTTCTCTGCTGGTTTTGGGTTCGTTGGGCGCGCATGCGGTTGCTGGAGTCTCAGAAGATTTGCTTCTTTTCAGCGGCAAGATTGTCTCAGTTGACAAGTACGGCAACGTAATGACAGACATAACCCCGGAGATGGTCGCAGCCTCTGGAGCTGCGGTAGGGGACGTAGTGGTTCTAGAGATAGGGGACCACGTGCTAGTATTGCCTTTCGTTACCACCTACGGAGATGTCGATCGGGGAATCCCCCTCATGAGAGCCAGAGATACAGGCGTTCAACTTGCCATCAACTACGGCAACTTCGCTGAGACCTATGGCGTGTCCGAGGGAACCGAAGTGTCGGTCTATCTTAAGGAAAAAGGCGCTTACCTTTCTGAAATAGAGATTCGCCATCTTGAGAAACTGGAGAACCGTGAGGATTACGAAAGCGACGAAGCCTTTGCAAACTTCAGGGAAGTCACGGCAGGGAACATCAAGCCGGGCGTCCTGTACAGAGTCTCCCACCCGTCACTTGGCGACGATCGTTCTTCATATGCAGCCGCACTAATCGAAAAATACGGGATCAACACGATACTGAACCTGTCCGACACACCGGAAGAGTTCGAGGCGAACCTCGCACACTCCGACTACTACCGCGCCCTCAACGAGAGAGGGAATATTATCGCAGTAGGCATGGGAGTAGACTTTGCGGCCCAAGAGTTCACCGAGAAGTTCAAGACAGTTCTTGAGTTTATGATCGACCATGATGGCCCCTATACCGTCCACTGCGTGGAGGGCAAAGACAGAGCGGGAATAGTGGTTGCAGTCCTCCAGGGCCTTTCCGGAGCGACAGTCGACGAGATCGTCGAAGACTACATGGTCTCCTACGAGAACTACTTCAAGGTGGAGAAG
>CAZXLH010000171.1:0-1628 GCA_964641455.1 uncultured Eubacteriales bacterium | reverse complement strand
CCAGGTGCCTGAACTTGAAACAAATGCCCATGCTGATGATCGGGGCGGTTTAGCAGTAAGATTTAAGGAAGCAATCGAGCTAGAGGGTCTGCCGCTGGTAGATATTCATGCCCTTCGCTATGAAAAGGGAATTCATGAACTCTATTTTGGTCCAGGTAGTTATTTGATTGTTGGTATAGTACCGAGAAATGCTAAACTGACAAGCAAACGGAGTAAACATGCGTATGGAAGTCCAGAAACATTAGACTGGTTGTATATAAAAGAGGGTGAAGATAGTTAAGATGTATATGCCAGAAATGAAGGAAGTTAAGGCTACAACATTTCGGAGGGGTGGAGGCGATCAAAAAAATAGACCAGATGCCCTTCCGGTACATAATGTTACTTTCAGTCAAAACTTTTATATTGCTGAAGAACCTGTTACATCAAGTGCTTTTGCTGAGTTCTATCTCGAAAAATATCAACAGGAATCTGATACAGAAGATTATCAAGGGTATGTGATCGGAGTTAGCTGGTTTGAGGCTGATGAGTTTTGTCAGTGGTTAAGTGAGAAGACGGGGGATTTCTACCGTCTTCCCACTGAAGCGGAATGGGAGTATTGTGCTCGCAATAGTAAGGCACTGGGTTTGGATCGGATGTGTGATCTTAATTTACGGGAATGGTGTTTTGACTGGTATGATGTTTATGAGGAAGCCGAAGTAAGTGATCCGGCTGGTCCTGACGAAGGACTCTTCAAGGTTGTTCGGGGTGGTTTTCTAGATAATCCAACTAGGTTTAATAACTATTATCAAGAACCTTGGGCGAGGGGGTCTTTGCCACCTAATTATAGACATTTCCGGGAGGATAAGTTGAATCAATTTGGACGTCATAATATTACATTCCGGGTAGTTAAGGGTAGTGCGGTTAAGACAAATGGGAAAAAATTCCAACCGCTACTGACTTTGAATGTAAAACAAAATCCGCCCTTGTCGCCAATTAGAAACACTGAACCATATTTTCGGAAGCGCTATCTGTTCCCAACACCGCCGGATAATGCTAAATCAGAAGAAAATAATGCTTTCGGTCTAAACCCTTTGTTACGACATCATAATCATTCGCCTGGTTTCGATGTGGCGCCAAATGGTGACTTACTTGTATCGATTTATTCATCATATTTTGAGTATGATGCGGAAGTGGGTTTAATGGGTGCAAGATTAAAGTATGGTGCAGACGAATGGGAAATGCCAGATATTTTTCTTAACCCGGTCGGTGTTAATGATCATGCGCCTTTGCTTTTTACCGATAATGATGGTACTATTTATCATTTCTGGGGTTGGCCGGAACTCGAGAACGCTTTTCCGTTCCAGTATACTTATTCCCGCGATAATGGAGAAACATGGAGTCCGATTCAGTTTCCAAAATTCATTGAAAAAGCTGAAGAGGTAATGAGTCAGCCAATTAATACTGTAGTCCATGCAAAAGATGGTTATTACTATGTTGCCTGTGATGTAAAGGGCAAGGCAGCTTCAGTTTTATGGCGTTCGAAAGATTTAATTAACTGGGAGGTACCTCAAGGAATAACAGGCGGTCGTCATAGCACAGTTGTAGAGTTAAAAGATGGTCGCTTGCTTGCCATGGGTGGCAAAAACTCA
>CAZXLH010000170.1:0-1632 GCA_964641455.1 uncultured Eubacteriales bacterium | reverse complement strand
TAATCACCGATTCCCGGCGGATAATGCGCCAGAACATGATTCCGATAATTAAGGAAGACAAAAGAAACATGGCGGCTGGTACTGGTATACTCATGGTTTTCATACCTGTAATAGATGCCCACACTATTCTTGCCCGTTTGTTATTCATAATGTCAATCCAGTCGGATACTGTTAACCCTTTTGCCCGTAAATGTTTCCGCAATTCTACCGCTTGTCTGTTAAGGCTCCGGGTTCTGTCATTAAACCTGACGGAAAACACGCTGGCAGCATTATCTATATCTGAAAATTCCTCACGATTTATAACACCCACACCGAATTCATTAGGCGAATACAGTATATCATTCACGTTCTTTAGTGGATAGATATAGTGGGGCAGGGACACAAAGCCCACCACAGTGAAGGTTTTACCCATAGCTTTTATTTGACTCCCTACTGGATAACCGTTGGCCTCGGCAAAGGCAGGATCAAGGAGAATTTCTCCCGGCCCGGAAAGAGCCCGCCCTTCTATGACAGCGGGAATATTCACCTTTTTTGTTTCACTTAAGAGCCGCAATGTAAGTGTATCGGACGGAACTGCATCTAAACTCATATAGTCCTCGATGATGGCGCTGGTCTCTTTCTCTAATTTTGCGACATTGGAAATAGCCTTGTCTGTTGAAAAGGACAGGTCTTCCTGCATATGCTCCTCTGTAAAGGTTGTGACAAGGGCGGCAAGATTCTGAGAAAGCCCGGCAGCCACAACAAAAGTATAGCTCCCAAGAATAATAAGCACAAGTATACCGAGATAGCGCAATTTGTTTTCTTTTAAAATCCGCATTACTCTCTTATTCAAAACCATTACCACTCAATCCCTTCCGCCGGAACAGTCACCTGATTAACCACTTCATCTACGATTTCACCGCTTCTAAGCTTAAATACCCTATTGGCCATAGCGGCAATGGCAGCATTGTGGGTTATCATCAAAATGGTTGTTCCAAAATTTTTGTTCACCTGCTGCAAGAGCTTCAGGATACTACGGGACGTCTGATAATCCAAGGCTCCCGTTGGCTCATCACAGAGCAGTAGCTTGGGATTTTTAACAATGGCTCTGGCAATGGAAACCCTTTGCTGTTCACCGCCGCTCAGTTCCCTAGGAAAGCGGTGCTTTTTTTCTTGCATTTCCACCGCCGCTAAAACTTCATCGATGTTCAAAGGTGATTTGCTGATATTGGAAACGACTTCAATGTTTTCCCCCACTGTAAGGTTAGGAACCAGGTTATAGAACTGAAAGACGAAACCAATGTCTGCACGCCTATATTCGGTTAGTTGGTCATCGTTCAACTTGTTTACTTGGGTCCCATCTACAATAACCTTGCCACTATCACATCGATCAACACCCCCGATGATATTCATTAGTGTAGATTTCCCTGAACCCGATGGCCCGAGAATGACGCCAATTTCACCTTTTCCCAATTTCATTCCGATACCCTTCAAAACTTCATTTTTAATCATTCCATTTGTGTAGGTCTTTTTCAAATCGGAAACATCAATAAACATGTTATTGTTCCCCCTTTTTATAGAAACACCGTTTCAAAATATCAAAATACTCGTCTGATTCACTAAGGACTTCCATGCCAACATCATCAATAGAAT
>CAZXLH010000169.1:0-1642 GCA_964641455.1 uncultured Eubacteriales bacterium | reverse complement strand
ATGTCGATGTAACTGTTTTCTCCGACTGTGATTGACATTCGGCCTCCGCCTCCTTATCGTGCCTGTACCCAGCGCTTTTAAGCAGTGCAATTTCTCGCGGGTCCGTTGTTTCGTATTCCCCGCCAACGAACTCAAGCATTTTATTACCGTCCCACACGCCAAGGGTTGCCGGAATATCACTGTAGAATTTCATACAGTACCACCACCTTTATTTATACAATATCCAGGCGCTCCCGGCCCCACTGAAGTCAAGACTGATGCTTGTATCAAACTGCATCGGCGTTCCTCCAAGATCCAGCTCGGCAGCATCCGTTAATGCCCCCCAGGCGGCATCGTTGCCGTTTTTGGGAGTGACGTTTATGCCGTTTGTTTCTACCCTTATTCTTGCGACCTTGCCCGGAGAGGCCTTAACTGCTTTGACTTCTGCCCCCGCTGCCGTGATGAGTGCTGCCGTGTAACCCTGGACAAGTTCCTCTTCAAGTATCTGCGTCTGCCGCATTTCGCTCATATTGTCACCGCCCTAAAATGATTGTAGTGCATTGGCAAGGCGTTCCCAGTTGTTGTTCTGGATGGTCGTGTCGGTCGCGGTGCAGACATAGATATATGTTGCATCGCAGCACACGGCACCCTGGAAGCCCGGCGTCCCATCTACACCGCCAGCGGTAACACGCTTCAAGGACACCATGATGGTGATGTCGTTAAACTCCTCGCCATTATTGGCGGCCTCGATGTCTATTGCCCCGGTATCTTCTACTGCTTTCCAGTCATCCATTGCATCAATACAGGCGATTAACCCTGCCAGGTCTGCAAACTCGTTGTCTTGTACGCTAGTAGCCGCCGCCATCGTAAATACGCTGTCAGCAAACCCAACGGTGTCACCTATGGCCAGACGTGCAATGGTGGCTGCCGCTATGGTGGCCGTGGCCTTTGCTGCTGCGCCTCCGCCTGCAGTCGTGTCCTCGAGAATGTTGATAACGGCTATGTTACCGTTCCATGCCGCTCCGCGAGCTGCAGCTGTAATTGTCACGGCTCCTGCATTTTCCGCTGCGTTCCAGTCGGTGAGAGCATTAATCAGCGCGGCCAATCCGGCAGCATTTACCCATTCATTGTCACCGGGTACTGCCGCCTTAGTAAGGGTTAACCCCACAAAGTTGACCACATCGCCATTAGCTAAAAGGGCCAGGTCTGCTGCGGCCAAAACAACCTGAGCTGCAGCAGCATTTGCAGGCGTACCGAAGGGGATGGCCAAGCTCCCCAGTTTCCCGAACGCCCGGCGCAGTTCCGGCTGTATGCCTTGCATTGCTAATATGTTATCCAAGTTAATCAACTCCTTTTTGATTTAACAAGAAGGGGAGGCTTGTTGCTCCCCTTCCACATTAGGCTGTTACGTTCGACAACACGCCGTGCATGAACGCCGGGCCGTGATCCAGCCCGATTTGTCCGAATATCTGCCCGCTTTCCGATGCACCGGTTTTAGATAGCGGCTCATAGAATAGCACGCCCTTGTCCGGTACGGGTTGGAACACGGGAGCACAGACGGAAACCTCAATGGCCAGCACGGTGTTGGCAGGGGCAAACCTGCTCAGAACAATACCGATGGGGCCAAAGTCTGTTTCAATCTGTTCGATATTCACGCCGCCGA
>CAZXLH010000168.1:0-1671 GCA_964641455.1 uncultured Eubacteriales bacterium | reverse complement strand
TGAAGCGACTAAAAAAAGAGCTGGAGGACAATCCCCATGAATAAAGCTAAAAAACTACCTATGCGCACACCATCCCTGGCGGACGAGAACTTTGCCGCCCTGGCCAAACTTTTCCCCAACGCGGTGACGGAAACAATTGATGAAAATGGTGCAGTTATCCGGGCCATTGATGCAGACGTTCTGGCTCAGGAAATAAATACCCATGTTGTATCCGGGAGAGAGGAACGTTATCAGTTCACCTGGCCGGACAAGAGTAGGTCGGTGCTTTTGGCCAATACACCTATTGCGGCAGCCTTGCGCCCATGCCGTGCAGAAAGTGTGGACTTTGATAATACTGAAAACCTTTACATAGAGGGCGATAATTTAGATGTATTAAAACTCCTCCGTGAAACCTATTTAAACAGGGTGAAAATGATTTATATTGATCCACCCTATAACACTGGGAATGATTTTGTATACGAAGATGACTTTACCGAGGAAACGGGCGAGTTCTTGCGCCGTGATGGGCAGTACGATGAGCAAGGCAACCGCCTGACGCCGAACCTTGATAGCAACGGGCGGTTCCATACCGACTGGCTGAATATGATGTACCCGCGCCTGCGTGTGGCAAAGGATTTGTTGGCTGATGATGGTGTAATTTTTATCAGTATTGATGATAATGAAGTAGAGAATTTGAAGAAGATTTGCAATGAGGTGTTTGGTTCAGTGAATTTTGTTGCAACTATTGTTTGGAAACATACACAGCAAAGCAAGAATGATGAACGGCATTTCTCAAGGCAATATAACTATAATCTTGTGTATGCTAGGTACAAAGATAGGCTGCATAAGTTCTATTTTGAGCGTACGGATGAAGACAATAAAAACTATTCAAACCCAGATAATGACCCCAAGGGCATGTGGAGAAGCGGTGACGTAAGAAGCCCTAATTACAGAAAAACGCTGTGCTATGATATTATTGCTCCGAATGGTAATATAATCAAAGCCCCCGATAACGGATGGAGATGGTCAAAAAAAAGTATTGGAAAGAAATTTGATTCGGGCGAAGTTAAATATAAGGAAGATTTTTCAGGCATTATTCGTAAAATCTATCTTGTGGAACAGAAGGGGAGAACCCCTGAAAATCTGTGGGATGGGGATAAATTTGGCACAACTCGTCAAGCCACCGCGATAATAAAAGAGCTGTTTGGTGGCAACCAAGCCTTTGACACACCAAAACCAAAGGAATTAGTAATTGCAATGGCGAAAATAGCTGCCAAAATGGACTCTATTATCCTCGACTTCTTTTCAGGCTCTGCCACCACAGCCCATGCAGTTATGCAGCTTAATGCAGAGGACGGCGGGAATCGCAGGTTTATCATGGTGCAATTACCCGAGGTATGCGATGAGAAGAGCGAAGCCTATAAAGCAGGCTACAAGAATATCTGTGAAATTGGCAAAGAACGTATCCGCCGCGCCGGAAGAAAAATCAAAGAAGACAACAAGGACAAGCCCGGCATTGAAAATCTTGATATCGGTTTTCGTGTCCTCAAACTAGACAGCAGCAATATGAAGGATGTGTACTACACACCGGAAGAATACGCGCAAATGAGTTTCAACCTGGAGGGCGTTAGGGACAATATCAAGCCTGATCGTTCGGATGAGGACCTGCTTTTCCAGGTTATGCTTGACCTG
>CAZXLH010000167.1:0-1691 GCA_964641455.1 uncultured Eubacteriales bacterium | reverse complement strand
CTCAGCCGCCGTCCACTCATGATCAAAGGGCAACAGTGAGCCAGCGGCCGAAACAACCGAAACTGAACACAAGAAGACCACGATCAGGCCTACCGCCAACACTCTCTTCAATCCAATCCCCATCCCTCTTTCTTGATACCCCTCCTCCGGGGAACGCAACTGAAAGATGCGGCCGAACCCATAAGGGCCCATGAGGTCCCTGGCCTCGTTCGCCGCGTAAGTTGTGCAATTCTCCTCTGGCAACTCTTTCCCTCTTTCAGACATTGCGTGATCTTTCGGCAATCAAATGTGCCGATTCCATGAAACGGGGCGGGGAACAGATGCCCCGCTTTTTGGGGGGAATCTCACGCAAGCAGCCGAATGTCGGCCCCATCCAACTCGAAATGCGCCGTCACTCTGCCTGTGCGCTTGAAGCATTCAGTCATGTAAGGATGGCATGTGAACACCATGATCTGAGCAACATCGGCAAGATCCGCCAAAACACCCGCAGCCGCCTCGGCCCGCTCGGGATCGAAGTTGACCAGCGCCTCATCGATCATCACTGGCATCGGTTCAGCGTGGGAGCAATACTCGCGGACCAATCCACACCTGACTGCAAGGTAAAGCTGCTGCTCAGTCCCGCAGCTCAGCGCAGCGTGGGAGAGCGCCCTGCTGTGCTCGTCCATCACATCGAGGGACTCAAGGCCTGAAACCCTGGCTATCACCGACTGCCAACGCCCCCTGGTCATCGCGGCAAGCGCCTCTGACGCATCCCGAAGCACCCTGGGCTGCCTCTCACGCTCATACTTCTCACAAGCCCTATCCAACAGCTCAAGGCATAATCTCTGGGCAGCCCACTCCCGTGTATTCTCCGCAAGCCTACTCTCAGCCGATGCCAGCTTAAGGCTGGCCATCGCTATCTCGTCATCACGCTCCATCGACCGCTTCCGTTCGTTCAGGCGGCCCCGGTCTTCCGATATTCGGTTCAGCTCCGCCTCGAGTGCCTTCCGCCGCTCTTCGGCATCCTCGCACAGGGCGGCTATCTCCTCAGCAGTGTGCAGCAGATGATACTCCTCTGCCCGCTTGCGATCATCCGGGGGAAATGCCGGGGCAAACTGCGCATCAAGTTCACGCACTGCCAGTTTCGCCCTCTCCCTCGCCTCCCGGTCGGCCCTAGCCTCCTCTGCCATGGCAACCAGCTCTTCAACCGCCAAAGATGCCCGATCCATGTCGGTCTCCTCAAGCCCCAGCGATCTTGCGACCGCGTTCACATCCTCTACATACTGCAGCGCACGCTTTCTGGCATCATCAAGCCTCGCCCCGGCATCGATCACCAACTGCTGCGCCCGCCTCGCCTCGCGCACCGCGTCCACAGTCCTCTCAGCCGCATCGTGCCCGAAAGAGGAATCCATCCCCCGCGCGCCCAGCCAGCTGCAGCCTTCCTCAACTTCTCAGCCTTCTTCCATTCGCCCTCAGCCCGCTTGCAATCCTCCGCGGCCTGCTTCCATTCTCGGTCCAGGCGAAGCATCTCGTCCCAGGCCTCCAGGTCATCCCGGGCCGCATCTCTCTCACGCGCAAGCCTCACACTGTCAACATCGTCCTCGCCGAATAGCTCGCGGCATGCCAGAGAATATTCGTGCTTCAATCTCCTCAGCTCATCGCAGACAGCGCCATGTTCATCCCGATACCCCCGGAAGGCCTCTTCAGCCTGC
>CAZXLH010000166.1:0-1710 GCA_964641455.1 uncultured Eubacteriales bacterium | reverse complement strand
GCATATTTCTTAGTTAGCATGACAACTGACTCTTGATCCATTGCGACAGCTCCTCTGTCTCGCTACGGCCGATGTCACATCATCCATTAGATCCACCCCCGTCACCATCGTTCACCAATATTATGGTTCAACATGGGGGCAGAAAAACCTACTATGTCGGCTACAGATTTGGCGATCACTTCAAGCAGGGCTTCTTGGTAACCGACTCTACCCTTTTCCTTCATCATTTCGGCCACTGGTAGCAATTCGTCTGCCTTGATGCTCCCCAGTTTCCTAAAGCGCCTTGAGGGGATCTTGACGGGGGAAATGGACAAAGACAACCAGAACCACATCTGAAGAACGTAGATAGTAATGTGGCGATTGTACGAACACTAGTACATTTGCTGGAAGCATTGATAGAGAGTATTGTCGTCAAGAACAGGTTTCTACCTGAAGAAGAAATCCGAGAAGAGATTTCAATCGTTCTTCGTGGGTGTAAATGATGTGTTTCCCCCAGTTTGAAGAAGAACTTGCAAATGGATTTAATCGTCCTTCGCGAATGTCTAGTTGTTCCGTTTTCTCCAATGCCTAACGAACGTTAAATTAAATAACATATTTGAGGAGGAACCAAGAATGGATATCGAGAAAAGACTTGCCCTACTGCAAAATACCTATGTGGCATCTATAGCAGAGACTGTAAACACTTATGACAAGCTAAAGGTGCTTGACTCAATCGTAGAGAAAAGAAAGGAAAGGCAAGCACAGACAGCGCCATTTTTGAACCAACAGCTTGGCATTGGAACCGTTGAGGATGTTTTTGGCAGGCTTTCAGAAGTCTATGGCTGTGCCAACTGGGTTGTGGAAAAAACCGATGAGGGGTATGTCGCTACGGCAGTTTCGTGCAAATTGTGCGCGCTGTCCAAGGAAATGGGGGGAGCAAATCCCTGCAATGGATGGTGCCTAGATCCCATGTTCGCCATGATCACTGCCACAGTCGGAATCGATGCTGGATGCATAGCTGTCAAAAGCACCTTGATGGCCGGAGATTGTTGTAAGGTGCTTGTCAATATGGGCGCGCAACAGCATGATACTGGAGCCCCATTGATATGTGAAGAATGAGAGAGGGTAGGAAAATGCGTCTATACTGCGATGAAAATGTAGACCTTGCCAAAATCAAGGATGACGGCATACGGAGGTTCTGTTTCTGTGGGGGAACAAGTGGAGAGCATATGTTGTCCTTGACCGAGCAAACTCTTAAAGTTGAAGGTACCCTGCAAATGGAGGGGAAGCAAGCTGATCAGGTAAAAGTATTGATGTGCGGGATCATGATTTTGCTGTTGCTTGTTTTCCAGAAGATGCTTGGCAAGGTGGGGAGAATCGTCGCCGATTTACTCACCTACGAGAGGTTTGATCCCGACAAAGCCTTTGCATGGGTTTCTGTTCACCATATCACTGAGATGCTGATTGCCCTGGCTGTACTTGTGATACTAAGCAAGTTGCTGGGAGTTGACTTCGGTTTCAGCCTTGGCGACAGGAAAAAGGGAACCAAATATATAGTAGTGTATACTGCTATATTTGCAGGGGTTACGCTTGTTAGCCATATACTCATGCTGGTCTATAACACGCTGCCAGTATATGACTTCCCATTAAGTAAATACAATATTCTCGGAACGCTAGGCTTTCAATTGCTCTTAAGCGGGCCTGCCGAAGAGATTCTGTATCGGGCCCTCC
>CAZXLH010000165.1:0-1710 GCA_964641455.1 uncultured Eubacteriales bacterium | reverse complement strand
GGGCAGGGGGGTGACGGAGGTTTCGAGCATCCTCTTTATTACCACAACAGCTACTTGATTACGGATCCGCAAGAGGCCTATGTGCTGGATACTGTTAACCGCTATTATGCATACAAGAAACTGGATAGGAACTACAACATCAGCAATAAGATCTCCCTTAAAGATGATTTCGACGAGATCTCACCGGAGCTGCAAGGCAAAGCCCGGAACTTTGAGGGGCGCTTTACCAATCCCATAGTCTCGTACTTCGCAGGAGCGTACCATCGGGAAACCCGCGGCCGGGAACTTATGCAACGTGGTTACCATGATCCTGCCGGCGTAATGAGTTTGCTGCAAGACCGCTATACAGGCCGCATAGCATCAATGAGAAACATCGGTATGATAGCGGGAGGGCTAGTGAGTTCACAGGCAACCGCTTCTTTGTTCTACGATTACGATACAGAGCTCATATGGTACACAGAGGGCCCCTGTCCTGAGATACAGCTTTTTAAGCCGCTTAAGTTCAAGTACCGCAAATCATATGACCAGGGTACAGGCACTGGGCCCTGCAGTACGGCCATGCCTCAGACAAATGACTCATTTCGCCAGGCACGCGATGAAAACGAAGGCATTAAGAGGTGGAAGTACAACAACTTGCTGTTCAGGGCTGTTTTGAAGGACTACGATACCAACAAGGAACGGCTTCACCCGGTACTTACGGAATACCAGAATCAGTTATTTAGGTTGGCAGACGAAACTAATGGGGAGGAGCTTTGCAGGCAGGCCCAGGCTATCAACAGAGAATACATCGGCCGCGCCCTGAGATTAGCCGGTGAAGGGCCGCTCAAAGCCGGAATGCGATTTGCAAGGTATTGGAGCAAAGAGAATGAAGCGCTGGCTGAAAAAGAAGATGATGGTGAGTTGAAGGAACTGTATAAGCGGTACCTGTGGTGACAACTCTCCTGTTCGCGTCCTCTTGCATGAGCGTGATATGCATGACATAATCATCAAGGGAAAAGGGGGGTCTGAATGCTGAAGAGGATTAACGAGCTGCTTGGCGCGCAAGACATGACAAGTGGAAGGCCAATGTCGAACTTGCTGAGATTCTCTATCCCCCTTTTGATCGGCAACTTTGCCCAGCAGATGTACAGCACGGTAGATTCAATAATTGTGGGGCGGTATGTAGGCGACAGGGCGCTTTCAGCCATTGGCACAACGCTTCCGGTTATTCGCCTGTTGCTGGTTATGTTCATGGCGATCTCAACAGGTACGGGTATCATGGTGGCTCAGTATTTTGGTGCCAAAGAAAAGGAAACCCTATCCCGTTCAATTGGCAACGCAATGACCATGATTTTCATATCTTCGATTTTGATTATGGCAGTTGGAATACCCATGTCAGGCTCATTGCTGCGATTGACGAATACTCCTGTGGAAACCTTTGATCTTGCCTATGCCTACTTAACCATAATATTGTCTGGCATCATGTTCAGCGGATTTTACAACATAGTATCAGGCGTCTTGCGAGGGCTGGGCAATTCCACCTTCCCTTTGTTGGTGTTGCTGCTTGCATCACTTCTCAATGTCGGTCTGGACATCTGGTTCATTGCAGGATTGAATATGGGAGTTGCAGGCGCAGCGCTTGCAACGATTATCTCTCAGGCTGTTTCTGCAGTGCTTTGTGTTATCAGATTACTCAAAATGAAAGACGTTGTTAAGATAAACCGGTCCATT
>CAZXLH010000164.1:0-1714 GCA_964641455.1 uncultured Eubacteriales bacterium | reverse complement strand
TTCCGGAGTCGTTGATATAATTGTTTTTTAGGTAATTAAGTAAGTATGATAACTTGTTGCTGGGTTTTGCAACTTGGTAAAACAAATTTGGCCTGTCAAATCCCGTTATGACTTCCAGTGGATTTTTTAGACCTATTAACTTCTTTATCTCTTCAACAATTTCTCTGGTGGCGGTTGCAGTAAAGGCAGCTACCATCGGCCGGGTGTCAAGGAAGTTTATGAATTTCGGAATTTCCAGATAGCTGGGTCTAAAATCATGGCCCCATTGACTTATACAGTGAGCTTCGTCAATGGCCACCAAGGAAATCTTAATATCCTTTACCAGATTCAAAAATAAATTCGTATTTAGGCGTTCCGGTGCCACATATATTAGTTTGTACTTGTTGTTACGTATCTCATCAAGCCTTGTAATAAATTCATCATAATCAAGGGTACTGTTAATGAAAGTTCCCGCTAAACCCATTTCGTCCAAAGAATCTACCTGATCCTTCATTAAGGATATGAGCGGTGAAATAACTATAGTAACACCTTCTAAAATAGTTGCAGGCAATTGATAGCAAAGAGATTTGCCTCCACCTGTGGGCATTATCCCTAAAACATCCCTGCCGGCGAGTATTGCACTTACCAACTTCTCCTGGCCCTTCTTAAAATTATCATAACCAAAATAGGTCTTTAATACTTCATAGATACCCATAAGTTCATCACCTCGTCCTGGCTAATATTGTATCAAAACATATGCAGGTGCTTCAATATACCCTTACAAAGATTGTTCCTGATATTGCCTCACCTTACAAGGTATTGTGTATCAATAAATATGTTTCTTTTTCAATTAAGCTTTTATGCGAAGATTGTTCTTGTATTCCACAACTTACTGTTTGCTCGAGCTCTAAACAATAGAAAATTGGGGGGCTTTCTTTATTTTTAAAGTAAATCGGAAATTGAGCCATACTTTTCAAATATTAAAATAGTAAATTTTTCTATAAAATATCTCGTAGCACTTAATTAATTAAGGCCTTTATTATTCTTGCTAAAATATTAAAAAATACCTGTTTATCCGGAATTTTCCCGGCATAATAGAGCAGTTTTACAAAATTATAACAAAGTCCTCACAGTTTTTTCAAAATTATGTTTTAAAATATTTATTGAATATATTGGTAAATAAAAAAGGAAGGTGATGAAATTTTGTCAAATTCATCGGAGTTTACAGTTCTTAATCTAAAAAAAGTTGGTAAAATTATACTACTATCTGTACTTATTTGGTCATTTTTTTTGGGCACATCTTATGGCGCCGGGCAGCTGTCCCTTTCTACTCCCTATCCCGGGATTTCGGCTCAGCCGGGAAGCAGCGTAACATTTCCACTTACCGTAAGCGGGACAGGATTTGTAGACCTTGAAGTGACTGCAACACCTTCTGGTTGGACTGCGGGAATTTTCGGTGACGGAATGAAAATTCACAGGGTTTATGTGCCCACAAATGACTCGACAGAAGCAGAACTTAGGGTTCAGATTCCTTCTGAGGCCAAAAGCGGCGACTATAGCCTGTCGGTAGAAGCATCCGGTAGCGGGCGAGCTAAGCTTTTACTGAATATAAGAATCGATGCTGATGCAAGCGGTTCTGACAAAATTGAGGTCCAATACCCTTCACTTTCTGGCCCTGATACGGCAACCTTCAGTTTCAGGGTGGTAGACCTTAAGGCTATAGCAGAGATAGCTC
>CAZXLH010000163.1:0-1732 GCA_964641455.1 uncultured Eubacteriales bacterium | reverse complement strand
GTTTATGAATCCATCAAGGGTAAAATTAGATACTTTATGATACCTTTATATATACTTTTAAGGGGAAATAAAGGAAAATAAGAAAATTAGTAAAAATCGAAATGAAAGGCACGATTTAAATGAAAAGAAAATACAATCCAAAAAATAAAATAGATATAAACAACTTTACGATTGATGATTATGAAAAAATGATTGATAAGTTGGGATTAGCAAAAGCATGGGATAATATTTTGGATTTTTTAACCAACAAAACAATCGAAGAAATAAGTGTTAATCAATTATTGACCTTTGAAAATTTAGGCGAATTATATGAGATAGGTCTTGCATATACAAACAAAATAGCAAAGAAAGATATGGGGAAATACTATACACCTCAAGATGTTAGTATTGTCATGGCCGAGTTATTGTTAGAAAATAAAATTAAATCAATTGCAGATGTTGGATGTGGCACAGGTAACCTAATTATTGAAGTGTTAAAGATGCTAAAACAAAAAAAGGGAATAGATCCAATTGATTTTATAATGGATGGAAAATTGTATCTTTACGATTTAGACCCTATTGCAATGAAAATATGTTTAAAGAAAATAGATATATTGCTTGGTGCTGAAGTCTCGGATTTAATAAATGTAAGCGTTGGGGATTTTTTAGATAAAAGGCTTGATTTACCAGCAGGAATATCAGTAATAACAAATCCACCGTATTCTGTGATTAAAACATTTAATAAAAATTGGAATGTTGATGATGTAGTTCTTCAGGCAAAAGATTTGTATGCATCGTTTATGTACAAAATAATAAATTATTGTGATAATGCAGTTATTGTATCTCCACAATCATATCTAGTTGCTGATAAATTTTCAAAATTAAGAGAAAAGTTAACCGAAAGTTTTTGTGGAGAGATATTCTCGTTTGATAATGTTCCTGGAACGCTTTTTAATGGAAGAAAACATGGTATATTTAATACTAACTCTGCTAATGGGGTCAGAGCTTCAATTGCTTCAATAAAAAGAAACGGACACACAGGGTTTAATTTAACTCACTTGATTAGATTTAGAACTGACCAAAGAGAAGATGTGATTAACTTAAAGTTTTTAAGAAGTAAGTTAGGAACAGAAAATCAGAAATTAAACAGACCTATAAAAGCGTTTAAAGAACTAGAACCTATGGTCAGGGAGATAGAAAAACGAGAAGAAAAGACATATTTATCTGATTTAATTGAATTCGATTCAAGAAAACAAAAAAATGAGTATAAATTATATGTTTCAACTTCTGCTCGTTATTTCATAGTAGCAAGTACAAAAGCAATGAAAAGAAAAGGATATTTCATTATATACGGTAAAGACAAAGACTCTTTTGATTTGTTATATTCACTTTTAAATTCAAGTTATGCATATATGTGGTGGCGTTTCTTTGATGGTGGGATATTATTTACAAAGAAAATACTTTACTCAATCCCATATAATGAGTCGTTATTCAGTAAAATAAATGAAGTAGAGGATATTATTGCTACAATGATAAGCAACGAATCCGACTATGTAACATACAAGGTTAATGCAGGCGAGAAACAAGAAAGCATCAAGTTTCCTGCTAAATATAGACAAGTTATTAATGAAATACTATTTCCTAAATATGCTGAAGATATGAAATTACTTCACAAAAATTATGAGGTGAACTATGAACAATAAAGCATTTTATCAATTAAAAGATAATAACGAAGCATATACTACAAAGTGCG
>CAZXLH010000162.1:1282-1754 GCA_964641455.1 uncultured Eubacteriales bacterium | reverse complement strand
TTCTTCGTGAAGCTGAAGAAGACTGGCTTCATCGGGAAAGAAGCCCTCGTCGCCCAGAAGGAAAAAGGGCTGAAGCGGAAGATCGTGGGGCTCGAGCTCCTGGGTCGCGGGGTTCCGCGCGAAGGCTACCCGGTCATGTCAGACGGCAAGCAGGTTGGGCACTTGACGTCAGGCGCATTTTCGCCGACTATGAACAAAGGGCTTGCATTAGCTCTAGTGGCTGCTGAGTTCACCGACATCGGTACCGAGCTAGCCATAGAGATACGGAAGAAGGCATGCCCCGTAAAAGTGGTAAAAACACCATTCTACGAGAAGTCTTACAGGAAGGAGTAAGGGGGATATGGGCAGCAAAATGAGGTTCACCAGCGATCATGAGTGGGTAAGGCTTGACGGGAACATCGCTACGATCGGAATAACGGAATACGCGGCAGAGGAACTCGGAGACGTAATCTACGTGGAGTTGCCCGTTGTC
>CAZXLH010000162.1:0-1272 GCA_964641455.1 uncultured Eubacteriales bacterium | reverse complement strand
GAGACACGTTCGCCCGGGGCGATAACCTGGCAGTTGCCGAATCGGTCAAAGCGGCTGCGGACATATTCGCGCCTATTGGCGGAACGGTCACCGAGGTGAATCAGGCGCTCGAAGACGAGCCGGGCCTCGTAAATGAAGACCCGATGGACAGCGGCTGGATAGCCCGTCTCGATGTGGATGATGTAGCTGAGCTCGATGACCTCATGGATGAAGAACAATATGAGGAGTACCTGAAAGAGGAGGGCCAGTGATGGGCTCCCCACACAGGTATATACCAAACACGGCGCAAGACGTCGCTGAAATGCTGGACGACATCGGAGCGTCCAGCGTCGATGACTTGTTTTCTGTTATCCCGCCTGAGTTTCGAGTTACAGAACCCTTGGATCTGCCGAAGGCCCTATCCGAACCGGAGCTTTCGGCAGAGCTGAACAGGGTCGCTGCCAAGTGTGCGCATTCCATGCAGTACACCACATATCTCGGCGGCGGACTCTATGAGCACTTCGTGCCCAGCGTAGTCAGGCATATGCTCACCCGCGGGGAGTTCTACACTGCGTACACTCCCTACCAGGCAGAGGTAAGCCAGGGCACACTGCAGGCAATCTTCGAGTACCAGACGATGATATGCGAATTGACCGGCATGGACGTGGCAAATGCATCTATGTATGATGCTGGAACTGCAATGGCAGAGGCCGCGGTCATGTCATGCGACGCCACCCGCCGCAGCAAAGTCGTAGTAAGCAGAGCCGTCAACCCCAGATACCGCCAGGTGTTGCAGACATATGCCCATCCTCGCGGAATCGAGGTTGTAACTGTTGACTACGACAAGCGGAGCGGTAGAACGCCCGTAGAGAGCATCCCAAAGGACGTTCTGGCTGACGCGGCGTGCTTTATCGCCCAGTCGCCGAACTACTTCGGAATAGTGGAGAACATGGCGGCTCTTTCCGAGGCCACACACGGAACGCGAACGCTGTTCGTGGCGGTTGTAAACCCGATATCCCTGGGAATCCTGACGCCGCCCGGAAGCTATGGCGCCGACATAGCCCTTGGAGAAGGGCAGCCGCTGGGGAATCCGGTCAGTTTCGGCGGACCGCTGCTCGGGTTCTTTGCAGCCACCTCGAAGCTGATGCGGAAGATGCCCGGGCGCCTTGTCGGTCAGACCCATGACGATCAAGGACGCCGCGGTTACGTCTTGACGCTGCAAGCGCGCGAGCAGCACATAAGGCGCGAAAGGGCAACTAGCAACATCTGCTCGAACGAAGCGCTCTGCGCTCT
>CAZXLH010000161.1:0-1760 GCA_964641455.1 uncultured Eubacteriales bacterium | reverse complement strand
AAGGAGGATCTTCTATTGTATCGCTGCAACTGGAATATCTACAGTGTGCCTTGGGGAGCACAGCTTGATGAACTGTTGTACTTCGGCTATTACTTTGATCTTGAGCTCAATGGTTAGTTCTTCACTCAAGGTATCATTATCTGTATCTAACGTGATGGTATCTCTTCCGGCGGTGCGCACAATTTGGCAACGTAGTTGTTCTGGCTGCAAATCTAAGAGCTCGAGGACACCTGCGTCGCATTTCCGGAATGGTTCAACAAAGCGAAGCCGTTCTACGAACTCTAAGGGGAACACATCACCGGCGGGGGTGGTAAGGAGTAGTTCTTTTTGAACGATGAAGAGCACGTCAGCTGAGATTGCTCCCTCTCCTACAACAAATACATCGCATTCAGATAGTGTAACTGTGACGACACCTGATAAGACACTGCCTGGCGGGGCATCAAATCCCAGAGGGACGTTGATCTCGTCATGCTCAAAATAGAAGATCTCATCACAGACCACTACGTCAGTTCTTATCTTCTCACAAAAACCCACGTGTTTCAGTCCTTTCTCTTAGATTTTGAGAGACTGGTGTTCACAGTATTGATGCTGCTGGAAACGTCAATATCCACTTGATGCCTTGGCGAGCAGGCCTGCAAAATGAGCTGCCTTTGCTGAATCAGTTTGATCTTGACCAAAAGAGTGAGTTCTTCATCAAAGGTTGCATCTTTCAGAAATGCGCCTGTCTCAGGATCCATTGTGGAAGGATTGAGCGTGACATTATCAGTCCCTGCTATTCTAACGATGTGGCACTCCAGACCAACTAGTAAATCAGGGTCAATTGCTCCAAGTTCAGATGGGAAGCACTTTCTGAACTCTAGTGTTCTTTCTAGACGAAAACCGAATTCAAGTGGAATCAGGGTTTGCTCTGGTGTTGTGATGGTGAATTCTTTTTGGATCATGAAGACTACATCAGCAAAAAGTCGGTTGAGTTCGAAGTCCACACGGGGATCGCATTCTAGGACCGTCACGGTGACAACACCGTCAATTGTGCTGCCTGTAGGCACCCTGATCTCTCCGATGGGAATGTTAAACTCGTCATCTTCTACATAGAAGATTTCATCACAGATGACTCTATCTACCTTCACTTTTTCGCAGTGCGGTTGCCGTCTGCGCACTGGTGGTTGCACTTGCCGAATGAACGAATAGATGCTTCCAGAGTCTTCGCCACCGAAATTGGCCAGTCGTGCTCCGATGAGTAAGTCTAGTGTCCCATTGTTCGTCAAGTCGCCCGTTTTGATGCCAGATCCGAAGCGATCGCCGGCTTCTTCACCAACCAATCTGAGATCTGCATTGGCTGCATTGCTTGGGAAGATGCCGCCTCCTGCGTTCAGGAACAGGTATACTGCTCCTACGTTTTCTGCAAGGCCTACATCAAAGCGAGTGGCGCCTACTAGAATATCGGGACCATTTGTTTGGTCCATATTGGCAATATGGCAGCTCTGCCCAAAGAAGTCATCTGGATTTTCTCCATCGATTCTCCGGTCAGCTAGATTTGAGTTAGCTGCGAAGAATGGCGGGGTAGCACTGCCGCTATTGAATAAGATGAACAGGGCTCCCTGATCTGTAGCACCACCGGGATTAAAGGTTGGTGCTCCGGCAATTAAGTCAAGATCTCCATCCCCTCCTAGGTCAGCAACGTCAATACAAGCGCCAAGCTGCATACCGGCCTGTGAACCCGTGATCCTTTGACTAGCTGTAGTAATGCTGGTGGGGAAGCC
>CAZXLH010000160.1:0-1816 GCA_964641455.1 uncultured Eubacteriales bacterium | reverse complement strand
TCCATTAGCTCTTGCTTTCCCACCATAAAACCTAATTCCATATGTCGAATCACCTTCTATAAAATTTATTTGGTTTTATTTTATCAAAATGTTCAACAATTTTTTAATTTAATTATTCTTTTCGCCTCATCCAATACCTTTTTATCCCAAAGTATATCATTTTTATCTATAATTAATACATTATATCCATACTGTATTCCATTTTGTTTTACGGTAATATCATCATCTATATGCAAGTCAATTCCGAATTTAGAAGGTACTTTTGAAGGCATAACTTCTTGTCTATTTCTTTGTACAATACTTTGATGAATTTTTTGATTAATAATATTGTGCAATTGAATACCATATAATTGAAATAACCTTTTTATATATTTGATAGGTCTTTCTGATGTAGTATATACACAAATATCATATCCCAATAATACAAGTTCCTTACAAAGACTTACTGTTCCTTTTCTTAGGCATTCCCTGTAAAATATGGAGTAAGGAAATTTAATTAGGGGTTCATAAAAAGCATTTTTACCTGGTATTATTAATGTATCATCTAAATCAAAGGATATTTTCATAATAGTCCCTCGCTAAATATTTTTACAAAAGTAAAATTAGTGTAAAATATAAATTTTCTCAGCTGATGTTATACTTTTCATATCTAGCTTTCATTTCTTGATTCATGTTACCAAATGAATAATCAATTGCACTGCGGAAATCTATTGCCATATCTTTTAAATCGTGTATAAATGTTTTTGAATTGTCTAAAAAATATCTTGGTAGGTTATGAAGCGTTCTTATGATTAGATGTACTCCTTTTTTATCTACAAATAACTTATGTTTTAATAAATCCGCTAATTCTGTAACTAAATCATTCATAAAATTAATAATTATTATCTCTTCGTTGCAATTACTAACTTTTCCTATACTAGAATCTATACTTTTTTCAATTTCAGATAAAAAATCGGCGTGGATATTGTAAAATTCACCAATTTCCTTTTTATCCCCACATAACTTAATGAAATATTTTAACAAATCCGAATCTTCTTTTGTATATGTATTATCCGCCATTCTGCTAAGAATCTTTTTCCACAAATCAACTTGCAATTCCAATATACTCCTATAACTATATTTCCATAGCCGACTATATACTCGTCCTTTTTCACAAACAAAGCCTCTATATAGTATTTGTGCATATATATTGTTCTTACCTAATGACATTTTTTCATCCCCTTTACTATAGTTAATAGGTTAGAGAACTTGAAATGCCTCTAACCTATTAACTATTTTAATTATTCTAATACTTTAATTGGCTTCTTCCAAAATTCATACCATTTTTTAGTCCAATATACGTTAGTTGCTGATGGTAAATCCTTTGTAGGTATCTTCATATTAAAACTTGAACCTTTTCCTAACATTGTGTTTGCAACCGTTGTATGGTGTCCTTCAACAAGATATGATGTATTGCCGTTCTTGTAAATACGACTTTCTGCTTTTAGTGGATTATAATTTTCAACTATTTCCATTACCCTGTTTTTTGAAATTACAGTTTGCCCTGGTCTCAACCCTGATTTATCTAATTGTTGAAGTGCTTCCTCAAATGTTAATTTTATATTAGGGTTATTCCCACCAACTCCCGCATTGTTACCCGCAGCTTCCACTCTACTTCCCACAAAATCTACAACGTCCCCGCCATATTCCCGTACCCAGCCAACTGCACCAAGTGAGGATAACACTACCAAATATGTAGCCGCTTCCTTATCACCCGCTTTGTAGTCTTTCCATGCCTGGTAATATCCCATCCCTATTGCTCCTAAGGATGCTATTG
>CAZXLH010000159.1:0-1872 GCA_964641455.1 uncultured Eubacteriales bacterium | reverse complement strand
AACGCTGCTTTAATCATCCTGTTGTGCAGCCTCATAGCCCCGGCTCCCCTCCCCCGAAACTCTAGTTACCAGCCCACCACCAGCACCCCGGCTGGCCCCCCTGTGCTCTCAGCCCCGTGATCTGGCACCATTCCTTGCGCCAATACTTGCAGTACATACAGGTACGTTTTCCCATGGTACCAATCCCCAATCCCAAATGTTCGGTGATCTTAGGGCCCACCCCGCCGTCAAGCTATGGTCGCGAACGGGGCAGGTTGTTGTTACCTCGCCGCCTGCTGCCGCATGCCTTCCAGCATCTCATTCAATCCCTCGGCCTCATCCTGGGTTAGCTCGTTATACTTACCCTTGCCGTACTCGTCGCTGATTAGCCTTGCCATAAAGCTACCGTCAAGGGATAACTCGTTTACTAGTGCCATCATGCGGGCTGTCTGGGCCTCCGTCGGCTTGTCTGGCAGCGGCTCTCCGTCGCTGAGCCACGCCTTGATTGTTTCAGCCAACTCCTTACCCGGCTTGTTGATTACCACGCCGTCAAGCGCCCGACAGCGCGTCTTACTGATAATCAGGTTGTGGTCGATGTCCAGGTCTCCCACGATGTCAAATTCGTACTCCATACCGTCCCTTTGAATTGGTGCCATGCCCACTTTACGAATGATGGTCTTGCCCTTGCTGTCTTGGGTCTGGATATACTCCATCTTGCTCCGCATGGTAGCTATCACATGGGCTGGGGAAGACAGCATGGCTTCTATAAGCTGATTGTGCAATGGCGTCACATCGCGCCATGCCGCAAAACGGTTACCGCTGTATTTGAGTGCACCCTTGTCTGCCAACTCTAGTGCCCCACCGCTACCGGCCCAAGCATGGCTCAGGCTGTCAATGATGATTACGTCATACCTGGCCTTGCCAGCCGCTTTAATCCCGTCGATGTAATTTTGTGGGTGAAAGTCCGTTAACTCCAGGGTGTCAAACGTGAACTCGTCAGCGTACTTAGACGCGCTGCCGTACTCGGTATCAATTACGGCTATGCGCTCGCCCATGGCCTGGGCCAACAGTAATGCCGTGTAGGTCTTACCGCTCCCGCTAGGCCCGATAAGTCCGATCCGGGCCTTGGCCTGGCTCTTGACTGCTCGTTTGAATTGGATAGCCATTATAAGCCCTCCGTTTCTACTTCAAACTTTGGTGGCCGTTCGGTTATATGCACCCCTGACACGATCTCGCCAGTCTCGGCCAGTACCGGAACGCCTTCGTCAGTTACCTGACAATGATCCCTGACAAACGCTTTAACCTCATTCTTGTTGTAGGTTTCTACAACTTCCGTCTTGATTAGGTCAGGAGCCGCCGCTTTCAAGAATAGCAGCACTTCCTCGTCCCGATACGTGTACTGTGGTTGCTGCTTCTTGAGTCTTATCCGGCCATGCGGCAGGCTGACGCTACGTTTGCGCTCGTCGCGCTCGTGCTCGGCTCTAAGCCACTCCTCCAGCAGCCCGGAAAAGTAAGCGATTGACTGCTCAGCTTTTTCATTCTCGGCTTTGAGCCACTGCTGCAGGCGCTCAATCTCGGCCTGCACTAGCTCCTGATTCTCGGCCATCTCCGCTCGGTAGGCCGCTATCTTGCGCAAGCACCAGTCAGCGCTACCCTTGTCGGTGACGCGGAAGCCCTCTCGGGCCTCCTCCGCTTCCTGCATCTCAGCTAAGGCCAGCTTGTCTAGCGCACTCATGCCCCCACCCCCGCGGCATCTTCTACGCTCATAAGCACAGCCCCGGTATACTCTGCTAGACAGTCAGGATGGATGATGTCGCCGCTGATGCTGTATACTAGCCCACCTTCGTATATCTCGCCGCTGCAGGCCGCACAGTGGGCTACCACTGGGGCTTC
>CAZXLH010000158.1:0-1912 GCA_964641455.1 uncultured Eubacteriales bacterium | reverse complement strand
GTCGGCCCGGGTAAAGTTAATCTCCATGTTGCCTAGGATTGGTTCGGCAAGCCCGGAGATCTGCTTGGTGAGGTACTTGTTGCGGTCGTTTTCCGATACTTGCTCCATGGCTTCCACGTCGATTGTTGCAACTGCTTCTTCCATGATTCTGTCTTTTGCCCGGTTCCATACTGCTTTGCGGGAAGGCATGGCCGGTAACAGTGATGAGTCCTCAGGGCTGTTCTGCAGGTTTTGCTGTTGTCTCAGTTCTTGAAGCCGTTTTTGCAGAAGAGACATTTTTTAGCCTACCTCCTAGCCGACAGCAACCCGGGCACTGTACCGGGATGGTCATCTGATGCAAGCATCTTGGTGGCCAGTTCCTCAATGCGCCGGGCGGTTAATGAACCTTTTGCTGATGTTATCAGTGGAATTCCGAGGTTTACGGCATCTGTGGCTGCCTTCTCATTACTGGGGATTACTGTAAGCACCTTCATTCCCAATTCGTCTTCCAGATCCTTAGTCTTGAGGCCACCGGTGTACCCCAGCCGGTTAACCACCACGCGTATCTTAGGTTTCATGGCCAGGGTAGACAGAAGGTCGATACATTGCTTCATGTTCTGGATTGCGGCCAGGTCCAATGTAGTCACCACCAGTATGTCCCGGGCTTCTTCCAGGGCAGGGATTGCAGTGTCGTGGAGGTACGTTGGTGTATCCACAATCACATAGTTGAATGCCTCAGACATTAGCCCAAGGATTGTCTCTACATGCTCTGCGTGGATGAAACCTGCAAATTCAGGACGCATTGGCGACGGCAGAATCTTAAGGCCTGAAGGGTGTTCAGTAAGATACGAATCCAGTGTTTCCCTGTCGAGGCCATTGATGTCGTCCACTACATCCTTGATTGAGTATTTCCACGGTATACCTGCCATAAGGGCAAGGTTCCCTGAAAACAGGTCAAGGTCTATGGCGGCAATTCGCTTTCCGGTTATCTGCCTGATTGCTACTCCAAGGCTCAGGCTTAAAGTGGTTTTGCCTACTCCGCCTTTGGTATTGAACACCACAATGGTCTTGAATTGCGGTTTCGTCTTTCTCTGAACCGAGAATAGCTCTCTGCGCCTTTTGTCTTGTTGAACGGCCTTTTGAACTGTGCGGATCAGCCTATCGTCTTCCATAGGGAGGTTTAGCACTCCCTTGGCTCCCACCTGGAGCGCAAGGCGGAGAACTTTTTTGCTGTCTGATGCTGTTACTAGGAGAAGGCTCGACATGGGAAACTCCATAGAAAACAGTTCTGCCCAGGAGGTGCCTTCGTTTCCGGGTAGATCAATGTTTAAGAGTATTACATCGGGCTGGTGCCGTTCTGCTATGGTAAAACCCAGGTCAGGGTTTTCTGTGGCTCCTATCACGAAAAACTCCTGAGTCTTCCCGAGCCTCTCTTTAAGGTCGTTAACGTGCATGTGGTCAATAATCAGTAACCTGGCTTTATCCAAAACGAATCATCCTCTCGGGAATTCCTAAGGGTACTGGGTCCGTACATGGCGCAAATTGACAGACGGCAGTGCCGGCTTGCTATCTTCGCCTGACGGCCTGAGCACTAACTTCATCTTTCCGACATTTTCTGAAAGCATAATCAACTGGGCGGCAGACGGGGTGACGGCCAGGGTAATATTCTCTGATTCCTGAATCCCTTCTTTTTTCTGCATATCAGGGCCAACAGCAAGGACCGGGATGTTCTGCAAAAGGGTGACGACTTTAACCTCGTCGATGGATTCGCCGTCTTTGTATGACATGAGCACGTCTACATAATGGCCCGGCTTTATATGCCCTGCCACGCCGCTTAACTGGTTTATGGCAATCGTAATGGCTCTGGTTCCCTCAGGGATCTTGTACGGGAGTTCATTGGCAGTCTTCTCACCGGCAATGTGGGTGGTGAGAA
>CAZXLH010000157.1:0-1928 GCA_964641455.1 uncultured Eubacteriales bacterium | reverse complement strand
CCTATGCCAGTTTCACCATCGGGTGCGCAGAACGCGCATGTGCACGATGAAGGCTGTTGGACGGATGAAGGTGGCTACGAATGAATGGTCCGAGGTATTCTGTTGAGGGGTATCTTAGGAGAGTATGTATGGTAGGCAGTTGTATACTACTAGTTGAAGGCACTAGCGAGAAGCGCATGTTCAAGCGGATGTTCAATAACTTATTTCCAGAGATGCGTGATTGCTTAAGCAAGATAGCTATTGATACCGCAGGAATTATCCAGAGTCCTGAGGCCGTCGGAAATCGCAGCATAGTTGAACTGGTGTGCAAGCTAGTTTCCAAGGATAAGTTGTCGGCTCCGGGCAAGTTTGCCGGATTCGTGGATCGCGAATTCCGTTGTTTCGATCTCGACAACAACGCCATAACTGATCAGTTGAACACACACATGGTGACTGAATTGCTGGTGTGGTCCAGGGGACATTCATTGGAGAATTATCTATTTGACTATGACATATTGTGTGATGCAATCTACCACTTGGTACATAATGACCCAGACGATTTGGATGCAGCGTTAGTTGTTTTTGAAAGCGCCTTTCCCTCGGTGCTTGGAGTGGCCTGCTCTATTAGTTTAGCCTCGAAGGATCTTGGCCGGATCGGTGTTGTAACGGGACAGGTAAAATGGACTGCGTTGCGGTTGAAAGACAAATCCATGATGCTTGACATTCCTACATGGCAAGAACATCTGATCAAGAATGCAAGACTTGACACCCAGGGTGTTCAGGAACTCATTGATAGATATGACTATTGGAAGCCTATAGTAGAATCTAGTAAGCCAGAGGATGTACGTTGGGCGTGTCACGGGCATATTTCAGAATCAATTATATGGGAATCTTTTGCAAGATGCATGTATGAGGCGTGTGGACAAGATTCGAAGAAAGCACAACGGGTGCTAAGTGGCAATAAAAATGTGCGCAGATGTACGTGCATTGAGCGCTGGGTTGAGAGATTATGCAAAGGCAGTCACGTATACCCAGAACCGGTTATCGAAATGTTGGACGTATTTCATCAACCTAAGAAAAGGGAGAGTACCAATCTATAGCCTGTAGTGTGGCTTTCTAACAACTTTGTACTGATCCAACATTCAAGGTTCTTTAGTGATATTGCCCTACACCTTGGGGTGGGTACTCTGTTGGTGGAAAGCCCCCGGCGTGTACCAAATATCTGGAGTATTGTGGTAACGAGCCTCACTGGATCGCGACGAGAATCATTTCGGCCATTGATCCTTCCAGCAAGACGAAATCAGCAAGCAACGACACTGGCAGCAAAGACCCAAAATGATCAAAGAATACGATATCGGAGCTATTTCCAACGAAACCAATCAGCCAAGCAAGAGAGCCTGATCAGGCGTTATCTTATGGCAGAATTCGGATGCGGAGATTGCTAAATCATATTCTGATACGCTTAATGACGAGTCTGGCACGAACACGTCTGTACTTCAAATCGAAGTAAGACAATGGTTTGAACGGCTGATGCAGAAGGCACGCCAGCCGCAAGAAGGCATTGGGTGTCGTAGGCGACACGCCTATTGCAAACGACATATTTACAATTCTCGATAAACTCGACATTAGGTTGCTTGAATATCCGACTGAGTCGGAAGGGGACAGACCGGCTTTTTCGGCTGCCATCATGTATTCTGAAGAAGGTGGGCAAAAGCTTGTTTTTGTTGACCTCAATACCGCTGACTATTTTGACAGACAGATTTTTGCGATAGCCCATGAGCTATATCATTACTACTCTAGGACCGGGTCACATCTTAGCCGATTAGAAGAGGAAGCGAAAGACATAGTCGAAGCCCAGGCTAATCGCTTTGCAGCAGAGTTACTCTTGCCGCAAAGCGTTTTGGAGAGCATTGTACTTAATGAATTCAAGACGTCCTGTCTTGAGAGAA
>CAZXLH010000156.1:0-1928 GCA_964641455.1 uncultured Eubacteriales bacterium | reverse complement strand
GTGCCATCGAAGCTATCGAAGCTGCCGGAAAATCAGGACAGATCTTAGTATCTGGTGTTGACGTAAATGCAGATGCAAGGGTTGCAATCCGAGAAGGTAAGTTGGCATTTTCTTGTGACGTCGGCGCCTATGATCAGGGCTACCAGGCTGTGGCAGCTGCTGCAAAGATTTTGGATGGCGAAAAGGTTCCAGAGCGCATTGCAACCGAGATCAAGGTTGTTGGTATTGATGAAATTGAAGATTACGATTAACAATAAGCAACTAACATTAGTTAGGTTGTGTCGATGGCCATTTGAGACTTTCCATATTTGGCCGTGAAAACGTTCTTGCTTTGAGATTAGAGAGCATTGGACGTCTAACGATAAGTGGGATGGCTACAATCTAAACCATGATGGAACAAGGCCTGACACCTTTTTGGTATCAGGCCTTTAAACTAGAAAACCTTTTGACTGTCTTGGCACTCGTAAATGTGTTGTAGCAGGTTACTGAAGCGCTGGTAGTAGAGTACCGTTCGCGGAGAAAGAATAGGGTATCGGTAACCGGGTCGCCTTTGCTTTCTACCCTGACATCAAGAGGAAGAGGGGTGCAGCTTGTTTTTGTAGTAACTGTCGGCCAAATATAGGGCCGCCATAGGGTTGTGTCCTAAGACACGGTCCTTTACAGCCAGTACTGTCACCGGTGCCTGTGAATACTTGATAAACAGAGTATCATGTCCCACACACAATCCTAAAATTATGTTTAAATCGGTCTGGGATTTGTTAAGAGCCATTGCTTGTCCAATTGGGTTGCACATGGGTTCATACGTGCCGGGCCTTAGTTTTTCCTGCTCTTGAATTCTCAAGAATTCCTTGGGAATACTGCCGTTTTTACAAACCACAGAATTGACGGTGAAACCGTTTTTCTTCAGTACTTGCACTAAAGCGGAGGCCTCAGTCTTTAAGCCAATACAAAAGGCAACCCCCAAGTTGGTGAAGCCACATTTTCTGGCAAAGTGCATTATTTCCTCTAACCTAGACCAACGGCAATACCCCTCACTTTCCACTAGAGCAGAGTTGCGGGCAATCTCAAGATTCTCCGCTTCCTTGTAAAGTGCTTTCACATCTTCCGGGTCGTCTTTGCAGGGGCAATTCCGTGGCACTTCATCTAAATTGCCCTGACGACAGTTGTTGCTCTTACACTGTGCACATGTGTACAAGCCAATCACTCCTTAATGTTCTCGCCACTGCAAACTTGATAGCGATCTGAATCGGCCCGTACAGCCGACAAAGCAAACCCCAAGGACTACAACCAATGTGGCCAAGGTTGATCCCTCATGAGGCATAATGAGGCGGCAACAGTTTCCCCGGCAATCCTTGCCTAATTGTGACTAACTGTTATCAGCAATAATAAACACAGCATAGGTCTCATTCTGTCAGGCTGTGTTTGTTTATTCCTACCATACACATTACATATCTGGTACCACGAAAAAGTTTCATCAGCTAAGAAGGATAATCTACGAGAATGTCGAATATTATCCTAGGTTCCACTTAGTGGACCGCAATCCCGGATAGCGGAACTTAAGCTTTAGGGGAGGACACCATGAAGAGAAAGGATTTTGTATATTCGGTAGGCAAGGCTTTTGAGATAATTGAAATGCTGAGCAGATATCCCTCTGGGCTTACCATCAGCTATATATCATCCGAGCTTGGATGGAGCAAAAGTACGGTTCACAGGTTTTTATCAACACTACTTGAGCTGGGCTATGTTGGGCAAAAACAGGATGGTAGCTATAGGCTGTCGCTAAAATTTCTGGCCATTAGCAATAGCTTAATTAACAGTCTTGAGCTAAGGGATGTCGCTAAGCCATTTCTTAAGCGTCTGGCTGAAGAGGCCAGTGCTGATGTGCATCTAGCTACTTTGGAAGGCTTTGATGCTGTATTTGTGGATCG
>CAZXLH010000155.1:0-1929 GCA_964641455.1 uncultured Eubacteriales bacterium | reverse complement strand
AGCGGGATTTCAGGGGCGCCACGTATGAGATCCGGGTGCATAATCCAGATCATGTTTCGTCTGGAGTCGCCAGGATGACTCTGGACGGGAGCAAAGTCGATGGCAATCTGCTGCCGACTTTGGGCGACGGAGAGGTTCATCATGTTGAGATTACCCTTGGTAGACCAGATAGAGAACAAGGAGGCGGCCCGTATGAAATGGTTTGACAGAGACAACAGGCATGTCATAAGTCTTCTCATGTGCGCTCTGGCATTTGCCGTAGTGTTCACCTTTTCATGCAATCCTCTGGTGAATGCGGCCGGAATGGACAGAGCATATCTGTTCAGCATGGACAGGGAAGAGGAGATCGCGAAGTTCGACAATGACAATACCGGTGCTGAGCTTGAGCTCTCGCGGGAAGTTGTGAGGCAGGGAATCGGGGCGATGAAGGTGACCCCGAGCGGCGAAGCTCCGGAAACGAAGATAGCTGTTGACATTGCAGGGGATGTGCTCCGGGAGTGGATGGGCAAAGATGCACTTGGCATCCACGTATACATCCCTGAGAACATGGAGATCGTGCCCAACTCATTCTTCCTGGGGATGGCAGATCTATCAGACGGATGGGCGTGGGTGGACGGAGTCTTTCCCAGGGTGGAAGTGGCTCCCGGGTGGAACGACGTAGTCTACAGACTCTCTGATGCAATGAAGAATGTCAAGGAAGACGGGCATTACAAGATCTATCTCTCCTTCTTTGCAGTTGATGACGGGAATGCCAAGATTCCTCTGGCCGAACCGTTCTTTGTGGACGGGATTTGGGCTCAAATCCTCGATGGTGATGCCTCTTCGGCTGCCAGCGGGCTGGTAGGCAATTGGCTATGGACCATGGAGGACGAAGCTGAGCTCGCAGGATACGACAACGACAATACCGGCGCAAGGTTCGAACTGGAGTCGGGCATAGTCTGCCAGGGGCTCCGCTCTGCTCAGGTGATTCCCGACGGGAAGGCAGTAGAGACCAAGCTCGCCCTCGACCTTGCCGGAGAGAGGCTTGAGCGCTGGATCGGCCAGCGCGAAGTGGTTCTCAACATCTACCTTCCCCCGGAAAACGAACTCAATCCGACCATGTTCTTCTTGGGGATGGCAGACCTCTCAAACGGCTGGGATTGGGTCGGCGGCATATTTGCCGAAGCCGACCTAGAACTGGGCTGGAATCGCGTGACCTATCCGCTTCCCGAAGAGATGAGCAACCTCAAGCCCGATGGCAAGTACAAGCTCTACTTCGCCTGGGCCCACGTGGATGAGGGAGGTAAGAAGCTCCAGCTGAAAGAGAAGTTCTACATAGACGGTATAGGCCTTGCTGAGGTCACTCTCTCCAGGGATGACTTGGTCAAGCAGATTCCCGAGGAGATTAGACAGGAAGTGGCGGCACTGCTTGAGCTGGATGACGATGCGCTCATGGAGGCCGTCGCGAGGAAAACTTTTGGCTACTTCTGGAACGAAGCCAACCCGGCGAACGGGCTGATACGCGACAGAAGCGCGAAGGATTCTCCGTGCAGCATAGCAGCTGTCGGCTTCGGCCTCTCGGCGATCCCTGTTGGGATTGAGCGGGGCTGGATCACCCGGGACGAAGGGTACGAACGGACGCTTACTACCCTGAAAACATTCGCCAATGGAGGCGTGGAGGGCAAGAACGGGTTCTACTACCACTTCGTGGACATGTCGGAAGGGCGCCGGTTCGGAGATTGCGAGATCTCTTCGATAGACACGGCGCTCTTTTTGGCAGGGGCTCTCACAGCAGGGCAGTATTTCGCAGGCACTGACGTAGAGGCCCTGGCGAACAAGGTTTATGAGGCTGCAGACTGGCAGTGGATGATGAATGAGGGGGACACCCTGTCGATGGGCTGGAAGCCGGAGATCGGATTCCTCTCGGCACGGTGGAACTCGTTCAATGAG
>CAZXLH010000154.1:0-1929 GCA_964641455.1 uncultured Eubacteriales bacterium | reverse complement strand
CACTAACCCTCTTTATCAACTTCCCTTCACTTGCCCTAATTTCATCTTTAGTTCCATTGGGGAGGCTTCTTAAAACCACGTTTGGCAAGTATGCAACCGTTTCTTTGTAGGGTTCGTAAGGTGTTTCGGTTGCGCCTTCTTCTATTTGTAATGTGTCATAATCAAAATAATAAATTTTCTGCCTAGCACCGTAGGTAGCATACAAACCCTGTACTGTTTTCCCTTGTGCCGTTGTTATCTTCATTTTTACCCACGATGAAGTATGGTTTACAAAATACTTTACAGTACCATCTGTATACTTAATGTGGAGTTGCCCACCAATTCTGGTATCATCCGCCCTTCGTCCTTCAACTTTTATAACGTATCGTGTGTTAGGTTTAAACTTTGAGAAAAGCAGTTTATCGATTAATGCTGGATGTCCTACCAAAGCTAAAACATTTCTGCCGTCTACTGTAGTAAGATATGCTGCTTGCGGATTATTGATTATCCTAACAATATCCTCTGCCGCCTTTCTACCGCCCCAAATATTCTTCCCAACCGATTTTATTCGCATGGCACTAATTGTAGATTTAGTGCCGCTGACATAGTGATACTTTTGTCCCAATACGGACGCTTCCAAAGTAGCTTCTTCTGTCGATAATTCATATAAGGCTATTTCCCCGCTTGCCCAACCAAAGTCAAAAGAGGTTGCACCTGTCAGCTTTACAGGCGTTGGGGTGTCAACGGTATCTATCGTTACATTTGCACCTTCACTGTTGATAAGCAGATAGGTTTTAGCAGCATCGAGGTTTTCTACCGTTTGCGGTGACGTGTCACCTGCACCTGCAAGGTTAGTCCATGTCTGTCCTTTAATCCGAACGCCGCTAACTTGCCCGTTGGCAGCATTGGGTGGGAGCGATATTATTCCATAGCCACTCACACTTTGTGTAGCTTCTTGGTTAACGTTTACCCCTGCCATGGTCTGCTGGTAGTCGTTAAGGTCTTTCTCTATCTTTGCGACTTTGAGGCTGTTGGAATCCTTGTATGCCGCATATTCCGCCTTGAACGAATCCAAATCGCCAGTAGCAATGGATTCATCCAGGGCCTGTTTTGTCTGCTCGGCTGCCGTGATAGACCCGTCTAACTGGCTCTTTATACCATTCGCTGATGATATGCTCCCGTCTAGTTGTGTCTTGGCAACACCTGCTGAGGAGATACTACCGTCCAACCCCGTCTTGGCGGGACCGGCAGCGGATATGCTGCCATCCAGAGCGGTTTTTGCTTCGCCAGCCTCCTGAATGCTTCCTCCAAGCTGGTCTTTTGTCTCTATCCCGTCCTCAATAGCCTGTCTCAGCTCGGGCAATACATCCTGTTCGGCTTCCTGGATTATATCTTCTACTCGTTCCGCCTGCTGCTTGGCTTCTTGGGCAGCCTCGATAGCTTCATTCTTTGCTGCTGTTACCCTTTGCTCTATTTGCTCAAACTCGCTCGGCAGCGGGTCAGGCTGAACTTCGGTGGCGTTGATGGACGGCTGTACCAGCACGTAGTCCTGGGCGGAGTGCCATTTTTCCTCGCCCCCTGAAAATGCCCGGAGCTGGATGCTCATGCGTCCAGGGGTCAAAATATGGGATTCTTTTACGGCCCATGTTAGAGTGATAGTGTCATCAGTAATGTTTTTATCTAGGTCAATGATGTTATTTATCTCGCCAGCCTGAGTATCCAGCTTGAAATCGAATTCGGCCAGGTCAATGTCACCATATATGCGGCTTAATTCAAAAGTGCGAACCTCCACACAATTATCCCCAATATGGCCCACAGTCCGGTCTGGAATTGGAATGTCTAAACTTCTATTGATTACCCTAATAGGCATATCACTCACCCGCTTCTAAGGTCTCAATCAACTCCGCCTTGCTCATTTTCCCGTAGCCATCAATTCCGGCCTTTTTTGCC
>CAZXLH010000153.1:0-1938 GCA_964641455.1 uncultured Eubacteriales bacterium | reverse complement strand
CTGCTGGGAAGGATATGGCTCGCCTCGATTCTGCGTGTGGCTCTTCCTTCAATATGGAACTATCAGGCATGTTAGAAGAGTCAGGCAACGCTTCCACCCCCCTGGCAGCAACCAGCCTGACCCCATTATAACATGATGCAAGCCTTGCAGAAGAGAGCTGCGAAAAATTCGTTATTCGGCTGCGGCAGCGCCCACAGAATCGGATACCAGCTCCACGTCTCCACCGCAGGATGCCAATTTCCCATGGATATCGTCGTAGCCCCTGAGAATATGCGCCATCCCGTCAAGCATCGTCTCACCCCTGGCCATTAGCCCGGCTATTACCAACGCCGCGCCGGCACGCAAATCAGGAGCTACAACCCTGGCGCCGGTAAGCTCGTTGACGCCTCGGATTATCGCGGTTCGGCTATCAACTCCGACATGCGCCCCCATCCTGGCAAGTTCGTCCACATAGCGAAACCTGTTGCTGAATATGTTCTCGGTAATCGTGGATGTGCCTCTCGAAACTGTGAGGTACGCCGCTATTGGCGCCTGAAGGTCAGTGGGAAAGCCCGGATACGGCATGCTCTTCACGGCGATAGGCCCGGGTCTGTCGCCCATGGCAACTCTCACAGAATCTTCAGAGCAGATGACAGCAGCGCCTGTTTCAGCCAACTTGGCCACGAGAGCATCAAGGTGTTCTGGCACGACGCCCGTGACAGTTACGTCGCCCCTGGTAGCGGCAGCTGCGATCATGTAGGTGCCTGCCTGTATCCTGTCGGGCATCACAGAATAGCTGGTTGAACCAAGACTCGTGACCCCCGTGACCTTGATGGTGTCGGTTCCAGCTCCTCGGATATCCGCCCCAAGCCGCACCAGAAAGTTCTGTTCGTCCACTATCTCAGGTTCCCGCGCCGCATTACGGATTATGGTTGTTCCAGATGCGAGGCAGGCAGCCGCCATTAGGTTCTCCGTTGCGCCAACGCTGGGAAAATCGAGGTGTATCTCTGCTCCCGAAAGCCTGGGCGCCCTTACGATTATGTAACCATGCTCTTCAGAGACCTGCGCTCCCATGGCTGTGAGGCCTCGAAGATGGAGATCGATAGGACGTGAACCGATGGCGCAACCACCCGGGAAAGGCATCTTCACCTCTCCGAATCTGGCAAGAAGGGGTCCTAACACCTGAACAGATGCACGCATCTTTCTAACCAACGGGTCTGGCGGATCTGCAGACGTGATCGTCGTGGGATCAACTCTGACCTCGCCTGGACCTGTATGAGACACGTTCGCGCCAAGGGCTTCAAGAAGCTGGCACATGGTATCTACATCCGTAACCCGGGGCACGTTGGAAATCACGCACTCGCCGGACGCCATTATGGACATGGCAAGCAGCTTTAAGCAGGAGTTCTTGGCACCCGGCGTCACTATCCTGCCTCTCAGTTCACGCCCTCCGATTATCCTCAATGTATCCATCGCGGCCACCTCGCGCGTCGTAATTCTTGTACAGCGACACCAGGACTAACCGCCAACAACTCTGATCTCGGGAACGAGCTCTACCCCGAATTTGTCGTATACGCTCCGCCTCACTACATTCATAAGTATTAGCACGTCTCGTGCAGTTGCATCGCCTACGTTCACTATAAAATTGGCATGAACGTGGGATACTTCGGCGCCGCCTACGCGCAGCCCCTTGAGGCCCGCGCCGTCAATATACCGGCCCGCCCCTCTCCCGGATGGATTCTGGAACACACATCCTGCGCTAGGAAGATGGAGCGGCTGCTTTATCTTGCGATCTTTCATGTATTCGCTCATCTGGCGACGTATTTCTTCCGGGTTGCCCCGTTCCAACTGGAGCATTGCCTCGCAGGCAACCAGGTCTCCATGGGAAAGCCGGCTTGACCTTTGAGCAAACTGCATTTCTTCACATGTTTTTACCGAAATAGACCCATCGAGCAGTAA
>CAZXLH010000152.1:0-1944 GCA_964641455.1 uncultured Eubacteriales bacterium | reverse complement strand
TGATGTATACAGTGAGGGTGGTGGAGTCGCCGGGGTCGCCGGGGTCGCCGGGGTCATCATTACTGATAGTACCTGTAAATTCTTTACCCAAACTGGTCGTAATTTTCCATGATTCAGCGCCGTATTTTGGGATTTTTAGATATTCGTTAAAACTCGCATCTTTAAACGGATAAAGCCCCTGAATGTCTATAGCCGAATAATATGGGACACCATTAATGAGTCTATTTAAATAGATATATTCATCTCCGATAGTAAGATCATTTCTCCAGTAGTAATCTTTAGTTATGATATAGGTTCCACCTAAAGGTCCCGCTTCATATGATGTATAAAAGTATATTGGCTGATCTGCCGTCGCCCCTTGTGTAGATTTACGAATGTATCTATTTGTACCTGAACCAAATAATTCCCCACTATCCGGCACAATAGCAATATTCTGTCTCCCCAAATATCCTGTAGGTTCAAAGTAATCAAACGTTAACCAATACTGAACTTCTTTAATGGCGCCGTCAGAATACATAGCGTTATACGATGCCGTCCCCGTTCCTACAATTGTTGACCCTATTTTATACGTAACTTTTTGTGTAAAGGAATCAGGCGATACAGTGACATAGTTATTAGACGTTTTATAGTATACTGTTTTAAGCCCGCTCCATTCCTGAACATTATGGATTCTAAGACTCGATAACGTAGTAGCACGACTATCGAGCCTGCCTGTATACGTATATAAAAGATTTTTACTGTCAGTATCCTCTAAAATTATGGTAGTATTCTCAGCCGATACCGCCGCCGGAATGAATAGGAGCAGCGCTAAAATTAAGTAGTAACAACGTTTCATAAAAGTGTCCTCCAAAAATTTGTGGGATTAGGTAGCCAAATTAATGAATACCATAACCACAGCAATCAGTATAGCTACTCCAATAACTCCATAAAGAGCGAGTTCCGTAGTAGTGAAGTTAGTTGTATCTGCAGCGTTTAGAGCTTCCAAACCCATAGGAATAAAGGCAGAAACAATAAGCGCGCCAAACCCAAGCATTACAAAGGTTTTAATGTCGATAGCGGCGTCTTCATTCATCGACGGGTTAACGATTTTATCTGCCATAGCGTAAGCAGTAGGATGATTAAGCCTCATTCGCTCCAGGAAACCCTGACTCTTTTCGACTGCCTTTGCTTTTATACTCATATCAATAATCACACTCCTGATTGATGTATATGTGGTCAATATATTTATATATGACGATACAGATGATGAAGAATAGAGAATAAGCATGCCTTTATATACTTCAAAGTCTATCTTATTGTATGTCAGATATTGCGCTGACAAAGGATAGATACTCTGCAATAAAAGAGCATATTAACGATATCCGTAAGTGTGCTCTATGTCTTGAAAAAGAGTTGGAGGGGTTGTCTCCACCTAAAGATCTAAGCAAAACCGTCTATGCTTGGGTTAATCGAACCGAAACAGTTTGTGATAAAATCAATAATCGTATCGATTATCTGGTTAACAAACCTGTGACAATGAGACAGATTAGGGATAAGATGACTGGATTATCGCCTAATAAAAAGAGAGAAATCTATGCCAGTCTAACTAAAGAAGAGGATGAGTAAGTATGAAGTCAAATGATGACAGAAAGATAGTAACGTTTGAAAAAACTGGCCTTGGAACTATCCAGGATGATGTGGAACGTACGGCTCTAAGACCCGGTGACAAGATTCTCATCACACGCATCAGACTACGGAACAGTGCAAAATACGGAATGTACGCCGTCTTGGACGGTCTGGGAGAGGATGACATCGAGGTCAATAAGTATACCACTTCCGCTGTGATAATCGAGCAGTTACAGAGTCTGATTGATATGTTTAAATCCAATGAGGAAGGTTACATCGAAAGTTGGGTGTGGGCATACGTAGAAGAACGAGAGAGCTCAACAGGTAGACGTTACCTAA
>CAZXLH010000151.1:0-1946 GCA_964641455.1 uncultured Eubacteriales bacterium | reverse complement strand
AGGCTCGCCAGAACTCCGCAGGGCTATATGGCTTGCAGCCGTTTCAGCCCGACGCCTTAACTCTGAACTCAGCACGTTCTACGAAGCCAAGAGACAGGAGGGCAAGCATCCCTTGGTTGCTACAGGAGCTGTCGCGCGGTGCCTGGTTCACCTCATTTATTCGGTTTGGACTAGTAATCAGCCGTATGATCCGGACTACAAGTGGAGGCCGACGGGCCCAGTTGATTGGACTCCATCTTCAGTTATCAATGTGCGAATTTGCTTCTTGCTATTGACTACCGATAGCACGTCTGTAGCACAGAATGGTCACTAACTGAGCGGAAACTGTATCATTGCACTTACGCCTGTTAATGGCCAAGTTACAATGGGCTTAAGGGACTGCGGACAAAATCTTGGACTCTAAAAGAGACAGGAGGGTGTCCGTATGTATTCAAGAGAGGAACGCACGAAAGCGATTGAGCTATACATCAAGTATGATAGGTGTGCGGCGGACGTGGCCCGCGAGCTTGGCTACCCAGACCGCAAGTCACTGGTGAGCTGGTATGAAGCATATCTTGAAGAACAAGAGACTGGGGTCTTATGGGAAGGGTGTACGCGATACGCAAAGTACTCATTAGAAGAGAAGACAACTGCTGTGGAGCACTATCTTGAACATGGTCGCAATATATCAAGGACGGTTAGAGCGCTGGGGTACCCCTCAAGGGATACGCTCAGAGCCTGGTGCGATGAATTGGCGCCAGAGGCTCGTAAAAAACGCACTGGCGGTATACAGTACACTCAAGAACAGAAGAAGGAAGCTGTGATTGCGCTGTGCACCCGAACCGGCAGAGCCAAAGATATAGCCAAAGAATATGGCGTCACCCCGGAGGCACTATACAATTGGAAAAACGATCTGCTCGGCAAGGAGGACAGCATAGAGATGCCTAAGGAAGACGCGCCGCTCCCCGACGACAGAGACATCCTCTTATCTGAAATCGAAACCCTAAAACGCGATATCAGAAGGCTAAAGCTTGAAAAAGACATTCTGGAAAAGACAGCGGAAATCGTAAAAAAAGACCCGGGCGTCGATCCGGAAAGCCTGACAAACAAAGAGAAGGCGATTCTGATTGACGCCCTGAGAAGCGAGCATCCGTTGAAGGAATTGCTTGACTGCCTGGTAATGGCACGTAGCAGCTACTTCTACCATCACAGGATCGCGTCAATGCCAGACAAGTACGAAAGGTTGCGGTGCCGTATCACAGAGCTGTTTGAGAAAAACGGCAGAAGATACGGGTATCGCCGGATCCATGCCCTGCTCAGACGGGAAAACATTCGCGTCTCCGAAAAGATTGTGCGACGCATAATGTTGGAATCTAATCTGGTTGTCGGTGGAGGAAAGAGGCGGAGATACAGTTCGTATAAAGGTGAGGCTACGCCTGCCGCAGACAATCTGATCGAGCGCGACTTCCACGCGGAAGCGCCTAATGTCAAATGGATCACGGACATAACAGAGTTCACGATCCCTGCTGGGAAGGTATATCTTTCGCCCATGGTGGATTGTTTCGATGGTTTGCTGGTCAGTTGGTCGATTGGGACAAGCCCCGATGCGGAGTTGGTCAACAGCATGCTTGACCGTGCAACGGAAACCCTGAGAGACGGAGAACATCCCTTGGTGCATTCAGACCGGGGCTGCCATTATCGTTGGCCTGGGTGGATATCACGAATGGCAGGAGCGGGTCTTACCCGGTCGATGTCCAAGAAAGGCTGCTTGGCCGACAACGCGGCTTGTGAGGGATTCTTCGGCAGGCTCAAAAACGAGATGTTCTACAACAGATCATGGATGGGGGTCAGCATAGAGGACTTCATAGATATCCTTCACGAATATCTGGTCTGGTACAATGAGAAAAGAATCAAACTATCGTTGGGTGCTATGAGTCCGTTGGAGTATAGGCGAGACCTCGGTTTGG
>CAZXLH010000150.1:0-1947 GCA_964641455.1 uncultured Eubacteriales bacterium | reverse complement strand
CTAGGACCTTGCGGCAGGGAATTATGTTGTGCCAGTTTCCTCTGCGAGTTTCAACCTGTCTCCATTAGAATGGCAAAGGAGCAGAACCTGCCGCTTAACCCTTCCAAAATTTCAGGCACCTGCGGCCGCCTCCTGTGTTGCTTGAGGTTTGAGTCGGAAAGCGTTGACGTGGGAAAGACGCAGGAGCCTCCTATAGACATAGGAGCATATGTGATTACACCGGCCGGTGAGGGAAAAGTTACCGGGTACAGCCAATCAAAAGGGCTCCTAACCGTGTTATTTGAGGACGGAACCATGTCTGAGTTTCCCGAAGAAGAAGTTGACGTGAAGAAATGATGAAAAACTCAGATGGGGCTGTGTTGGAGTGATTGGAAGCGTAGACACTAACCCTCAGGAAGGCACTCTCTATATTTGCGGCACCCCTATAGGTAATCTCAATGATACGTCCTTTAGGCTTCTTGAGGTTCTAAATCAGGTTGACTTGATTGTCTGTGAAGATACTAGGCGCACTTCAAAACTTCTTGCTCATTACGAAATTAAGAAGCCTCTTGTAGCGTTTCACGAGCATGTAGAAGAACAACGTACCGGTATGGTGCTGAGCGAGTTGTCAAAAGGCAAGTCAGTGGCTTTGGTTTCCGATGCCGGGATGCCTCTGGTTTCGGATCCAGGGGCGTATTTGGTGAAAGAAGCCCGGGAGAACGGGTTCAACATCGTTGCAGTTCCAGGCCCGTCTGCTGTCACTACTGCATTGGCCCTTTCAGGGTTTTACTCATCTCAGTTTATTTTTGCGGGCTTCCCCCCACGTAAATCAAAAAAGAGGCAGCAATTCTTCCTCGAATGGATAAAACCCTATGTTTCGGTAGTGTTTTTTGAATCTCCGTACAGGCTGGTGAAGTTTCTCACTGATCTTGAGGCGGTTTTTCCTTCTATTCAGGCCAGCCTGTGTCATGAAATGACAAAAATTCACGAAGGCGTAATGGTAGGCCTGGTAGGAGATATTCTTGAGAAGATCAAAGGAACCAAGATAAAGGGCGAGTGGGTAGTGGTGGCTTATCTTGACTCTCTGCCAAATCAAAAGGAGGCAGACTAGCCCTGCCTCCTCGTAACCGGTACATACTCAGGCTTTCGAAAGTCTGATGCTTTGTAGCCTCAGCCTGGTTTACATACTTTTTAGGATCCTGACGGGCTTCCCAAAGAGCAAGATAATGTACACAGTCTAACATTCTACCTGAAGGTTAGGCCTACACTGCCTTATTCAAGCATTGAAGATAGCTCGTTCAGGCAATTCCCGCAAACTCGTTTTCCCTTGTATATCTCGACGCCAGCTGCGTTTCCGCAGAACACACAGGCAGGTTCATATTTCTTAAGAATGATGCTTTCTCCGTCAACATAAATCTCCAAAGAATCTTTTTCGCCGATATCAAGAGTCCGCCTAAGCTCTATGGGTATAACGACTCTTACCAGTTCATCGACTTTGCGAACTACCCCTGTTGATTTCATCATTTTTCCCTCACCTCTCTTCCCAGCCGGTTCCTCCAATTTTCGACAATGGCATCAAATAATAGATACCAGACATGTCAGAAAGCGTCAAGGGATCTTATCAAAAAAATTGGATTAAAACGCAAAAGTTTCATATTCAGACTTAAAGTGTTAACCACACCAGGTGGTTTGAAGCAACAATCCCAAGGGGCCAACCTCTATTATAGAGTAATATTTCCATATGTTAAACTGGTTAACCTGCCGCTAAGCGGTAGGCAAACTTGCCTCAGGGTTCGTATCAAGGTATAAACATCATATGAGACACTAAAGCCCTTTCCAGACATATACTCGTAGAAGCACTGGCGAATATAGTCTAATATTCGAAGAGAAGCCGAAACCTGTACCAATGATCCAGGTAATATGTCGATACAAGTGAGGGTACAATTGAGTATCAATACTAACAGGTAT
>CAZXLH010000149.1:0-1951 GCA_964641455.1 uncultured Eubacteriales bacterium | reverse complement strand
CGGCGGCGGAGTGGATTGAAGCCGACCGGGCCGCCAAAGTAGCAGGACTGTGGCTAACAATCGGGGCCGGAGCGTTTGTTATTGTGACCATGGTATGGGTGGTGCATCAAGTACGGATGATTGGAGGGTTTTAGATGGCGGCAAGCGTGGCCCTGCAACTAAAAGCGGTGCAGAAGATACAAAAGTTGCAGCAGGATATTTTAGAAGCGTTTCCCGAGGGCTTTATAAGTCTCGAAATAGGGCTGTACCGGGCGGATTCTCCTAAGGTGCATCTGAGATTCGAGAACTTCGACAAGCTACCCGGAAAGGCCGTGATGAAGCTTTACGATTCCGATATCGACGGGTTTGTAGGAGAGCTTCGTAAAACCATAGGCGGCGTGACATTTATGGCCCTAGTAAGAAAGGAGGACTAACAATGCAGCTAAAGGCAACGATGGATGGGGGTGCACGGCCATGCTAAAACCGCTTAGCCTCGACCGTTTTGCTCAGGGCATCCGCGACCAACAAGAAGCCCCGGTAATCCTGGTCTGCGCCCATTGCGAAGGCGAAATCTACGGCAGTGAACCCGTGTACGTAATGCCCGGTGGCGACATCATCCACGGCAGCGAGCAATGCCTAGCCGACTACGCTGACGCGCAACTCATGAGCGCCGAGGAAGCGCTGGGGGTGGGAGTATGACCGCGCTAGACAAACTGGCCCTAGCGGAAATGCAAGAAGCGGAGCAGGCCCGAGAGGGCTTCTCCGTCACCGACAAGGGAAGCGCTGACTGGTGTTTGCGTAAGATAGCGGCCTACCGGGCCGAAATGACCGAGAATCAGGAGCTAGTGCAGGCCGAGATTGAGCGCCTGCAGCAGTGGCTCAAAGCCGAGAATGAAAAAGCTGAGCAGTCAATCGCTTACTTTTCCGGGCTGCTGGAGGAGTGGCTTAGAGCCGAGCACGAGCGCGACGAGCGCAAGCGCAGCATTAGCCTGCCGCATGGCCGAATAAGGCTACGGCGGCAGCAACCGGAGTACGTCTACCAGGATGAGCAGGTGCTGCCATTCCTAAAAGCGGCGGCCCCAGACTTGGTGCAGACCGAAGTAATTGAAAAGTACAGCAAGAGCAACCTCAAGGCGTACATCAAGAAGCATTGTAACGTAACCGGCAACGGTGTGCCTGTGGTAGAAGCCACCGGGGAAGTGATGCCGGGCGTACAGATCACCGAGAGGCCACCAAAATTTGAAATTGAAACGGAGGGGTTATAGGTGGCAATACAGTTTAAGCGAGCAGTAAAAAGCCAAGCCAAGGCCCGGATCGGACTTATCGGGCCTAGCGGTTCAGGCAAAACCTATACGGCGCTACTGCTGGCCCAGACCATGGGACAGCGCATAGCTGTAATTGATACCGAGCACGGTAGCGCGTCTAAGTACGCCGACGAGTTTCAGTTTGATACGTTGGAGTTAGCGAACTTTCACCCTCAAAACTACATTGACGGCATTAAGGCAGCAGGCCAGGCCGGATATGACGTGATCATCATTGACAGCCTGAGCCACGCCTGGGCCGGTAGCGGAGGAGCACTAGAGCTGGCTGACAAGGGTGCGCTCAAGTACAGCGGTAACCGTTTTGCAGCTTGGCGCGATGTGACACCGCTGCACAATCAACTAATTGAGGCCATGCTGTCCTCCCCAGCCCACGTGATAGCTACCATGCGGAGCAAGATGGAGTATATCCAGACCCAAGACAGCAAAGGCAAGACGATTATTCGCAAGGTGGGGATGGCCCCGATACAAAGAGATGGCATGGAGTACGAATTTGACATAGTGGGCGATCTTGACATAGATCACAACCTGATTATCAGTAAGACGCGCTGTCGGGCGCTTGACGGTGTGGTAATCAACAAGCCGGGTAAGGAGTTGGCTGAAACAGTCAAGGCGTGGCTCAGCGACGGAGAGCCGCTGCCAGACAAGCCGAC
>CAZXLH010000148.1:0-1968 GCA_964641455.1 uncultured Eubacteriales bacterium | reverse complement strand
GTATGCTAGCATATAAATAGTACAAGTTAAACATGGACAGGTCCTCCTAGAAAGCATAGAGTATATTTAGGAGGATGAGAAACATGGCCCAACCGCATACGAAGCAGTTCAAGGAGGATGCCCTGGCTTACGTTCACGATCATTCCGATAGCAGCATCAATGCCTGCGCCCGTAATTTAGGAATTAACCCCAGCACCTTACACCGTTGGGTGCGAACAGCCAGAGATAAAGGTGAAGTCCACAGAGGTTCCGGTAATTATAAATCTGATGAAGCGAAGGAGAACGCACGTCTCAAGAAAGAATTACGAGATACAAAAGATGCTCTTGAAATCCTAAAAAAAGCCATCAACATCCTGGGCGACTGACTAAGGAAATCTTCTCTCAAACAGCACAATTGGAAAGCAAGCTAGAACGGGAAGGATTGCGCCGCCTTAATGTCAGCGGGGTGTTGCGAATTCTAGGCGTCTCTCGAAGCGGGTACTATAGCTTCAAGGAAAGGGAATTCAAAATAAATACTGGACCATCACGCAAAGACAAAATACAGAATCTGATTCTAGACATACACCTCTGGTCAAAACAGATCTACGGTGCACCTAAGATAACTGAAGAGCTTAGGAAGAAAGGGATTAGGATTGCTGAAAAGACCGTAGGCAATTACATGAAAGAAATGGGCCTTAAAGCTCATTATGTTAAGCCCTATATAAAGACTACAATTGATCCTGATTTTGATAACAAGCTAAAAAACCTACTTAACGAACAATTTAACCCAGATAAGCCTAATGCTATTTGGTGTTCAGATATCACCTATATTAATACCGGCAAAGGTTTTGCCTATTTGACCAGTATTATGGATCTGTTTTCACGTAGAATAATAGCTTGGCGATTGTCGGAAACACTGGAAGCAAAATGGGTTGTAGAATGTGTCCTTGAAGCTAGGAAGCTAAGGCGCACTACCCGGCCTTTGGTTCTCCATTCTGACCGGGGCTCCCAGTATGTCAGTGGCACTTACATCGAAGCACTGAACAATATCATGCCCAGTTATTCACAGAAGGCCAGCCCCTGGCAAAACGCCTGCATTGAATCATTCCATGCCTTAATCAAAAGAGAGTGGCTGTATCGCTTTAAGATCAAGGATATAGACCATGCCTACAAACTTGCTTTCGAGTATATTGAAGCTTTCTATAACACCGTAAGAAGTCATAGTCATTGCGGATATTTATCGCCAAAGGAATATGAAGATTATTATTATGCTCAATTAAAACGAGCGCTAGGGGAAACGGGATAAAGGGGACTTGTTTATGTTTCGGTTATACTTTTTATTGACGTAGTACCCTATCAGTGAAGTTGCGACAACAGCATGGGAAGTTCTTGCTACCTGGCTCGCAGAGGTTTGGGAGGCTATCAAAGAGACAGCTTCGACAATTTGGACTAACATAAGGGACGTTGTTGTGAACTTGTTTACCAATGCCAAGGACAGAGTCGGAGACCTCGCTGATACAATGCGCTCCTCGGTTTTGACAGCGTGGAACAGAATAGTTGATGGTGTAAAAGCAGTTAAAAACAAGCTATATGAGCATATGGTCAAGCCTTTCATTCATGCAAAAGATACAATTAAAGGTATCGTTAAAGACGCTTTTGAGTGGGGTAAAAATTTCATTGATAATATTGTTGATGGGATTAAAGCAGCAATTAAAAAGGTAACAAAGGCTGGTGGAATGGTAGCTGCTGGGTTAAAAAAATTCTTGGGCTTTTCTTCTCCTACTGAAAAAGGACCCGGTAAGAACGCCGATAAGTGGGCACCGAATTTGATGCAGATGTATGCCGAGGGGATCTTGGCCAACGTCGGCTTGGTTCAGAGTGCGGCTGGTGTTGTAGCTCAAAGCTTGGGCACAATGACCACTGTGCCAAGGCCTGCTTTTGGGGCAGCTGCCGCAGGTTCGGGGCCTAGCACCTCGGCTTCTGTGGCTG
>CAZXLH010000147.1:0-1998 GCA_964641455.1 uncultured Eubacteriales bacterium | reverse complement strand
TTGCGGACTATCCTCCGGTACGCATGCCTTAACGCTTCATCGACTACTTCGTGGGAGCATTCGACTTCGAGCGAGACTCTGGATCCTTCAAGTTTCTCTGTAGTAACCTTCACAACTTGGTCCTCCTTAAAACCCGTATCGAGTTGAGCACATCTTTTCACCTATCCCCGAATTCAATGCATAACATTCAAAAACCAAATCTTCTGAGGACAGCCTAAATATTTTACCAGAAAACCAGAACACAAAAAAGCGGCAACGGCCTCAGATTTCTTAGACCCTGCGTCTAGGTTGAGTAGGTGGCAGATGATCAAACGTCAAGCAAGGGCGCCCATGGAAACAGAGATACATGTCAAAAACCATGATTCTTGTACTTATCCTTGTCACTTGAATGTCACTTTGGCCGTCTAGAATAGGGTTAGCCGTAGCGGAAAGGAGAAGAGCATATGGAAATACTGCGAACCGAAAACCTTTCAAAGATCTACCGCGGTGCCAATGAGGTGCAGGCGGTAAATGAGGTCAATCTTAGTGTTGAAAAAGGCAGCCTGCTGGCGATTGTGGGTGATAGCGGCTCTGGCAAGTCCACTCTCTTGCATATTCTGGGCGGCGTTGATCGGCCGACAAGTGGGCGCGTTTTTGTCCAGGGAACAGATATTACAGAACTTTCCGAAAGCCAAATGAGCGTATTTCGAAGGCGAAACATCGGCATCATATACCAGTTTTTCAACTTAATCCCGAACATTAGCGTGCGCAAGAATATATGTCTGCCCTTGCTCTTGGACCGGAGAGAGCCAGATGAGGATTACTATCAGGAAATCATCCAAACGCTCGGCATCGCCGATAAGCAAAGGCGATTTCCCAATGAGCTTTCCGGAGGCGAACAGCAACGCGTTGCCATCGCCAGGAGTCTGATCGGCCGCCCCGCTGTTATTTTGGCCGATGAACCTACTGGGAATCTTGACCGCCGGAACACCGAAGAGATTGTTTCGCTCTTTAAACTTGTCAACAAGAGTTTCAAAGCTACCATTATTCTCATAACTCATAACGAGAAGGTTGCTCTCGCCTGTGAGAAAGTCTACACCATGGTTGATGGCCGGCTCTATGAGGGGGGCAGAGCATGAGCATTATCAGAGAACTGGCGCGCGATTCTGTTAAAACAGATCGGCAGGGTTCATTCGCTGTCAGCGTCTCGATTTTCATTGCTGTTTTACTGGTCGGCTTCTTCCTGATTGTTTTCAGCCTAATCGACTATGGTCAAGTGGCCTACATGACAGAGACCACGGGAGGCTACTCAGCTGAACTCATTGCCAGAAGCGCTGAAGACATGGCAGAACTGAAAAAGGATCACCGGGTGAAGCGTCTAGCGATAATTTCAAGAGAAGTACTGGAAGACGATTCCCTGAATCGTCCCAATAACGAGATCAATTATCTCGATGCTTATCTATACGATTACAAATGGGTTGAGCTGGTATCTGGCAGGTATCCGGAAAATGCCGGTGAACTCTTAGTTTCGGAGCTCTTCTTGATCGAAAACCAAAGTTTCAAAATTGGCTCTGATGTCACCATCGCGGATCAACACTTTCATATATGTGGTTCCTTTAAGGAATATTTGTTTTCCTTTGAAGGTACGTATGCGAGTTTTGGCTGGATTGACAGCGCAAAAACAGAAGTTTTGGGGCCTGTGGATATTTGCATCTGGCTCGAGAATGAAAGAGCTACCTATAAGCACATCCCCGACCTGGTGCAAAAACTGGGGTTTGACCCTGTCCAACTCAACAAGGACGGCGGACTCATCTACAATACGGCCTATCTGGAAAGCAAGATGATCTTTCCCGGCGGGATTTTCAAACCATCAATGGATGTGGCAGAAAATATGTTGCTTCGCGGTTCAGTTCTTCTCTGTCTAGTCATCCTTTTTATCATGATCATCTACAATGCCTACTCTGTTTGGAATGATCGTGATATGAAATATATTGGCTTGTTGAAAAGCTCCGGCATGAG
>CAZXLH010000146.1:461-1999 GCA_964641455.1 uncultured Eubacteriales bacterium | reverse complement strand
GGAGGCATGGGCGTAACTACCATATATGAGAAGTGCTAAAAGAAAGAAGGAGGTAAAAAGCTTTGGGATTTGTCAAACTTGAACAACAGGGACACGTTGGTATTATTACTATTGACCGGCAAGAGGCTCTGAACGCCCTCAATAGCCAAGTTCTTACTGACTTAAATGACGTTCTGGATCAGGTAGAGAGTAATAAGGATATCTATGTTGCGGTTCTTACAGGTGCAGGCCGCTCCTTCGTAGCGGGTGCGGATATCGGTGAGATGAAGAACCTCAACGCAGTTCAGGCCAAGGCCTTTAGCGACTATGGTAATAATGTTTTTCTGCGCATCGAAAACCTATCAAAGCCCATTATCGCAGCAGTTAATGGCTTCGCCTTGGGTGGTGGTTGTGAGATTTCAATGGCTTGTGATATCCGACTGGCCAGTGAGAAGGCTAAGTTCGGACAGCCCGAAGTAAGCCTAGGCATCACCCCCGGATTTGGTGGCACTCAGCGTTTGCCCCGTCTGGTAGGCTCTGCTAGGGCAATGGAGCTAATCCTCACCGCCCGGGTTATCGGTGCTGCCGAGGCTGAGTCCATCGGCCTGGTCAACATCAAGGCTGACGAAGCCCTGCGCATCGGCCTGGTCAATGCGGTCTATCCGCCTGCGCAGCTCATGCCCAAGGCTCTCGAGATGGCCAATGCCATTGCTAAGCAAGCTCAGGTTGCTGTTAGAGCTTCTAAGCAGTGCATTCGTAAGGGTATGCAAACTGACATCAACACTGGAGCTACATACGAGGCCATGGCCTTTGCCGTCTGCTTTGATACCGAAGACCAAATTGAAGGTATGTCTGCATTTTTGGAAAAGAGAGCGGAAAAGCACTTTAAAAACAAGTAAATTTTAAATTAAAAATACAATTAGGGGGAAATAATATGAAAAAGATAGCAGTTATCGGCAGCGGCACCATGGGTCTAGATATCGCTCAGGTATTTGCAAAAGCGGGTTTTGATGTGGTCGTACGCGACATTACCGATAAAATCATCAAAGCATCCGAAGCCAAGCTGAACAAGAACCTGAATAAGTTGATAGCAAAAGGTAAACTGGACGAGGCCGATAAGATGGCTATCACCGATAAGATGACGTTCACCACTGATATCAATGCCGTTGCCGACGCCAATCTTGTTATAGAAGCCATTGTAGAAAATATAAACGCAAAGACTGAGATGTTTGCTGAGCTGGACGTAATATGCGAGCCCGAGACCATTTTTGCATCCAACACTTCCTCCATCTCCATTACCGCTATTGGTGCCTCTACGAAGCGTCAGGACAAGTTTATAGGCATGCATTTCTTTAATCCTGCCACCATCATGAAACTTGTGGAGGTCATCCGCGGCGTCAACACCTCTGAAGAAACCTTTAATATTGTGTATGCTCTGTCTAAAAAGATTGGGAAGCAACCTGTGGAGGTTTCCGAAGCTCCAGGCTTCGTTGTGAACAAGCTTCTAATTCCTATGATTAACGAGGCTATTGGTATTTATGCTGACGGTATAGCATCAG
>CAZXLH010000146.1:0-451 GCA_964641455.1 uncultured Eubacteriales bacterium | reverse complement strand
TATAGATAAGGCTATGCAGTTGGGTGCAAATCATCCCATGGGGCCCCTGACTCTGGGCGATTTCATCGGTCTGGACGTATGCCTTGCTATCATGGACGTTTTGTATAATGAAACCGGCGATTCCAAGTACCGCGCCAACCTGTTGCTCCGTAAGATGGTTCGCGGAGGTCTGTTGGGCAAGAAGGCCGGCAAAGGCTTTTACGATTATTCCAAGTAACTCAATAATATATAATAAACTTTAAGCTTCAGTGCGACAATATTGCAAGATAAACCAGACAGCTACCCTGTCAATCAGGGTAGCCTTTTTTATTACAGCTTACCTACTATGATTTTACTCCAACAAATCAGGGTGCCCTTTTTTATTGCTTTGCATACTATAATTTTACTCTAACAATTAACAATTCCATTATATTTTATTCACTCGCCCACCATGAACCACCCGTCCAGTAAC
>CAZXLH010000145.1:0-2014 GCA_964641455.1 uncultured Eubacteriales bacterium | reverse complement strand
AAGATACCACCCTCATAGAACATGATGAAACTCTTGTAAGACGAATTATTGAAAAGGTCTGGATTTATGAAGATAAATTTACAATAGAATTTAAGTCTGGTATAACGGTAAATGTAAACGGTTAATCCAAAAAGCTAACGAGCGTTATACGTATAGAGTTATGTTATATTTTTACTAAAACTATAATTTTGTTGCAAATTAAATCTCTACTATATTAGCCCTGTTTATATGGCAATTATCTTTTCAGTTGCCATATAAACAAGGTTTTTAGGGTTTTGAGGCAGAATTCCCCAAGGTTTAATAGATATTAAAATCAAATAGTAAGAGAATATAAATCGTAAATCTAAACATACGAGATTACAGTATAAAGTGCATTGTTATATGTAATACTGAATATTATCTTGTTATTTTTCTAAAAATACAACCAGTCCATAATGCAAATAAGCCTATTCCCAATACCATTTGTAAACTTGATATTATTTTGCTTAACATTCCAACTGGATCATAATTTCCATAGCCAATCGTGCCTGTTATAATACTAAAATATAGGCATTGTCCATAATCCGTGATGGCTTCTATAAATCCGACAGGATGCCCACCAATAATTGTATATTTAATTGATAACCCATCAGCATTAATCCCTGTAAACATATAAATTACCGCAAATAAAAACGTTATTACTATAATCGTAATCATCGTAAAAAGAGGGCGCTCACCATATCCACATGATGCCAATTCAACAGTTGATACAAGTTTAGGGAGTTTGTGCAGAGCCTTACGCTCAACAAGTTTGGATTGATAGAAATATTCACCACTCAAATCACTTAGATTATTAACCTCAAATATCCTAGAAATAGCTTTAATTGATTTTGCTTTATTTAAACACATATCATCAAAACAGTTAGATTTCCATCCAGAGGATGTCATAATCTCAGTTTTATCCTTTTCCTTTTTTGACCTTACCTTGAAATCTATAAAGGTATTTTCATCGACAATAGATTTTCGCTCATCCGAAAAAGATAACTCTAAAATATCCGTATTGATGATTCCGAAACCACTCATGTTGCAATCTTTAATGTCAACACTACTCAAGGCACACATATTCAATACACTGGCATATAGAGAGCATTTTTCAAACTTTGATAATGTAAAGCTTACCTTCTCAAACAAACAGTGTTCTATATCACAATTTATAAAAGTTCCAACGAATGTACAGGTTTGAAAAACAGTAGGTGCATAATATATATCATCAGTTCCTACTCTTCCACTTTCCATAACTGGAACTGAAAAAATGCAGGAATCAAAAATTACATGATCAAAGTGAATGTCAGAAAAATTAGTTCCTGAAAAACTGCAATTTCGGAATATTATGTTTTTAATATTACATTTTTGAAAATCACAATAATTGATTCGAATGCCCTCAACTACCACATAGTCAGCCTCATTAAGGGCAACAGGGCTACCGATATCTACTGTGTCAAAGCTATAAAACATATATTCAGCCTGTTCAAGTGCATACGTTGTATTTGTATATAAATAGAGTTCTTTTCCCTTTACAGATTGCTTTGGATAGTCTTTTTCAAACACGTCAGCATAATAATTGTAGGCCTGTTCTCTATTTTTATATATTAGATTTTTCTTATTAACAACTTCATCACTTAGACAAGAATATTTCTTTTTAAAAAACATTTATAAGTTCACCACCTCTCTTAAAACAAAAACATACTATTACATTCAACTTGACCACTCAACCTCGACTAAAACAGAAAAACATCTAAACTGTACTCTCTAATAATTTTTTCATCTAAACTGTACTCTCACTACTTATTTTTATGTTTTTCCGCTCTACTATTTTCTCTCCTTCTTACAAGAATTTAGAAATAATCAAACAGTCTAAAGTCTTATATATAAGGGCTTTGCAGCCTTTTAATCTTCCACCCTTGACATCAACACTACACACTCCACATGTGATAGTTAGGCTATTAAGGAAACATGTCCAAAATCAACTAAAACG
>CAZXLH010000144.1:0-2021 GCA_964641455.1 uncultured Eubacteriales bacterium | reverse complement strand
GCTTGTTACTCCGTCTATTATGGCTGTCAAGTATGTGTCCCTTACTTCAGTCGATAGCCCTATACGGGCCTTTACTAAGTTCAAAATCTGCTCTACATCCATCCCATCGCCCCCTTAATACCGGCGATAATATCCGCTTTTAACATCCGGTCATTAAGCCCTTCGATACCCTGGTCTGTAGCATAGGCAATAAGCTCTGCCTTGGTCATGACCTCAAGATTGGGTACCTCAGGTGCGGGTATGCTTAATGCCCCTACCCTTCCCCCAATTCTTCATCAGCTTCGTAAGTGATATAGAACCCTGCATCTTCGTCTACTTCTACTGCGTCAAATCTAACAAATGCTGCTAGTAGCTGACCGTAAATGTTGTGGTCAATCCACTTGGCAGTTGCTTGCTTCCTGTCGAATAAAACGATGAATTCGTAGGCATCACCTATAAAAGCATTTAGATTGGTGTCTCCGTCGCCTAGCACGTCATCGTCAAGCACTATAACTTCTTTACCTGCAAATTGCTTTCCGGATGCGGAAGTAATGCTATCCTGCAAGAGATAACGACCATTTCTGTCTTTTACGGTATCTAATTCATTGTAGAGACTTGCAGTTACGAACAACTTTACATTGTAAACCTGCTTTAGTTCTTTATTCAAAATGCCTTTTAATCCGTCAAGACCTTCAGCAGTCTTAGGGGTTGCCTCCTTTAATAGATCAGCAATGATTTCATTTTTGGTGTTTAGTTCCTGGTCTTTTATGTCTTCTGCTATCAGTCCCACAACATCAAAGGCGGCATCGTCGATGACCTCTTGAGAGATCGGGACATAGCCGCGATAGGTTTTAATATCGTACGCTACATCGTCAATCTCAGGCTTTGCAAGTTCTGGGTTTGCCTCAAGCTCCGCCACGGTCACCATTCTACCGCCAGATTTCTTAATGATAGGCAGTTTTCCTGCTCCGTTATTGACTTTTACAGTTCTCACATACTGGACCAAATTATAAGTATCCTCTTTAAGTCGGGTTGCAGGCTCTAGACCTTCAGGCACCAAAACTCCGCCATCTACCACCTTAAAGCCCTCGACTCCGTCATCCCTTTTTTGTCCTTTAGTTCTGATAAACCTGTCAATGGCTTCTCTTAGCTCCATTTCGTTCATACCTTCCACTCCTTTACTTCTTTTGGTATTGTCCGGCTCTTTGGATTTGATTTCCTCAAGCTCGGCCTCCATAGCCATTATTTCTTCTTCCAATTTGCTTTTCTTTTCCGCAAGCTCTTCCTTTTCTTCTTCTAGTTCCGCTATCTTCTCTTCCACAAGATCGAGTTCCTCATCATTTTCCGCCTGTCTAAGAGCCTCCTCCAACTCCTCCCCTCTTAAAACAAAACCTTCTTCCTGTTCCAATAATTCGGTAAGCGCTGCCTGCCCCTGCTCTATTTTTCTTACCAACATCAATTGTCTAAGCATTGTGTTAATCTCTCCTTTATCTTTAGTTTTCTTTGCTCCAGTAGTCTTTGACGATGTTCATTCACCTGGGCCTGTCTAGCTTGTATGCCCGTTTGCTCATAGGCCGGAAAAGTGCATGGGCTTACTTCATAGAGTTTCACCTCTCGGATGGTCCATTTAACGGTCCCGTCATCTCTCCTGTCAATATCCTCTTTGATAATCTCAAAACCAAAAGAGCACTGGTCAACATCACCCCGGGCCACTCGCTCGTAAAGATTAAGGGCATCAGTATCATTGGGGTTAATGGTAATACGTCCCCATAGCCCTTGGCTATCAGTTTTAAGTTCTAATGTTTCGGCTTTTGTGCGGCCTAAAACCAAAGTTGTGTCATGATTGATTAAAGCCCTTACATCGTCTTGTAGTGCACCATCAAATGCCTCTGGTGCTATCTCCTCAAAAGCTCCAGGCCAAAGCTCTGTCTCTTTGTTAAAGACAGCAAAATAGCCCTCGATATATTTATCAGGGCCACCTTCTTCAGACCGGGTTTTTAGCTCGGTTTGAATACTCCGTATTTGTTTAGTCTCCCTCATCG
>CAZXLH010000143.1:0-2024 GCA_964641455.1 uncultured Eubacteriales bacterium | reverse complement strand
CGCGACTGATGATACCGTAGAGAGCATCAGCAAGAGGATCCTGGCCAAGAACAGACGAGCCTTTGAAGAACTTGCCAAGTGATACGTCTCGCCTTGACCAGGTTAAGCGAATGCACCATCTTCTCATTGAGGAAACCGGCGGAGTAAGTTCAGCGGCATTTGCCTTCCACTCTTGAAAGCTCTCCTGAGACCACCATTTGACTCCTTTTCGAGCCGGAAAAGACAGCAACTCACATTGAATACCTGCTTTGGCAAGATAGGAATGAGAGTACAACACTAACGGGATTCGCCGATATTGTCGTGTTCGAAATCAAGCAAAACTAACCCTGCCTTTTTGCCACCTTCGCAATCTCGGAAACCGTTAACTTGTCAAGCCATTCGTGTCGATCTCTGGAGTAGTCTCCAGTACCCAGGCTGAACTGCTGCAGGAAACGAATGGTGTCAACAGGGCCAAGATTCTTGGCCAAAACCTCGATACCTCGTCTCCGAACCTCTTCGGAGGTGAGTCTCCCGTTCTCCATCATTCATGCACCTCCGTAAGCCAAACTACAGGATTTGCCACTTTCACACGAATCATTTCAGAGTTTTCCGAACACTTCTGTAAGAGTCTGTCATCTGTCGTCAAAAACACATCTGCTCTGCTTGACTCAGCCAACGCCACATGCAGCGCATCGATACCAACTAACCCGAGGGCTTCAAGCGTCTTGGCGCGCGCCAAATCTTCATCAGTAAGTCCCACAGTAACGGCAGCTAAGGCAAGCAGGCCTTCCACGCTTGTCTGGCGGTCGACATCTGGGATCCGAGAGAGCTCGAATTCCAGCGCGCTGCTACCCACCATCTCATACTCTTGATCCTGACATCGTCTTAGCACAATCAGAACTGCTTCAGACTCCAGCCTTATTCTGGCCTGGGTCTGGTCATCAAACGGACGATTTAGGCAACACGCATCAAGATAAATCCTGACCAAAGCTTACCACCTGAACTGATTCTACTCCGACCAGGCGGGTAGGTGCAAACACTTCCGCAACCCGTCCACGGCCGGAAAATTCAAATCACATTAATCCGGCATGAACCTTGGTGGAACCCTCGAATCTGCATGTCCCCGGAATTGGGGTTAATCAGGTCGCCTGATCCCTCGTTGGGCAGTAGTACCCCAGGCGAATCGCTACCATACTCACAGAAGCCTGCATAGCGGAAGCCAGGAAACGCGGCGCCCGCATAGCACGGGCACCATCGTCGCAGGATTATCTCGACGTCTGATTTACATACACGATTAAACCGCCCAAAGCGGTGAAATCCTCGACAGTAACTTTAACGATATCAACAGGAACAGCCTCGAACGCTTTGCACTGGACTCCCTAGTTGCCCCCTCCGGGACCTGAGGCAATGTCTAGAATAGGGCCTCCGGTTTTCAGAGCCTGCTCACAAATCCAGGTTCTCACAGAAGTGTTTCGTGCGTGTTCCCACTCGTTGGACCAATTATGCCGGATCCAGCCCCTTTCTCGCAGTTCCGCCAGACGTGACTTAGGCCAGGTACGGCCTGTTGTGAAATGTATTACTCCCTTTTCAACTTGCCCTATGCGGTAACCTGTCGGATTAAGCATGTCTCCTTGCCATGGCTTTAGCTTGCAGTAGCCGGCCTGGCTTCGGTATTGCCCGTAAAGCCCATGAAAAGTGAAGGGTCCCGCTTTGTCTCCAAAAACCTTCCAAATGCCTGCTTCTCCCTCAGGTGCAGGTCCCGACATGAAATCTGCCTCACGACTTGTCTTGCAGTTGTCTTTCTTTGTCATTAGCGATACCCTCCTATCACTCTTCTTGCGGGAAGGCGCGGTCTCAACCGTGCTTTTCACACCATGCAGCAAGCCCTAAGCCCTCTGCTTCCTTGCCTCTATAGTCGTGCTCTATGGCCCTCTGCAGGTTGCGAGTCAGGGATCTTGCCTGGCGAACAAGATTTTCGTCAGCCCCTGCCTTTCGCGAGCCATCATCACAACCAACCTACTTCTCGAAAACACCTCGCTCTGCCA
>CAZXLH010000142.1:973-2066 GCA_964641455.1 uncultured Eubacteriales bacterium | reverse complement strand
CAGTTTCCTAGAGTCAATACCAGTTGAGCTTGAGGAAGCGGCAATGGTAGATGGTTGCACCAGGTTACAGGCGCTCGTTCGGGTTGTAATGCCACTGGCTTCTCCCGGTCTTGCCGCCACAAGCATCCTATGCTTCATTTTCTCGTGGAACGAGTTTCTTTTCGCTCTCGTTCTGACGGGGCGCGGGACCAGGACTGTCCCAGTAGCGGTCTCCAATTTCCTTACCAATCAAGGAGTACTTATAGGAGAACTCTGCGCAGCCTCGATGGTATTGATAATTCCCGCTATGGTGCTTGCGTTTGCCGTCAGAAACTACCTCGTGTCTGGCCTAACCATGGGCGCGGTGAAATGAGTGTGGTCGTGAACATGGTAGGCTTATCCTTCCGCCCCAATGGGCAGATAGGGAGGTGACCTGTTCGCCTAGTACGCTGAAACATCTATTGCACAGTGACAAGTCTAGAGTCCTCTAAGGTTACTACTTCAATCCACAGAGGAGAGTGCGATACCATGAGAAACGCTACTAGAGTATGGATTTGTGCTATTGTTGCACTGTTGTGCTGTATGCCACTTGGCGCGTCGGCAGCCCGAAAAGAGATAAACGTTCTTATGGAATCAGTTCCGGACACAGACTTCGTGGTAGAGTGTTTGCCTGAGTTTGAAAAGGCGACGGGGATTAAGGTAAACATCGAATCGGTAACGTATGCAGCGATGCATGAGAAACTCATCCCGCAACTCACGGCGAGGCGCGGCAGCTACGACGTGATAGTGGTTGACAAGCAATGGGTTGGCGAATTCGTAGGAGCGGGATGGCTGGAACCCCTGGATCGCTACATTGCCAACACCAAGGGGTTTGACACTTCGGTATATGTTCCCGCTCTGTTCAATCAGATAGGGCAGGTTCACGGATCAACATACATGCTACCATTCTACAACTACAGTATGGGGCTTGTTTACAGAACCGACCTATTTGAGGATGCTCAACTGAAGGCTGAATACAAGAAGAGGTTCGGAAAGGATCTCGCAGTGCCAACCACTGTTGAAGATTACATCCAGACCGCTAAGTTCATGACCAGAAACTATAAGGGTGAACAGA
>CAZXLH010000142.1:0-963 GCA_964641455.1 uncultured Eubacteriales bacterium | reverse complement strand
GGCCTGCTTGATGTTTGCTCTCGGCGGGGACTACTACGATTCAAGGTGGAAACCGACAGTAAACAAGGGCGGAGCCTTGAGAGCTGCGGAAGTACTGCTTGAGCTTTACAAGACTTCTGCTCCAGCTGGAGCCACAGCCTACAACTTCGACGAGGTCTTCTCGGCTATGTCACAAGGCAAGGGCACAATGATGGCCACATACGGTTGGATGCTGGCCAAACTGAACGATCCTGAGCAGTCAAAGGTTGCCGGTAAGGTGGCCATGACCGTAATGCCGGGTGGACATGCTGTGGGAGGAGGCTGGGGATGGGCTATCCCTAAGAGCGCTCCGGACGCAGATGCTGCATGGCAGTTCCTGTCATGGGTTGAGTCGTTTGAGGTAGCAAAGGAGAGAGCGCTTCTGGGCGGAGCCCCAACGCGTTTTGATGTGTTCCGCGACAAGGAAGTTCTCGCCAAGTACCCGACCATGTCGGAGATGGAGAAGATCGTTGCGACTGGCAAGCCGATGCCGATCATGCTCCGCGCAAACCAGGTCGTTGATGTGCTGGCCAGAGAGCTCTCGGAAGCTATGACCTCACGGAAAACAGTGCAAAAGGCGATGGATGACGCTGCTAGAGAACTTGATCGTCTAGCCGACAATGACCCTCTAGTGCGCCGCGACTAGGTTATTCGAGAAGGTCGTCTGCGGCAGGCAAGCTCGCTTGCCTGCCGCAGGATTTAATCGAAAAGGGGAGAGGGTCCTGTGATGCGTGGGCCAGTAGACAAGGGGAAGAATGGATTAGGCGGGCAACTGAGGAAATGTCCTTTGGCGCAAACAAACGTACTGTTTATACTGCCGGCAATTATCATAATGATGATAATAACGGCCTTTCCGTTTCTTAATGCACTATGGATGAGCTTGCAGAACTACGTTATCAGTATGCCATTTGACCGTGGGTTTGTAGGTTTGAAGAACTATGCGAC
>CAZXLH010000141.1:0-2106 GCA_964641455.1 uncultured Eubacteriales bacterium | reverse complement strand
GCTTTCTTTCCTACAGTTTTGGCTACCTTGCTGGCGCTCATCGAAACCAACTCTTCAGTATCAACTTTTTCCTCTAAAGATAAGTCCAGCTGTTTTATGGAATTGTGCAGGATGTTTTCATAGAGCAAGCCCAGCATGTGTAAGATCGATTCCAGACCTTTTTTCGACCAGGACCGGCCCCGTTTGGCCGTCCTCAATTTGAACAGATCCACGTTAGATTCTGCAGCACCCATTCCGCGCCAGTCCGGTGACACCTCTACCCCTTGCATTTTAAGACGTTGCCGATAGTCTATGAGAGCGTCTTTGTATTTTTGCAAACTTGCTTTAAATCTAAGCACCTCAAACTTGTTTTCCAGGCACTCAGTCTCCTCTGCAGCCTTGCCAATGACCTCAATTAGTCCCTCGGGATTGTTTTGGTCTATCTGGGCGTAGGCCAGACCGATATGCTTCTTGCTGCCTCTTAACACTCTTCTTACCTCACGCTTTAAATGAAACCGGTCATACTGGTAAAGTGCATTCCTGAAATGTTCAGTGCCTGCTCTAATCCAGGGGGCCAGGTCCCCATTGATGATAATCTGAGTTTCCTTAAGATTTTTATATCTTTGAGCCAATCTAAGCTTGGTCTGCTCCCAAATGCTTTCCTTGCTATCGGCAACAACGGTTATGTACATGGGGTTTTTCAACTGGTAATCAGTATTCTCACCCAGACCCTGCCGTTTTTCCCACCCTTCGTGAACAACAACTAAATAAGTCTCGCGTTTTCTTCTAGTTTTACGCCCTTTTTGTTGAACCCCTGTCCAGAAACCATCGGCCTCAATAAACAGAGTGTCTACAGATCTCTTTCCTGACTCCTCACTAAAAGTGTTCTTCAAAGCTCCTGAAGCCCGTAACAGAACCTGGCGGATCTGCTCGTGACTCAGCACCTGGTGGCCATAGAGATCTTTTAAACGGTCCCGTGCATCACGGTAAGATGGACCCTTGGTGGCCCAAAGGACCACCAGCTCTTGTAAACAGGCGCTTACCTGGCCCCTGGCGTCCAGCTCTAGCGCCTGGTCTAGAAGAAAGACCCATTTCTTTTCATACTTATCCCAGTAATAACGACGCTTAAACCTAATGGAGCCCAGCATGGTTGCAAGGGTTCGTTCTTTCTTCTCCTCGTATTCGTAACGGTTCTTGTCCCTTTTAGCCATCAAATAAATATCCAGTGTAGAAAGGATTTCTATCAACGCCTGTTGAAATGTTTTTAATAGAGTTTTCCATAGGAGCTGCTCCAGCTCTGCCATGTTAAACTTAATCTGATCGTTCATTCTTGAGAGACCTCCTCCTTTGGTTTGTCCAAACATTACCTTCTGGAACGAGGTCTCTCTTTTCCTGCATAAAGCAGGTTATTTTGATCCTCTTCCCCCCGCTAACATTTTACTCATACTGACAGGGGTGACAGGGGGACGTTTCTGTTGTCACCTTTTTTGTTGTCATGAAAAGATGGGGCGGTGATTATATATTAGAGATTGCGGTTGATGGAAGGAGGGGGTGGGGTGAGGGCTCTTGGCGGGACCCTCGCGGCGCTGGGGCTACTGGCGGCGGGGCTTTTATTTTTGCCCGCTCCGGAGGGATCTTCAACCGGGGGTATTTTTGCAGCTCTCTGGCTGCTGGTCACGGGAATATCGGCCCTCGCTTTTCTAAGAGAGCTCACGATGCTGTTGCGGTTAAGTCAAATTCGAAGCCGTTGGATGCGAGCCGCTAAGAGGGCGCGGCGCCGTCCTGCCGGTGATCTCTCCCGCGTTACTCCCCTCCGGGAGCGGGAGAGACGCTTAGATTAAAGAGAGTTTCCGGGGCGATAACGACCCAATTAACGGTGACCAGGTAGTCTTTTTCCTCAACGGTAAACTGGCGCCGGTGAAGCAGGGCTACGACCAGGTCCGGCTCCAGGTCCCTGGTGGTGGCGCCGATCAACCCGGAAGTGATCTCGCTGATTAGGCGCTGTAGCTCCAACTGGACAAAGTGATCCAACTCGCCCGTAATGGTGAGATCGATGGAACGGATCTCTCCTTCTTGTTGATCCGCCCACAGCGCTTCGAGGCGGGCCAATTTTTGCGTGGTTTCAAA
>CAZXLH010000140.1:0-2119 GCA_964641455.1 uncultured Eubacteriales bacterium | reverse complement strand
CAACCCCGTTTTGAGGTTGGGAAGTTCGGGCGGGGTGTGCTGATTGAGGAAGGGACGACTAATTTAGTTCCAAGCCCTTTTTTTGATACCCTTACTGGATGGAACGCTTACACTAACGGTGCTATTTCATCTGTCGATAAAATCAAATATGGTAGCAATGCTTGTAAACTTAGCTTAACCGCAAACGGTGGAACTAGGTTATATACTACGAATACCGTTACGCTTCAAGCGGGGAAGCAGTATGTCGGGTCAGCCCTAATCAATTTAAGCGGGGGCTTGGCTTTATCAAGTTTGTTTATCCTAACAAATAACGGTAGCGGCATTCAAAGAGGAACATTAATTTCTAATACCAACTTAGGCAATGGTTTACATCTTATTGAATATCTTTTTGAGCCAACTGTAGACAGAGTGGGTAATTTGGGTGTTATTACAGCATCAGGAACAACAGGACAATATATGATTATTGATGCGATGCAGTTAGAACAAAAACCTTACCCCACATCTTTCACCCCCGGCACCCGTTCCCCCGAAATTTTAACTATCCCCGGGGAAGTTATGCCTGATAATGAGGGTACGATTACATTGTGGGCTAGAAAGAATGACTTTCAGGTAATTCGCCTTAGAAAAATCCTTGATGCAGAAAATCCTCGAATTGACTGGCAATGGAACGCAGAGGGCCATTATTTTGTTGATTTTGGGGGAGCTAATTTTGGCATTCCTGACCCTGCAGAGGATGTTGAATGGCATTTCTATGCTATAACTTATTCAGGGCGGGCAGTAAATTTATATTTTGACGGAGTAAAAGTAGGGACCGGAACAGCAACAGTAGATTTAGTTTCATTCTCCGACTTGACTCTAGGTAGCCGTTTCAACGGAATAAATCAGGCGGACGCCCTTATCGACGAACTCCGCATCGACAAGGTATGCCGCACGGACGAAGAAATACAAGCATGGTACAAAGCCAATGCACCGTTCTACACGTCCGAGGACATGAAGCAATGGCCGGGATATATGAAGTTAGAGACGGATGGCTTGAAGGTTTATGACTCTAGTGATGACTTGCGGGTGTTGGTAGGGTCGTGGGTAGAAGATGCCATTAGGAAATATGGCATTAGGATTATTGATGGGCTAATTGAAGCTAGCAAGATATATGGAACTAGTTTTCAAAGTGGAGACAAAGACGCAACAAGTTATGTTCGCATGGGTGCGGGATTTGAACCGCTAGAGATTAAAGAAAACGGGAAAACGGCTCTTAATATATGGGCTCATGATGGGGGCATGATTCAGTTTTACGATACCCTGCTGGATGATATGGTTGGACAAATTTTTCCGATGAATGACGCCATGGGGCAAGGTCTGAAAATTCATGCCAGAAATAATCGAGGTTACGATAAAGTTTTAGGTCTTCGAGGTTCGGCCATTGAGTGTTATGGCGATTTAAATATGTATTCCGGAACAAAACACAATATTGAACAAACGGAAAATTATGGACAAAGAACATTGTCGGTTCGAGAAAGTCCTACGGAGCAGTATATTGACGAAGGTATGGGTACGTTGATTAACGGTGAATGCAGAATTGATGTTGACCCTATTTTTTTGGAGTGTATTGAGCCGCATACACCGGATAGCAGGTGGTATATACAGTTGACACCTTATGCTGATGTTGACCTCTATGTTGCTGAAATGGGTGACGGTTACTTCGTTGTCAAGGAACGGAAAGACGGCACTTCGACAGGCGCAGAATTTACATGGTCGTTATCGGCTACCCGCAAGGATTATGCTATGATTAGATTTATGGAGGTGTTTGATTAATGGAGAAGGAATTACTGCAAGAAGAAATTAAAAAAGTTGATGGGCAGATTGAGATTTTAAACCGGCAGATTGAGAACAGCGACAGAAATATTACCGGGTTGGTGGCTCAAAAGACTAGACATATGGATAGGCGGGATATGCTGGAAACAAAGAAGGCAGAGTTAGAGGCGGAATTGGCAGGGTTAGAACCAGAACAGCCGCTCGAATAGGGCGGCTTTAGCATTTCTAGGGGGAGGGGGATAGATGGAACAGGAAATAATCAAAATGGCGGCGTCACAGGGGTTGTTCGCAGTGCTTTTCGTGGCAC
>CAZXLH010000139.1:0-2132 GCA_964641455.1 uncultured Eubacteriales bacterium | reverse complement strand
GCTCGTCCCCGAATCCAATGAAAACGAAATGGAGCCTATTCTGCTCACTCTTGAAAAGGGCGGAACATTCAGAGAGTTCGAACCTTCCCTTGCCGATACTTTCGCCTATGTGCTGAGTGGAAAGATTGAGGTGTCGCTCGGGAAGAGAACCTACTGCGCCAGAGCAGGCCAAACCATCTACTACCAGGCTTCTGAAAAACACCAGATCGCCAATGACAATGATGGACCATCAGAACTGCTCCTGGTCGCGACTGATTCCTATCTGTAACCCGGAACCCAGGTGTGCATCAATCCCGCGTGTATCTAGCTTCCAACCGCATTGGGGGGACAGAAATGGCCAAGAACACAATCATCCGCTTCAAGAACGTCACCAAGCAATACGACGATGATCCGCCGGTCCTGACAGACGTCAGCTTCGAGCTTGAAAGAGGCAAATTCTACACTCTGCTCGGCCCTTCCGGCTGCGGAAAAACCACGATCATCCGCTTGATTGCAGGCTTCATCGAGCCTACAGTGGGCGAGATCTTCTTCAACAGCCAGGAAATCAGCAAGATTCCGCCTGACAAACGCCGGGTAAACACCATCTTTCAGGACTATGCGCTATTTCCGCACCTGAATGTGTTCGAAAACGTTGCCTTCGGCCTGAGGGTCAAGAGGATGAAATCAGACCTGATCAAGACGAAAGTCCGCGAGGCGCTCCATTTCGTCAACCTGGATGGGCTGGAGAATCGGGCAATCGCCGGCATGTCAGGCGGACAGCAACAACGCGTAGCTATCGCCCGGGCCATAGTGAACGAACCGGAAGTGCTCCTTCTTGACGAGCCCCTGTCGGCCCTCGATTTGAAGCTACGTACGGAAATGCAGTATGAGCTGAGAGAGTTGCAGCGCAGTCTGGGCATTACCTTCGTCTTTGTCACTCATGACCAGGAAGAAGCCCTTGCACTCTCTGACGAAGTGTTTGTTTTGAATAACGGACGTATCCAGCAACGTGGGACACCTGTCGATATATATGACGAGCCTGTAAACAGGTTTGTGGCCGACTTCATCGGGGAGTCCAACATTGTCGCAGCGACAATGATCCGAGACTACCTTGTTGAGTTTGTGGGCAGCCGGTTCGAATGCGTAGACAAGGGATTCGGCCCCAATGAGCCGGCTGAAGTCGTAATTCGCCCCGAAGACCTTGAGATCGCCCCAAAAGGGCAAGGGAAGCTCCAGGTGCACGTGGATTCGCAGCTCTTCCGCGGAGTGCACTACGAGATTTGCTGCTACGACAAAGAAGGCAACGAATGGCTTGTCCATTCGACGAAGAAAGTCACTGTGGGCGATGAGATCGGGCTCGATTTTGGCCCCGAAGACATACACGTAATGAGATTGGGCGAAACGGAAGACGAATTCGACAGACGTTTGGAGTCGTATGATGAGGTGCGCCATGCAGGCTAGAACACGTAACATATACCTAATTCCATATATGGTCTGGATCGTCCTGTTCGTCATTGCTCCCATAGTGCTCATTGCCTACTATTCCATGTTCGACATTGACGGAGTCTGGACTATCGCAAATTACAGGAGATTCTTCACACCCGTCTACCTGAGCATGACGCTGAGGTCGTTTTGGTACGCCCTTTTGATTACCGGATTCTCGCTGGTTATCGCGTATCCAACAGCCTACCTGCTGACCAAAACAGAACACAAGGAGCTCTGGCTTCTGCTCATAATACTGCCGTCATGGATCAACCTTCTCCTTAAGGTATATGCCTTCATAGGAATTCTGGGGCTCTATGGCCCTATCAACTCCTTCCTTGAGGTTGTGGGTATTGGGGCGAAGCAGATTCTGTTCACAGATTTCAGCTTCATCTTTGTCGCTGTGTATGTATTCATCCCATATATGATCCTGCCCATATTCAACGCGCTTGAGGAACTCAACCCGTCCCTGGTCGCGGCAGCTCGCGATCTGGGAGCATCCCCGTGGGTGACGTTTCGCCGTGTGATATTCCCGTTGACGATCAGCGGAGTCAAATCGGGAAGTCGAGCCGTCTTCATTCCAGCGTTGTCGCTATTTATGCTCACTCGCCTGATTGCAGGAAACCGCGTGATTACTCTGGGAACCGCAATTGAGCAACATTTTCTGGTTA
>CAZXLH010000138.1:0-2141 GCA_964641455.1 uncultured Eubacteriales bacterium | reverse complement strand
ACCTGGGTATGTCAGGCTTTTCATCAATATAGGGTCGCGCCAGCGGGTCAAGCCTTCTGACTTTGTGCGGACCATTGCCCGACAGTCTGATATTTCCGGAAGATTGATCGGAGCCATTGATATTCACGACGATTTTACCTTTGTGGAAGTACCAAGAGAGGTAGGCCACGAAGTGCTGGACGCCATGCGTCATGCATCTATTCAGGGGCACAGTATCCAGATAGAGCCCGCCAGGCCTAGGTAAGTTAAGATTCTACACTAGGGATAGTTGGGCGAAGGAGTATTTGCATCTTCACCGGAATACCACCTATCACGGAGTTTAGCAGATTGCGCAAGGGCCAAAAGCATGCAGTTGAAAGGAGCAGTATGAGCCAGTGTCAACCAAACGTTACATAGTCAACGTTGAAGCTGCCATTTACCGTGGCGACAAGTGGCTTATTGTGAGAAGAAGCCAGCAAGAAGAGCATGCTCCCGGTAAATTGGCGTTGGTAGGCGGGAAAGTGGAGATTGAATCTGCGAAAGATGATGTTTTGGAAGAAACTCTCAGAAGAGAGGTTATGGAGGAAGTAGGAGTAGAGGTAGACGTTGTGGATTATTTGGAGAGCAAGGCGTTTGCGGCAGATGACGGCCGGATTGTGGTTGATATTGTCTTCTTGTGCAGGTACAAAGGTGGAGAGACAAGGTGTGTGGATAAAGACGAGGTTGCTGAAGTGCATTGGGCGACTGCAAGAGACACAGCAGGAAACCTCAAGGCTCCTGGCTATCTCAAGCAGACCATTGCACGGGCAGAGGAAAAACGGCTTGCGCGCATGGGTGATGCATGATGAAGTCCGCCGGTAACATATTCGATAATGACGCATTCTTCGAAAAGTACAGCAAACTAAGGAAACGGGAACACAACTATAATGGCCTTGTTGAACAACCTGCAATAAAGGCCCTGTTGCCAGGCCTGCAAGGAAAAACCGTTCTTGACTTGGGTTGCGGGTATGGCAACAATTGCATTGACTTTGTTAACCGGGGGGCAGCAGGTGTTGTTGGCATAGATATTTCCAGCAAGATGCTTACTGTAGCGAGAGAAGAAAATTCACATGAATTGATAGAGTACAAGCAGATGGATATGAGTGAAATCGAATGCTTAACACAGAAGTTTGATTTAGTTTTCAGTTCTCTTGCATTTCATTATGTAAATGATTTCGGCAAATTGTTGCGCGATATCAGGTGTTTGCTCAATGAAAACGGGATACTGTTGTTTTCCCAGGAGCATCCGTACACCACTGCTCCGAAATGCGGGCCCTCATGGACAAAGGATGCACAGGGAAAGAAGATTCATTATAACCTGTCTGACTATATGTGCACCGGGATACGGCACGCAAAATTCTTTGCTGACAGTGATGATGTTGTTGAAAAATATCACCGTCCGTTTTCTGAGATCGTAAACTCGATAATATCTCATGGTTTCGTCATCAATAACGTTGTTGAACCGGTTCCCGGTGAGCATGCTTTGGAAAAAAGGCCGGACTACTATGATGAATTTCATAAGACCACCAGTATTATCATCAAGGTAACGAAGGCCTAGTTGAGCGTTGGGGAGGGGCACTGGTACATAGGACGTACCACTCAGAGCCGTAATGCTCCGAAACTCAGGCAGAGTGGTACACGTGACGTACCACCCGGCGGTTAATTGTGAGAGTAGCTTCTACTTTTGGCCAAAACACTGGAAGTTACTTTTACAATTAAGTGGCCGATGCACTATCTATGGTATCTGTTGCATACGACGCACATATGTGGTAACATTCCATTCAATATCCACTATCCAGACGATAGTTGTTGTATAAGGAAGTGTACCTTAGGGTTCCGTTCCGGAGGATTACGCGCCATGACGCGGTCGGAAGGTGACGTTGACATAGCCACAGGCCCGGTCAGTATCGTCGTAAAGCCTGCACAGTCATAATCCCTTCTCGCAGCCGGCAATTTGAGACGCCGGCCAGACAGAGCCGGCAATTGGCATGACTCTGGAAGCCTGGACCGAGCGGTACTGGCTTTGCAAAGTCAAAGTACACCGTGGGTGAAAAATACCCGAGCGGCAAGTTCCTTGCACGAAATCAGTGCTTGTCGCCCGGGTTTTGTTTTATCCGGGCGCC
>CAZXLH010000137.1:0-2169 GCA_964641455.1 uncultured Eubacteriales bacterium | reverse complement strand
CCATCTTCATCTGCCGTATGCTTCCACTGGCCATCATGAACTCTAGCCATAAAGGTGAATCTTATCTGAGGAGTTTTATGCTCCACGCTATCCTTCTTGGTAGAAAAATCTTCAGCCATAGGCTGGGCTACCCCTTTTAATAGCCACACATAACGATATTCACCATTGGACTTTAGACTTCTAAAACCTAAGGCAATATGGGGTGGGATATCAGTTGCTTTTTCAATTAATACTCCATCTTTCAGCTCATTTCCTAAAATTTTAGCCCGCACAGCTAATGGCAAATCTGCTGTTTCTACTTCCACATCAATCTTACCTAAGGTGGACACTGATTCCCATAACTGGTCATCTGCATAAAGTTCCTGGGTGCCAACCTCGGGGTTAATAGTAGCATTAATCGCTCCCGCTATGACCTCAGGGGTCTCATAAATCAATTCTTCTTTAGTGTCCACAGTTAAAATAGCAAAGTGTAAATCCTTTAAGCCTACTTGTGCCATTTTACGACACCTCCTTTAAAAATCTCATAACCTTGTGGTATATTTCTAAATCCTCTTCATACAGATCATAGAAATTCTGTTTGCTAAAGCCTGCCGCCAACATATTTTCATAGACGCTTCCAACAAGCTCTGTATAATCTGCCCTGCTCCACACATCAACTTGCACATAATAGCCATTGACATACTCCACATCATCGGCATATCCCTCGGGCTTATCCAAATAGGTGAAAAAGGTAATGTAAGTGTCAGCAGTCCCAGTATAGGTTTGAAAGCGTACCGGTACCCCTATTTTTTGTAAAGCGGCCATCACCTTTTGGTTAATATTCATAAGCCCAACCCTTTTCTTAATTCCTCTGCTATTTTTTCCACCGCATTTTCTTTTGAGTTATGATAGGCCCGGGCCATAAAGGGATTAGCCTTCATTCTTACAGTACCAAATTCTACAAATTTACCGTACCACCCCTCTTTACCAGGACCCACCTCCACATGTTTTACCCCATCCTTGGTTTTGACCCTAGAGGCGGTGACACTTTTTTGTAAGGTGCCGGTTCTATGGGGAGCTTCTTGTTTAATAGCTTCTTTTACTATTGCACCTGCTTCCCGCAAGGCTTTATTTTCGATCCGGTTTCCCTTGGCGCCAAGCTTTTCTACCTCGGTAATTAAATCTTCAATACCTTCTAATTTAAGATACGCCACTGGCTTCCACCTCCAACGCTTTAATCTCTATGAATCTATTCTGGTATTTTATATTATCAATAGCTGTAATGTTGTACTGGCGACCCTGAAAAAGTATCCCCATGGAGGTATCAAGGTTTGCTAGGTACCTGATAATAAATTTCACTGTCTTTTCCGCTTGAATAGCGGCGGCAGCGAAATACTCCCGGCCATGTAGGTTACTTACAGCTGCCCAAACAGTTTTATAATCTTCCCAAGTTTTTTCCTCAAAACCTCCATCGTTAACCCTGGTAGTTGGTTTTTGTAAAGTGATCCTATGCCTTAAATCTCCAATCTCCATCAACTTCACCAACTTTCTCTGCGGTAGGCGAAAAGGAGCCGTTTCAACACATCCAATGTTTCTTGAATTTTGGCCCCTTCCCGTTTTTCATACATGGTTGCTACCGCATAAAGCAGGGCCTGCTCTACTGTTTTTGGTAATTCTTCAAACTCATTTAGGGGAAAACGCAGTATGCCCTCACATAGTTCCTGAGCAGTGTCTAAAAAAGAAACGATGAGGGCATCCTCCTCATCACCATCAATACGTAGATAAAGTTTTATTTTTTCCAAGGAAAGCACACCCTCACCTCCCTTTTGTTAGCCCGATTTCATCAACCCGGCAGATTTAAGTTTAACCAACAAGGCGTTAAAGTCATCCTTCAAGGCATCAATGGTGGTGGCCTCACTATCAGACTGGTTTGCCGCCGGTTTAAGCTCCTTGCCTTGAAAAGTAAGCTTGCCACCTTTTTCTATTTCCAACTCTCCACCTATAATCCATTTAATCCCGCCCTGCACATGATAGTTTTTAACATTACCCATCTATCCTCACCTACGCCTTCATTTGTAGAATTTTTACGGCTTCCCTTAGGATCAGTTTTCCATCCACCCGCTGGGTAGCCCGAAAACCCACCTGACCAGTTGCCGCATAAAGCTCACTTAATCGCTGGAAAGCCCGGCC
>CAZXLH010000136.1:0-2185 GCA_964641455.1 uncultured Eubacteriales bacterium | reverse complement strand
GAGAACTACATCAAGCTAGAGGACATAGGCAATCAGGGTAAGTTGGTGAAAGGGACAGAAGAATAGCCTACCTTTCGGTAGGCTTTGTATATTCTTCTAGTACCAATTGGATTGCTCGATCCAATAGTCTTGATATTGGGATCATGGTATCGGAAGACAATTGTTGCAATTGTTTGTATAGGGTGCTATCAACAGCGTTTGAAATGGGGGTTCTGTTTTTTAATCCTCTGTCGTTACTCAAATGTATCACCGCCTCAGTTTGATTTTAACACGACTAGCGATTACTTGCAACTACTTGCAACTACTTGCAGTTTGTGCTATAATGGGCTCAGGTGGTGGTTAGAGTGAAAGCGTGTATCAAATGCAAGAAAAGCCTACCGAGGACAGATGAGTGGTTCTATAAAAAGAAAACGTCTGAAGATGGGCTGGATAACACTTGCAAAGAGTGCAAGCGAGAGTACAACAAAAATTACTGGAAGAAAAACAAAGAGACTTTGAGCGAGAAGAAAAAACAACACTACGAGGAAAATCGAGAAATCTATGCCGAACGCAACAAACAATACAGAGAAGAAAACAAAGAGACACTGTTGGAATACAACCGAAACTACTACAAAGAAAACCGAGAACAAATTCTTGAGCAAAAGAAGGAGTATTACGAAAGAACAAGAGAGGAAAAGCTGGCATACCGCGAGGTGTACTATCAAGAAAACAAGGAAGAGTTGATACAGTACGCCAGAAAATACTACAGGGACAACAAAGACAAAATACGCAAGTACAACAAAAAGTACAGGAATGAAAACCGAGAACTGCGAAACACGCTGGAGCACAAGCGCAGGGCTATAAAGAAAAGGCTACCAGCTACCCTGTCCTTGGCCCAGTGGGAGGTGGCAAAAAAATTCTTCAGCCGAAGGTGTGCTTATTGCGGAGAAAAAGCAGAACTGACTAGAGATCACTTCGTTCCCGTTGTAAGCGGTGGCGGATTTACCAAAGACAACATCATTCCAGCTTGCCTTGGTTGTAATTGTAGTAAACAAGACAAGTGCTTTTTTGAGTGGTATCCCGAACAAGAGTTTTATAGCAAAGAAAGAGAAAGAGCTATACTCAAATATTTGGGGTACAAAAACGGAAAGCAACAAATGACGCTCGCTCTGGAGGTGGGGTGATGGACTATAAAATCATTCCTGTTGGCAGAGCCAAAGACATACGAGGACAAAAGTTTGGCAGGCTGACGGTGTTAGAGAGGGTTGACGGGAAAAGCAAAATTGGAACAGTTTTTTGGTTGTGCGAATGTGCATGCGGGAAAAAAACAATCGTAAACACAAATAGCTTAACCAGAACGAGTGGGGGAACAAAAAGTTGCGGGTGTTTGCACAAAGAAACAGCTAGGAATTTAAATTATAGCAACATTGCCGGGAAAAAATTTGGAAGATTATTGGCGATTGAAGAAACCGAAGGAAGGAGTGCTTCCGGAAGTGTTAGATGGAGGTGCAGGTGTGATTGTGGTAAAGAAGCATACCCTGATGCCAGTTCTCTTCTCCAAGGGTTGACGAAGTCATGCGGATGTTTGGGGGCGCAAAACGCAGCGAAAACCAAAGCGATGAGCATAACAGGGATGCAATTCCATGAGTTTTTTGTGCTAAAGCTCATCAAGTACAAGCCGAACAGGTTATCAACGTATTTGTGTAGGTGTTCCTGCGGTAAAGAGGTGGTATTGAAAAGATCACAACTTGGGCACAAACAATCTTGCGGGTGTAAGAGGACGGGTGAAAATCACCACAATTGGAACCCCCAACTCACCGAAGAAGAGCGAAAACAAGACCGCTACACTTTCGCGCCGAGGGTTAAAAAATGGGTTAAAGACATATATAGACGAGATGGATGGAAGTGCCAACTGTGCGGTCACAAGGATTCTGGCAAAAAGGGGGGCGGGATTGTAGCTCACCACCTTAACTCCTTTTCTGGATATGAGGAGGAGGTCACCAGTTTAGACAATGGCATAACACTCTGTGAGGGATGCCACAAGACCTTTCACTCGGAGTATGGTTATGGAAATAACACCAAAGAACAATTCTGGGAGTTTGTAAACGAATATAAAGAAGCACTCACTGGTTAGTGGGTGTTTTGTTATTGAAGGGGGTGATAAGGGCAATGGACAGGAAGACTAAGCAGGTTAGGCATGTGACTA
>CAZXLH010000135.1:0-2187 GCA_964641455.1 uncultured Eubacteriales bacterium | reverse complement strand
AGAGTAGAAGAAGGAAGGGAAAAGAATGAAAAGGGTGGCTTTGGCATTTTTCTTGCTGACCCTTGTCCTGGTAAGTGGTTGTGCTAGCTACAAAGAGGAACTGCAATTACGTAAGGATGGTTCCGGAACATTGTCCTTCATCTCAGGTATAGTCGACATGTTTGGGACTGAGGGAGAAGTAAAGTATGATCCGGGCGGAATCGACGGGTATCGGATCGTCAGTGTTAGTTCATATATGGATGAGGAATTTGCGTGGACTGAAGCTGTCGCCGAGTTCGATTCTGTCGCCGTACTTGCCAAGGTAGCAGAGCCAAGTGAGGGGTTTGTTGGGTGCTTCTCCTATGAAAAAGATGCGGAGGGCAATATGCTTTTCATTCGGGATCTTTCCCCTATTCGTGATCTCATCAGAGTGTTTGCGGGGGAGGAGCTTTCTGGTGAAATGATTGAAGAAGAATTGGGTGAACTGGCCTTTTTGCCGTGGAACCATACCGTTCAGTTTGCGGGCCAAGTCCTCGACTCTAACGCCTTGCCTGAGAACATCGACGAAACCACAAATACCGTTAGGTGGTCTTTTACATTCCGCGATTTAGTGGAAGCTCCACAAATCATGTGGGCAACCGTCGCTCCGTGAAGTAAGACTATCATCATACGGATTGGCGTTGTTTACGTTTATTGCGGAAATCATTACCAAGAACATTTCATCCATGGCGCTGGAATCTCTCCAAGAGACTGTCGATGGGCAAATAGATAATATGCCAATATTGGTACAGAAACAGATGTCCTGACACAAGGTACAGTGGAAAACTGTACCTTTCTGGTACATAGACTGTCCCTAAGTGATATGGACACCTTTGGTGGCCAACTGCTAGTATTAAATAACATTAAGTTAAAATAGTATATAGTTATCCATTTTTATGGGGCGGGTCAGGACATGAGAGACAGGTCGGGTCAGGGATTTTCTCTGGGGTTTGTTGCATTTTTGGGATAAAAGGGGTTGCTCACGACATCAATTACTGCTAAATGACAATTGTTTACAACTCCATAAGTCGCGGTGAAGTGTTTCATCTTCTGCCCGGTCGGAAGAATAGTCTTCTCCAGATAGGAACTGGTTGCGGGCAGAGATGAACCGCGTCCACGACTGAGTGTATTTACACCAGTGTTCACGCTTTCGTTCTTGCTCTCGTTGAACCCGATGGGATCTGTGGATTCACTGCAAGAATAATGTGGAGGTGGGCCTGCAATGAAGAGTGCTGCCTGTATTCACGCATGCCGAAGCTTGAGAGCTATCGTGGAGCTTAATCCCACAAGGCTTGGGAGGACCGTCAAAAAGGGTATATCGATGGCAATCTGCTTGTGCTTACTTATTTCCAACTTAGCCTACGCTAAGGAAGCAATCATAGCCGACGGCAAGACAGACACAACAATCTCCCAAGACGGCTTCGTAACGAATATCTCCACAGACACCGTAGTCAATCAGAATGCCTTCAATTCCTTCAGCCGGTTTAACGTCGATTCGGGACACACTGTAAATCTATATTTTCCCACTGGTTCAGTTAACCTTCTCAATCTTGTTCATTCAGAACAGTCGTTCATCAACGGCGTCTTAAATTCTATACGTGACGGACAGATCGGGGGCAATGTTTTTTTCCTCAATCCCTACGGCTTGATAGTGGGCTCGGAAGGCACATTGAATGTCGGGTCTTTGACAGCCATTTCCCCTACAACCGGATTCATGGAAAACTTCTTTGACTCGCCAAATAACCCATCTCCGTCAGCAGTTGACGGGGTACTAGCAGGGGAAGTTCCCCTTAACGAAAGTGGCTTGATCACAATTAATGGGACGGTCAATGCCATAGGCGATATTCGGTTATCTAGTCGTGATGTGGAGAATACGGGTATCATCACATCCAGAGCGGTATTCGCCGGAACCAGTCCAGACTTTAGTGACATAGTCAATATCGCCGGTTTGGCCAGTGGTTCAGCCATGACTACGGAAAACGGCAGTATTGTAATAACTGCCCATAACGATGTCAAGAATAGTGGGATCATTGCTTCCTATGGTGGCGATGTGACTCTAGCCGGTGGAAGGATAGAAATCACTGACGGGGCTTTGATCGATGCCCAGGGTAGTCTAACAGGTGGCGACGGCGATATTTCTCTCGCTGCTGCTCGAAGCGACCATGTCAT
>CAZXLH010000134.1:0-2239 GCA_964641455.1 uncultured Eubacteriales bacterium | reverse complement strand
CGGTTCCTGTTGCCCGGGTTGCCGAACTCATCAGGGAAACAGGAGGCGAACTCGTTCGCTCCGTCGTCCTGTTCGATGTGTACGAGGGTTCGCCGGTGCCTGAAGACAAGCGGAGCGTAGCGTTTAGCATTACCTACCGCGCCCATGATCGCACGCTCACAGATGAGGAAGTGAACTCGGTGAACAATGAGGTCAGACAGGCTCTCGAGGACAAGCTGGGCGCAACCTTGAGATAGGCGTATCTGCCGGGCGAGAAAATGCAGGAATCTGCAATATCGTTGGCAAACACTCTACATGATGCGACTTGAGTGCCGAGTGGCGGGGCGCCACTCGGCGGGGAGAGTGATGCTTATGCTGCCGGAGCAAGGTGGAGGCGGAGCTGGACAGGTAGGAACGAGGGTGTCTACTGTGATCTTCGGCGAGGAATACGTAATACGCGGGGACGCCGATGCGGAGAGGATTGAGTCTCTGGCCAGGCAGATCGATTCGCGCATGAGAGCGATAGCGGAGGTCAATCCGAGGTTGTCGACTCATCAGGTTGCGGTGCTCTCCGCCCTCAATCTCATGGGAGAATTGGTCATATCCGAGCGGCGCTACAATGAACTTCTCAACCTGCTGGAACAGGTATGAACTCGGAGGTGAGGCCCTTTGAATGTCTCGTCTCTCGATTGGCTTAGCATAGTACTTCTGGTTATTCTGGTGGCAGATTTTGTCGTAGGCTTTCGGCGCGGATTTGTGAAGCAGCTATTCGATTTTGCGGGAATAATAATTGCGATTCTGGTTGCGGTCAACCGATGGCAAGCCGCCTCCAATATGCTGCAGAGGTGGTTTCCAAATCTGCGTCCTCCTGGTGCGAATATGGTTGGGTTCCTGGCATTGCTCATAGTGACTTTGGTAGTAGTTGACCTGATTGGCCAGGCGTTGTCGTCCGCTGTAAGCGGCTCAGGCGTATCCGCCCTGAATTCTTTTGGTGGCGCTGCGCTGCGGATCGCCAGGTCGTGTCTGATCATCAGCGTCGTTTTGGTGGCCCTTGTTTCTCTCAGAATTCCCAGCCTTACCAGAGCAGTGGAGTCTTCGCCCGTTGCAATGAGAATGATCAAGGTTGCGCCTTCCATCTGGGACGGGTTCGAGAAGATCGTACCGGAGGACTTCCATCTTCCAGGACTTGGGGGGTCGAAACATGAACCAGTCAAACCTGGGAGTGGTGGAGTCATTTAGCAAGATTGCCGACCTGCTCGAGATCATGGGAGAGAATCCTTTCAAGGTTAGGGCATACAGGCGGGCCGCTGAGGCTATTGCTGGATTGGACGAGCCGGCGCTGGCTCTTCTTGCCCGGGATCCTGGTGCCATTCCTGGGATTGGCGAATCCCTGCGGGCAAAGGTTGAAGAGATGGAGTCATGTGGCAGGATTGAGTATCTTGAAAGGCTAAGGGCTGAGGTGCCCAGTGCGATACTGGCATTGATAGAGGTGCCTGGCATAGGGCCAAAGACTGCGTGGAAGCTCTATGAGTCTCTCGGAGTCGAAGACGAGGCGAGTCTGCTTGCAGCTGCGCGAGCCCACAGAATCCGGAGTTTGCCAGGGTTTGGAGAAAAGACGGAGGCGAACATAATAAAGGCCATAGAAAACATGAAGATGACTGAGGGACGAAGACCTCTTTACAGCGTGATGCCGATTGCCGACAAGATTGCGGTCGTGCTTTCTGAGATCGATGGAGCAGAGCGCGTAGGAATCGGGGGCAGCCTCCGGCGAAGGCGCGATACAATAGGTGATATCGACCTTATCGTTTCGACCCGGATTCCGGATCGCATCTTGGAGGCTTTTTCGTCCATGGACGTGTTTGGCCATATTACGGCAAAGGGATCCACTAAAGCTGAGGCAGTTACAGACGACGGCATCAAGTGCGAGCTCAGAGCCGTTGGGCCTGAATCATACTGGACAGGCTTGCACCATATTACAGGTTCAAAGGCGCACCATGTGAAGCTCAGGGGAATTGCCGGCAGGCACGGCCTCAAGATAAGTGAGTATGGGATCAGCCGAGATGACACGGGAGAGATGATTCATGTGGATAGCGAAGAGAAGCTCTACGCTATCCTGGGCATGGAATACATTCCACCGGAGCTTCGCGAGGATCGTGGCGAGATCGAGGCCGCAATTGGGGGAACGCTTCCACGGCTCATCGATGTCGACACGATCCGCGGAGACATCCATATGCATACTGATTGGAGCGACGGCCTGGCT
>CAZXLH010000133.1:0-2312 GCA_964641455.1 uncultured Eubacteriales bacterium | reverse complement strand
TCTGCTCGTATACGCCTCTTGACACGTTCTCAAGGTCGCACACGTATTCCTCGCTTTCGACGCTGCGCTTGTCGGGATCGTGCCAGTATAGCATCACCCGTCCCTCACGGTGCGGCTTGCCATCGGAGAGAAGATTCACACGGATCTTCGTTGCGGCGAACCTCACTTCGGTCTCCACGGACTGCCCTTCCCTGATCTGGATGTTGCTGACCTTCTTCTCGGCAAATCCAGCGACGGCCGGAATCGCCACTACGTCGTAGGTGCCTTCAAGCACATTGGCCTCGAAGAGCCCTCGCACGCCGGAAACCTTGGTGAAAGGCTTGATCAGCGAGCCGCCCTGGAAGAGCTTCACGTCCACCTGGTCACTCGGGCTATCATTGACGAACGCCTTGACTTGCAGCCGTCCGGGCTGCTGGAACTCGACGTTCACTCTCCTGACTTGGCCCCGCTTGACCTCAATGCCCTCCACTATCCGGCTCTGCTCGGGATCAGTGCCGTATGTGCATTCCAGGTGGTATGTTGCAGGTGACAGCCTTATCGACAGCGCATCTCCATCTACCTTGAGCTGGCCTCGAGATGTGCCGCCGCTGTATACGACTGCTTTGAGGGCCGAAGGCGGTATCCGCCTGCCCCCTGCGTCGGCGTACAGGAGGATGCTCCCGGTCAATTGCCCGAAATCAAGGCGAACCCGCGTGGTCTCTCCCGCCTTGAGGCTCACGCCGGTCTGGCTTGTCTCAATCGTGTCATTATCGACTACGAACCGGCCCCTTACGGTATACACACCCTCGTCCACAGAGAGTTTGAGAACCTGGCCGGCCGGCTGCTTCACCTCAACTGGCACGGGCCTGCCCGCGGAATCGAGGATCTGAATGTCGGTCCTGGCGGTGACGTTGGCACCATCGGCCCAGACCTCCACTTCAAGCGACGGTGCCGCAACAACCTGAACCATGATCGACTTCAAAGCCTGGTTAAGGGTATCTCTGTCCTTGGCAGAGAAGTAGTGGCCGATGCATTTGACTTTCTCCTCCGCTTTTAGGTCAAGTCCGAATCCAACCACATACGGCTTCATGATGATCCCTTGTTGCTGCAATTCTCTGGAGATTGCACATGGATCAGCGCCGCAGCTCTCCTCGCCGTCTGTAATGAGGACTATGACATTCCTTCCGCTGCGCCAATCAGGAAAATCCTTAACCGCCTCCCGCAAGGAGTAACCAATAGGCGTCTGGCCCCTGGGCCGCAGCGACTGCACGATTTTCAGTATCGATGAGCGGACCTTGCCCACCGGCCCAAATGGTTGCAGCAGCCCCGAGTCTTCACACGGGCTCTTGCCCGGCAGCTCGAAACCGTACACTCTCAATGCGATCTCAAGGTTTGGGTCGTCACTCAGCCCTTCTACGAGGTCCGTGAGGACTTCCTTGGCCACGTCCATCCTGGACTTCTTGCCCTCAACCTTAGCTGTCATACTAAAAGATGCGTCAACAATGAACTCAATGTAGGTCTTCTCGTCCGCTGCACTTGCGCGCATAGCAGGCAGAGCTGCAACGAATATCACAGCAGCCATCAACGCAATTGCGGTCAGCGAAATACGAAGACAACGGGACCTTAACATAAGGCTCACTCCTAATCAGTTTGTTGGACACCAAATCGTTGGGGTTCGCTTAACTTCATTGCAATGGTCACTGGATTACCGGTTGAAAAGCCCTCTGGCCTCAAGAAACAGCAGCATCGGAACCTGGTGGGTAGAATAATGGAATCTCATTGAATCTTAACGAAAACGGAGTGACCAAAACATGACCAAAGTACGCCGTTTCCACTTCGCGCGCAGTAGGTGACCGGAGATAGATGTCGAATAACTAGTGCCGACGGATGAAAATGTCGCGGCCGAGGAGGTGCACACAGTGGCAGACCTCGTCGTAACCAAACTGGAGCCTCCTAGAATCAGCCCTGGCACAGTCACGCGGTCCAGATTGATCCGGAGAATGGGGCGGTTCGATGACGGAAAGGCAACCTTTCTAGTGGCTCCCGCGGGTTATGGTAAAACCACTCTCTTGCTTCAGCTCTCACAGGCGTGTGGTGAACCGCTCGTTTGGTATCAGTTGGACAAGCATGACAACGATCCTGCAGTCTTTCTTCAGTATCTTGCAGCAGGGTTTCGCCGTGTGCTTTGCGGCTTCAACATAGAGGTTCCGTCGAAAGGCTCAATGGATCAGCCATCGTGGGTGCGTTCAGTGACCGCGGCCATACTCCGTGAGCTTGCGGCTCACCTTCATGGCGAAATGCTTCTTGTGATCGATGGGTACGAGGCGATAGAG
>CAZXLH010000132.1:0-2321 GCA_964641455.1 uncultured Eubacteriales bacterium | reverse complement strand
CTGTTGCGTCCTAGTCAGTTGCACCGATCACCCCGATGAATAGGGGACTGAAAGATAACCAGCTGCCATTAAAATATCGCCAGCTGTCTGTTGCACCGATCACCCCGATGAATAGGGGACTGAAAGAAAACCAAGGGCAGGCTGTGCGTAAGGGAGGGTGTGTGTTGCACCGATCACCCCGATGAATAGGGGACTGAAAGAAGGGATCGGCTGGTTGGTGGCCAGTATCTTTTCCGTTGCACCGATCACCCCGATGAATAGGGGACTGAAAGATTTACTAAATCTATTTTTAAAATATTTCCTTGTCGTTGCACCGATCACCCCGATGAATAGGGGACTGAAAGTTGACGGGCCGCACATTTTCGTTTTCGTCAATTTTTACGTTGCACCGATCACCCCGATGAATAGGGGACTGAAAGCTTTTCCTGGCTACCGAAGCTGGGCTTAACGCGCTGGGTTGCACCGATCACCCCGATGAATAGGGGACTGAAAGCGAGCTGGAGCGGCTGCAGGTTGCTTACCTGGCCGCGGTTGCACCGATCACCCCGATGAATAGGGGACTGAAAGCTACGCCCGTGTCCATGAAGTCCTCTTTAGTGAAAAGTTGCACCGATCACCCCGATGAATAGGGGACTGAAAGCTACTGTTTTTGACATTTCTCGCCCTAGATTTGCATAGTTGCACCGATCACCCCGATGAATAGGGGACTGAAAGTTTTCCCTTCAAGCTGCCCTGATAACCTTGTACCATCTGTTGCACCGATCACCCCGATGAATAGGGGACTGAAAGACGAAGAGCAGGGCTACTTCCTGCTGCAAGCCAGCGTTGCACCGATCACCCCGATGAATAGGGGACTGAAAGAGGGTCCACATCTCACAAAATCCCGCCAAGCGGCTGGGTTGCACCGATCACCCCGATGAATAGGGGACTGAAAGATGAGCCAGCTTTGCGCCTTCATCGCCGGCGTCTTGTTGCACCGATCACCCCGATGAATAGGGGACTGAAAGAGCCACCATTTCTGCATAGCTATGCATATTCCACATCGTTGCACCGATCACCCCGATGAATAGGGGACTGAAAGGTTCGCTATCTGCAGTGCCAGGCTGACTACCATGCCGTTGCACCGATCACCCCGATGAATAGGGGACTGAAAGCAGCCCCGCGGTTTCGATTCCGGAGACAGTGGCGAATGTTGCACCGATCACCCCGATGAATAGGGGACTGAAAGAGGCAATGGCGCTTTGCATCATCTGCTCGTCTGTGTTGCACCGATCACCCCGATGAATAGGGGACTGAAAGTTCTTGAAATAGAATATAACGCGCTGTTGTTGTTCTTGTTGCACCGATCACCCCGATGAATAGGGGACTGAAAGCAAAAAAATATCGACACCCACTGTGCCGACTCTTTTCCGTTGCACCGATCACCCCGATGAATAGGGGACTGAAAGTGGTGTAAACACTCCATCCCCTGCAAGCTTTAGCGTTGCACCGATCACCCCGATGAATAGGGGACTGAAAGCGGCGGCCAACTACAATGATGTTTGCGTTATCTAGGTTGCACCGATCACCCCGATGAATAGGGGACTGAAAGCTGGACACTCCCTCCGGCTACAGCGTGGCGCGATTGTTGCACCGATCACCCCGATGAATAGGGGACTGAAAGTGATGCCATTGCCGACAGCGCCCGGATCACTGCCGCCGTTGCACCGATCACCCCGATGAATAGGGGACTGAAAGCATCATCACGGATAGGTAAAATTTCAAACTGGCCCAGTTGCACCGATCACCCCGATGAATAGGGGACTGAAAGGCCTGGACGCCCATGGCCGGGAGCACTTTGTGCAAGCGTTGCACCGATCACCCCGATGAATAGGGGACTGAAAGTACATGGGGCTGTGCTGGGTTCGACCTGGCGTAAGGTTGCACCGATCACCCCGATGAATAGGGGACTGAAAGAGCTCACCGCCTGCCGCGCGTAGGCCGGATCGCCGCGTTGCACCGATCACCCCGATGAATAGGGGACTGAAAGACCCGTGCCGGGGATGGCATCGCTCCACTCTTCACCAGTTGCACCGATCACCCCGATGAAAAGGGGACTGAAAGATAAAACGAGGCACACCCATAGCTACTAAAATGGCGTTGCACCGATCACCCCGATGAATAGGGGACTGAAAGTGGAGTTGAAAACCGATAGCCATGGCCTTTGGGGGCGTTGCACCGATCACCCCGATGAATAGGGGACTGAAAGGTCAGCGGTCGTAGGCAGCCCTTAAACGTAACGCTGTTGCACCGATCACCCCGATGAATAGGGGACTGAAAGA
>CAZXLH010000131.1:0-2341 GCA_964641455.1 uncultured Eubacteriales bacterium | reverse complement strand
ACCCGGGTTTGCTTGCCGCATTGCATCCACATAGCCCTTATGGTTGGCAAAAGATGGAGGTCGCATTCGTCCTGAAAAAGTATGTGATTCCCGGCCACTGGGGAACTGAGCACCTCTGTGATAGCGTCCATTTTGGCCTGTGCCTGCGGATCATATCCCCGTTTCGGTGCATGCCGTGGGCGATTGTGCCGAAACCCAAGAGATTTCAGCAGGTTATACATTGTGGCCGAACTAATCCCAATGCCATATTTTGTTTCGACATGGGAACATAGCTTCCCAACGGTCCAGATGCTAAAGAGATACCCAAGCTCTGCGGGATCCTTTTGAACATCCTGCTCGATAGAGGCCCGGAGGGCCGCCGAAACCTTCGGCGGCCTCCCGCTGCGAGGTCTGTCGCACAGACCATCGATACCATGTGCCTCGTATCGCACAATCCATTGCCGGACAGGATTCTCAGAGGCATTGAATATCCGGGCTATCTTGGCGATACAGTAGCCTTGGCTCGAGAGCAGAACCACGTGGGCTCTCTGGGATACTCGGCCCACAGCAGTGCGTCGCATGGTCTCAAGCTCGGAAATCTCGTACTCGTCGAGTTCTCTGACAAATCGCATTTGCGCTGCACCTCCTGTTGCCATACAGGCATCTACCAGGCATTATAGCGCAAAAGCTAAGACCGCGCAGAAACTAATTCGAAGTTACTTAGCAGGAGTGTTGGACGATGAGATTCGGCAGCCCTGGGCTTTGTGCAGCAGTTGGTGGCGGAAGGCTCGTGGACCTCACAATCCGAAGATGCAGTTGTGTGCTTCGTATGAAGACGTCAATCCGGTCTGCCAGGGCGAGCACGGACTCTTCGGGCGAGGTCGTAGCGAGGTTTGAGTATGAGCCGTTCGGGTTAGTTGTCACATCAATCGGGCCGCTGGCCAGCGAAGCGCATAGGTTCACTGGGAAGCCTGAGGACGGCGCTATAGGGCTCTACTACTTCGGGGCCAGGTACTATGACCCCGAAACAGGGAGATTTATAAGTCGAGATCCGGCGAGGGACGGGCTGAACTGGTATGAATACTGCAGGTCAAACCCTCTCGTTAGATATGATCCAAACGGGCTCTGGGACCAGAAGGATCACCATGACTTGACGTTGGATATTGCGACGAAGGCGGGCTTTAGCGAAGAGTGGGCCGGGTGGATAGCTCAAGGTGCGCGTGACTGTGACTCCCCCATCTATTGTGCTATTGTGCAACCCTCCCGGCATTTCAATACAAACGAACCACATCAGATAGACTCAAGGATAGAACACTTCAATGAGGAACTTCGAATCGCTATGGTGAAACTCGCACGAGGAGACATCCGTGACGCGATGTGGCATTTTGGGCTAGGTCTTCACTCACTGCAGGACATCGATGCGCATGGAGACGTACGCCCAACTGATCACCTGCCAGGGTTCGGTTATGACGATCCACTGGTTGAGGAGCCGGGTCCGGGTCCACGGCCTCGGCTGGCAGAAGGAGAGGTCTCCGAACGGTTCGAGGAAGCGTTCCGCAAGGTGATGGTTCGGGTGCTGAAGAGCTTTAAGGCCATGGTCGACTCGACCATGCAGCGTCCGGGAGCGGGAGGAGGCTCGGGCACGGAGAAGATCCTGGCGTGGTGATCTGGCCTCGCGAGACGACTCAACAGGAAGAGCCTGACCGTGGGAGGTGGCGCTTGCTTTGGAGAACGGACTGTGCAAGCTTGACTGCGTTTGCAGGCAGATTTGGCTTCATGCTGTTGTGGCCGCTGTATTGCTGCTGGCAATGATGCACGGAGGGTGCGCGCGCAATGCCGATGACGATAGCGTCGAGAGCCGGAGGCTCAGCGCCGGCCTTAAAGATATGGCGTCTGATTCTAAGGTGCTGGCGACAGGTGGACGGGGAAAGCTAGCCACCGGGACAAATTCCTCGCTTGTGGTGACGCCTGACGGGACTCTTTGGGTATGGGGGCATAACCACGCAGACTTGATCAAGGAATCGATTAGGATACGCATCAAGGTTCCCCGCCCTGCAGATGGGGTGGAAGGTGTTGTGGAAGTTGCTGCGTCTAGCACAGATGCAACCCTTCTAGCATTGGCAGATGGTTCTATAGCTGAGTCAGGGGCAATACTCTTCGTGGATCCGCTCGGTGCATCCAGGCCCTTGAGTCCAGTGTCAGCGATGGAAAACGTTGCAGCAATTGCCGTTTCGAAAGCCGGCGGAGACTTTCGGATGGCGCTGCGCGCGGACGGCACTGTCTGGACATGGGGCAGCAACAGTAGGGGCCAGCTGGGGGACGGCACTACGATATCCAGACGCGAACCACAGATGGTGCAGGG
>CAZXLH010000130.1:0-2392 GCA_964641455.1 uncultured Eubacteriales bacterium | reverse complement strand
TTCTATCAATGCGCGCTTCCGCTTTATCCCTACGTGCCACATCAGCAAGCACCATGTGAAACCATCTCTGGTCATAAAATAACAAGGTAGCTTTCTTCCAGTAGAATCCTTATAAAAACCAGCTTTAAAATTAGTTTTAATAAATTCTTCACTCAGCCCAGATTTGGGCTCAGTAATTCTAGATATATCCCGCAGGACGTGTTTGTGTTGTTTTTCAAAAAACTCTGCTACAAAAAGACTATCTACTCTTGCTGTATCATTGGTGTCAGCAAACACACCATATTTGTCTTTAGGTATCAGTTCTTTCATAAAAAAACCTCCTGTGATTTTATTTAGAGGTAAGTGCCTCTACTTAATAGCCACAGGAGGAAGGGAAAGTTGAGCTTTTATAAAATTTATTTTAATCTTTTTGATAAAACAGACACTCAAAGCCATCTGCACCTAATAATAAACCCTTTGCCCAGCTAGGTGTTTTTGCCATCTCCTCACAAACCTGTGAAAGAGATGCATCCATGTTTGCTTCTATTATTATTTCATCATGGACATGGGCCACAATATAGTAATCTTTTAATGATTTCATTGCATGACACAAAATATCACGACTAATCCCCTGAACAATATTCTCTACAAATTTTGGTCCATAGCTTTCTATTCGTTCCCATTTTTTAGTTCCACCGACCCCTTCATAGGTCACAGCCTCACCACCAAATTTATTTTCGCCCATTCTAGGCTTCACATAGGCAAGCTTTCTACCTGATGGTAAAACAATAAAAAGCATTCCACTTTGATAAATGAATTTTATTCCATGAGTTTTAGTAGGGATTTTTTCCTTAACACAGTTCTTTGCTGCTCTGTCAACATCCCACCAAAGCTTAGTAATATTTGGATTTGATTGCCGCCAGGCATATACCAGAGGCTGTAATTCTTCCTCTTTAAGACCCATGTCCAAGGCTCCCATAGATTTTAAGGCTCCTATGCTTCCGCCATAGCCAAGTGCCAGTTCTGCAATTTTACCTTTTTGTCTAAGGTGTCCGTTTATCCCATTTTTCTCTACTGGAATATTAAACATCTGTGAAGCTGAAGCACAGTATATATCTCCGCCATCTGCAAATACATCTATTCTCCATTTTTCATTTGCTAGCCATGCAATAACCCTAGCTTCAATAGCTGAAAAATCTGCAACAATAAACTTTTTATCTTTTTTAGGTATAAATGAGGTGCGAATAAGCTGGGATAATGTATCTGGAACATCTTCATAGAGTAATTCTAAGGCCTCAGTATTTTTACTTCTAACTAGTGACCGAGCTTCTCCTAGATCTTTCATATGGTTTTGAGGTAGGTTTTGTAATTGAATAAGCCTTCCTGAAAACCTGCCTGTTCTATTAGCACCATAGAATTGAAACATCCCCCTTGCCCGTCCATCACCACATACTGCATTTTCCATTGCTGCATATTTCTTTATAGAAGATTTAGCAAGCTTTTGTCTAAGTTCCAATACTGTTTTATAAGGCTCCTTGGCACTTTCCAGAAGTTTTGCAACTGCTTTCTTACCTAGACTCTCTGTTTCCATTCCATTTTCTAAAAGCCACCCTTTCATCTGTTGCACCGAGTTAGGGTTTTCCAGTTTGGTAATATCCTGCATAACAGTCATTAGTTTTTCACTAGAAATCCCATCTATATAAACAGCTTGCTTTACAAAATCCATATCTATGGCAATCCCTCGGTCATTTATTATTTGATCCATCTCATACTCTTTCCAAATAAAATCAGGCACTGGAAATTTAAATAATTTTTCTTGAATTAACATCTCAGTTTCTACATCACGGGCATTGTATTCTTTAAACCTCTGCCACCTATCACCATCATGTTTTGGAAAGTTACGAGTTCTCCCACCATTTATTTTTGTTGGATTACAGGGTATGCAAAAATATCTTATTAGATCTTTACCTTCCGTCAATTTTTGTTTTTCTAAACCTAATACTGTACCTACACCTTCAAGGGATAGAGGTAGACCCATATAGGCAGACCAAACCATGGAGCACCTCCAGGATGAAGGATTTAAATATTTGCCTGTTTCTAAGCCTAGAAACTTAGAGAGGCACACCCTTTCAAACATTGCATTAAAGGCCCATTTGATAATTCCATCATCTTTAAGGGCATTTGTAATGCTTCTAGGGATTTTCTCTCCATTGGTCAAATCTACAACCTTTACCTCTCCACCGTCTACCGAATAAGCAAATAATAGTATTTCAAAATCATCATTCTCGGCATAGCGATAAACCCCAGATTTCCCTAAGTTAATACTTGAGTAAGTTTCTATATCTATTGAAATAGATTTCATCTCTTACCTTCCTTTCCAATATAAATAAGGTGACAGCACACACCACCACCT
>CAZXLH010000129.1:0-2423 GCA_964641455.1 uncultured Eubacteriales bacterium | reverse complement strand
ATCGACAGCCTCCTTGAGCAACGGAGGTTCTGCGGGATGCAACGGGCTGATGGCGCATGCATCGGCAAAGAGAGTGATCGCCTCCAGGGCGTCCACTCCCAGAACCTTGACTGCTGAGGCTTCCCATGCTGCCTTCGGATCATATCCTTCGGGATTGCGAAGATAGGATGCTGCTGCGCTCAGGGCGATCTTCGATGCTTCTGCCTGGTTCATCGGATTCAGGAAGAGCCCTCTGCACACCTCGGGCAGCTTCTGGTCTCTGCCAGTATATGGACCCATATGGAGTTCACCTTTCATTCCGGCATCGTTCACAGGGTAATTGTCCCAATAGACTACTGGCCGCATCAATGCCGCGGATACTGCCTGTGTATACTCGTAACTGAGCTCGCGGGAGCAGACGTCAGGGCCAGTCCACATGATGTCTATGTCTTGATGGAGCCCGGCGCCCATTCCCAGAACATATTCGGTGGTGTAGTCGCCGTTGTACTGAGTGGGACAAACCATTAGGGTGGTTTCGGAAGACCATTTCCTTAGGCGGTCGCGAACGGAATTCGCAAAGGCAACCTGCGCAGATGCGAGGTCCGGGAAAGCCTTGCGGTCTGCCTCGTTAGAAAGAACATTTGGAATGTCGTCATAGAGGATGGCAAAATCCCTAACACCCGCTCCATACAGGGCTTTCAGTTTCTGCATGAAGGCATCTACATCGCGCTTGTCGGAGTATCTTATTGACATTCCCGGGCTTACCGCAAACACAAACGACACCCCATGTGATTTGGCATGAGATGCGAGCTCACGCAGGCTTGCCAGTTTCTTTGAGGGGTACGGACTGCGCCAATCTTCCCTATGGTAGGGGTCGTCCTTTGGGGCGTACATGTAGGCGTTCATGCCAACCTCTGACATAAAGGCCATCATGTCAAGGCGCTCCTGATGCGTCCATGGTCTCCCATAGAAACCCTCGACGATTCCTTTCCACACAAAACTCTGAGCCAAACTGACATTCCCCCTTGCCTGCAGCAATGCGGTGTGCTACTAAGAAAATTCAAGGCAGGTCGGCATTATCCTCCCCTGGGGAGACTTGTTTGCAGGCGTTACCTGCATGAGGCCGTGTTCAGAAGCGCAGAAGCAACAGATTGCGCTCTTGCGCAGGTGCGTCACATGTGTTAGTGTTAACCTAATTTACTTGCACTTATGAGAGTGGCACCGACGGGAGAGTGCAGCAGATGGCTCGTGACAGAAATGATCGTACTCAAGTTAACAGCCAGGGACACCTGATGATAGGCGGTTGTGACGCGGTTGCCCTGGCTAAGCGCTATGGCACTCCACTTTATGTTGTAGATGAGATGGCGATACGCAACGCTTGCCGCGCTCATCGCCGCGAGTTCGAATCCAGGTACCCTCGGGTGCGCATACTGTACGCAAGCAAAGCGCTGATGACAAAGGCTATTGCAATGATGGTTGCAGAGGAAGGGCTTGCTCTTGATGTATGCTCTGGTGGCGAGCTGTATACGGCGCTTTCCGCGGGTTGCCCGCCTGATTCGCTATACTTCCACGGCAACAGCAAGACATTAAGCGAGATCGACTTTGCTCTTTCTGCTGGCATTTGCCGTTTCATCGTCGACAACATTGATGAACTCCGCCTCATAGACGCATTGGCGGATGCCAGGGGGACTGTGGCTGACATAATACTCAGGCTGACCCCGGGAATCGAGGCGCATACCCACGAATACGTGAAGACCGGGCAGATAGACTCCAAGTTCGGAATCGTCATACCCAACGGCGATGCCCTCCGTGCCGTCAGGCACATCAAGGAACTGAAGAATGTGAAGCTGACAGGGCTTCACTGCCATGTCGGCTCGCAGATATTCGAGGTTGAGCCATTTCTGCACGCGATAGAAGTCATGATGGATTTTGCGAGGGAGGCTTTTGATGCGACAGGCTTTATCATGGAGGAGCTGGATATAGGAGGCGGCCTGGGAGTCAGATACAATGCCGACGACGATCCTCTGGCAGTGGCAGAGCTGGCAGAGGCCATTGGGCCTGCCCTGTTCCGTGCAGCTGAAAAGCGCCAGCTGCCTCTGCCGACACTGCTGATGGAGCCTGGGAGAGCAATAGTGGGCGAGGCAGGAACCACCCTTTACACGGTGAATGCAGTCAAACACATAGAGGGAGTCAGGACATACGTATCTGTTGACGGTGGAATGGCCGACAATCCACGAGTGGCGCTTTATCAGGCTGAGTATGATGCGATCCTGGCCAACAAGGCCGATCAGCCAGCCGAGGGCAAAGTGTCTATTGCAGGCAACTGCTGCGAATCAGGCGACATGCTGGCTTGGGATGTGAGTCTGCCTGAGGTGGAAGTTGGAGATACTGTAGCTATTCTTTGCACCGGGGCCTACAACTACTCTATGGCCAGCAACTACAAT
>CAZXLH010000128.1:0-2539 GCA_964641455.1 uncultured Eubacteriales bacterium | reverse complement strand
ATCTTCTCCAACATCTGCGGCCACCTCCGACAAAGAGGTTCGCCCCCGGTTCTCCCGTTCCTCCAGGTTCTTGTTCGGCTTGTTCGTTAAGGTGTAGGCGAACACAGCCTAACATGTTCACCTCTGCTTTTGATGTAATAGCCCTGAAAACAATAGGGCCAGGGCCGCCCAGGGCAAGCGTTTGCACCCTGCCCCATAGGTCAACATGTCCCTGAAACTTGCGCCGGCCTACGTCGATTCTGGCAAGCCTCCTAGCAGGGCTTCCCTCCGAAGACCGTAAAAGGGCAGAACGTAGTCTGCCACCGGAACGGCGCTTTCGATCTCGTTGGGATGATAGCCTTTGTAAGGGCTGAGGGCCTCCAGGTCAACGTTCCTGAAAGGCGCCACATGGAAACAGCCTAATTTGCCGTCCACCATCTCCACGACAACAAGGTTCGCCAACTGCTTCAAATACCACGCATTGCGGATCTCCTGCTTGTCTGTCCCTCCCGGGCGGGTCAGTTCGGCCAGGGCTTCCTTCGGAATCCTCCACTGCCTACCGATGTTCACACCTTTCAGACGGCCGTCGTTCAACATCCTCCGAACGGTCGAAACAGAGACGCGCAGGTAATCGGCGGTTTCCTCAATTGTGAGCAGTTCCTCCATCCGTCATACACCTCCTACTCATAGCATAGCATGAGTCGTCTTGTCTCGTCAATTCTCCCCTTGACAGCTCATAACTAGTCATGGTATGCTATTCCTAGCTTCCGATAATATAAGACTATCGGAAGTCAGAACGGAGGGAACAAGAATGGCGAACCTTCAACCGGTCGAAGGGAACCTCCCCGTAGTCTCAGAGGCGCTTTTGGAGTCCACGAAGGGTTACATAGAGAACGCAAGGGCAGAGAATACACTGAGGGCCTACCGCTCCGATATGAGGCACTTCATCGAATGGGCCGAGGGCCACGGCCTCCAGGCCATGCCTGCCGCACCTCAGACGGTCTCTTTATACCTCTCGGATCTCGCCCGACAGGGTTATAAGCCTGCCACGCTCCAGCGCCGCCTAACGGCCATGTCGCAGGCACACAAGCGGAGCGGCTACGAGTTTGACACAGGCCATGCTTTGATACGTGAAACTCTCGGAGGGATTAAGAGAATCTGCGGAACGGAGCAGGATCAGAAAGAAGCACTTTTGACGGAGGATATACGGGCCATGGTCAAGGCATTGCCTGACACTCGCCTGGGCCTCCGGGATCGCGCACTTCTCCTCCTGGGCTTCGCCGGAGCCTTCAGGCGGTCAGAGTTAGTCAGCCTTGATGTAGAGGATCTTAAGTTAGAGATTCAGGGCATGGTCGTCCACCTGGGCCGCTCAAAGACGGATCAGGAAGGCGAAGGAAGGGACATCCCCATACCCTACGGCCGTCAGGCAGAAACCTGCCCCGTCCACGCCGTCCAGGAATGGCTCAGCGAAGCAGGGATCACCTCCGGGCCGGTCTTTCGGGCCGTCGATCGTCATGGGAATGTTTCAAAGAGAAGGCTAAGTGATAGGGCTGTAGCCAACATAGTGAAGAGGTCCGCGGAAGCGGCCGGGCTTGACCCTTCCGACTACTCGGGCCACTCGCTCAGAAGCGGAATGGCAACGTCAGCAGCCAGGGCCGGCGCTACCGAGAGGGCCATCATGGAACAAACGGGCCACAAGTCAACGGCTATGGTCAGGCGCTACATCCGCAAGGGCACCCTCTGGGCCGATTGTGCAGCCGCTACCCTGGGCCTGTAGGGCCTCCCTACATACGCCAATATGACACCTGCCAAAGTGACATATCCGGGCCGGGATCACCCCCGGCCTTTTTTTACTGCGTTGGAAAAGTCCCTTTTTAGGGCCTCTGATAACTCTGATAACGAAAGAACGGGCCAGGTCAACCGCCCGGCCTGACACTTCTGCGCCGGGTCCACGTGTTAGCATAGAATTAAGCCCGGCCCCTCTCGGAAGAACCGGGCTTCTCCTGCTTCATCCTACGTCCGCAAGGGCACCATATATCTGCCCTGGGCAGGGCCTTTGTCGTCCGGCCGCACTTCGGGCATACGTATACAATCAAATGGGCCTCAGCCATCGCTTGCACCCCCCTCAATGCCGCAGACGGGAGTTTGTTCACGCGAAAGGCCCCCTCACGGTGCCAGGAGCCTAGCTCTATACTTTCCGAACCGCCCCTATACCTGGGCTTTATCTGCGAGCCTCTCGCGCCGCCTCCAGCGTCTCACGATACCGAATACAAAAGTTCCTCTGCGGGATCTCCCCTCTTTCGAAGGCTTCCAGCCGCTCCACGGGCAATTCCATGAGTTCAGCGAGTTCTGCCAAAGGGATCTTATACACCTCCCGCCGCCTGCGGAGCACATCGCCAATATGCCCCCAATTGATACCGTCAACGATAAAACCGCGCCTGCCGCCTTCGATCACAGAGAAACCTTTCGCGGCCGCCCGCTCTTTCGCCGTCAACTCGGCCACGCAACCCACCTCCTTCCCTCCTGGGCATAACAAAAGCGCCCCCACTCGGAAGGCGCT
>CAZXLH010000127.1:0-2548 GCA_964641455.1 uncultured Eubacteriales bacterium | reverse complement strand
AGGGTAAAAATATCCGGGATACGGATGCTGAACAAGCACTCCGGCCCGCTTTACCCCTCCGGTAACCTTGTGCCAAATTATGTCCTGGTGAAATTCCCAGCAAGATTCACCGGCCTTAGAGGGCTTACCGCATCCCAAACGGCAGCAATCATCTTTGCCGGCAAGAAGCGAAACCACATCAAACGGAACCGGATAGTGTTTTCGCTCCAAAAGTACTGTTCCGATTACAATCGCCATGAAACCCCCGGGTTTGGTAACGCGAAGAATCTCATCTGAGATGTTTTTGAACCATGACAGGTAGTCGCTGTATCCCTGGTATCCAATGGAATAGTTGCGTGTCCGGTAATCCTGTTGAGCATTTTCAACATGGCGGTCATAGTCGATGGCATTCCAATAAGGAGGTGATGTTACGGTTAGTGCAACTGCATTTTCAGGCAATTCGTTCATGATCTCGCATGACTTGCAAAAGATTGTGTCTATGTACTTGCTCGATACTGCCAATACTTCCACCTCCGGATGTGAGATTCCTAAAGCCATTGTAACATCACAAAGAGGCTGTCAAAGTAGGCAAAGCACCTATGGCTCAAAAAACGAAAACAATACAAGACCAAGGAAAGAGATTCCGAGGAAGATGAAAATCAGAATCCACGACCAGTGCTTGAGCAGCGCCCTAAACCTTAACCCAAATTGGGGCGCCTCAGTAAACTCGCGCCATAACTTGCGAAACTCGTACCAAAACCAAGCCAGGCGGGAACGAAATGCAAACGCCAGAGCTACCAAAGCAACGCGAGTTCCAACACAAAACACTTCCGCCAAAGGAGATTCCACCAGTTCATGAAATTCCGCCAAAAGCCTGACAAAAAGGTTTGAAGCAGCATGCATGAGAACGGCCGGGACAACTGACTGGTAATGTATCAATGAAACAGCAGCCATCACCGCCATAATAAAAGCGCCGGCTATTTTCAAAGGATGATGCGACAAGGCAAAAATAATGCTTGGGAAAATAACTGCCCATCCCGAGCCCCACTGTGAAAACGCCGTCACAAAAAACCCCCTGAACAGCAATTCTTCAGCTACCGGAACCAGGACAGCCACAACCAGTATACCTCCAATCAAGGAATCCGGCATATTGTGAGAAGGAAACAGTTCTAGCCACTCTGCAAGCCTACCTCCCAAGAGCCAGTCAATTCCTTGTGTTAGCAAAAGTTCCAATGATATGAGCCCTACTCCGATAATTGGCAAGTACCCATAGTCAGGGTTCCGTACATGGTTTACATGAAACACCTTCTTTAGAGACAACCCTTTGCTCCAGGCCAATTGTACAGCCACCGCCAGAAGGCCTACAACATTCACAATCTCTGCATACCCTTCAGGTACTCCAAAAAGCCGGACGGCTAAAGGCGGCAAAAACGTACCCAAAAAAAGCGCCTTGCCTGCATCGATTGGCCCCAGTGACAAATCGTCTTTTTGAACTTCATCGTGGGCCTCAGTTTGACAAGTTCCCGGCAAGACATCTCCTCCTTAAGAAAATAGGAACACCGTCGTGGGAAACATCAATTTCCTGGTTATCCTTGTTCTCTCCACAGGCGAAATTTCCCTCTTTTAGAAATTATGCTGTCCCACCCAAAAAAGCACATTTACTTGGGAAATTCAAAGCCGTATACTTACGGTGAGCCAGAGCCCAAACCAGGATAGCAGATATTCTGATATTCTATGCATTTATGACGGCTTACTCAAACCCTAATGAAGGAGCAAAATCAGAACCAATGGATGCATCAAACGACAAATTTGCCGTTGAAACGGTGCTCACAGCAAGGTTTGCTCATGAACCTGTGGCAAAGAAGGAGGCAAAGCCTGGCAATTCCTCTGTTTCAGGGCCCAAAAGGCACGCCCGAGGCTTCAGTTTATGCCCCAATCAGCCCAGAGGCAACGGTGGAAACAGCAGGAGGTTTCGCTTGGTTGCAGCGTTGTCAGTGATCCTGGCCGTAGCGGCCGGGGGCATCCTGGCTTACTCGTCAGGTATTTTCCGGGAAGGCCCGGTTATGCTGGTAATATCAGCAAAAGGGCAAAGCGTGGTATCCAGGCCCCTGAAGCAAATTGCTGAAGGCACCATCCCTGTTGAAGGAATCCTTGGAACTACAATAGTCGAGGTCAAACAAGGGCGTGTTCATGTATTGAGCTCGCCGTGTGAAAACCACATTTGCATGAGTACAGGTTGGATATCTAACCCGGGCCAGATTATCGTGTGCTTACCCAACGAAGTTGTGGTACGCCTTGTGAAGGAATAAGCATGCATTCTGAACATGATGATCACCATCTTGCTTGTGGCCTCTCAGGAAACAGACGATCCCGAATCTTGCTTTATGGCTTTTCAGGAGACAGGCGATTCCCCATCTTTCTTTGTAGCCTTTCGGGGAACGTGAGAGGGGCCGGACTCTCCGGCCCCTCTTCGTATATCATCACCGGCTGCTGAATCAAACTCAACCGGTCAGCGCAAGCGCCCGTGTATTTTACTCGCCAAAAGAAGCTGCTTCTTTGCCTGCTATAC
>CAZXLH010000126.1:0-2558 GCA_964641455.1 uncultured Eubacteriales bacterium | reverse complement strand
TCCTACCATAACCGTATTGTATTCCCATGTTACCACCCCGACTTCTACACGTAAAGCTTTAATATGGTCCGTAATTCCCGTCTTATCCTTCTTTATGGGTGTTTTCTTGTGTTTTCCTGCCTTCTTCTCCCTTTTCGGGCCTGCATCTATCACAGGCCGCTGCCCTGGCGCTCTCACCCCTGGTGACAGCCGGGTTCGTGCCTTGACCCGAGGTGTAACCCCGTGCCTCAGGGAACCTCGCTCTCGAGGCAAAGGGGCCTGCAAGCAGGATAGCCAACATGGAATCTCGTTTCCCGGGGCGATACTGGATACTGGGTATCCATGGCCCCCGGCGGGTACGGCCCGTCCGGGCCATAACCTGGGGCCATTTCGCCAGGTTGGGCTTGATTACTATGGGCAAGCAACCTCAGGCTGAAACCCACATTCCGCATGTAACATATGCCAGATGCATTATTACTGCGTGGTCAGCCAGGCAGTGTAATCAACGGCTTTGGGCCCTGTGCTACCGAGTTTTGTGGCTATCTCAGTCATCTGAATGCGCATGTGAGTTCTACTGCGGGAGTTTGGGACGGGGGCTGGGGGATGAGAGCCAAGCACCTAACTGGATGACCCACCTGTGGGCCGGTATTTCGCAAAGTGGCTCATGGATGGGTCGCTTGCCCCCAAAACTGGCCCGCCAGCGGGTCATCGCGCTCCAGTATGGAAAGCATCTGCAAGAAGACTGCTTTCATCTGTTCCAACTTCTCGGGAACGACCCGATCTATGCTGTCTGAGACGCTGTGATATGTGTCCGGAGCCTCAGGGTCAGCATGTCCTACTGTCACAGCGCGAAGCTCCGCCGAAAGCAGACGGCCTGAGTCATCGAAGATCGACCCTGCTGACACCGCGGGGGCAAACCCGAGTGAGGCCAGAGCATCCTGATATAGCCGTATGGCCTCATCTGACGCCTGGAATTTGGACAGGAAGGTGCCTGAGCTCTCCCAGTAGCAGAAAGGAGCCTCACCACCTACAAACTCACTGTTTATTATGACGCCTCGATCGAATCCGTCGCCCCATGCAGGCATCGCCCTGGCATATGCAGCCGACCCTTGCATGTTGACCTCCTCGCCTCCAAAGAAGACGAATCTGACAGCAGTCTTCTCAAGCTGCACGCGGCCAGCGGAGACTTCTTCAGCCATAGAGAGAAGCACAGCAACTGCAGCCCCGTCATCCCGAGCCCCAGGGCTTTCGAGCTCCGGAGGCATGAATAGGCCACCCCCAAAGGCCAGCGCCAACATGGCAAGCCCCCCTACCCCCAGACATCCCAAGGCGAAGCAGAGCCTGTGGGCCCCCGGCGCCCATTTCTTCCGGCATGAGACGATTCCAAGCGCCGCCGAGGCTATCAGGCACGCCATGGCAATCGGGGCGAAATTGTGTATCGGTTTCCGCTGCTCATGGTCGAAAAGGTCAGTCTTGGAGTCGTAGTGGGCTGAGAAGGTGATGTATCTCTCCGGGAGCTCATCAGCTGGAAGAAAGTCTGCAACGACATTTACACCAGTGCGCCCGCCGACCCAACTAGCTACGGGCACATTCAATTCGAACTCGGCAATGTAAACAGAGGGTATCACTAGCGCTATGGCCAGAGCCGCCCAGTAGCGGCGCTTTGAGACCAACCTGAGGCAAAGCAGGCTAGACAAGAGAAAGAAAAGACCGGCTACGGGCTGCATGAACCGCCGAAGATAAAACTCCTGCACTCGAAGGCGGCTAGTCTGTTCTCCCAGATAATCCGCGATCATCCGCACAGTCCGCTCCGCCGCCCCGGAGCCACTTGGCCTTGGGACAGCAAGCCCAACCAGGATCTCATAAGGACTCATTATCTTCACCATCCATACAGCAAGCTCTGGCCAGATACGTCTGCTAAAGTCCGAAACGGCAAATCGACTTTTATGCACTTCTCCGGGAGAGGTGCCTTTCCTGCTTCAAGTCGCACACTGCTTCGTATGCACCTAGGAAAGAAAAAGCCCCGGCACTGGGCCGAGGCAATCGGGAAATAAAAAGAATCCGGCAGCTACCTACCCTCCCGGGCCGTCTCCAGCCCAGTACTATCGGCGATGGAAGGCTTTACTACTGTGTTCGGAATGGGAACAGGTGTGACCCTTCCTCTATTGCCACCGGAAACTTGTATTCCTTTTTCACAGGCGCGATGCGCCCTCAGACAACCGCATATCAGATGAGCAAACTAGGATCGCGTGGCGTAAGGTTAAGCCCTCGACCTATTAGTACCGGCCAGCTAAGCACATTGCTGCGCTTACACACCCGGCCTATCAACCTCGTCTTCTACAAGGGGTCTTACCAGGTTAACCCTGTGGGAGATCTAATCTTGGGGTCGGCTTCGCGCTTAGATGCTTTCAGCGCTTATCCGATCCATACGTAGCTGCCCGGCTGTGCCACTGGCGTGACAACCGGTCCACCAGAGGTATGTCCATTCCGGTCCTCTCGTACTAGGAACGGCTCCCCTCAAATCTCCTGCGCCCACGACAGATAGGGACCGAACTGTCTCACGACGTTCTGAACCCAGC
>CAZXLH010000125.1:0-2599 GCA_964641455.1 uncultured Eubacteriales bacterium | reverse complement strand
TGTTCCTTTGCGACTTGTTCGTGTATATTGAGCTAAACTAGACAATAAATCTACTGCTTGCCACGGCGCATTTTCTTTTAAAACTTCTTTTGCCTCAAAAAGTTTAGGCAAATAGTCGTCATCTCCTGTTTTATAATACTTTCTTGTCAACCTAATAACTTCATCTACTAATTTTTTATCTAAAGTAGTATTATAGGTTTTTTCTTGAACTCTTTGTTCATTGTTTTCTATGTAATCTAAAACTTTATCAAGTAACAAATGATCTTCTTGGTATGTTTCCCCTGAACCATCAGGAGAAAGTCTGTTTCTTAATTCAATTATATTATCATATAATACTTTCATTTTCTAACTCCTTTTCTTGCTTCTGTGCTTGTTCGGCTTCATCTAACATTTTATTTAAGTTTGCCAAACTTGTTTTTAATTCTTTCAGTCTTTGTGTCATAGGTTTTGTTCCTTTCTTCTTCTTTTTGTCTTATAAAGGCTTGAACATCTGGGTCATTTTTTGCTGTTTCAATATTTCTTATTTGTTTTTCTAATTCAGCATTTACCTTTTTCTTGTCATAAAGCATAAAACTAACAATAACAAAGTTGTTCGCTTTTTCGCTGTGATACTTGATTTTATATCCATTCCAAGTTTTTGCAATTCCATTGACTACCCATTCACGCCCTAAAAAATCTATGTGAGTGAAGTAGTCAAAACCTGTTTCTTTTACTAATTCATCTTTGAGTATCATTTTTATTCTCTCCTTTTTATTTTTGTTAACTATTTAAAATCTCATATACTTTAATTAATAAGTTTTCATCATCTTGTTCTATTATAACCCATTCGCTTAATATTTTATCATTAACATTTTTAATCATTTCAACATAAAATTTGTAATATTCAGTAGATTCAATGTGTGATGTCCATCCATTTATAAGCGACTTTGATTGATTTGTTATAGTCACCTCATAAACATCCATATCATTCGGTATATAATCCATTCTTAATAATTCATATATATCGAACCATGTATTCATTTGACCATTTACTTTAAACTCTTCTTTTAACTCCTGTAATGCCTTTAATCTCATGTCTTTTTTCATTTTTATTTTCTCCTTTGTGTATAAATACTAACTCTTCAAAATAATCAATTAAGTCATAAAGCAATTCATCTAATGAAGTGCTAATTGAAGAATATTTACTTATTACTTCTAATGCTTGAACGCTATTAAATATCTCATCTTGGTGTTCTATATCATATAGATTTTTTAATGCTTCTTTTAATACTTTTATTATGTTTTCTAATTTTTGAATATCTTTTTCTTTTCTCATTTTTTTTCTCCTTTTTCAATATACATCTCAATATAATTTTTAATACAACGCAATACTGCGTTTTCATCCTCAACATAACTTTTTACTCCCGTTGCATGATCGGCAACAATCAATAAATTCTTATCTTTTAGTGATACTGTAATTTCAAAATCTTTCATTTTCTTCCTCCTTTTAATAATCAATTTCACTTTCATCATATAGGCTAAAATCTCTAAAATTATTTTTAATTTCTTCATATGATAATTTATAATCTTCCTCATCATAACTTAAAATAATCTCTAAGTCGTTTGCCTTACTTTTTCTAATTGTGATATACTCACTTTCAAAATCAACTTTAAAAATCTTTTCTTGCCCTATTTTTAACGCTTTTATTTCTTGTTTTAGTGTGGTCATTTAATAACTCCTTTCTTTTTGAATATCAAAGACTATTAAAGTCCCATCTTTTTCTTTCTTCAACGATACAAAGTCCCATTTTTTTAAGATTCGGATATGTATTTCTACCACCTCTCCAATCATTATATTTGCCTTTTTTGTCTTTTTTGCTTTCGTCAGCAGTTCTTATTAATAATGTTGGCTCTACATCTCTTAAATCCTCATAACTAAAATAATACAGTTGCCCGTCTTTTCTCATAAATCCACTTCTGTAATTATAACCATTGTGGTATTGAACCACCTCATAACCTAATTCTTTTAAAGCCTTTCTTAAACTTACTTTTTTCATTTTAAAACCTCCTTTTTTTTAATCGTTATACTTAGGCTTATTTTCTATAAAAACCATTTCATACCATTCAACGCCGGTAGCATGGCACTCATCGCACTCATAATTATATTTAACATATGTATCAACTATTTCAGCGTCTTCATAATAAATATCTGGTGAGCCACAATGATAACATACACCTTGCAAATCGTTATTATGTTTTTTCATTTTTTTACTCTCCTTTTCTTCTAACAACTGTCTCTTGGTTTCTCTTAATATCTCTAAATTATCAGCATTATAATTGTCCACTATGATGTAATAATCACCTACTACTACATGACCGACCATAATCAGCATATCAATAATTTCAATATACTCCTCATTATCAACATCAAAATGATAATTCACTGTTTCCATTAACTCCCAAAAGTCATCAAATAAAGTTTTGTCAATGTCTTTAATGTGACCATGATAACCCTTGATTTGTGCTTCTAAATAAATAACTTTTTTCAATTCTCTTTTCATTTTCTTTTCATCTCCTTTTTTATTTAAGTTATAATTGTAAAAAATCTTTTAAATCGTTT
>CAZXLH010000124.1:0-2613 GCA_964641455.1 uncultured Eubacteriales bacterium | reverse complement strand
GAGGTGTAAATGATCATGGTGAGAAACTTGGTCAAAAGGATTCTGGATGTAATCTTTTCAGTTATAGTACTAGTGATACTCGCTCCACTTCTACTGGTTCTTTCCGTTGCCGTCTTGATCATACACGGCCCACCCATCATATTTAAGCAAGTGAGACCTGGACTGCATGGCAAGCCTTTCACAATATATAAGTTCCGCACCATGAAAAACCTCTATGGCCCGACTGGTAGTCTTCTGCCAAATGAGGATAGGCTGACTCGGTTTGGCAAGTGGTTGAGAGCAACGAGCCTCGATGAACTTCCTGAGTTTGTCAACGTATTGATAGGAGATATGAGTGTAGTCGGACCACGCCCTTTACGCTTGCAGTATATGGATAGATATACCCCTGAGCAGGCACGTCGTCATGAGGTGAAACCCGGTATCACTGGCTGGGCCCAGGTTAACGGTAGGAACGCCCTCACATGGGAGGAAAAATTCGTGCTTGACGTATGGTACGTAGATAATTGGAACCTACTGCTGGATTTCAAAATTCTCTTTATGACCATTGCTGCAGTTATTAAGCGTGATGGTATCAATGCTGAGGGACATGTCACTATGCCGGAATTCATGGGATCTCTATCAGACCCACAGAACTGTCAGGTGGATAATGTTGCTGACAAATAGAGGAGTAGATTATATGGATGTAATATCGATTCGTGAAGATTCTGCGCTAACAAGAATAGTAGTAATAGGAGCAGGAGGGTTTGGTCGCCAGATACCCTGGATAATCCGGGATATGCATGATGCCCGGACAGCTAACTTTAGTTTTCAAGGCTTTGCCGATGACTGTGGCGATTCTAAGACTATAGAAGGATACCCGATCATCGGAACGATAGATGATGTCTTAGCACGTGATAGCAAACCAACTATTGTATGTGCATTAGGGGATCCACGCCTTAGAAAGCAAATCTTGGATAAGTGTGTCGCTAACGGCTCAAACTTGGCCTCATTGATACACCCCTCTGTAATGCATCCAGAGTATGTAACATTTGAAGATGGATGTATCGTTTCAGCGGGCACCGTCATGTCGACTAATGTTCGAGTAGGATATGGTGCATTGGTTAACTTCGGTTGTGGAGTAGGACATGATGTTGATATAAGAGCTTTTGCTAGCCTTATGCCTAATGTCAGCATTGGTGGAGAATCGGTAATTGGGGAGGGAACATTCATTGGTATAGGTGCGACTATAAGTAACCGCGTCAATATCGGAGAATGGTCACTGGTGGGTGCAGGTGCCGTAGTTGTTAAGGATGTTCCTCCTCGGGCGATTGTTGCAGGTGTTCCAGGTCGAATAATTGGCGAGATCCCTGCGGATGCAATTAGGACTCCGCTATGAGTTGGGTGTTGAGAATAGCTCGGCTCGAAAAGTCATCGAGTCCCTATGCTGTACACATGATCTTTGACGTGCAGGTAGTTTAGGAGTAGAGCATTATTCCAGTTGAGGTCTTTTGAACTTATTCGATCCTGGTGCCTGGCCTGTTCAGGATAAGCGATGAGAGCTGTTCATTCATATTCTTATGGCGCAAGTATAGGCAAATAACTTGGTAATGTGGAGCTTGAAGAAGGGGGCTAAGATGAGACATGCTCTCAAGAGCAATATGTAAGCTTAGAGGGGCGGCGTTTTGGTGGTTGGATTCAGCAACAGGAGGAGCCGTGAAGAATGCATACCGTGAGTTGAAGACCTTCGATGCTATGGATAGTCGATCTGCAAAACTGGCAGAACATCAGCAGTCGGCCTTGCGAAACTTGCTGCAACACGCTGTTAACACGACGAGATTCTATGGGAACATTCGGGGGAGTTGTCTAAGTGATTTTCCAGTAATCAACAAGAACATAATTAGGGAACAGCAAGATCGTTTTATGTCGAGCAAGTATGACAAAACCGAATTGGTTACCATGGCTACAAGTGGCTCAACAGGAACACCGTTTATTTGCTATCAGAATCGTGGGAAGAAGAAGCGTGTTAATGCAGAGGTTATTTTCTATAGCGAAAAAGCAGGATACTCAGTCGGCAGCAATTTGATCTATCTCAGAGCTATTACGGCAGAGAGCCATAAGTCAAGACTGCACCAGCAGATTCAAAATGAGACACTACTTGATATCAGCAACCTAGATGATGAACATATTGAAAGACTTCTGGGGGATATAGAAAAAGCTTCTCGAATAGGTTCAATGATGCTGGCTTATGCATCGACCTACGATGCACTGAAGGACTACTTTAGGAGAAAAGGGCATTCTGCAGTCGGTAGCAGCAAGATACATGGCCTTGTAAGTAGCTCCGAGATGCTTTTCGATGATACAAGGGACGCTATGTCAGAAGCTTTTAATTGTCGCTGTTTTTCTCGATACTCCAATCAGGAGAACGGTATCATTGGGCAAGACGATACCGAAAATAACACCTTTATTCTTAATGAAGCACATTACATTGTTGAGATCCTGAAAATGGATGCGGATGAGCTGGCAACAGAAGGTCAGGTTGGACGTATTGTTGTAACTGATTTATACAACTATGCCATGCCTATGATTCGATATGATACCGGAGATATTGGGTCAATTACGTATGTTCAAAGAAAC
>CAZXLH010000123.1:0-2614 GCA_964641455.1 uncultured Eubacteriales bacterium | reverse complement strand
TCCTTTCTCTACCTTGGTAAAACCTTGTCAGTATTTAGCCCCTCGTTCTGCCAATGCGTAACGAAATGGTCTAAACAAAATATTTATTACTAGGCTCGTTTTGGGGTTGGCAAGCCCGCACATGCTCTTTAAGCGGTCAAAGTACCTTTTCTTTTTAGGGGTGCTTAAAGTGCTTAAATGGTTAAGCCCCTTCTTCTCCGTTCGCTTCTTCTGCCATCTCCTGCGCCTTGCGCTCCCAATATGCCCGCTGGTGCTCTTTAACTCTTTCCGGGTTCTCCTTGCGCCACTTTCTGGATCTAGCCCTTAGCTTCTCTCTGTTGTCCTCTCTATACCTCGCCATGTATTCACGCCTTGCCTGTTTTGCTTCTTCACTCATTGCCATTAATACCGCCCCTTTCTAAAAGTGATTATTTGATTAAGCCTTTTGATCATTCAATCACTCCTTGCAATTAGTGCTGTTGTTGATAAAGATATAATGCTTAAATACTTAAAGATTAAAGACTAAAAGACAGGGTATAAATACTTCGTATTTATTAGGGTAAATATTTCGTGATTATAGAAATTATATCCCCTGCTAGAATAGCGAATTCGCCCTTTTAATTAGGGGTAAATATTTCGTGATTATAGAAATCTTTCTTCGTGCTTTAATCTGGGTAAAATTCTTTTACTTGCTAAATTAGTAAAGTAACAAATAGCTTTTCCACTCCCCTAAAAACCCGGTAATCCCGTTTTATATAATCTGCTTTTTCTAGCCTTGCAAGAAGTACGGTTGCGTTATTTTTTGTTGTCCTTAGATCCTTTGCTAGTGTTGCTGTTGACGGGTAACAATTGCCTTTTGAAAATGCATATCTTAGGAGCAATACATAAAGCCTTAATTCTCCCGCTGTTACTCGTCCATCTATTGCGCCATTTATAGCCCCGTTGCTTATAAGGGTGTAACCTTTTCCGAATGTCCCCTGTAGTTTTGCCTTGTAGAGGTTTTCACGCCCTGCCTTCCTGTACCCGTTTATAACTTCAAGTACCCCCAACTTTCGCAGGCTCTCAATACTTATTAGCATGGTGTTTTCGTGCATACAAGGCTTTCCTGTGGCTCTCGCTGTTAGCTTCTCGATTAATTGGCTTGTTGTTAGTCCTTCTCTGTGCCTAGCAAGTAGACCATAAACGATTAAATCATTCCCTGTTAGCTTGGGGAGCTCATCAAGGAGCCGGTTATTATATCTTGCCGAATTATCTAATTTGATCCGCCCTATTGCCTCGAAAAAGCCACATTCCGCCCTGTTGCAATACTTGGAAAGAATCTGCTGTAAAGCTGGATCACTTTTTAGCGCACAACCTAGCAATTTATAATCGCCATGCCAATAAGCGTTAAAATCCTTTAGGAGCTTATTCTCGTTCTCTGGTGGTTCGTTTTGTTTATTCCATGCCAATATAACCCGCTGGGCTCTTTTCTTGTCATACCCTTTCAGCTGTAGCCACTTGGTTATTCTACCTAAAATAAAATTCCTTTCCCCTTCCTGTACCCCTTGGAGCATTGCCTTTATACAGGGTCTGTCTGCTTCAATTTCAAGCGTTCCCGCCTTCTTTTCGTGTTGTGTAGGGTAATGTTTAGGTTCCGTTGGTTCTACCCCTAAAACCGCTGTAAATAGCTTTAAAGGGTATTTGCTTCCTGCCATCTCCACCAATTCGCAGGGGACAGGTTCCTTTTTAACGTTCATTGTCTGGGGCAATCTCATAACCCTAGCCTGTTCCGCCGGTCTAGGATCTGCCCCTGTTTTACTTGCAATCGCCTTTAAAAGGCTTGTAATGTCCTTGCTGGTTCGTTCCGTTAATAGCCAATAGCAATGTAAACCATGCCCGCTGTTGACAACGATTGAAGGCTCCGGGAGCCCCGCCTCGCTTATATCTGCCTTAATGCTTGCCAATGATCTGCCATCATCATAATCAGCCCATAATGCGCCTGTGCTTTCGCAACTCTTAGAGGTTCCATCTTCCCGGCTCCTATCGTATACGCCGAAATAAATATTCTTGTCATTAGGGGGCTTATAGTTTGCTATCTCTCCCCTTTTCAAAAATAGCTGTTTAACGTTCCCTGCCTTGTCTATCTCTCTTATTTCCATGTAACCTGTTGCCCCGTCAAATAACGCCCTAACGAATTCGATCAATGCTTGTCCCTCCTTGGTTCATCTAGGGGCAGGTATTAAAAAACCCCGCCTTTTTTATTGGCAGGGTCTTAGTCTTTCTTTGTCTGGTTCTGTCTACTCTTGCATACTTTCCCGTACTTTTCCTTACTTTTCCTTGAACTTTTCTTCATTCTGGGAAGGGAAATCACTTTATGCAAAGTATATAGTTATATACAACTAACGTTGCAAAATCGCTTCGTTGTGTTGCATATACTTGAACAATATAAGCCTTGTCAGCTTGTTCAAGTACCGTCTTTGCCACTCCTTAGCCCTGCCCGGGAGAAAAGAGTGGCTTTTTTTATTGTCTTTTTCCTTATTCTACGCCACTTTACCGGGTTCCTTCTTTTGTGCAACACTAAAGAACGTATGTTTTGTTTCTACACTTTTCCCCGGCTTATTGTTGGTTTTCACTAACACTTTACCGCCCCGTTATT
>CAZXLH010000122.1:0-2688 GCA_964641455.1 uncultured Eubacteriales bacterium | reverse complement strand
GTACCAACCCTTTCTGAAAACACGCAATAGATTTTCCTCTATTTCTTGTTGGTAGGCAAGATTTACCTTTTGAAGATCTAAAAATTTAATCATTTAATTTATTCAATTTGTTATCTACAAAACAGTACGAATTTCCATTTTTATCTTTTAATTCCAATGATATAATTTCACCTGCTTTGGTTACATACCCTTTATGTGTTGCCGGATTTCCGTAAAAAAGATGATATGGGGGAACATCTTTGGTGATCACACTTCCTGCGCCAATTAATGCATATTCTCCAATGATGTTTCCTGCAACAATAGTGGCATTTGCACCTATGGAAGCTCCTTTTTTGATTATAGTTTTAGAGAATGGTTTGTTATGAAGTTTTGAACGTGGATTGAGATCATTGGTAAATGTAACGTTAGGTCCGATAAACACATTATCTTCTATTGTTATACCATCCCAAATTTGGACGCCAGGTTTTATAGTAACATTATCTCCAATAGTTACGTCATTTTCAATGAATACCATGCAATTTATGTTGCAATTTTTACCAATGCGGGCACCTTCTAAAATCACACAAAACTGCCATATAAATGTATTATCTCCAATATTGTCGGATAGAACATCAGCTAACGGATGAATATTAACCATTTCTTTTATATTCTAAAAAATTAGGATAATCTCGAATGTAATCTTTCTCGTCATAGGTGTGCGATGCAAGCACTAAACATACCGCTCCGGCAGAAAAATTAAGCAGCTCTCTCCAGATGCCGGGAATGATGTGCAATCCTATAAAGGGCCGATCGAGATGAACTACTTTTTTATTTACTCCATCGTTGAGTAAAACATCAAATGCTCCACTTGCTGCAACAACAATTTGTTGCAATTCACGATGAGCGTGCCCGCCGCGTTCTTCACCTGCCGGTACGTCATACAAATAATAGACCCTTCTTACATCAAAAGGCAGATGGATATTATTCTCCAATGCTGTAATATTGCCTGCTCTGTTATGAATTTTAGGCAATTGAAGAATGCTGCAATTATAGATGCTGCTTTTTATTTTTGTATCCATTGCAAGTAATTTTTATAATCTCGGATGTAATCCTCTTCGGAAAATTCGGTAGAGCTTAAAACCAAAGCGAGTGAATTGGTTGAAAAGTTATTCATTTCGCGCCACAAGCCATTTGGAATGTAAAGTCCGTAATAGGAACGATTGAGCGAGAAAGTTTGTTGTTCTGCGCCGTTATCCACCACCACATCAAAGCTTCCGGAAAGGGCAATAATAAATTCCTGTTGTTTCTTAAACGCATGACCTCCCCGTTTTTGGCCGCCGGGTACGTCGTAAATCCAATATACCCTTTTTATTTTAAAGGGGATATGTTTTTCTTCTTCAATGAAAGTGAGGTTCCCACGTTCGTCCTCTATTTTTGGTAAATTAATAATGTGAGGCATATCCATTTTTTTGATGATAAATCAAAGGATTTTATGTAAATATTCGAAATAACATCCTTTCATGTCGTTGATTTGTTGCCTGAGCTGTTCACGAGTAATCCATCCCCAACGCAAGGCAATTTCTTCCAGACAGGCAATTTTTAATCCTTGACGTTTTTCGATTACTTCTACAAACGTGGATGCTTCGGCCAGCGATTCGTGTGTGCCGGTATCCAACCATGCGAATCCCCTGCCCAGTACTTGCAGTTTTAATTGGTTTTCTTTCAAAAACGCTTGATTTACGGAAGTAATTTCCAGTTCTCCGCGGGGAGAGGGTTTGATCGTTTTGGCTACTTCAACCACCCGGTTTGGATAAAAATACAATCCCACAACGGCATAATTCGATTTGGGTTGCCGGGGTTTTTCTTCAATGCTCAGCACATTGCCGTTCTTGTCGAACTCGGCCACCCCGTAGCGTTCCGGATCGTTTACATAATATCCGAAAACGGTGGCTTTGTTGTTCTTTTCGGCTTCGTTTATTGCTTGTTCCAACATGGGGCGGAATCCTTGTCCGTAAAAGATATTGTCGCCCAATATGAGGCATACTGCATCGTTGGCAATGAATTTCTCGCCGATGATAAAAGCTTGAGCCAATCCGTCGGGGCTGGGTTGTTCGGCATATTCGAGGCGGATGCCGAAATCCGATCCATCGCCCAACAGACGCCGGAATCCCGGTAAATCTTGAGGGGTAGAGATGAGAAGGATATCCCGAATACCTGCCAGCATTAAGGTGGAGAGCGGATAATAAATCATCGGTTTATCGTAAATGGGGAGCAGTTGTTTGCTGACTCCTTTGGTAATGGGGTATAAACGCGTTCCTGCTCCTCCTGCCAAAACAATGCCTTTCATATCTTTATCATTTGCCTTTATTTACAGTTTGCCGTCGATGTTACCTTGCCATATGCCTTGTATATGGAAAATCTCTAAATCTTAGCGTTTCATTTTTTGGGTTAATGATTGGCGATGCCATATTTTTGGTGATTTCAAAGGGTGCTTTTTCGCACTTTCTTCGCTTCTTATTCGCTCCTCCTTCGCTATTTGTTCGCTTCAAGGCAGGGAGAAGAGCTCCGGATCTCATCGCGCTAACGTAGAGCAGATGCGCCTTTGAGCTGCAAAACCGACCCTGTCTTCTTACAGGCTTGAAGCAAGGATGGAGCGAGGATGGTACGGCCTTGGTGCGAGGAAGGTGCGTTTTTGATACGATAATTCAC
>CAZXLH010000121.1:0-2698 GCA_964641455.1 uncultured Eubacteriales bacterium | reverse complement strand
GTCAATACCCCAAAATCCTTCTGCCGAATTTACACCACTACTTGAGACTCTAACTGGAACTTACTCGGTCTCAGGAATAGTTGTGGATTCCGATGGCAATGGAATCGAGGACGTAACCCTTGCATTCTTCAAAGGGTTTGGCACTGCCAAAACCAACAGCGCAGGTGAATGGCGCAAGAATGGACTAAGAGGCACTGTAAAAATCAGCCCCAGTAAGGATGGCTATGTTTTCGCTCCAAGTTCTTGCGAAGTCTCAGTGCCCAGTGACTCTGTGTACTTCACGGGTTCCAACAGCGTAGCTGCCAAAGGGCGGATGAAGGTGAGTTTCGTGGGCAACACCGAGCCCCGGGTTCAGTCGCGGGTAACCATGGACGACCTAACGCCATTCGATCCATCAGTATACGCACCACCATTCAACAACGAGCTAAAAGGTAACTTGGTGGGTAATTACACTCCCCATTCGGTGATAGGTTCGATTTTTGGTATGGGTGTGGCATCACCCAACTACAGATTGCCTCTGAGCCTAACATACGGTGTGGCAACAGGCCCGTCTTCGGGTTTCGGGCTGTTACCCGTTTTTGACCTAGCTCTGGCTAAAGACATTATTTACGCTGACTATCTGCTAGAACATGGTCGATACGATTTCACTGTCGTGGAAATGCACATATGGACACATGATTACGATGGCGAAAACTGGACTACGTTCCCCCCATTATCCCAGGTGTACATCGACTTGGGAGACAAGTATAGTGACGTCAGTTTCCCGAACGAGTTGCGCGATAAGAGCCATGGAACAGTTCACGTCTTTCAGCTCGCTGACCTCATACCACTGGGCAAGAAGGATCAAATAGGCAGCGTGAGGCTCGCTTTTGATCATACAGTTGATCGGCCATACATCGTCAATCCCGACGGGTCCTATGTGAGCGATTTCAACCCATACTTCTGGGATTGTGGGACAAGAATTGGATTGGCAGGCTACGTCATATATCTTCCAGGTTTGGATTTGGACCTCTCCAGCGAATCGGCCCATCTCATCTTCGATTGGGATCTGTTCGAGCTGATAGAGGTGTATGACAACGGCACGCCCGACGACGTTACCGACGATCTGATCACATTGCGTCTAGATAATCCCTTTCCCATAACGCTGAGAGCCGAGCCATACGGTGAATGGGAGCCGATAAGCGGCGATGGCATGCCACCTCCGGACGTATCCAAACTGGATATTCGGTTCTTCGACATCATAGATCAGCAAGTCTTCGTGAGCTGGATCAATCCATCTGTCCATGATTTCAGGCAGACACACGTAATTCGCAAAGAGGGCACCCCGCCTAATGGGTTCGAGGACGGCGAACTAGTATGTGTGGGAACTGAAGCCCTGTATCAGGATGACGATATCGAACTTAGCAAGGAGTACTTCTACCGGGTTATTGTAGAAGACTGGGATGGTCTGTTCAGCAACGGAGAAGTCATTAGCATACGTACCGATCCCTGGATCTTCACCACTATTAGAGTTGTTGCAGATCCAGAGTCGGTTTCCATCGGTGAAACCGTAGATCTGTATGCCGGTGGATACATAACCCAAAGCGATCTGCTATACGATGCCGCCTGCCAATGGAAGCTTGACGGCGACATCGGCGGATTGACGTATGATTTGGATAACTTTAGCGCAACGCTAGACGAGCCTGGATGTCACTGTCGCTTCAAAGCAACCAAACCAGGCACGGGTGTGATCACAGCTACGAAAAACGACCTATCGGCCAGTGTCACAATAACGGTTACTGAATAACCCGACTTGAGTAATGAAGCACAGTTCAGGAGTTCTGGTGCTCATGAAGGCATCCAGAGCTCCTCTCGTCTTGCCCCAGTAGCAACCTCCATTACTCCAACTCCCCTGATCCATCATGAAAAGACTACAGAATTCGCCACGGCCCATCCATGCCGTCTGTGACCATCGTTGACGATCGTTGGCATATCAATCGATTGTCTCTCTCAATGCGAATAACGAGACCGCTAAGCACCCCCATCTTCCAGACCGAGGTTCCTTACGATAGCCCTGATGATTCAGCGCTGTATATCCATCGACTGAAGAGCCTACGCAGGTCAGTTTGGGATACTTCTCGAACTTCTCGTCTGTTTGACAATCGGAAAGTTCATAGTTCGGCAGCCAAAATGTGCATAGGCTAACCATCACGCCCGGGGTCAGATTTCAGAGTCCTTTCGCGACAGATCGTCTCACTAGAAGGTGTCTTGCTGGGGGTGGGCACTGATACGCAGAGCCATACCTTCCACCAAAAGTGCCACTAGGCACACCAATTCAGAACGGTTCTCGGCGTTCCACGCGTCCCCATCTGACGCCCAGAAAGCGCATCCCTCATGTGTCGGGGTTCGCTCGAACGGTTGGCGTCCGCTCCGCCCCAGGCCGTTTCCACAGAGCCGCAAGGTCAAATGCAAGCCCAGGGAAGTCGGGATGGGTGAACTCTCCAGCGTCAAGCCCTGAACTGCGCAGCACATACGCATTATCCTTCAATGCATATGCCTCGATAGTTTCGTCTTCAGGGTCGACTATCCAGTAATGCGGAACCTGCATCTGTTCGTATACATTCCGCTTCCTTATGCGATCCTTGGACCGAGTCCATCTCGAAAGGACCTCCACAACCAGATAAGGCACGCCGTCTATGCGTTCCTCCTTTATGATCCC
>CAZXLH010000120.1:2469-2735 GCA_964641455.1 uncultured Eubacteriales bacterium | reverse complement strand
GAACCCCAGCTTCCGCCGTGAGAGGGCGGCGTCCTGACCGCTAGACTATAGGGCCGCATTTTGGAGCCAAGGATATTGTATCATTCATTGGCCCCGGTAGCAAGGAAATCGTTGAAACTGCTGCCGCAATGGGGATAAAATACTGTTGGCTTTCCACCCCTTATCCCTATTGTCACCATAAGATAAAAATGGCTGGCCTTTGCTTCTTGTTTTCACCATGGTTTTGGATCAAAGCCCACCTCGGCCCCGGCTCGAGCCGGGGCCGA
>CAZXLH010000120.1:0-2459 GCA_964641455.1 uncultured Eubacteriales bacterium | reverse complement strand
TTCATTGCAAGCCCTTTGCCAGCAAAAGAGCCAGCAGATGTTGAAACTCTGGCTCTTCCGCCAATTCCCATAGCTGGGCCGGTTCCAACTTTCCAGAAGCGGACTCAGCCCGGCTTGAATTTGGCTCCAAACGGGCCCGGGTTAAGGCTAAGACCCGGTCTGCAATCTTGATTGCCGCCTGGGCTCTTCCTGTTATGTTGGCAACCGAATCCAATGCTTCTTGGGCCCAGCCACTGGCTAGCAGCTCTTTTAGCGCTTCCTTAGCCCTGGTGGATCCACCGGTTTCCATTGCAAGAGCTTGCGGTTTATCAGGAGCAACTGTTGCCTCTGCGTCCGCGCTTGCAGACCCAGCCCCGCTCTTTTCTTCCACTAGTTCAGTGGGCAGAAGCGGGGCCCCTTGCAAGAGCCTTTCATCAGCAAACATTTTCTGCACCTTGCCCATAATTCCCACCCCTCAGTATTTTTAGCCCTCTTGCGATACAGTATTCTGAGCCGGCCTGAGAGGTGAAGGAGCAGCGCTTATTTAACCGGCTCTAGAAATTCAAAGTTAATTGTGTCCACTAAGCCGCGGTTAGTAATTCTAATATCAGGCAGCACCGGCAGCGACAGCAAGGCCATGGTCATAAAGGGGGAAATCAGGTGGCAGCCCAGCTCCTTAAAAGCAGCATCCAAGGCCCGCACCTGCTCATCTACCTTCTCTACCGGTTCTGGCGACATTAAACCGGCAATGGGAAGGGATACGGCGGCCAGGACAGCTCCATCTCTCACCGCCACCAAACCGCCTCCGGACTGGGCCAAGGCATTAGCGGCCACAGCCATGTCGGCTTCGTTTGTCCCTACCACCAAAAGATTGTGGCTGTCATGGCCCACTGTCGATGCCACTGCGCCGGCAGTGAAGCCGAAGCCAGTAACATAACCCAGGCCCATGGTTCCCGGTCCGCCATGGCGCTCAATAGACGCTAGCTTGGCCAAATCCTGAGCCGGATCGGCATAGAGATTGCCCTGGCAGGCTTCGACCCGGGCCGTAAGTTGTCGCGTCCCCACCTTGGCCTCAATAATTTCGATTACCCGCACTTTTACCGGGCCGGACTCTACCGGCGCCGGGATCAGAAAATCTTCGGCTACTAGTTCTTTTTTCAAAATGACTGAATCTCGAACCCATTCTGGATAAGGATATGGGGGCAATTCCACCTTTAGCCGGCCCTCAGCCGCTACCAGCTCTCCATCCACCATCACCTGTTCCGGGTTAAAATCAGCCAAGTCCCGCACAAAAACAATATCGGCGCAGCGCCCCGGAGCAATGCTGCCCAGATCACGGCTGACCCCAAAGCATTCGGCCACGTTTAAAGTTGCCATTTGAATGGCTTCCACCGGCCCTACACCCTCCTCAATCGCCCGCCGAACCACATGGTCCAAATGTCCCACTGCCAACAAAGTATGGGGATGGGTGTCATCGGTTACCAGCAAGGCCCGTCGCGAATCGACCTTGTATTCTGTCAGCGCCTTCACATTAGCCTTGATATCATGCCAAGCCGACCCCTCGCGCATCTTCGCATACATGCCCAAGCGCAAGCGGGTAAGGGCATCTTCTGGCCTGGTGCCTTCATGGCAAGATTCGATTCCGGTGGCGGCATAGGCCTGGAGCCCAATTTCAGTTTCTGGAACCGAATAGTGCCCGGTAATCACCTTGTCAGCCTCCAGGGTCGCCCTCAGCTCTCCATGTACCTTGGGATCGCCAGCCAAAACACCGGGAAAATTCATCATCTCCCCCAGCCCAATAATGCCATCCCAAGTCATAGCTTCAGCCACTTCTGCCGGCCCGATCACGGCCCCGGCATCCTCAAACCCAGGCGCTGCCGGCACGCAGGAGGGCATGGTGGTAAATACTTTTAGAGGTAGTTTCTTTCCTTCCTCCACCATCAGCTTTATCCCTCTGAGCCCGAACACATTGGCAATTTCGTGGGGATCCATAAAAATAGTTGTGGTGCCGCTAGGAACCACGGCCCGGGCAAATTGAGTCACCGTCACCATACTGGATTCCACATGAATATGCCCATCCAAGAGCCCCGGGGTCAAATAGTAGCCGTTGGCATCAATAAGGTCGCTATCAGGGCCGATGGTGTGATCGGCCTTCCCCACCAGCACTATTCTGCCCGCATAAATAGCGATATCAGCCCTTATAATCTCGCCTGTAAACACATTGACCACTTTTCCACCCTTAATCACAGTATCAGCCTTGATATTGCCCTGGGCTGCCGCTGCTAGCTTCGCCGTCAATTCCGCCAATGGGCGACGCTTTACCGTATACACAATAATATCCTCCTTCTAGCTAAGCCACTGTATCCTGTTCCTGGGGAAAGGCTTCGTACTCCTTCTTCTCGATGATCTCTTTCAAATGCTCTACCACCGCCCATACAGCATGGAAAGTTACATAGAGCGGAACCGGGCCCAGCTGTCCC
>CAZXLH010000119.1:0-2745 GCA_964641455.1 uncultured Eubacteriales bacterium | reverse complement strand
GGCTTTGAGAACGCTGGTCTCTCGGGGATTGCACCGCGTATCGGAGTAAGAGAGACTCGTAGAATAATGGGTGATTACATATTAACGGTGGACGATGTTTTGGGGGGGCAGAAGTCTCGAGATGGTGTCGCAAAAGGGTGTCATGAGCTTGACATTCATGGAAGCGGAAAGAATCACTGGCGGGAGCAAATCAAGGATGGCGGATCCTATGACATTCCATTTGGATGTTTACTCCCTCGGGGAGTAAGTAATCTGTTGGTTGCCGGGCGGTGTTTTTCGGCTACCCGGGAAGCTCACAGTTCCGCCCGAGTTATGGGAACTTGCATGGCTATGGGGCAAGCGGCAGGGACAGCAGCTGCTATGAGTGTATTGTCAAAAACTCTCCCTCGCCAGCTTTCAATAAGCAGGCTGCGAGAGCAGTTAAAGGAGCAAGGTGCCATTCTAGAGGGTACATTGTAAGTATTAGTTGGAGAGTTCGAGCAACCTCAACTCTTGGAGGAAACCACAACGAAGGGCTCCTCATTTATATGGCAAAACATATGGTCGTAAGAAATAAAGGCAACCGATCCGAGATAATGGTCGCACCGGATGCTATGAACTACTCTCCAGATGCAACTGATCTGCGTGGCACTGTCAAGAAGGATCGAATTCGACCTGAAACGTAAACCGATCGTGAACACAGGAGGATCGACGCGCATCTTTCTCCCGACAGACAGAAGCACAGCGCATCCATTGAGTCACTGCGAAAAGGCAGAATGTCATCTGGTTTATTCTGCAGAGATCGAACACAGAGAAAGCTGAGGACAGCCAGTGGAAGCAATAGCCATACGCTCACAAAACAAATTGTCGAGCCAATTTTTGGCTAAGTAAAGATAGTCAAAGATGTAGGTCGGTTTCTGCTTAGAGGGAAGCGGGGGGTATGAGCAGGGTGAGAAGGGAGTGGTTTCGCATCAATGATGGAGCAATGTTCCGTGACCGTATTATCATCTGCTCTTACTCTAAACCACAGGGTAGTTGACGGCATTTTGGCGTCCAAGTCTCCGGACGGGTTAACAGAGATTCTTGAAGGACAGAAGATCAAACAGTCTTGAGCACTTTCATGATTGTAAGCATAGAGGATGAAACCAGGAGGTGTTTGCCATGAGGAGGGTAGTACTCAGTTCACCCTTCAATGCAGTAGTAGAAGATATAGCGGTTCCAGAACCCGACTTTGGAGAAGCGCTCGTGCAGATCAAGTGTGTAGGGGTTTGTGGAACCGACATCCGATCCTGGCAGGGCCGTCATTCGTTCGCGAGTTATCCCAGAGTGCCGGGGCACGAGGCTTCCGGTGTGATTATTGAGCTTGGCAGCGGAACGGAGACTAGCGGACTAGTTCTTGGCGATATAGTTGTGATCGAACCAATGATAGCATGCGGCAAATGTCATTCGTGCAGCATTGGTCGGTACAACTGCTGTGAACGGCTTGAAGTGTTAGGCGTACATCGTGATGGAGCCATGCAGGAGTACCTGTGTGTGCCAGTGTCTTTGCTACACAAGGCACCTGAGAACCGCACCTTTACGGAACTGTCTTTTGTAGAACCAGCGTGTGTAGGGTTGCATGCAATCAATAGAGCTAACGTTAAAGCGGGGGATACTGTGGCCGTCATTGGTGCCGGCAACATTGGGCTGCTCATGATTCAGATCCTGAAGACCAGGGGAGCTAAGGTTATTGCTATTGATATACGAGATAGTCGCCTGAAGCTAGCAGAAACACTGGGTGCCGATTACACAGTGAATTCGAAGGTTGCTGATCCGATCAAGGCGACAGCGGAGTATACTCAGGGTGTGGGTGCGTCAGCTGTTTTTGAGGTAGTGGGTATGCCTGATACAGTGGTGCTAGCATTGGATCTTATATCCTATGCTGGGCAGGTCGTGCTTGTGGGCGTATGTGGTGACGAAGTATGTTTGCGTCCTGACTTTCTTAATAAACGGGAGCTAGACGTATTGGCAAGTAGGAATAGCCGAGGAGCTTTCCCGGAAGTCTTGAAGCTAGTTAAGGAAGGGAAACTGACTACAGAAGCTTTGGTCTCGCGCCGCATCCGCATCAATGAGTTCAACGAGACGATGAAAGAAGTGACGTCAGGCATGAAAGACGAGGTAAAGATCGTTGTCGAGTTTCCCTGAAATGGCGAGGCGGTAGGATTGGCACTGCTTGTTGTTGCTTCTCAGTGGATCCATATCACCATTAAGGAAGGGATAACCAGTAATAGGAAGACTTATGGCGAAGGTTCGTACCACTTGAACTGAGCATTTGAGCGGTGAAAATGTAACGTTGGGGAAGCTAGTAGCAGAAAAAGAAGTCGAGATGGCCATATTCGGGGAGTTGCTTAAGAAAGCATACTCCAAGAGGCTTACACAGAAGTTGTTGCTTCCAAGTGGATCATCCGATGATATTACACTGTTTGGGTGTTGCGCCTTGTTGGCTTACCGTCATCTGAATAATATGTAATCATAAAAAGGAATAAAGTTCCTATAAGAGGGCGTCTCTGCAAGGCTATCGCGGGAGATAGCTTCGCGTATCGATGCACAAAGCTTACCTCAGGGCCGGGTAAGGTGGACAATCTAGTCATTTACCATAGGGAGCAACTTAAGAACTCCCAAGAGGCTTCCGCAGCACTTACAGAATGCGTGATTTACTAGAATGAGTACCGAGAACATAGCAGTCCAAACAATGAGCCACCGAAATACTTCTCAAGCTAGTTGAAA
>CAZXLH010000118.1:0-2776 GCA_964641455.1 uncultured Eubacteriales bacterium | reverse complement strand
TCGTGTGGTAAACTGGACATACCGGATACGTGAGTAACTGAGCACGAAAGAGAAAATTGTCATTTTTCTAATTTCTTATTGCCCAATTTGTTTTGCTAATGGCCTGTCCTTTCATCTTTTTATTTGCGTGATTTGCCAGTGTAGGCTTTATCAATAGCAAAAAGCTAATTGCAGCAAGACGTTACTGAATGCCTAGCATAACGTCATAACGAATGAAAGACTGGCTATCATATTTTAGCTTTATACTGCTAATTGTTAGAATACAATCTGGTACGAGTTGACAGAAACAAATGTTCGATGGATAATTGGATATGGATAAAGCGTAGTTATCGGTTCTGGCTTCATGGGTCAGATTACGAAAAATCTTTTATGTTGTTGTGATCTAGGGACAGGTACTTTGAAGTGTCATAGCATGTTTACGCTAAACTTGTCTTTGTTGATGATGCAGGAATCAGAGCCGTTTGTGGCAAAGCATTGATGGTAATAGAACTTGGCATGAATATGTTCTAGCTATAGCCGTTATCGTATTTGTGCCGATTATAGATAGCGATGTACAGATCTAGTTGAGGTTGGAATGTACAGCCTGAAAAGGTGATGTCATGCTTGTTGAGCCCTCTAATGTACGCATCTATCACATAACTCATGTGAGCAACCTTGAATCCATCATTAGAGAAGGATATCTGTTATCTGATTCGCTGATGATTGCTCGGGGAACAAAGACTGCTTCTATTGGAATGCAACCTATCAAGAAGAGACGGCTTGGTTTGTCGGTTAAGTGCCATCCTAACGATATGGTTGGTGATTACGTGCCATTTTATTTATGCCCACGGTCGGTTATGCTATACATAATTAGCCGTAGAAATCACCCGGATTTGGTTTACCGTGGAGGGCAAGAACCAATTGTACATTTGGAAGCGGAGTTCATGGAAAGTGTAGACTGGGCTAATGCTGAATGTCACCGCTGGGCGTTTACGTTATCAAATGCTGGAGCGTCTTATACTGAGTTTCGTAATCGTATTGAACAACTCAATGAAATAGATTGGAAAACGGTTCGATCCAACGATTTCAGTAATCCTCTTGTGAAAGAAGGTAAACAAGCCGAGTTTCTGATTCATAGGTTTTTCCCTTGGTGTATGGTGCGGCGAATAGGGGTCAAATCCCCATCAGTTCTTCAGCGTGTATTACGGATACTTATCGGAGTTTCACATAAACCAGTTGTAGAAATATTACCGGAATGGTATTTCTGAGGAGGAAAGTCTTATGATACGCTATGTTAGCGGCGATATTCTTAAGGCTGACACTGAGGCTTTGGTTAACACCGTTAACTGTGTCGGAGTAATGGGGCGTGGTATTGCGTTTCAGTTCAAAAATGCTTTCCCAGACAATTTCGAGGCTTACAAGGTAGCCTGCGAACGCGGGGAGGTTTTGCCCGGACATGTGTTTGTGCATGAGACGGGCAGCCTAATCCCTCCGCGTTATATCATTAACTTTCCTACCAAGCGGCATTGGCGCGGTAAGAGTCGTATTGAAGATATTCAAACCGGACTTAGTGCTCTAGTCGATGCAATTGTCGCACGTGAAATTGGTTCTGTTGCGATTCCACCCTTGGGTAGCGGACTTGGGGGGCTTGATTGGTCTGAGGTCAGGCCTCTTATCGAGAAGGCTATGGCGGTTTTGCCATATGTTGAAGTGCAAGTATTTGAGCCTAGTGGCAAGATGGAAGGTTCTCGAGCTAGTAATTCAGCCATAATTCCGAAAATGACACCAGGCAGGGCTGCACTGGTAGGTTTGATGGCTCGTTATCAGGCTGCTTTGCTTGATCCTTACATTACTCTATTGGAAGTGCACAAACTAATGTATTTTTTACAAGCTGCTGGAGAGCCGTTGCGTTTGCACTTCGTCAAAGCACCGTATGGCCCATACGCAGATAATCTACGCCATGTGATCCGTGCTATTGACGGATACTTGGTTACAGGTTATGGAGAGGGCGGTGACGTGCCATATAAGCAATTGGCATTGGTCCCAGGAGCTGTGCAGGATGCTGAAGTGTTTCTGAATAATCATCCTGTAACGCGAAGTCGATTTGAACGCGTCGTAAGCTTAGTTGAGGGTTTTGAAACAGCGGTAGGGCTCGAGTTGTTGGCAACTGTTCACTGGCTGATGAAAAAAGAATCGAAGGAAACTGACGATTTGATTGAGGCTGTACAGAATTGGGCCCCTAGAAAGCGTCAATTTACCGTAGCCCAAATTGACCTGGCCGCCAACAGATTGCGTACGGAGCGTTGGTTATAGTACTATCGGATGAGACGAAGAGTTTCTTTGCTCGCCAACTCTTTTTCCGGTGAATTGTAATTGCTGCTTATGTGCTCCTTATGTTCCTCTAAAAGCGGCAATATCAGAGGATGTTTTCTTCTGGTAGCGTTACGGGCAAGGTTAACAGCAATCGTCAAGAACAGTTTTGGACGTACGCTGACAAATATTGGCGTAAGCTGACGCTTTTGTCCAACAATCCGGTAAGAGAGCTATTTGTGTTTGATTATGGGACAAGTTTTGCTGCTCCACAAGTGGCTCATTTGGCGGGACTGATTGTAAATAAATACCGGCATGAATCAGCTAACTTTATTAAAAACGTGCTTCTTCAATCAGCTGATCATCTACCTCTTCCCGCGTTTAAAGGCGCGAAGAACGATAGACTCAAATCATTACGCAAGGTTCAGGGCTTGTGGCCTGCCAAATTACTGCTTACGCCGCTCTAAACTGTCCGAAAGCTACCGGG
>CAZXLH010000117.1:0-2849 GCA_964641455.1 uncultured Eubacteriales bacterium | reverse complement strand
ATGCCGCGTAATCGGGATTTGGAGCGATCAGGAGTAGCAGGAACCCGCCTGCGATTGCGGCACCAAACGCCGCATAAGGTAGCCAGATGCTGACAATTAGACAAGATACCAGTGCGGCGAATAGTAGCCAGACCCATACAGGATAGGTATAATATTCTCCCGTAACTGTTGCATCGGCTATGGTCTCGTTATCCATAACCACGGCGGTATACTGCCTGCCAGGTTCTGCCTCGGTCGATATCACCGTCCCGGGATATCCTCTAACAATTTCGATACCGTTGACATATACCGTATACGGCGGCTCGCCGTCGGTAATCTCCCAGTGTATCTGGTCCCCTGCAGGGTCACCCGTAATCGTTAATGCGTTTACAGGGTTATGACCGAGTGCTATGGTTACGGCTAGCAGGATTAACGTAATACCGACAAGTCTCTGCCACCATAACTGATCTTTGCGCGGTAATCGATCAATCCATATGATACCTATCCACATACACATAAGTATTAAAATACCGAAAACCGCCTGCATAGTGCTCCCTGTTATATAGTATATTAGGAGACATGCTAAAACGCCGACCGCAAAATACACCCACCGTTCATTAACCCAATGATATAAGTCAGTTAACCTTGTTGTAACCTCACAAATTTCTACCATCTTAATTACCCCGGATTATAGTAATTAGTACTACGGCTATGCCCAGTTGTTGAATTTTAATAATCAGGTTAATAAATGCATCAACCAGAGGGACCCCTGATGACGTATACCAGACCAAAACACCCCAGAGCGATGAGATAAGTCCTAGCAGATCAAACGATTGCTCATCGTACGCTTCTGCGTCAGAGACAATTTTCGTTACCCGGAACCCGGGTCCTTCTGCAGTAATACCTCCGTAATGCACCGTTCCCCATGACAAAATCCCGTCAGCAGGTACCGGCTCGTTACGAATAATTTCGTTACCGTCGACTGCCACCGTTACCTGGGATGTTGATTCATCAAGACTCACAGTGACCACCGCGGTGTTGGGGATGATCGCCGGAATGAATTTTTGAAACGGTCGATATCCTAGGAGTGCGTAACTCTCTAGGTAGACCCCTGCAGGGGCTATCCGTAATTGTATAGAGTCACCAAAGTAATTAGTATCTCTAATTATTATTGCATAGGGCCGACCACCGCTCTCGATGTAGTATGTGGCAGTATGCACCCCATCAGGTTTCCCGCCGGTCTGTAGGTAAAACCGATTATTTCCGGCACCCTGAGATGTGAGAGCGCCGTCAATGATTTTCCAATCACTACCTACGGTAAGTATATCATTTTGCCAACCATGTGTATCGGTCTCAAAGTCGATGTTCTGACTGACTGTTCCAGCGATATTACCTAACGAGGCCGCACCCGTCCCGGTTACGAGACTGATAGTAAGAGATGAAATGAGGAGGGATAGGCATAATCCCACCAACAGTCTGGTATCAACCACTATTAGCACCTCCTACATAGCGATTTCCGTAGTAAAGTCCCACCACCAGCATGAGCACAACAACTATCCACACCGGTAGGAGACCGATGAGGACGCCGAGCATTGTACCACCGAGCAATCCTATACCAAACTCTGCGGCTCCTCCTCTGAGTTGTTTGGCGGTCGCAAAACCGATAGATAGCGCTAGCAGCATACCAAATATTATTTTGGCTGTTGAAAATCCTACTCCAAACGCCAGTCCGATGCCGCGGACCGCCTGAACTAAAAACCCGTCCGAATCATCATCTTCGTCAGGGATTCCGCCGGTCGGCTGAGTAGGCGGTTCCGTCGGCCAGCCTGTAGGCTGAGTGGGAGGCTCCAGCGTAGGATATCCTGAGAGGTAGAGTTTTAGCTCTATCAGCGGCGGGTCCTCCGTAAATACCTCGATACGACGGGCGCTATCGTAGTATCCGTCGCCGGAAGCTACAATATCGTAGGTAGAGTTGCCCGGGACGGAGACCGTAAGATAACCGGTCGAAGAGGCGGTATATGTGTCCCAGACGTCCTTTCCTGCGCCGTACACTCCGGCGATGAAGATCTGTGCATTGACCACACCCGTCCCGGTCTCGGAAACCGCCTGTATGCGTAAAGTTACGTTATCAGGTGTCGAAACACCGCCGATAGGGGTGAGTAGGACCGTCTTTACCTCCGATACCGTATGCGGATATACAGATATCTGCGTACCGTAATCGCTATCCTCATAACCAGGACTTGTCGCATAAACATAGTAAAGTCCTGCGTATTCCGATAATATAGATGTCGTATCGTACGGTAAGATTAATGTAGCAATTCCACCGCTCACTGTTGTGTTGTACCATTCACCGGTGGTTGCAGATTTGGCGCTGATGGTACCGGTCTGCAGGATACTGTTATCAGCCCGCGACCGAATCTGAAACTTATGTTTCCCGGTGAGAGGCCCGCTGTCGCTGGTTACCAGGATATCGCAGAATTTATATGAGTCGTATTTTACCGGTGTGACTACGACTTTTATTCCGTCCTCAAATAACATTTTATAACCAGGCGCCTGCCCGTAAAATGTGTAATATCCGGCTGGTGCCGCCTCATATTCGCCGGTCTGGGGATTCCGAATTTCAGTCGTACGGTCCATGGGTAGGTCCATTACGGCGACGTCGGTATCCGTCGAAACGGTATAGGATTCGCCGGTATAGCGATTCACCGCCGTCACCTCAAAACCGGAAATCGACGTACCGTTATGGTCCGTCATGGTTACGGTGCCCCTACGTAGGACCGGGTCGCCGGGGTCGCCGGGGTCGCCGGGGTCGCCGGGGTCGGTCGGGTCGGTCGGGGCGGTGAAACCTATGGTGCGGTTAAACCATGTTT
>CAZXLH010000116.1:0-2858 GCA_964641455.1 uncultured Eubacteriales bacterium | reverse complement strand
ACACCCGTCGGCATCATCACGGTTGAGCAAAGCGCATCAAACCCTCCAAGTGCGCCGCCAGAAAGCGGTACTCCAATCACTGGCAATATCGTATACGAGGCCATCACCCCTGCAAGGTGCGCAGCCATGCCTGCCCCGGCGATAATCACGGCAAGTCCGCGTTCCTCAGCACTGCGAGCATATTCTGCTGCCGCCTCAGGCGTCCTGTGGGCGGAGATCACCCTGAGCTCCCACTCTATGCCCAGATTAGACAGGACTTCCGTTGCTCTACCCATCTTGCCCATGTCAGAGTCGCTGCCCATGACAATTCCGACTCGATAACCTTTGAACACCACTGGTGCCCCTCCCCCTTCCCCAGAATCTCCGCTATCGGTTTCATCTTTCCCTAAAAAGCTCAGCCCCGGCGTTAGGTTATCACTACGAAACCTAACCGCCGGGGCTTTTATCCCTCAAGGTGTAGCGCCATTCCGGACGCCTGCGCCGCTCGGTCCGAGCCTTCCAGTAACTGGCACCGAAAGTGGAACCCTAGGCGCACTTTCGCGAAGACGCATATTAGATTGCTCTCTACAGCTCTACTCTAGCCTACTCTGCCACCTCTGTCAACCGAGCGTCTCGAGGGTTTGCTGCCCTCCGCCGGCCAGAACACCCGCGCCAACCTGCATCTCTCACGACGCACGCCGGGGCCTCCTGTCCCTTTTGCATCTGGGCGGTCCCAGAAGCGTCCCCCAGACGACTCCTGAAAGAACCTGCTCCCGGCGCACGCCCCCCTTGGGTACAAGCCATGATTCTGCAGCATCGGCATGGTAGTCCTGAATCATCTCACGCCTGAAGGCTTCCGCTTCATCCTCAATCCCGGTCGCCATCTCCCAGGCGAGCATTAGATCATCTTCATCAACGACCCACTGGTCCATCGGCCTCAATGACGGTTCAGGAGAGTACTCTCCTTCCATCTCCAATGAACCCGGCATGGCCATTTCACGCTCTCGTTCGCGGATGAGCTCTTCGGCGCGCTCCTCAGCCAACGACCGCCTGGCCGTATCTGGCAACTCGAAACTATCTTCCTCGTTCAACTCAGCGGCGTCGAGTTCCGGTCCCCACCAGTCATCCGAAACTTCACGAGGTTCGGATGCCACCATGGGCTCCATTTCACCACTTTCCCGGACATCTGCAGAAGCTTCGAGCCGTCGCAGGCCTTTGGGTTCAAGCGGACTGCGGGCACGCTCTCTCGCCGCTTTTCTGAGTGCTTCCTCTTCAGCCCGTTTGAAGCCCTTTACAACCAGCTGCACGACGTATGAGAGGATGACTATGATCCATACGACCAGAGCCAGGAGGTCGCTAATATCCATGTGGGAAACACCCCCATTCGCATTCCATAGAAACAGCCGACCTTTCACCAAAGGGGCAAGGGCGCCTGTCGACCATTATGCCCCATCGCCGGCTCGCATGCGTATATGCCTGGTCAGCTCTACTTCAGACCCGGCCCTGAACCCGGTCCCTCAGACGGGCCAGGAGCACCAGTCGATTTCGAGATTGAGTCGCGCATCTGCGTATCAGCCATCAAGTTAAGCAGGTTGTAGTAGTCTAGCGCTCCGAAGTTGCCGGACCGAAGCGCCTCAGACAGCGCTCGCGGAACCTCTGCCTCGGCCTCCACAACTCTGGCCCTCATCTCCTCAACCGTCGCTCTGTTCTCCTGTTCCAGGGCGAGTGCCGAGAACCTGCGCTCAGCAGCCTTGGCCTGTGCGATGTTCTTGTCAGCCTCAGCCTGATCCATCTGGAGGCGGGCCCCAATGTTTCTGCCCACGTCTACATCGGCAATGTCGATGGACAGGATCTCAAAGGCTGTGCCGTCATCCAGACCCTTCTTCAAGACGGTTCTGGATATCTCATCGGGATTCTCCAGCACCGCCTTGTGGCTCTCTGCAGAGCCCACAGTCGTAACTATGCCCTCGCCGACCCTGGCAATGATGGTTGCCTCTCCGGCTCCACCCACCAGACGGTCGATGTTTGCCCGCACCGTAACCCTGGCCTTGGCCTTCAGTTCGATGCCATCCTTTGCCACTGCCGCAATCGTTGGAGTCTCGATCACCTTTGGATTCACGCTCATCTGAACCGCTTCAAGCACGTTGCGGCCTGCAAGATCTATAGCCGCTCCCCTTTCGAAGCTCAAGTTTATGTCAGCTCTCTGTGCCGCTATCAAAGCGTCAACCACTCGATCCACGTTTCCTCCGGCAAGGTAGTGCGCTTCGAGCTTATCGACGGTCACCGGAATGCCGCCCTTTGCAGCCTTGATCATTGGCAACACTATTCTGGCCGGCGGAACACGTCGCAGCCTCATTCCCACAAGAGTGAGAAGCCCCACGGACACTCCGGCCGCCCATGCGGAAATCCAAAGCCCAATCGGAACGAAACTGAGGAGAACCAGCAAGAAAACGATGACAATAATCAGAACTATCCAGCTCATGGCCATTCAATCAATCCTCCTGACCTGTGTCGGTAATAGGTCTCACAAACACCTTGTTGCCCTCTATGTGAATTACGCGAACGCGAGCCCCCCTCATGACGAAAAGCCCTTCTGATATGGCCTCAACCCTGCGGCCATCGAAATCCACAACGCCCACAGGTTTGAGAGGGGTGAGTACAACTCCCTCAGCATTTGCCAGCGATTCGTACGTCTTTACCGCTACGTATCCTTCTTCAGGTGCCTCAGTATGGTCGAGGATCAGCTTTGCCGGCGCACGACCTTTCCTGCCCCCGCGAGATAGCAAGAATACCATCAGCGCCACAATGACTATGGCTATGCCTATCGCTATTGCCAAAGCAGCAGCACCCTCGCCAGGTGTAGGATAACTCAGTACGAA
>CAZXLH010000115.1:0-2858 GCA_964641455.1 uncultured Eubacteriales bacterium | reverse complement strand
CTCTTGACCCGTGAAAAATAACGTAAGTTTGGCCATAAGGGCTGGCGGGAGGTGAAAAACCGTGGAATTGTTAGGCACCTGGCTCAATGCTATTTTCACGATATTGCTGCTTTCAGTGGTATTTAAGGATAACCCGGCATACCGTTTTGCCGAGAACACTTATGTAGGATTGTACGCCGGCTATGTAGTAGCATTGCAGTGGTTTCAGTATATAAGGCCGAGCTTCCAGTTAAGAATTCTGGAGGAAGGAAAATGGTGGTATATATTTCCCATAATCATAGGCCTTATGATTTACACCAGGTATATAAGGCCCATTGCATGGGTTAGCCGGTACCATATCTGCTTCTTGTTGGGGATTGGGTCAGCGTATTTCTTGACTACGCAGTTTAAGCCCATGTTCATCGACCAGATCCGGGCTACTTTTCTACCCCTATGGGTTGCAGGCGATTGGTGGAAGAGTGTCTCCAATATCATATATGTTGCCGGAACTTTCAGCGCCTTGATATACTTCTTGTTCACAGTTGAGAAAAAGGGTATTCAGGGCAAGGTATCCAGCATGGGCCGATGGGTTATGATGGTTGCATTTGGCGCAGCTTTCGGCAACACTGTCATGGCGCGTGTATCGTTGTTCCTTGGAAGAATGCAGTTCTTGCTGGGTGAGTGGATGAAATTCATCAAATAACAGCCGGTAGTACAGCGAGTATTGCATAACAGAGTATTATTTGGATATCAACAGGGGTAAGGCGAGGCAGCGGACTGTATTTCCGCTGCCTTTATTTTGAGTGTCAGAGTATTTTCTCCCGTATCCCTTCGAGTGCGCATGCCAGCTTAACGTAATCGTCCATGCTGTTGTAAGCTTGAGCCGAAATTCTCACGAGCAGTTTCGGGCACTCTTCAAACGACACAACCGGCACTTCAATTTTGTATTTGTGGAACAACATGTTCTGCACAGAGCCGTATCTTGCTATCTCAGGATTATCAGGTGAAATATCTTTAGGCAGAACCGGAATACACGCCATTGAGCCAATCATACCGGGAGGGGCCGGTTCAGCTATGTCGAATTTCTCACACAGCATGTTTCTGGCCTGGAGCACAAGTTTGTGATTCCGACGGGCCAGTTCCACCCATCCGCCGGGAAAAAGCGAACTCAGGAAATCAATACAATTCGGAACCAGTATATACGGAGTGTAGTCTGCCGTTCCGGTCCAGTCAAATTCAAGATGCAAGAAACTCTTGTCGGTTCTGGTAGAGTTAGCTCCGTGGCTTGTTACAAGGGGCCTGATCAAGTTTCTGCGATCTTTTCTAATGTAAAGAAAGGCCGACCCCTTTGGAGCGCAAAGCCATTTGTGACAGTTGCCTGTATAATATGCAACCTGAAGTTCTTCAATATTGAGAGGAATCATCCCGGGAGCGTGTGCTCCGTCAACAAGGATATCAATGTTACGCCGGGATAGTTCAGCGGCTAGCTCTTGCACAGGAAAAACCAGGGCTGTAGGGCTAGTGATATGGTCAAGGAGCACTAATCTTGTGCGGCCGGTCACCTGGCCCAGCACACGTTGTGTCACCACAGAACCGGAGGCAATAGGGAAAGGCACTTTGACCAACCTCACCTTAATACGGTCTCTTCTTACAAGTGTGTTAACAGCATTTCTGCATGCGTTATAGATATGATCTGTGATGACTATTTCATCACCGGGGAGGAATGACAGGGATTTGAGAACCGTGTTTATCCCGGTGGTGGCATTGGGTACAAAGACCAGGCCTTCAGGGTCTGCGCAGATGAACGACGCCAACCGGTATCTTGCCGTTTCCAGCATATCTTCAATTTCTCTGCCGTAAAAGCGGACAGGCTGGCTTTCAATGTGAAGATGGAGTTCATATTGCTCTTTGAGAATCTTGAGCGGGACGGCACCATAGGAACCATGGTTGAGAAAGGTAAAAGACGGGTCCAGGCCCCACAGGGCCTTTAGACTGTTTTGTGTATGCATGTCCGGACGTTGCCTCCTGTTAACAATTGATTCCCGAGCTTCATCTCTGGTTTTTGGCCCCGGCAACATAGATATCTTTGTGCTAATACTTCGGTATCTTACGTAGAATTCCTTTTATCTGAAACACCGGGGACGGTCCTAACGTTTACTCTGACTTTTGAAGCAAAACGAGGCTGAACCAGGGCTTCTTGGTACACGTGGCGTATCACTTGACGTGTTTCAGCCCGGCCGGACTCGATATAACATATTGTCATGTACGTATCTATGGGTTAAAATGTAATCAACACAGCCAAACCAATACAGCTTTTCGGAAGGTGATGATGAGTGGACGACCCTGGAGGTAGTAGTTACCTTGTAGCGTTGTTGTGTTTGGTATTGTCTGCATTCTTTTCCGGGTCGGAAAGCGCCATCTTTTCATCAGATGAGGTCAAGCTAAAGAGCAGTTACCCGAGGAGCAAAAAGGCTCAAGAAGTCCTTGGTTTGAAAAAGAACCCCAATTCCTTGCTCTCAAGTGTTTTGCTTGGCAATACCCTTGTCAATATCCTATTTTCTTCAGCAGTTACCGTTATCGTCTATTCCTGGCTTCCCAGGTCAAAAGGGATGGCGGAACTCATATCCATTGCCCTTGGAACCTTCCTCATTTTGCTATTCGGCGAAATCACCCCAAAACTCCTGGTGGGTTCCAACCCTGAGGGCAGCGCTGTTAGGGTTGTAAGAAGCCTCTCGTGGCTGCAGTTAATCATGAGGCCTTTTTCAAGCGTATTGCTAAGAGTGGCATCTTTCTTCTCTCGGTTTCTTCCCAAGAACGGCCCCATTTCAGAGGATCTGCAGGTCCTTTCTGAAGCCCGGGTAATGGCTGCACTGGAGTAT
>CAZXLH010000114.1:0-2958 GCA_964641455.1 uncultured Eubacteriales bacterium | reverse complement strand
TGAAGTCTACCGAGGACTGGCTAAAATACACAATGAAGGATGCACTATCCTCTTGATTGAACAGAACGCAAAAGCAGCCTTGAAACTTGCAGATTACGGGTACGTGATGGAAACAGGTGTCATAGTCATGGAGGGAGAAGGCAGCGAACTCCTGGAGAACGAGGATGTCCGCAAAGCTTATCTTGGGGAGTAAAGTCATAAACCAATTCGGTAATCTCTTCAGCAACCTGCTTTTCCGTTCATATCCATACCATAGAAAGATAGCCGGGAGTCAGCTGAGTACAACAAAGGATCCAGCGCTTATGAGAGCACGGCTGACCCGGATTACGGCCGGCTCTTAGACCTACTAGCCCTTACAGTTCGCATAACTCGGGCAGCTAAGAGGATCACTGCAACCAGGACAATAAGGCCGATGATAACATAGCCGGCCGGGATTGCTCTCGACATAACAAGATTAATGAGCCCCCCTGCTCCGAATGCAACAACAAGCATTATGAGAGCGGATTTCAACATGTCCCAAGGCCCAAGCTCACGAAGGAGAACGACAAATGTCGCGGCACACGGGAAATACGCGGAAAGCACTATTGTGGCTACTACAAGCTCCCTTACGGAAAGCCCGAGAGGACCTAACATTCCTACTGCCACATCCTTTCGCAAGAAACCCATAAGAAGGGCAACAACAGCTTCGGCAGGCAAGCCCAACAATCCGCTGAGGATCGGTGCAAAGACTCTACCCAATGCGTCGATAATTCCAAACACGTGTAGAATATTGACGAAGAGGACGCCTAGTAATACATAAGGAATAGCATCAGCAAGGAAAATACGAGTACGCATCCAAACTTTCTTCGCCAGAATCTTGGGATGGGGAAGTCTATATGGCGGAATTTCCATAAGAAGAGGAGGGCTTGAACCAGGCAACATGGCATTTAGTACCAAACCTATGACAAGCCATAATATGGCCAGTGTTCCGTATATTATGGCCAGATAATGCCACCCGTACCTGCCTACGAGCCCAACCACCATGGCAGTCTGAGCCATACACGGGATGCCAATGGAAAGCATTGTAGCGCATATGAATTTCTCTCGCCTGCTCTCCAGGATCCTGGTGGCGAGCGCAGCAGGAACATTGCATCCGAATCCCAAAACCATTGGGACAACGGCATACCCATGCATACCCAGCACATGCATAAGGTTGTCCAGAAGAACTGCAAGCCTTGGCAAGTATCCGATATCTTCCAGTACACTAAGAGCCACGTAGAATGCAAAGACGTATGGCAACACCATGGCAATGGGAACATAAAGGCCGGTAGTAAGGAGTCCCATGGACGCCTCAAAATCTATTTCACCGTTAACTAAGTGCCCAATAAGCATATCGTGGAAGAAGCCATGTGAACCCAAAGCCATCCCGAGCTTGGTTACAAGAGGCCTTACCAGTCCTTCAAAAATCGGGTCAAATACATAGCTTATCAGCCCTTCACCTATGAATCCCACAACTTTGAAAGACAAGTACATAATAAGTACAGCTAATATCAATCCTGTTACCGGTTGAATACTGGCATCTTCCAGTATGTCGACAAAGGTATGATGCCTGTGGGAGATGCTCTGAACTTCTGAAATAATCCTACCTATCTCGCTCCAGCGTTCGTCTATAGAACGATAAGATACTCCACTTTGAGACATTCCAATTGAATCAGACTCGTCTATGGATCCATATGACTTGGCGCAGGCGTTTTTCGCGGTTTCAGAAATCTTATCCATAAGGACGTTAATACCTTCACCTGTCAATGCGCTCGTTGGCACTACAGATACACCTAAAACGTCTTCAAGTCTTGCCACATCTATGCTGATACCTTTGTGCCTGGCCTCATCCCAAAGATTGAGCGCCACAACAACGGGAATATTTCTTTCCAATAGCTGAAGGGTAAGATATAAGTTACGTTCCAAGTGTGTTGAATCCACAACATTAACTACGATATCTCCCTCATCTAACATGTCCTCCAACATGTCTACAGCTACTTCTTCAGCCTTGGAGGTTGGTTCGAGGCTGTATGTCCCGGGGACGTCTATGACATCTGCGGTCTCGCCTGTTCTCATCACAGTAGTCCCCTTTGTGAATTCCACAGTTGTTCCCGTATAATTGGATATGATTACCTGGGTACCGGTAAGACGGGAAAACACAGCGCTCTTTCCGACATTCGGATTTCCGATAAGAAGTACTCTCATACCCTGCCTCTCCTCGATATGCCTTCATTTCCACCGGGATTCGTATCATCGGGTTGTTTATTAACCGGTACCACCAGTATTTTAGACGCCATACCATAACCTATAGCGATTTGAGCGCCATGCGCCTCAACAGTAACAGGGCCTCTCATAAACATCTCACTTTTCTTAGTAATGTCAGTTCCCGGTCTTATTCCCATCGCCTCTAACCGGGATGCAAGACCGTGACCTCCACATATATCAACTACGCGCACTAATTCACCTGCGCTTACATTTACTAACGAAATTGCTCTGACTCCCCCCATTAATGCTCCTCCTTCTGTTGCTAAACAAGGTCAAGTAACCCAACAGCTGATAATGATAATGATTCTCAATCCCAATGTTACGCCTGTAACATTGGGATGTCAACCGGGTACATGTGATTGTCATAGGCAACCATGCGAAAAATATTAGGCCAAAAGAGGCTTCGTGGATAAAAGTGAAGGAATAGAACCCACTTACGCAATCACAGCGCCTATCAAGGCAACCAATACTCCGGCAACTGATGCTATGGCTACTAATTGCCAAGTCTTTTCAAAGTCTGCTTCAAAGTGTCCTACTGTAATAGGAAAGCAAACATGTGCCGGGGAAAGCATGAGGCCTGCATGCCCACTTATTACAGCAAGAGCAATAAGCCTTAGGTTCGTGCCGGCAAGACCGCCGTACGCCGCGAAGCCGGCAATTATCGGCATAGCAATA
>CAZXLH010000113.1:0-2982 GCA_964641455.1 uncultured Eubacteriales bacterium | reverse complement strand
AACTCCCCTTGCTTTATGCTAACGAGACGCCCAGGGCCGCGCGGCAGAAAGCCAGCTGGCTATTGGAATCCTTGGGCCTCGGCCATCGCATGAATCACAAGCCCAATCAACTCTCCGGCGGGGAGAAGCAGCGTGTGGCCATTGCCAGGGCTGTGATAAACTCGCCCTCTCTAGTCTTGGCTGATGAGCCAACGGGCAGCCTGGACTCGAAGACCGGATCAGAGGTGCTGGAGATGTTCAAATACTTGAATGGGGAGGGCAAGACGATCGTGTTGGTTACGCACAACCAGGATATTGCAGGAGAGGCGCAAAGGATTATCTACATCAAAGATGGCATGGTATCGGAGGCGTCACATGCGGGTTAGCGAAAGCTTCCGAAGCAGTTTCAGAGCTCTGAGCCATGGCAAAATGCGGACCTTCCTTACGATGCTTGGCGTGATCATTGGCGTGTTCTCTGTGGTCATGCTGACCTCAATAGGAGAAGGGGTCAAGCAACAGGTGGCCTTTGAGGTTGAGTCGCTCGGTGCGAATTTGCTGTATGTTTTCCCAGGCAGAATGGAAATGCCGACGATGTCGCAGACAGGAAGTAAGCTTGGAGTGAGAACCGGTTTCGGGTCTCTAGTGTCGGCAAAGAGCAGCTTGACTTATGAGGACGTTCTCGCACTCAAAGAGTGTGAACACATAGAGTGTGCAACGGGCATTGTAGCGGGAGTTGACAGGCTTGACAAATTGAATATCCTTGTGTCGATTACTGGTGTGGACGAAGATTTCTTCCGCATACGAACTCCGGAGCTTCGTTACGGGAGGTACATGACCCTTGAGGAGCGGGATGCCAAGTCCCGGGTAGCCGTGATTGGTTCGCAGGCAAACGAGGAGATTTTCGAGGGATGCAACTCCATCGGTGAGACCTTTGATCTGAACGGTGTGCCGTATGAAGTGGTAGGAGTCTTGCAACATAAGAAGGTAGAGGGTATGGGGCCTGGCGCCGAGGATTTGAACGTGAAGATATACTTGCCTGTGAGCGAAGTCTTGGACAGGTCGGAAGATCAGTCTGTTGGCCAGATAGTGGTGAGGGCTGTTTCGCCGAAGGCAGTGGATTCTGCTAAGGACGCGATCAGTCAGATTCTGAGAGAACGTCACGGGGCTGCGGATTTTACGGTTATCACCCAAGACGACATACTTGCTTCGATCAACCGAATCTTGAGTGTCTTATCGGCAGCTATGGCCGGGATTGCTGCAATCTCTTTGGTCGTAGGGGGCATAGGCATCATGAACATCATGCTCGTATCTGTCACTGAGAGGACACGGGAGATCGGGGTTCGCAAGGCTATTGGTGCCAAGCGCCGGGACATCCTCATCCAGTTTCTGATTGAAGCTGTGGTGATCAGCCTCTTAGGGGGCATCATAGGGCTCTTGATGGGAATTGGCGGATCTGCCGCCCTTACTCGAATCGCGCCTGATATTCCAACCGCCATTTCCATTACTGCAGTAGTGGTTTCTCTACTATTTGCGTCTGGAGTAGGATGCTTCTTTGGTGTATACCCTGCAGCCAAGGCGGCCGGGCTCGACCCAATAGAGGCCCTAAGAGGTGAGTGACGAGATTCAGACAGGCTGTTGCGCAAGGAATTGTCGGGCTCTATGAGGTCTCTTGCACTAGGATTGTGGCATCGCATCGATATGGTATATAATCTGGTTTGTGGCTGCGAAATGGTTGTAGCAGCGTTTTTTGATGTTTACAGCGCGGTAGTTACGGCGGTGATTCATAAGTGAAACCTGGCGAACTGAAGAGGCAAGTCCAATTGGCCATGCTGACAGCTGTTGCCCTTGTTTTGCACATAATAGAGTCATTACTGCCTCCATTGCCAGTCCCGGGTGCAAAAATCGGCCTTGCGAATGTGGCGACGCTCATATCCCTGCGCCACCTGGGATTTTGGTCGGGAGTTACAGTTAGCGCAGTCCGCAGCATATTGGGGAGTATGATCTCAGGCAAGTTTTGGGGCTTGGGGTTCTGGATGAGCTTTGCTGGCGCCACCATAAGTGCGGTGGCCATGGGGATTAGCCTATGTCTGTTTTCCCAGGATACATCTCTCGTTTGGACGAGTGTGATAGGCGGAGTAGTCCATGCAAGCTGCCAGTTGATCATCGCTGTTGCGGCCATGAGGCAGCCAGCGCTATTTGCAGGCGCTCCGCTCCTATTGGGGCTTTCGATAGTTACTGCTGTTTCCATAGGTATTGTGTGCGACAACCTTGATGCACCGGCTAAACGCTTGATGCAGGCTAACAAGAGAAGGTGACGCAGATATGAAACGCAATAGAGTATTGCCGATCTTGCTTATGCTCCTTTTGGGCGTGGCGCTTATGGCTCTTGGGATGCATGGGCAGAAGAACTCAGAAGTGGGCTCAGTGGTGATTGTCAAATCCATAGGCGAGAATCATAACACGGTTGTGGCACGACAGCCTCTATCGTCTGACGGGACGGTTGTGATTCCGGTTGAAGGGCCTTTGGGCACTACCATGGTCGAAGTGACTGGGAACAGGGCTCACGTAGTGTCGTCGCCTTGCCCTGACAAGATATGTGTTCGCATGGGTTGGTTGCAGCGTGTTGGCGACTATAGCGCATGCCTCCCTAACAGAGTTCTGGTGGAAGTTGTTGACCAGTGAGTTCCGGGGCCGCGCAGTTATTCCTCTTCCAGGACAAAGCACTCATTTCCGGGCAGCGCCTGCTTAGACATGCGGCATCTCGCAGTTGGGAGTGCCCAGCTGTCAAGCACCTCCCTCGGCCGCGCTTATGTCTTCCGCTTGATGGATGGACGAGTGCATAGGCGCCTCTCCAGACTTGCAGGCCACAGAGCCTCACCTTCACTTTGCCACAAGGCCAGTGGAAGCCGATACATCAGAGCAATCGCACATACGGTATCTGAGCCATTCACTTACTTGCCATTTTCGTGTGCTTGAGGGTCGGCTTTATGCTGCATATGGCAG
>CAZXLH010000112.1:0-3085 GCA_964641455.1 uncultured Eubacteriales bacterium | reverse complement strand
CGAGAAAACGACCGTTTTCCATCAAGTCACTATAACTGGAAAACCATATGATAACCGACAGGAGCGTCAGACCGGAGACGAGTCCGTACAAAAGCGCCTCCAAAGTGAAAGACCTGCCTCCAATCGTAAATAGCGCAGTCATACCGCTTTCATTCACTAAAGCGTTAATACAGGTGATCATCAACAGCATCGGTAAGAGATAGAGCAACGATCTCATCGCTTTGGCGACTCCGATCACGCGGCACCTCAAAAGAACGGCAAATAAAAAAGAAATACCTGCGATGACAGGGTGATGCACAAGCATCGTCACGAGCAACATCGCGGCGAAATAAAGGAAAACGACTGCAGGATGATAACGCTTTAGAGCCAATGGTCTACGAACTCCTCTTCCGTAGCTCGACGCTACTTGACGTCGCCTTTTTCAATCGTGTACCCCCAGTGTACGACATCGCCATCATGCAGAACGTATTGGCTGCTGCCTTTCATCGCAAAGATCCCGTTTACAAGATAGACCCACCCGCTGTTGGGACCACCCTCCTTTTCCGCAAGTCCTCCAATCGCCATAATATAGCCGGGATGGAACGTACTGACCGTGACATTTAGCGGCAACGACAGCAGCGCATCATACACCGTTGTGTCAACCGGGCAGGTCACCGTCTGGTTGAGCATAGAACCGTCGACCGTGCATAGATTCCGTTCGATCATGTAGTTTATCTTGTCCTCAAGACCGGAGAATTCCTTTTTTCGCAGAACGGCATTGCGACAATCGACAATGAATGTAACTGTGATTGAATCCGATGTTGCCTTCGAGGTCGTCGTTGTCGACTGTCTTGTCGATGGCGTTGTCGATTGAGTTTTCCTGCTCGTTGTCGATGCGGCGGTCGGATAACTTTCCGCTGTCGTTTCACTCTCAACCAACGACTCTTGGTCGGTTGACTTGGTCGTCTTGTCTCCTGAAACAGTCGTGGGGAAAGATATGTCAGACGATGCATTCAATGACGATTTAGGAAGACTGCCCGTTGTATCCTCGCCTTCGATCACGGGAGATACACAAGCGACACAGCTCAAGACAAGCAAGCAGACCAGAACAAGGATAATCGACCGTACCTTGATGTTCGTTTTTTGCCCGCTACTTTTCAACATCTTCTTCATTTATCGTATCGCACGTCGCAGAATGACTTGCGGCTTGCGTATCATCAGACATTATGAAGCCTAACGACACGCAAGCCTGTCGTAAAAATTCAACAGCTACAACTGTCAGTCATCAGAAACCGTCGCCTGTCTTTTCTTGTTTGCCGCATAGACAAACCCCACTGCCAGAGTAACAAGCAGCAATCCCGCAAACAAGAGATCGCGCGTTTCTCCGGTCGGCGGAATACCCTCTCCCTCCGGACTTATCGTCTTCTTGCTCATTTGAATCGCGAAGACATGCCCGCTGTCATTGGTATAGTAGATCCTTTCCTTTCCGTCGGTCACAGCACTCGAGGTTGAATAATTCTTCTGTTCCTCTTCATCGGGCTCATACGCCATGGTGACCGCCTTGCCGTCGTAGACGTACAGGGCACCGGTCGCGTTGTTCGCGGTGAAGAAGACAAAAGGATGCCCCTCATCGCCCGCGATCACGAGCGGCGCGGACTTCACATCCCCCTCCTTAACCACATGTTGAAAATCGATCGCCATCGTGGCAAGATCGATCACGGCGAATACACCATCGGATCCCCAATCAGCTGCCAAGGCTCCTCCGACATAGGCTTTGCCACCGTAAATTGTCGGCGTCGACGTCGATACTTTGCCAAACTGAACGCTCCGAAGCTTACCGAAACTGCCATCCTCTTTGTTGAAAGATATCTCGTGGAACTTTCCGTCACGCGAAGTAAAATAAAGCTTTTCGTCGGCGTGAACGATCGTCGAGCGGATCGGCGCACCGATTTGCTCTGTGTTTGCTGCCAATTGTTTCCCCTCGTCTGCATCGATGACCTCAAGAGCGCCGCCATCATTTCCAATGACAAGCCATTTGCCGATCTTGACGGGTCCCGCCCAGTAATAACCGGCAGTCGAATTCTGATACTGCCACAGTGTCTCGCCCGTCGCCATGTCGATTGCCCTGATAATTCCGCCAGGAGCGGCACCCTTGACAACAGCCGTCGTCGTAGAATAAGCAACTTCATCGGCGATGAGAAGCGTCGCAAGGCTTTGAATGCCGTGATTGGTGGGTTGCCACACCCCCTTGTCGTTGGGCGCCCAGATGGTCAGCAGATCCTGTGCCTCGGCGACCCACTTCGTCTTCATCGTCTTCGCATCGATCGCTTGGACGGCACCGCCGTCAAGAGGAACGACGACGAGTCCGTAATCGTAGGCAAGTCGACCAAAATAGCCGATGGTGTTGCGGAGCTTTTCTTTCGCGACAACCTCACCGCTCCCGTTTACTTTAAACAACTCACCGCCTGCAGCAAAATAGAGATGGTCGCCAATGATCATAAAGTCCGACTTCGTAACGTAACCCCCCCATTCAGATTTTTCCCCGTACGGTTTGCTCCAAAGCAGCTTGAAGTTGTTCTCCAGCGTGCCTTTTATCGTCTTGGCGGCATTGTGGAGACTGCTCGATGCGAAACTCGTCCAGTAATCGGGGGTCGGGCTTAACGTAAGGGCGGGGTCAGCCGTCTCCTGTTCGACGCTAAGCGGGAATGTCGGATCGTTGATAAACTTCCACTCAATTCGATCGCCCTCATTGACTGTGATGGCGTCCATGCCCATATTTGCGGGCGTACCATTGATCAACAACTGCCAGTATGAGTTTCGTCCGTTGGTGACACCACCGGTATTTGTCTTTCCGTCCACAGTAATCGAGCTCAGAAACGACCCGTACGCGCTTGAAATAATAGTGACCGATCGACCTGCTACCTCATTGTCAAGTTGTTGCAACGTGACATCCGCCACTGTTTTGTTACTATCCAACCCCGTAACCGCTTCATCCACCCATGCGCCGTCATCATACGCAGTCGCGTGATCTGTTTTCTTTGTAAGAATGCGCGAGCCTGTCACGACAAACGTGACGTTGACAAGTTCCCCTTCCGCCGACACATAA
>CAZXLH010000111.1:0-3092 GCA_964641455.1 uncultured Eubacteriales bacterium | reverse complement strand
CCTCCAAACATAGGTTGTAACCAGTCGCGCAACAAGAAACTGAGGCGCCCGAGGAATAACGATATTCGTCCTTCAATTGTATTTCCAAAGGCTGCGCCAAACATTATCATCATAAAGTACCGTCCGATCTTGCCGCCGGCAGCCACTGTTTTTGATTTTTTGCCTACTGTGAAGAAGAAGTACATCATTGTACATGCCCATATTACGAAAAACAGGAGGTTATCGAAGTCTCGAAGGCTTCGCATTGTATCGGATAATTGCACCATGGTCGACCTGGCGCCTCTGGCAATACTGTAGCCTATATCCCAACCCATAGCCAGGCAGATAGGGTAAGATGCAAGCCACCCATACTTACCGCCCCCGAAACTTCTGGTGTAGTAAAGCGTGCCCAACGGAATTAACAGCAGGAACCACCACCGCCCGTCTTCGACAACATGGGTTTTGTAGTAAGGAATGATACTTTGGTGCACACTCAAACAAAGGCCGCGGCCAATGGCTAACCCAAGAAAAGTGTGTTCAGCAAACCGGTAGGCTGGATTCTCTTTTATAAGATACGAATATACTGAAAGAGTAAGCAATGCTGCCACCCATATTTGAAATCTGGTCCATTCCACAAAAGTTCACCTCGCTTTTGCAATTTTCACTTTACAATTTCAAACATAAATCTGATGACAGCGCTAATTAATGCTGCTTCCCATGTTTCTTCGCTTCAATAGGTATGACACGTTGCCCAAAATGATCAGCGCTAGGATTATCAAGTGGCCGAGGCTTTGGGCGTCCATGAGAGCACATGCGTCACCTTCGCGCCCTAGCAACTTTTCGTATTGAGCGCCACCGCCCATGCCTGCCAATAACCCTTTGATTTGCCCTGACCTTAAAACGCTCATATGGCCGGAGACTTCGACTGCCGCCACACCAACATAAATATCGTGATCGGCCCAGTTGACCAGGTATGTACCTACTCCCGGGCTCCCTGCGACAAAGACGATGAAACTTCTCGAGGTTTCAACATTCCATTTTCTGACCTTTTCCATCAAAGGCAAGGTGTCGAAATGGTTACCCCAAAAGTCAGTATTGCCGCAAGTCTTCCAGAAGTCTTCCCGCAATTCTCGCCAGATCATAGATTTCCATCCTACAAAAACCCAGTCAACGCCGTATTCTGCATTGTATCCGTCGGCCTTAGCCTGTTCTGCCACTTTTTTGCAGAGATCCCCGGCTATCATGGCCCCGGTGTTCCACTGAGCTATACCTATTACTTTGAGATCTTTCTTCAGGCAGTGGTAGAACCAGGCCTCGAGTTGCGGTGAAAGTTCTGCGTCTGATCCCCCTCCGTATGCTGCGTCAAAGAATACGATTTCACCGGGCTCGCAGTTTTCTATCCAATCGAATACAGGTTTGGTCATGTTTTTGTCTATCACAATAGGCATGCCGATGGGCTTGATAACCGGGAGTACCAGGGCCAACGCCATCAATAGATACACTATACGAGGGTTAATGTCCTCGAACCGCTCAAAAAACCGCCTCATTTCCATGCCCTCCTTTCACGGCAAGTTTCATTCAAACTGAGCCATCATTACTGTGTTAGGTGGCGCCTTTCTATTCCAAGCACTACCCTCCATGTATTTGCAATAGCTCCAAAATACGCGCCAATGCCTATTGCCCGCCTTGTGGCAGCCGTCGGTAATTGCAGCACCCAAGAACGAATTCCGGTGAATCCGCCTAACCAGGACTCACTGCTCCATATCAGATGCCCAAAAGGAATGTTGGCCAACATGACGATAAAGGCCACGGCCATCATCAAAGAGGCTTCCACGTTTCTTACCCTGAAAGCCCTGTAGGCAGCCGAAGCAATGAAAAAAGCAAGAAGAGAAAACATAGTTGCATCAAGGGTTCTGCTTGCAACTTGGTAAATGGAATCAAAAAGCGGATCTTGGTTGCTTTTTATTATGCCGTATATGCCGTAACTCCACGCGACAAAAATAGCCCAGGCGCCGTATATCCAGTCTTTGCGACGCCTTTTAATGTTGTTCCAATGGACACGGCTGAAATTGAGGGCGCCAAGCCCAAAAGCCCCCAGGCCCATGAACGTCATCGCCCAGCTTATACATGTCCGGACTTTCATACCGTCTGCAAGGGTTAAAGCTTCAACCGGGCCGATCCACTCAAAACCCCAACGGAGTATGATCATAATGATCATTAGAATATATGGGACTTCTCGTTTCACATCCGCCACCCCCTTTCAAAACTCTTACCGTTTATTAGTAATCAAAGAAATTTTTGAACAAGTTATAGTTAGGTGCAAAGGTTTCAAGCAGGGCTCCGCAAGTAACTGCGATGAAAACGGCTATGCGCGCAATGTCCTGAGATACTACGCTGCCGGTGATAACAGGCTCCTTGGACATCCACGCCGCCCCTGCATACATTTCTTCCCCAATTAATACGTAGTCGCATGTGGCAATGAAAAACGGAATTTGTGCTGTAGCGATTGTTGCAGCAATCTGGATGGCTCCTACCAAAGCGCCTGCTTCAGCAATAAGGAGTGCTTCGGCCAAAAAGTAACCAATCAAGAACTGTGCAGCAGGTTTCTCCCGGGCGATCATGCCATTTATGTTCATTGCCCAGGCGAATTGTGTACCGCTGATATACCTGATATCGTCTCTGTTAAATGCATCAGGGCGTCCGGCTTCGAGAAATGCTTGCTTCACGATTTCCTGGTGGACTGAGTTGCAAAGGTAGCTGCTGTCGCTGACGATTATCCTGGTATCATAAGAAGCACATAGCTTGGCCACGTTTGCCATATACGACCAGTAGGCAAAAGTATCAGCATAGCCAATCCCCTCGTCGTAGTTGGTCATATGAACCGGCCTTCCCATTTCAGTGGCGCGCCCTACTGCTTCGGTGAAAGATTCTAACCCTGGTATCCTGCGGATTTCAGGCAGAGGCAAACCTGCCCTTGCACGGTTTACCGCTATATACACCAGGATTCCCTGAACTACGTAGAAAATGCAAGCTGAAACGGCGTTAGGTTGGTCAACAACAAATCCAAGTTTGTATTTCGGCGCTTCTGTAGCTAAGTAAAGCATGTTTAACAT
>CAZXLH010000110.1:0-3144 GCA_964641455.1 uncultured Eubacteriales bacterium | reverse complement strand
TTGAATTTTCTGGCTTCGCCAGGCACGTATGATTATTTCGACTTCTGAACAAATGCAGGAAAACATGTCTTGATAGCGAAAGTATCTAACTAGGAATAGGTTTTGCTGGATCAATGAGCTGATTTACAGTGAGACGGCAAGCAAACAGCAAAACGGTTTTGCAGCCAAGACTCAAAGCTTGAGTTTAGGCATCTAATGGCCCAAGTTCTTGAAAGATTGAACTTAGTTTGGACGGAGCTTAATGCATCGCCAGCAAAGTCGCAAAATTCAAAGGAGGGAAGTTTCTTGCCAGATATCCTGAGGTTTGTAGACGGAATGGCACAAGACCTAATTGAGATCGCTGATGCCATTTGGGACTATGCTGAAATAGGTTTTGACGAAGCTAAGTCAGCAGAGATTCAGGCTGACTATCTTGAAAAACAGGGATTCAGGGTAACCCGGAAAGCTGCCGGGGTTCCTACTGGCTTTGTGGCAGAGTGGGGAGAGGGGAACCCTTGTATTGGATTTCTAGGTGAATATGATGCTCTGGCAGGTGTGTCTCAGGAAGTTTCTGCTGAAAGGAAACCCCGTAAAGAAGGTGCTCCAGGTCACGGATGTGGACATAATCTTCTAGGGACAGGTGCGATGGGAGCGGCTGTTGCTTTGAAGAAGGCTTTGGAGCAAAAGAAGGCTTCAGGTACAGTAAGGTACTACGGTTGCCCGGCTGAAGAACTCTTGGCAGGGAAGGTATACATGGCCAGGGAAGGGCTTTTCTCTGACCTGGATATCTCGATTACCTGGCACCCTGGTGCAATGAACACGGTAAGGTTGAGTAGTGGCACGGCAATGAATTCGGCTAAGTTCCTGTTTTTTGGGAAGACTGCCCACGCAGCCGGTGATCCCCATCATGGCCGTTCAGCTTTGGACGCTGTGGAACTTATGAATGTAGGTGCCAACTACTTACGTGAGCATGTAATAAAAGACGCCTCTATTCATTATGTGATAACTTCCGGCGGAGGGCAGCCTAATGTTGTACCGGCTTTTGCTGAAGTTTGGTATTTCGTGCGGGCCCCTATGCGAGAGCAGGTTGAAGAGATTTATGAAAGACTGGTGGATGTGGCACAGGGTGCGGCACTTATGACCGGAACCCGTTTTGAGATTGACTTCCTTACAGGTTGTTACGGTGTGCTTATCAATGAGGTTTTGGCTGATGTTATGTGGGATTGCTTGCAGAAGGTAGGCCCACCTGCTTTCGATGAAAAAGATTTGGAGTTTGGTAAGAAACTGGCCGGCAGTTTCGATAAATTCATGGTACAGAATTTGCGCAATAGCCCTGATTTCAAGGCGTTTCCCGAACTCAAAGACCAGGTGCTTCATACTTTCTTGATGCCGCCTCGAGGCAAACATAGGTCCGGAGGTGGCTCCAGCGACGTAGGAGATGTGAGCTGGATAGTGCCTACAGTGCAGATGTCTGCTGCAGCAGTGCCAATTGGGTGCCCAAGCCATTCATGGCAGTACTGCGCTTCTTCAGGGAGTTCCATTGGCCATAAGGGTATGATAGTAGGCGCAAAGACAATGGCCCTATGTGCGCTTAAGTTAATTGAGAACCCTACTCTAATTGAGAAAGCTTGGGAGGAATTCCGGGAAAGCACCAAGGACTCTGCTTATAGGTGTCCGTTTCCCAAAGGACAGGAGTTTCCCTTGGACAGGTTCTTTAGTTGACTTTTGTTTTTAGCGAAGTATACGGGCTTGATGCTTTTGGTGACTTATCGTTGATTAATTACGGGTGTTTCTGTGAATCGTCGAAGTTTTCGATGTTTCAATTGGGAGCTGTTTTCTGAGAGCTGTGGTTTGTTAGTGGGTGGCCAGGCTATCGGATGAAAGTGAAGGGGCTGGGTGAATGCCTGGCCCCTGAAGGACATGGAATGCGATTCTTAGCCTTTGATTGGCGCATTTATTGGCTAAGTAGATGCATTATGCGTATCCTGGCTCCTTTTTCAATAATCCACTACTCATTCTATGGTTCCTTCTGGGGTGCTGTTTTCCAGGTTCAACAGCCATCCCTTTGCTTCAATGCCTCCTCCGAATCCTCCAAGCCCGTCTTGTGCCAGAACTCTGTGGCAGGGTACGATGATAGCAACAGGGTTGGCAGCACATGCATTTCCCACGGCCCGGGCTGCTCTGGGAGAGCCTGCAGCTTCGGCAAGTTCACGATATGTCTTGGTATTTCCATATCCGATCTTTTGCATGGTTCGCCAAATTTGCCGCTGGAAGGGTGTTCCGGAAAGCTTGATGGGAACGGTAAAACGGCGTAACCGGCCGGCGAAATACTCGTTTAGTTCACTAATGGCTTGATTGAGGATGTTTACATTGTCTGAGTCAGTCTCATGTATACAAGCGGATTCTTGAGATTTCAAGTTACCCTTGAAGAACTCAATGCCTGTAACAAATCCATCTTCTACAGTTATCTTTAGAGGCCCTACAGGGCTTTGAACTGTCTGGGATATCATCACATGTTTCCCTCGCTTTGGCTATTGCATTTCACGTAAGTTAAGGTCGACTTAGAAATGAAATTACCGGTGTGACGAAAATTTCTGATCACGAGCCCTTTAAGTACTGTTCTTAGCCAATAATAGTCAACGAAAACAAGAATCCAGACACTTGCCACAGGTATTGGCTGGTATAAGAGACGTTAATTTGTGAGCCTTAGTTCCAAAAACCGGGCTGTTTATGCAGACAGTTGAACAGAAACCGTTCTGCACTCTTAAAGAAAGATGACATGAACAGCATTCCCTCGGGTAAGATGAATGTGTTCATGTCAATTGTTTTCCAACCAATCAGGTATCCGAAATTCTTATCGCATGGTTCCCTGTTCTAACTGCATGGCTCTTTCTTATGATCGCAATGATGGCTCTTCTCGTCGCATTGGTGATTGTTTTGATCGCATGGATGATTCTTTTCGTCACATGGGTGATGTTTCTCGTCACCATGGCATTGTTTGACTTGCTCCTCGCTGCATTTACCATTCGTTGGTCTAATCTCAGGGTGCTTGCACTTGCCTTCTTTGGTCATGCTTGGTTCCCTCCCTTCTGTAGAATGAGTGTTTTCAAACGTAGGTTTATGACAGCCAAAAGTGGATGGGGCCACATTTGATAGTTTAGCAAT
>CAZXLH010000109.1:0-3183 GCA_964641455.1 uncultured Eubacteriales bacterium | reverse complement strand
CGGCAGGATCTTCACCTGTAGATGTTTTTCTCCGACAACGGATTTTACACCGGCCAGAGCGGCAGCGTCCGTCTTGTCCTGCTCAGTGATCCCGGGCAGGTGCAGACTGTACTCCATCAGCCAATCGCGCATTTCGCCCTCTCCCCGCAGGACATAGTCACAGCCGAAATCGTAGTCGATCTCCTTCAGAGCGGGGATGAAGGCAAAGATAGCCAGCGAAAAAAGAAGGAGGCTGAGGGCCAGCATAACTGTAATGCCCACCAGTTTATTCCGGTAAAGCTGCCGGTGACGGCGGGCCATATGGCGGGGAACATCAAAGAGATGGCGGCTTTCAAGGCGATTGTACCGGGTCTTACGGTAAAGCTCTACCTCCCGGACCGCCTGCATAGGCGGAATGCGGGAAGCTTTGCGCAGGGGAATAGAGGCGGCTAGTCTTACGCAGAGCAGACCGGCGGCGGCGATCCCTAAGAGGATGAGAAGGCTCGGCCGAAAGGTGTAGTCGCTGCCCAGCAGCTTGCTGATCCCCCAGACAGTGAGCGAGGATAGGGCAAGGGCGGGGGGGATAGAGAAGAGGGAGAGGAGGAAGGCTTCCCGGGCAAAGATTCGCTTGATCTGATTCCTGGTGGCGCCGACGGCGCGAAGCAGGCCGATCTGCCGGCGCCGGGATTCCAGATCGGCGCTGAAGGCGTTGATAATTCCCAGGCAGGCGGCGCCTACCAGAACGAGAGCGATCACCGACAGTAAAATAGAGGTGGTTGCAATACTGTTGTTTTCATTGTCAAAACCTCTTAAAGGTTGGTAACGGGTTTGAAGCAGATCGGGCCAACCCCAAAAATTGATGATATCTTTTTCTCTACAGAGGTCTTCCAGTTTTTCGAGGGAGCTATTGGCGTCGCCGCTATAAAGGCCGTAAAGGTTCACCACCGGCCGGCCGCCGGCTTCTATCGGTTCGTCATCGGCCAGCACACCGGCGGGGAAATCGCTGTATGCCGGGCTTTCTATACCCTGGCGTTGGGCTAAATAGATTAACTTATCGGTAAGGATGCCCACCAGGATAAAATCTTTTTGGAGGGGCTCCTCAAGGAAATCGGTGCCGTCGGGGATGAGGAGGGTAAGGTTAATCGGATCTCCCACCTTTGGGTCTATCCGCAGCCGGGTCAACATGCTGAGCTCGAGGGCGATCTCGCCGGGCTTCTCCGGAAACCGGCCTTGAAAGAGCTGGGCATGGGTAAGGCGAAGGGCGTCCCGGTCAAAGCGGGCGATGGAGAAACCGTTCTGTACGTTCTCCCCGTCCGGGAGGACGTAAGCCAAAATTTCTGTGCTCCCATATTCGGAGAAGATATGAGAAGAGGTCAAATCCTCTAATGCCTCCCCGCAGTTGAAGACGATGGCATCCTGCTTTCCGCAGTGGCTGTAATGGCGATCCTGGAGGGAGGTGAACATGGTGGTGGCGAAAAGCAGGGCGGTGGCTACAAAATAGATGGCTAGGACGATGCCGATGATAAGAAGGAAATAGCGCCTCCGCCTCCGCCGAAGATTGCTAAAGGCGATGGCATTGATTGAAAAATTAAGATTCATGCTCTACGCCGCCTTTCGTCGGAGCGCTGTCTTGACTGACGCTGCCGTCTTCCAAGGTGATGATCCGCCCGGCCTGCTCGGCTACATGGAGGTCGTGGGTAACAAGGACCAGGGTTATTCCCAGCTCCCGGCCGGCATATCTTAGGAGGGCCAGCACCTCCTGCCCCGATTTTCCGTCTAAATTGCCTGTAGGTTCGTCGGCGAAGAGAAGGGCCGGCCGGTTAGCCAGGGCCCGGGCGATGGCCACCCGCTGCTGTTGACCGCCGGAGAGGGTGCCGGGCAGATGATTCAACCGGTCCTGAAGACCCAAAAGTTCCGTTAGCATAGAAATATATTTTTCGTCCGGTTTCTTTTTATCTAATAGCACCGGCAACAGAATGTTCTCCAGAGCGGTTAGTTCCTGCACCAGGTTGTAAGCCTGGAAGACAAAGCCGAAGCGGCGGCGGCGCAAGATGGAGAGCTGATTATCGTTGTAGGCAAAAAGATCCTCGCCCCGGTAGAAGACCTTCCCCGCAGTGGGATACTCCAGGCCCCCCAAAATATGGAGGAGAGTCGATTTGCCCGAGCCGCTGGGGCCCCGGACAGCACAGATTTCTCCCTCTTCAAAATTGATGTTAACGTCACGCAGGGCATGGACGGCACTTTCGCCGCGGCCGTAGGTTTTATTAAGATGGCGGCACTCCAGGATTGGCATGATTATTCCTCCTTACAGGTCGATCATACCAGCCGAACCTTAATTTTAGGTGACGGTTATCTTACGTTTTCGTAAGGTTGGGCGGCGTACACAAGGGGGCAGTCCCCTTGTGTACTTTGGCGGTAAGCCTGTTGCCCGAAAAAACATACAGCGGACTGTTGTATCGGAAATGGCCTAAAGCAAGGTAAACTAATCACCTCTATTGTTGACGCTTTAACTCTTAGTAGCTATACTGATATGGGGTGATCCGCAATGGCGAAAAAAATCAGCGTCTATGTTAGCGAGGAAATGCACCGCACAATAAAGGCGGCGGCGAGCCTCCGGGGCAAATCCCTGTCGGAATTCATGGTTGATGCGGCAACGAGCGCTCTCCATAGTCCGGATCGCAAAGCCGCTGCGGCGGGGATGGATCAAATCCGCGCTTCATTAAAGATAAGGGTTTCGCCGCAGGAAATACAGCAGATGCGGGAAGAGGGCAGAAGATTTTGAGCGTGGTGGTAGATGCTTCAGTGGCTCTTTCCTGGATTTTGCCCGGTGAGGGGGCGGTTTTGTGTCTTTCATTACGTGATAGCGCTGCTGCCAACCCGGAAATCAGGCTGTTTGTGCCGCCAAATTTTTGGTACGAAGTAGCCAATACTTTGTGGGTGGCGGCCTGCCGCGAACGTCTTACCCAGGCGACCGCTACGGCAGCGTTGGATACCCTAGTAGAATTTCAGTTTACGGTTTGGCCGGTAGAACCTGCTGTCTGCCTGGCCCTTTCTTTTCAACAGGGCCTGGCCGTATATGACAGTGCCTATCTCAGCCTGGCGCTGGAACATAGTTCAACCCTGTGGACCTTAGACCAGACCTTGGCCAAGACTGCCGGGGAATTGAATGTTGTTGTAAAACCCACTTTTTAAATAACGACCGGT
>CAZXLH010000108.1:0-3194 GCA_964641455.1 uncultured Eubacteriales bacterium | reverse complement strand
AAGCGACCCGCGGGCGGGTCGTTCTCTCAGAATTCGACCCACTGGCGGGTCAATCGGCGCAGCAGCTTGCCAATCTACTCTTGCGTCAAGTTGTGTCAGGAGGCCATAACTTGTTTAGCTGGGGATATGAATGTCCACGCTGCCGCACAACTTCCGGCTCCGTGTTCTTTCGGCGAGGTGACCCACTGATGGGCCGTTTTTCGAGCAAACGACCCGCTAGCGGGTCGTTTTTGTATAATTCGACCTACTGGTGGGTCAATCGGCAAGCAGGCGCGCCAAGTCCTTATCGCTCTGGATTCTGTGCGAAAACTGGAGCCTCCATAGCTGGGCATATGATTCGCGGTGGCCATGCACCGCTTTCCTATTTGCATTCGCCGGGCACGTTGACCCAATGGTGGGCCGCTTTTTGGAAAAGTGACCTGCCCGCGGGCCATCCACCCTGAGATTCGACCCACTGGCGGGTCAGTACGGCGCTCCGGTCTGGAGACTCCGCCTCGAGACAGGTTCGGGTTCGGGTTGGGGTTCTCAAGACCGGAGCATGTGTTCATGCACCCTCTCCCCACATGATTATCACAAACTCCAGCCCCTCCTCGTAGTTGCTCCGGAAGCTGTGGGCTGTGTTTGCAGGTATCATGTATGCTTCGCCTTCTGTGAAGCTGTACTCGCCGGACCCCAGCTTGATGGAGCCCTTCCCCTTTGTGCCGATGACAAGGGTGTTGAAGGGATTGAGCTGGTCCTCTTCCTTCTCATTGATGACCATGCCTGGATCAACCCTGTACCAGCCTGTTCTAAGGCCTTCCGCATACACCAAGGGTATGGCATATCCGCCGTGCACTACCCTTGCGTACTCCTTGCCCAGGGGGATTCTCTCAGGCTCGCCCATGACGAAGAAATGGAATGCAAAACCCATGAGGTCCAGGTCGTCTGGGAGGGTGTAGCCATCCATGAACCCAAAGTCCAGGGGGGCGTAGTCGCGCATGCTGGCCCTTCCTGCGGCAGTCATGAAGTGCATCTTACCGAGGAAAATGTCTTCCAGGGCTTTGTCGGTGCTCACCAGGTAGAAGGTTGGCTCGGAGGGCTTCTGGCTTGTGATATCGTAAGTGCCCTCCCTGTGAATCGCCACTGTCCACCAGTCGCTGCCGTTTACGAGGAAGCCGAAGCTTATTGCAACGGGATCCTTGGTTTTGCCAATATAGGATTTGCAGAAACCTTCAAGCATTTCGCGAACGGACAGACTTGCCTTTGCGCCGCCGGTTTGCATCATGATCATTCCCTTCAAGCTATCTGAACATTGCGTTCAAATGGGCGACCATGCTGAGATCGCCCTCTATCCGGATGCGCCCCCGGGTCATGAAGACGTCCGGAGGCAGATGGCCTGTCATTAGGCCGGCAAAGTCATTCTTGCTCAGGGTGAGCTTCAGGTCTGCACCTTCAGCACTTCCATGGGCTATGGACACCTTGTGTTGGGCTTTGGAAATATGCCAGCGTGAGCCATCAGTGAAACGTATCTCGATGATTCCGTCCCTCAGGGCGCCGGCGCCATGTTCCAGCTTCCGCCCTGCTACTGCAAGAAGATCATCGAGGGACTCTCCGGCGTCGGCAAGTGGCGGCGGCCCTTCTTCGGGCGCCAGCGACCAGAGATCCTCAAGATCCCGGGTGATGCTGGGAGGCAGGTTGAGTTTCTCGGCGACCATGTAGGAAGCTATGTCATGCTGAATCCACAGGGTAACAGGCATGATGATTCCCGGCAGCGTTGAGGATAGCCCATAGGTGTCATCTCCTGCCAGCTGGGCAATGAGTGCCTCGTCCTGGTCTGCTACCACACCCATCCATCTGCCGCGCACGGCTACTTGCAGGTACTGGAGGGGGCTTACGTAGTGCTCCACGGCATCGGCCACAAGCTTCTTCGCTTCACCGTAGACCAGGGTAAAGACTTTTACCCCCCTCGATTTCGCCTGCTCAATATCTTGGGCCAGATCAGGCAGGTCTTCAGAGAAGGCGGATAGATAGAGCCTTCTCCGGGATTTCGCGCATATGCTCTTTGCCCTGTCGATTACCAGGCCGTGTCCTGTGGCGATCGAAAAGGCTTTGCCCGCCTTCGACTTGCTCAACCTGTCGAGCTCAACGGAGAGGGAGGAGGCTACGGCCAGGAGCTCATCCTTGAATCTGGAGATCAGTTTCTGATGAGGGACTGCTGTGTAGTAGTCTTTGCCGTCAATCTCCACTGACCATATGGCCTCTTTTCTTACAAGGGATTCCAGAGTTTCATATACCTTTGCCCTGGGCACCCCCGATAACCTGCTGGCTTCATAGCCTGTGATGTTTGGCTCCCGAACCAGGGCAGCATAGACCTGAGCTTCATATTGAGTAAGCCCCAGTTGCTGCAGCCCGTCTATGAGGTCCATGGCTATCCGCTCCTCTGTTAGTGACTACTTTAGTGGTTACTATTGCTACAACCATTATCCAGCATGCCGGGGTAGGTGTCAAGCTTTGATATGCCATGTATATGGAACAAAGCAAGGTAGCGGTGGCACTTTATTGACATGTATATACAGCAATGATACATTTAGGTCAGCCGGTCGTACGACCGAACGATTCGTTGGCATTGGGAGGCCGTGGTTGAAGAAACCATCCTGGCATTAGGCAAGATGATGATGCATGGGGAATGGGCCCTGTACGTGAGGCTTGCGGTACGGGGCTTGCGTCAAGGTAGCGAGACATGGAGGAAAGGCAGGTGCCGACGATTTGGCGAGTGCTTACGAGGAGATAAGGCCGCCGCAGAAGAGATTCAAAAGAGGCCTTGCCTCGGTCATACTGTGGTTTTTGGGCAGAGGGTTTCAGGCGGCTGCTTACGTTGACAGCTACGTGCAGGATGAAGTTCGCAGGTGGGAAGATGGGACTACGATCGTCATAGGAGTTGCCCCCGACGGTCCGCACATGGCTGTAAGGAAGCAGGGCGATGGCTTGCGTTTCCTTGGGAATGTGAACGTTCCGGATGCAGACGCCATCGTTGAGTTCAAGAGCCTTGAGGCGGGCTTGCTTGTCCTTACCGGACAGATTGGCATCGACCGGGCATACGCAGAGCGCAGGTTTTCTCTTAAGGGAGACTTGTTTGCTGTAGGCATGCCCATGGTAAGGTGCCTCTACATCGTGGAGTCGTACCTCTTTCCGAAGTTCATTGCTAAGAAGATCCT
>CAZXLH010000107.1:1207-3226 GCA_964641455.1 uncultured Eubacteriales bacterium | reverse complement strand
AGGATGGCGAGACAACACGGATTGATGTTCCAGAAAGCTATCCCCTCCCTGCTTTAGACGTTGATTCTACATTTGTTTTTATCAACGGCTTGCTTCAAACTAAAAATCTTCACTATGTAGAAATCCCTCATTCAGAAGAGTCAAACAGAGTAATTGGCTTCGACTTTAATCCCTATGTATTAAAAGCAGAAGACATCGTCAATGTGAAATATGTAGTGGCTGCAACAGAAGGCGGCGACTACTCAGACGGCTCTAATCCTGGTCAAGTCCCTACTTACCACTCCTCTCTTCAAGGTTTAAATGCAAATCCAAACTATCTTCATATTACTCAACAGCAAAAGGAGCAGTATGAAGGATACCAAGATACCTTGCTACAGATTCTAGATGAGCTAGATGGAATTGAGGACTACTCTGAGCAAATCAATCAAATCCTCGATCAACTGGAAAAAATCGATGACATGGAAGAACAAATAGACTTGCTTATGGATGAGCTCGCAAAGTACGAAGAATATGAAGATCGAATCGCTGGACTCGAAGACAAAACTGAGAAATATGATGACTACGAAGAGAAGATTAATGACCTTATTCAAAAAGTTGATGAACTCATGAATAAGGACCCTGATCCCGATCCGGACCCTGACCCAGATCCTGAACCTGACCCAGATCCTGAACCTGAACCAACGGAGCCAATTCTTCATGAGCCAGAAATCCATAATCAAAGTGATGTTCAGCTCGGCGCATATGAGATTGTAATTCCAATTACATCTGAACATGGCACTTTAAGTATTACTGATGAAGAAAAAATTCTGGTTTCTACAAGCGAAATCAATATGATGAGCGGTGACGATACTGTTTCTTACAGTGCTGAAATCAGGAACAACGACAGCTTAGTTATCGACCTGTTGATAGATAAATATGCAACAGAATACCAGATAACTGTTTTAGAAGGAGCCATTAGCAACTCTGGAATTCTTAATAGTGAAGGACTAAATGTTGTCTTCTTTACAGAAGAGGCAGAAGAAGAGCCAGAACCAGGCGAACCAACAGAGCCTATAATCATCAACTCCGAACTTCACCAAGATTGGTATGTTTCTCCTGACATCAAACAAATAACTTTCGAGATTCAGGCAGAACATGGAGAGCTAGTTGTTCATCCAGAATTTTTCTACCCCAATGGATTCGTCATAGACGACATCTACATTGAAGGAAATACACTTGTTGTTTTGATATCAGGATTAGAATCCGAGATGTATTACTCACTCTACATCGATTACGGAGCAATTAGTAACTCTGGTATCGTAAATACTGACCATGTGATCTTAGAGTTTGAAACAAATATTAATGAAGACGAAGCAGAAAGAAAAGTATTGTGGGAGCTCCCATTTACGTTAGAATCGCTACAGACAGGCGATATTTTCATAAAAGAAATGCCTGATTATGACCCAAGGGTACATTACGTAGACCCTTACGATTTCTTTGGAGTTATAGATGACAATTGGGAAGAAATCGGCAAGGCTGTTTATACTGAGGTAGTTTTCGTTGGCCCAATACATACAGAGTACAACGAACCTCATCCAATCTTTTTGCCGAGTTATCCCGATGACATCGAATACTCTTGGGATCCGCTGCACTCCGAGCATGGAAAGGTCACGTTTGACCCATCTATAAACTCCATCTTTTTTAAGCATGCAGCTCTAGGAACAACTCGTTGGAAGATTGTTCACTATGATAAGCCCGTCGATAGGCGAAAATCTCCTTTCGAAAACGAATAAGGAGGTGAACTCTCATGAGCGACAAGGATTTCCTAATTAACAACAGAGATACACTTCAAAGGCAAGTCTTAGGTGAAACAACAGAAGGAAATACAGAGTTAGCACCCCCTGGTTCTCCACTTGAGCAAATAGTCCTACAAACTAATCGTAAAATTGTTATCCTCGCGATTAACGAAATTCTCCAACAGGCTCAAACAACCGAAAACACCACTTCATCAGCCATCAACACTCTTTTAAGGGATGTCAT
>CAZXLH010000107.1:0-1197 GCA_964641455.1 uncultured Eubacteriales bacterium | reverse complement strand
AGACATCCCATCGCTCCTTGAGCGCCTAAAAGAAGTGGATGAAGGCATCATACAAGCAATTTATAAGCTGTACTCCATGCTTATAGGCAACCCCGCTGACCCGCACCCCATAGAGGATTTTGGTAGCAACATATATGAGATTCTCCAGGACATTTATAATCGAGTTGGAGATTCTCCTGTACCTAAAGAAATCACAAGCGAATTTGAATACTACGAAGACGGGAGTTTCAAACGAAAAGTTGTTACCGGAGACGAAGAAAGAACATCTACTATTTATTACGATGAAGATGGCTCTTTCGATAGGTTAGTTGTTGAAGAAGGCAACTTCACGATAGTACACTCTCTAGAGTTTGACCCAGAAACAGGTCGCCCAATTAAATACAAGAGAGAGGTAGAACAACCTGAAGAAGAACAACAGGAGGGAGGTTCATAATGTCTTTCAACCTATCATATGTAGTGAACCCTATTGATATTAAGAGTCTTCCTCCCCACCTATTCACTTCAAAAAAGACTCAGTTCATTAAAGGCATGATTGTAAACATACCGGAAGTTACTGAGCCACTTGAGGGTACTGAAACAAACTTTGGAACTGAGTACGCTGAATGGCAAAAGACAGAAAGTGTCTTTGTCCCCGAATTTGATTGTGAATTAACTGGAATTTCTATAGCTGCTTCTGAGTATGCAGCTCCAGACTGCTGGCAGCTTGAGATTGACGACCATAGAATTCTTGAAACAATTTACCTGAAAGAGATTGCCGAAGAATTCGTATTCGATGTTGTAATACCCGTCACCGCGGGATCAGAAGTTAAATTCACTTATTATAACGGATCTGAGACACAAAAAATCATTTGGTACAACCTTAAATTCGTAAGATAAGGAGCGATTTATCAATGTACGTAGAAGGAAAAGCTCATGTAAAAGACCTGCTTACCGTTTTATCCGGACACTTTGAAGATGGTGGATGGGAAGTAGTTAGTCATCAAGAAGCAAACGCTATGCAAGATGAGCGCTTAGTGGTAAAAACTACTACTACCCCACCAGAAGGATCCGAAGCTCAGGAAGGCATAACCAGATTCCTAATTTTCGATCGCACTAAAGATGACTACAAGGGCTTCCGTATTAGACTCAGCGACGCCTGGGACAACATTCAAAGAAGAGTTCCTGAAGATGGTTATGGCACCCATGAAGTTCGCTTAG
>CAZXLH010000106.1:0-3248 GCA_964641455.1 uncultured Eubacteriales bacterium | reverse complement strand
TCAGGGAGATTATCATATCTTTTAGGCTACCTCCCCAGCTAATTAATATAAAGGGTTTAAAAAGGGTTTAAAAAGGGCTTAAAAAGGGCTTAAAATAGGCTGTATTAAATTAGCTCATTTGTTGGGTTTTTATTTTTAAAAATAAGTTTCGCTCCTATAGTGGTATAATTTCGATGTTGTGCAACATGCTGAAAACCCACCGCACGGTCAAGCACATTTGGTTTTTGCCGACACAATGCCAACGCTGAAAAACCAAAAGAGCTTGCCCTTACCCACCGCTGACTGACAATTATTCAAACATTTTTTACACTGTTTTTCGTGATATTAAATCAAAATTGATTAGTTTAGCGACTTAAATTTATACGGACATGAACCGAATAAAGGAAGTACTTGAAGAAAAGGGAATTAAACAAAAATGGCTTGCCGAGCAACTTGGTAAGAGTTATAATATGGTTAATAGTTATGTGCAAAACCGTCAGCAACCCAGACTTGAAGTACTGTACGAGATAGCAAGGATTCTGGATGTTGAAGTCAAGAATTTACTAATTGAGCAAAAAGACATAAAATGAGCAATATTTACGAACAACGATTTTTTTCTGCCCTGAAAGACACTTTCATTGGGCATCCGATTAAAGGTAAATCAGGTTATGTGAACCTGATGGATTTGAAAGCACAGTATTTTGCTGAGATTGTACCCTACATTAAAAAAGAAATAGACAAGCAAATTGAAGCCAAATACCGTGAAGAGTTGTTTGAAAAGTTATTCAACTTCTTCGACTGTTACCTGAACGAAACAGGAACCGTTTTTTTCGCCAACTCACAAATTCACAAAAACCTTTACGAAAAGGTTTACTCTGACCGAGATGATGTAGCCTTGTTTTGGAAGACACAAAAACTATATTACGTAAAGTCTGAAGCTAATTATGACGACCTGCAAACAGAAGTCAACGGCATCAACATTAAGTTTGATGCTTCTGAAATAAAACACGCCAAAGGAAACGAGAAAAAATCTATTCAATTCTTTATGGTTAAAGCCACTAAAGACGAAGTGGTTTTTAAAATCCGTTATCAAGAGAACAATAAGTACGACCGACTTAAAACGTACTTAGACCTTGATAAAAACAATGACATCATTGACAAGTGTATTGATGAATATAATTCTGATTTACACCCAAACATTGTTTTTGAGAACACAGGTATTGACCAATCGGTATTTAACAAAAAAGGCGACCAAAGGAAATGCCTATACATTGAGAATTTAGATGATGCACTTGAATCTGTTAAGGTTGAGTACAGTATTAATGACTTATCGTTAATGCTTCAATACCTACATGAAAACGGAATTATTTTGTATGAAGAAGATTTGAAGAAAATCTTCAGCATTTACAAACGCCAAAACGAAATAGACTATTTCATACACAAGGATGCCGAAGGGTTTTTAAAAGAGCAATTTGACATTTACGTTTACAATTGGTTGTTCAACGACTTAGATACTGATTTTGATGTGGCAACTGTGAAACGGATGCAAAACATCAAAAAAATTACGCATAAAGTCATTGAATACATTGCTCGCTTTGAAGATGAACTCAAAGCCATTTGGGAAAAACCAAAATTTGTACGCAACTGCAATTATGTTTTAACGCTTGATAGACTTGCCAAACATACTGACATCATTGAAAAACTAATAAAAAGCCCAGGGTGGAAAAATCAGGTAGAAGAATGGCAAGAGCTATATAGCATAAAAGAAGAATGGGGAAAAACAATAAAGAAGGAATGGAAAGAGTTTAAAAATCTTGCTGAAATTGATGTTACTAAAGTTATTCAAAATGGCAAACTAAACGAAGATTATAAGACTGTTCCTATTGACACAAAATATTTTCCAGAGATTAAATATGAAATATTAAAATGCTTTGAAGAAATCAATGAAAGTATAAATGGTACGCTAATCAAGTCTGACAATTATCAAGCACTGCTTACTATTAAAGATAAGTATAAAGGTCAAATTGATTACATATACATTGACCCACCATTTAATACAGGAAGTGACTTCTTGTATAAGGACAAATATCAAGATAGCACATGGTGTACTTTGATGGAAGACCGATTAGTAATTTCTGAGCAATTGCTTTCAGAGCGTGGAAGAATAAGTGTTCATCTCGATTATAATGCAACATTCTACCTCAGAATAATAATGAATAAACTATTCGGAGATGACAATTACATCGATAGCATCATCTGGGAGTATGGCTCACCTTCAGGTGGTCGGGCGGCAGGAACTAAGCTAGTTGGAACTCACAATGAAATAATGAATTATGCAAAAACGTATTCAAAAAGAATTAGCAACAAGGTTTATCTTCCTTATTCAAAATCGTATTTAGATGAATGGTTCAAGTATAAAGATGATGATGGACGTGTGTACAGAAAGCGTTTCTATGGCACAGGAAATTGGAAAAAGCAATACCTAGACGAGAGCCTCGGTGTGCCAGGGTCAACTGTTTGGGATGACATTAAACAGGTATATGCTGATCCGAGAGCATATAAGGATGGGCAAAGACATCTTTCTGAAATTCTACTGTTTGATACTCAGAAGCCCGAAGCACTTCTTAAAAGATTATTTGAACATTCGACCGAAAAAGACTCAATAGTATTGGACTATTTCAGTGGATCGGGTACAACTATAGCTGCTGCTCATAAGATGAGAAAGAAATGGATAGGTTGTGAAATGGGGAATCATTTCAATGAAATTTATTGGGACGCTGATAGTCAAGAATATAAAATGGGTAATCTTGGTAGGTTAAAAAAAGTCCTGTACAACGATGTAGCAGGCATTTCTAATGATGATGACGTAAAATGGCAAGGGGGTGGTTTCTTCAAATACTATGAACTCGAACAATATGAAGAAGTACTTGCTAAGTCGCAATATCAATGGCAGGGTAAAAAAGGCCAAAATCAGGTAGAACAGTACAGCTTCTTACAAGACCAAAAGTTATTAGAAGCTATTGAAATAGACTACAAAAACAAAAACGCAAAAGTGGTTTTTGAAAAGCTCTATCCAGATGTAGACATTGCCGAAACGCTTTCTAACCTTTCAGGCAAGCACATCAAGCAACTATTTGAAGATAAGGTAGTGTTTGAAGATGGCAGTGAAGTAATTTATGATGAGATGACTTTTGAAAAATATCCATGGATTAAGCCATTGATTTGGTGGAATAGCAAATAAACTGACAAACAATGGCTAAAATAGTATT
>CAZXLH010000105.1:0-3280 GCA_964641455.1 uncultured Eubacteriales bacterium | reverse complement strand
CCTTTGTCACTTTGTTTTTATCTTACCAGACTATCCGAAATTATAGCACCGACCCTAATTACAGGTTGAATGGTAGTCTTTCCTGCTAATTACTCTACCAAATCTTAATTGATATAATAATTTATACTTAACTAAATGCAATATTACTAACCTACATTTTCTGTTAATAAAGGCTGCCATTCCTACCTTATAGAGTCCTTTTAGAATATGTTTATTTTTGATTTCATTTATACCTTTTGTAAAAATATTGTAAGCAATATTAAATTTATTTCTATATAGTATGTTATTATGACTGTTATTTGCTAAGTACTCAGACACTTCCCGTATAATTATATCTTCATCCCTATTTAATGTATTATTTTTATAAGCATTTTGTAAGTAATTACTGGTAAGTATTTGTTTATATATATTTTTTCTCGAAATACTCAGAGCTCTTATTCTATGTTTTATTAAGAATTTATCCAAAACGCCTATTCGATAACCATGACTAATCATTCTCAACCATAGGTCATAATCTTGAGCTGGCGTTATATTCCTATAGCCCCCCAATTTGATAACAGTACTTTTTTTAAATATGACACTAGGATGTGCTATAAAGCAACTATGCGGAAGTAAATAATTAACATCTTCGGGCGTCATTCTAGCTAAAGGCTTCTTTTCTATTGTTTTATTATTTTCATCAATATTTATTTGTAAAGCTGCCACCATATCTAAATTATTAATTAACATAAAATCCATTTCTTCTTCTATCCTGTTTGGTAAGGAGATATCATCAGCATCCATTCTTGCTATATATTTACCCCTTGCTTGTTCTATTCCCTTATTTAAACTTCTTGGTAAGCCTAAATTTTCATTATTTAAAATTACTTTAATTCTTCTATCCTTTTTTTGATATTCATTGATAATATTTTGCAACATTGTATTCTGGGGATTGTCTGATACTATTATAAATTCAATATTGCGATATGTTTGATTTAAAATTGATTCAATAGCTAATCTTAATTCCAATTCGCTTTCGTTATATGTACTCATTAAAACGCTTACCAAACACATTATTATCTTCCTTTCTTAACAGACTTTATAAATATAAATAACAATCCCATTGTAACCCCAGATGCAGGGAACAATAATTGATAAGACATAACACTGTCAAAAAGCACAAAAGCTAAGTAAACATATAAACAAAGATATAGCAAACTGTTTGATTTTTTAAACTTATTTTCCACAAAACTTATAAACCAAGCCAAAAATGAAGTGCCCATTATTATTCCTACAAAACCAAAATCACGAATAAAAGGATATAACATAGTAGTCATTGCATTGTACTTGACAGTGGGTGATATAAATCTCGGTATTCCAGTAAAGTGTGTGATAACTTGGCAAGAGGAGCTATTGTAGGGTACCTCAAATATCAAGGCAAATAAAGCATGTATAAAATTGATAATGAATCCAAACATTCCCGTCCCAAACAATGGAGAAGTTGTCCAATCAAATTCACTTAATATCACATCTAAAAATGTAAATGATCCTGTATAATAGATCACTACATTCTCGATAAAACTAGTATTCCCCCAATTTCTTAGATTTGTTAATATTATAGTCATTATTATAAGTATACCAATTAATACAAAATTTAAATTTTTTACTTTTAATTTCTCTAATTCAAGGGATTTTACAATTAGAAATGCAAACAAATAAAACATTAACATTCTTACAATTAAATATCTTCCACCAAATAAAAATGTATATAATGCAACGTCAATTACGGCAAATATATTCAACAGTAAATGTTTTTTACGCATAACAGAATAAATCATAGCAATTAAAACAGTTGCGACAAATATAGAGTATACAATCCATTGAACTATTAACAACTGTTTAGTAGTACCAAACCCCAAACTTGAATCAAAAGCATATGGTCTTAAGCCCCTGAGGCCAAATGCTTTAATAATATTAATTGCTTTTGGGATAAACTGACTTAAATAAATCCATGCAATTATATTTGCAAAATATATAATTAACAATCGTGCTTCCCCTACTAATTGTATTGTATTTCTCGATAAATTGGTCTTATTATGAATAAAAAATACTAAGTTAAAAACAAAAATGGCTGTTATCGAATATAAATGAACCACCAATGATGGTTTATATAGACCATACAAACCTAATGAAGATATGCCTGAACAAATACACCACATTCCAGTAAATAAAACATTAGATTTTATTAGGGTTTTGTATTTTGCCTTTGTTAATATTAACGTCAAGATTAATATAATTAAATATAGGACCAACATTTAAATAAAGTCCCTCCAGCTTCCTTACTTTTCTCACTAGGGCGTTGATCTTCCTTCTCTTAGTTTTTATTAGACTCTTTATCTTCCCAAAATCATTTTCGATACAGCTCCGTATTTAAAACCATCGCATTAAAGAATAGCTTCAAGCCAATCATTCAATTCGCTCTGAATCGTCCTGGAAGTGCCTGCAATTAGTTTGTTTTGAATAACTCTATTGTATTCATCAAGGGTAATAAGCTGTAACCTCTTGTGTTTGGCGAGATCAAATTACATGGTTCGGCAGCGTAAAGGTGCAGAGTGCGGTGTCCCCTGCCCCATAGACAGACTAAACACATAGATAGCTTAATAAATCATAGAATTCCTTGGTATTTCACTAAGCTGCACGATAGTTGTAATAATACTCCTCCGGCGTGAGATATCCGTTTGATTCGTGTAACCTGGCCCGGTTGTAGAATATTTCGACATATTCAAATACCGCAGCACGAGCCGCATCGCGGGTTTTAAAACGCCGGCCAAGCAGCCATTCATATTTCATCTTACCCCAAAAGGTTTCCATCGGTGCATTATCCCAACAGTTACCTTTACGTGACATGCTACATGTAAAACCGTAACCTCTTAAAAGAGCCTGGTAGTCATAGGAGCAATACTGGCTGCCCCTGTCAGAATGGAGCAACACACCGCTAGGTTGCCCTGAACGCAGCCAAGCGCCTTCCAGGGCGTTAATAACAAGTTTCTTGGTCATTCGCTCACTCATAGATAACCCGACTATTAGTTGGCCGTACAGGGGAAGTCAACACCTCTTCAATTTTCCCTCCTTGTCTTGAGCGACTTAGAGGGTATTATTCAGGACGGTGATGGCAATGCCTTCTTAATTGCCGAGTACTGCACTTTTGACTGCCGTTTTGTGTATTTTTATTTTACCGAAAACACTTGGAACTACAATCACGAATTCAAGACAATATGTAGGCAATATATAATTGTATATA
>CAZXLH010000104.1:0-3499 GCA_964641455.1 uncultured Eubacteriales bacterium | reverse complement strand
AGCATGAAGTTTGTCCCCACATTGAGAAGGGCAGCCACTCCAAAAGTCATAAGCAACACGGGAACTTCAGCATAGGATTGGGATGTAAATATAAGGACAATTACTATAATAATAGTTGCAAGTACGCCTATTAGTGTCATATCCTTTGCCAATTGAGCGGCCATATCGACACCTATTGTAGTAGAAATGGAAAAGTCATAAGGCTTCACAATATTTCGTATTTCTTCCATGGCTTTTAAGCTGATCTCATCAGTATCTTCGCCACTAAAAAGGACAACAAAAAGCGCAGAAGAGTTTTTATAATAATTCTCTGTATTGTCAAACATCACCGAAGCTACCCCATGAACGTCGCTTATTCTGTCAGCTACCTCTCTGGCATGTCCGTAAGAAATGCTTGAAATCATAATATCTGCCATACCAAAAGTAGTGAATTCCTCATTCATAACGGTAATTCCCTGGCGTGTCTTGCTATCCTCTGACAGGTAATAGATGATATCGTTTTCTACATGGACCCAGTGCATAGAAAATATGCTGAAGATTATTGCAATAATATAAAGTAGAAACAGTAGGTTTCGCCGATCAACAATTATCTTTGCTATTCGTTCCAGCAATCTCACGTTGTTCTTCATTTCCATCCCAGCCTAATCCTGGCATCGGAATCTGTTATATCCATGATGACGAAAGCCAAGCGCCCTTCCGGCAAACATCCTCTTAAAAGCGGAAACATCAATACCGGCCGGTTTTGGTTGTAGTTTCTATATGTTTTTTCCATGATAATGGGAATTTCGCCAATACCAGCCTCCCTTCCTGCTTGTGTAGGTGTTTTTTGCAATCTCTTTTTTTCATGTACAGTAGCCTCCCTGGGACTGAAGAGAAATCTCAACCCTCCTGTTCTTCAAGAGTGCCCAATGTGAGGAAAGTTCTGCAATCCAAGTCCAACTCAGATTTAGAACCTTTCAAGAATCTGATAAAAACCTTGGGACAATATGATGCACGTAAGCTTGAACTTATGGCTACTTCTCTGTTTCTTTCTAAAAGCGCATACAACTTCAACAATACCAATCTAGTTGAACACATCAAGCACCTCAAGAGCGAGCAAAACTATACGACCACGGAAATTGAGGATTCACTGCAATATCTGTATGACCATGGGTTTATGCAGAAACCTTAATAAGAAGAACATGTCGAACCATTGTAAGTTAGTATAGTAGAATACCGGAACAACTGGCACAGATTGAGTTCTTTCACTTCGGCCATGTCTTCATCGGAATACTCAACCAACTAGAGACACTAGGCCTTCGTGGCCTTGATGATAATACAGGTGGTCTTATGAAATTCATCATAGTAGTCAGGCCTTTTTTCTAAGGCATACTCGTCCGGAACCGGTTCAACAACGTTATCAATAACGAAGCCCTGAGATATTAACGTACTTATAATCTTAGACAACGGACGGTGATATTTTTCAACAACATGGTCACTGTCAGCAAAGAATTTTGCATGCCGTACTCCGCTGCACATGTAATCAGACAGATTGTAATGAATCTTTTTTCCATGTGCATCCTTTGTCCACGAGGGCCCGCATTTCGGAGCAGTGGTGTATGGATGCTCCTGAGAAAATAGCAGTATCCCGTTTTGATTGAGTAAACACCTGATATCGCGCAGCAATTTGCCGAAATCACTTACATAATGAAATGCAAAAGAACTGAAAACCAAATCAAACTTCTGCGTCAAGCATCCGATTTCACTCATATCCATAAGCTTGTAATCTATCAATTCATGCGAATTCTCTTTCTCTGCTACATCAAGCATCTTATTGGAGATATCTGCGCCGACAACACCTGCCGCCCCCCGGTTAATAAAGTCAATGCAATTGTTGCCATAACCGCAACCCAAATCAAGAACGGTTTTTCCTTGTAGTTCTGGCAACAGGGCCTTTATTGCAGGTTGTTCAACAAGATCATTATAGTTATGCTCCCGTTTCCTTAGTTTACTGTACTTTCGAAAGAATGCGTCGTTATCAAACATATTATGGCTCATCAGTTTCCTCCCCATCTATACGCAGCGTTTCTGCTTGTGAACATTCTCTACCTAAACATCTATTCGGCACAAACTCGCTTTGTCCTATGCCCTCCTCGAATACCATTCATCTCTGGTTATCTCAAGGTAAGTTTCCCATTCTTCCAGATACTCAGGCCGTGGCTTCGATATAAACCCTAATCTCTCGTACAGCCTCCATGCCTTCATATTGTCCGGATGGGGATCAACATAAACCCTTTCCGCCAGACCAACATCAAAAGCCTTGTCGATAACGAAACTCAGCGCCTTGTTTGCAATCCCTTTCGCGCAAGCCGTTCTTCCTCTGCCCGTGCAATAGTCTGCTTAAGATATCCGGGAGCATTGTGATTTCCATCTATGTTGCTTGCAGTAGCCCAATACACCTCAGCAACCTCGTCTTTGTCAGCACACCTGGCCTCCCCGTTTTTGTACCTGCATAAGAACCCAATACCCACCACAACCCTGCCACTGTCAGCGAAAAAGGCCTTGCTCTCCAAATAATCTATAACGTCTACCTCAACGCCCACTTCCTCCATAACCTCTCTCTTCAGAGCCTCCTCCAAAACACCATCAACCGCAGATAGAACCTCTACCTTCCCGCCTACCAATGCCAAGGTGCCGGGAGCATGCTTGTCCTGTTCGCTTCTCTTGATAATAAGCCACCTATCATCATTGTAAATAGCAGCCTCAACGTAGACTATGTAACGCTTGGCTAACACTGGCTCACACGGCTCCTTTCAACTGCCTGCTTTTGATCCTTGGGCAATCTGCAGTGGCCCATGAAATAAGCAAGTATGCTTTATTCAGCCAACAAAATCCATACAATATATACAACCACCGCTCCTATCAAATAAACAACCCTCACACCCCGCAGAATTCTTCTCTGATTGTCTGTCTTAACACGATACGAAATAATGTCTAAAATATGCCAGTAAGGGGGCCCACATGTCTTTCCATCCCCATTGCCTCAAGGTTTCCACCTCAACAGGCGCAAAACCTTCATTGGAGAGTCAGGCGGAACCATAGAAGTCACCAGAATGCCTAGGACCGCTCGGCAACAATTGGAGGGAGGAGTGAATCCGCACGCCAACAAAATCAGAAACAGAGTCAGGACCTCCCCGCGGCAACCAAAGCATGGATGAAGGCGGAAATCAAATCTGCTGCGAAAAACTGTCCAAAGCCTTAGTGTAGAACCTTAACTTACCTGGGCCGGGCGGGCTCTACCTGGATACGGTGCCCCTGAATAGATGCATTACGCATGGCGTCCAGCACTTCGCGGCCTACCTCTCTTGGTACTTCCACAAAGGTAAAATCGTTGTAAATATCAATGGCTCCGATCAGTCTTCCGGAAATATCAGACTGTCTGGCAATGGTCCGCACAAAGTCAGCAGGCTTGACCCGCTGGCGCGACCCTATATTGATGAAAAGCCTGACATACCCAGGT
>CAZXLH010000103.1:0-3501 GCA_964641455.1 uncultured Eubacteriales bacterium | reverse complement strand
TAACTTATCTATTGCGACACTGGCTCAATAATTTCACGGTTTTGTAAGTTTATACCCCAGTCAAAAGTCCCGTTATTATAGTTATATACAATTATTTCAGGATGATAATGATTAATCACCCTACCTAAACTGAAACTTAATGATACTGGTGTGGTAGCAAATAAATGTATCTTTTCAACACCTTTGGCTTTCATCTCAGTTAGCATTTTTTCAAATTCACGCTGGTATTTATCTATTTGAGCATAGTTAGTTATTTTCCATCTACCGATTTTACTGGAACTTAAGGATACAATTGAAGAAACATTTACAACTTTTTTGATATCATCGTCGTTTATTTTGAAAGACTGTTCTATTTTTAAGACAACTTCTTTATCTAATGAATCATAGTTATTTAGTGTTTGTTCTATTTCAATTTCCGTGTTATATATACGTTTTAGTTCAAAAAAACCTTTTCCCAAACATTCTGAGTCCATTCCTTGATATTCATATAATATTGGATCATCAATATCAGAAAAATTAACTCCATCTAGAAACCCTAATGGTACATGGGGAAACCCAATATATATTAATGAATTCCCATTTTTCATTATTCTTTTAGCCTTCTGTATTGTTTTTTGTTGTCTTTTAACTATATTTTCTAACTTTTCCTTAGTTATTGTTCCATCTTTATCAAAATCTCTGAATGTGTATAGTTTAAATACCTTACACCCATATTCCATATAATCCTTTATAATTTCATCAATTTTCCCTTCTTTTTTTGAAAAATTAGCAACTAGAACATATTCTTTTCGAATAAAAGGGATTTTGTTCACCAATCTCTGCAATAATCTATTATTTTTATATGACAGTATAGATATTATAAATAGTATAATTATTAGTATTACTAACAAAATTAACCCATTTACAAGGTCCTTTTCTATTAGATCAATTATTGCATTAACTAATTTTAATAATTCCATTATAATCACCCCTAAAAACCTGATATATTTCCATCCTTTCCCTATCACCAATCCATATTTTATAAATGTCTATTCCTGCTATAATAAATAATAATATTTTGGTCTCCGTATTTGATTTTTTCATTAAATTCTTCCAATTTCTAATATCCCGTTGTGAAGGAAAAGGATCTTCTTGGGGATGAGTATGCCATTCGCCAAAATACATCTTGGTAAATTGGCTGTCGATCCATTTCTGTTCTAGCAATTCATTGTGTTTTTTACTACGCACATAATTTAATCTTGAACATTTATCATCCTTTATAGGTAAGGTCAAATCCTCTATAATGATGTCTTTAGTTCCCCTAATAATCGACCCTATTAGCATCCCGCCACTTTCATAATCACTTATATTAACTTGTCGTTTATCGTAAATATGAGATAATACTTCACAATTAATTTTTATTTTTCTTTCCCCTATATTTATTATCATCTTGAACCTCTTTTACCACAAACCCGACAATCCGTTCTTATAAAATTTGTAGTCCCATTTTCTAAGACATCTAAACTTTCTTCATATCTTGAAGATGTGCTAAAGCCACTCTCCCTAAATTGCTTTGCTTGACCCTTCCAAGAAACTAAACAGTTTTCAGTTGTTTCGCCTCTCACTAAACTTAATGCTAGACGTGTTGCTATTAAAGCAGTCTGCATTGAATCCACTCCACCATAGGGTGTATATGTACCTGAACACCCATTTATGTTCATAGTATATGGTATATCACTTTTTCCTGCAAAGGCTGCGTAATTACTCAAATCCTCTTTAATTAAACACTCATAACAGCCCTTCTCTGTTATATTCACAAGCAAAGCATGTCCACCTATCCCATAAGCCTCAACCCATGTAAAGATTGCTGGGGTATTGGTTTCTAGAACTAATTCATTTAGTTTTCTCTCAACATTAGGATCACCGATTGCAAATATAATCAAACTAAATTCTTCTAAATCGACTTGTTTGTTACTAATGGCAACTAATATATCAGTATTCAATGCTTCTACATTCGTATTTGGATATCTGGTTTCAATTTCTTTCTTAAGCAAATCAACTTTCGCCTTTGCTTTAATAGCCATATTCATTCCAAGAAAGTGCCTGTATGAATTCTCCATTGATAGTTTATCATTATCTACTATGGTAAATTCCTTTATACCAGACCTTGCCAATAGAAAAAGTATGTCACTACCAATTGACCCGCAACCTACTAGTAAAATTCTACTATTGGTAGTTAGACCGCCACCTCTTTTTATTAAGGAATTGTCATCTTCTCTACAAATAAAGATTGGCAATATTTCAAATACCTGCGATGGATCATATTCTATTATCGGTACAGACTTAGTGCTTCTACCTTCAATTTTTTTATACCATAACCCTATTCTTACTCTTTGCCCTGTAATTAAAGGAATTTCCAATAGATAATAGTAATTATTTTTATTCTTTGCAAAAATTTTTAATTGCTCAATCTTTTCCTCTGTTGTATGCTCTAATATTAGATTTTGAATCTCTTCTGCACTCCAAAATTGATCCCCTTGAGGAACATTGCCCTTATATGTTTTATCCAATGGAATAAAAAGTGCCTTATTTGGGAGATTGGTAATTTTTAATTCATATAACCTTTCTAACATCTTTATTGATTGCTCATCATCTGCTAAGAAACATATTGGAGCGCTATTTTTCCCAGTATAAACATTTATTTGCTCAACCCTATTAGTCTTATTGTATATTGAAAAAGCCGTTTTCAAATTATTTAAAGTAGAAAAATAGTAATTGAATTCTCTATGAAATTCAACTATCTCACTATTTGCTAATAATATATCTTCAACCCGTTCAAAAACTAAGTCTAATAAAATACTTGGATTGGTATCCCAAATAACTCCTTCTTTATCCAAGTAGCATATTAAACCACTTCTTAAAATGTGAGGTTTTTTAGGCACATGAAAACAGTCAGTATCTATAGACACTAATGGTAAATGAGCAGGAAAAAAATCATCAAAAACTATAATTAGAGGAACTACATACCCATTTCTTAACCTAAATTTTATTTTATAAACTTTTCCATCCTCTTCCCCTATAATATCATTGAGATATTGTTTGTCAGACAAAAGTTTCATATAATTATATTTCATAATCCTAATCATTCCTTTAGTGCGGAAAAAGATGAAGGAGCATTCGATTTGCCGACAGTATACCTACTTTCTTTCGCTTCTGGCACTGGAAATTTATCACCAAAATATTCAACTAATAACTTACAAGCAGTATGAGGATCTGGTTCATTTTCAGCAGATTCTAGTGCATTATATAATTTATCTAATTCATGATAAAAATTGGTCATTTGATTTTTAGTCATTTTTTCAAATATATCTTTATAAGGTTTAACCGGAAGTTGAAGATAGATTGAGTATACATATTCTTCTTTTTCATAATCCCACTCACATATAAAACTATTTTTAAGATTATATACAAAATTTTTTAAAGCCTTAAGGTCAACATACTCCACTTTATCTGTTAATGGAT
>CAZXLH010000102.1:0-3520 GCA_964641455.1 uncultured Eubacteriales bacterium | reverse complement strand
TACCGCGGGGGTAACCTGTCGCGTAACCAGGTCAACATTGGCCCCCCGCGGTGCCGCCATTACCGACTTGACAGTGTTGTCGATGTCTACCACTATGCCGGGCTCCTCCGAGATAATGTCGCCTGTTTCAGCATAGTAGATTGCCTCCCTGGGCATCCTCTCTACGCTCCCCGCCAGTCCCAGGACTACGCTCCTTACCTCTTCCTGATAAAGCCCGCCCACGTCAACATCGCGCAATCTTACCCCGGGCTTCGCTCCATGAGCTGCCCTGCGCATTCGAGGCATGCTTATTACTACACATGCTGCAGCTATGACAAGGATAATGGCAAGGATTATGAGGATAAGCGTGCGCCGCCTGATCGTGATGAAGATCATGTTGTCATTCCTCCCATCCCCAATTCCGTGTGGAAGCCCCTCGTTTGTGGCCCCATCGCCACCTTGGAGCTCCCTACTGTCATCGCCCACCTCTATCTCTGCCGCCGTCACCCCGACGACGGTTCGGTATCCAGGGAGATTTGTGAAGAGGATTCAGACTCTGCCGGAGTTCTCACTCGAACCGGCCTCTGCTCCCCCGTGTTTCGATCTATGTGGTAATCGGTTGTGTAGATAAGCTCTGATACAGGAATCATCGTGTACCCCTCTGCCTTAAGATCACGAATTATCCTGTCGAGCGCCTCGGGCGTATGTTTGCCTGCATTGTGAAAGAGGATTATCGATCCTGGCCCGACTCTCTTCATGACCCGGTCATATATCTGATCCTGAGTGAGATCCTTCCAATCGAGAGAGTCGACGCTCCACTGAATGGTCTGACACCCGCACTCTTCAGCCATATTTATCACGGAGTTCGTATATTCCCCGAACGGAGGACGGAAGACCGTCGGCCTCGACCCTGTAAGCTCACAAAGTGCAGATTGCGTCAGTTCGAGCTCCTGCTTGATCTGTGCGGGCGACAGGCTTCCCATGTGAGGGTGGGTCCAGGAGTGGTTGCCCACTTCGTGGCCGCGTGCCGCGATAGTCTTCACCATCTCAGGATAGGATTTTATCCAATGGCCGGCGAGGAAGAAGGTGACCTTTATCTGATGTTTGTCGAAAAGGTCCAAGAGAGCCAGGGTCTTATCATCGCCCCAGGTGGCGTCGACCGTAACTGACACAACCTTGTCGTCGCGGGCAACGGAGTATATGGGAACAAGCCTGCCGCCTGTGCTCACCGCAGAGATTGCGCTAATGCCAACATCAGCAGTGGCATTGCCAAATAGGGCCACCGCAAAAGATGAGAGGAAGGCTACGCAAGCTATGATAAGGAGCATCCGCCATTTGCTCAATATGTGGAAGAACACCATAAGATCACCCTTCTCGCGGTTGTTGCCCCTAATACATATGCAAAGGGACGGGGTATAGAATATGGAATCGCGCTGAGATTCAGAAGGGAGAGCGTGGGAAGATAGGTGCGCGGCGCGAGCTTCTGCCGGCGCATTCATCACCCCGGTCGTAAGAGGGGACGAACGCTCCATCGGCGGAACCGCTCAATCAGGCGGCTTCATGAGCCATTCATGAAGCCTCTCGCTGACACTTTCCGAATCGCCAGCATAAATCTCGCAGCCAGGCAACGCATCAATGAACTGTTTACCATACCGGCGCCGGACTATACGCGAATCCAGAACCGCAACTGCCCCCCTGTCGCTCGATGTTCGGATCAGGCGCCCGAATCCCTGCTTGAACCTGAGCACTGCGGCCGGAAGTGTGTACTGGTTGAACGGATCCCCGCCGGTTTCTGCAATGTGTTCGATTCTCGCCTGAACTAGAGGGGCCGTGGGAACTGCAAACGGCATCCTCGGCATCACGACGCATGACAGGGCTTCTCCCGGAACATCCACTCCTTCCCAGAAGCTGTCGGTGCCGAAGAGCACAGACCGCATGTCTCTTCGGAATTCAGACAAGAGGGCATGCCTGGGCGCATTCCCCTGGCGAAGGAGCGCAATCCTGCGTTGGGTCAGGTGCGGCTCAACTGCATCCGCCACCCTGCCGAGGAGCCTGTACGAGGTAAAGAGGACGAACGCTCGGCCGTCAGACGCATCGAGAATCGACACAACCGCGTTGGCAACAGCCTCCTCCCATCCTCGAGTATCAGGGTCAGGGATGTCGTTGACTACAGCCAGAAGAGCCTGGCGCTCGAAGTCAAACGGGGCAGGTATTGTCATCTTCCTCACCTGGCTGGGGTCAACCAGGTCGAGGCCGACGTCGTGCATGATATAGTCAAAGCTTGTCCCAACAGCCAGGGTGGCAGAAGTGAAGACAACAGACTGTTGTGCAGCCAAAACGTGTTCGGCAATCGCTTCGCCCGCCTCAATCGGCGCGGCAACCACACGCACATTCGACCGCGACCCTGTACCCGAGATTTCAGCCCAGAATACATGGCCCGGCGCGTCGGCGACTACTGCGAACCGGACGGCCGACGCCAACTCCCGGGCACGGCCGGCGTACGCCAAGAGCTCCACGATCTCAGGGAACTCCACATCATCGAAGCCAGGGCCGTAGTCTTCCCTGTTCTCACCGCCATCCCCGCCAACGGCCGCAGCTGTCTCCTCACCCTCTTCTCCCTTGAGGAACGCAGCAAGGCTCTGGAGGCAGTTCGCCAGCCCATCCAGTCTCGCAGCGAAAAGCTCATGGGCCGGCCAAACTTTGCCGTCCCAATCCTCACCCTGCTTCACCCCTTCGGTGATGCGCAGGGCCCGCTCCGCCCCATTATCCGAACGCCCCATCACTGCGCGTCGAACCTCATCGAAAAAGGTTTCTCCCGCCTCACGGGCGCGTATGACTGCCGGGATCGCTTCGATGTCAATCAGGTCGAGGCAGGCTTCTGCGCGTCCCCGGCCGAGCTCACCCGGCCATGCAGAGTACAGGCTCGAACGGACTCTCACAAGCACGCCGTAGTCGGCTTGAGGCGATTGAACGCCTCCCGGAGCTGCAACAAGGGCGTTGGCAGGCGTTGCCGCCATTCGTTCACGCCGGTAGATGGCATTTGTCAGCCTCACAAGGGATATCCGCGATGCCTGCCTGCCGAAGTGCTCAGTAGCTACATCCGCTGCGTTATGGGCCTCGTCCACTATGACAGCGTTGTAGCGAGGCAGAACCGCACGATCTGCCTCGGGCCCCAACTGACTTCTTATGGACGCGTCAGCAAAGAGAATGTGGTGGTTGACCACCAGAACTTCCGCAGTTTCCATTGACTGCCTCGCCTTGTGGAAACAGCACTGGATGTAGTGAGGACACCTCGTTCTGAGACACATGTCGCCCTCGGAACAGACCATTGCCCATACCTCGGGGTTGGGCTCAAAGGGCATGTCTGAACGATCGCCTGTCTCCGTTTCAATTGCCCATTCGACGACCTGTGCCAACCCGCTGCGGTATTTCTGCTCTATCGGAGACTCCTGGCCCTCAAGCATCTGATTGAGTCTTCGCAAGCACAAGTAGTTCCCGCGTCCTTTGACGAGTGCAGCCGAGAGCGGCTCCCCCAGCGATG
>CAZXLH010000101.1:916-3612 GCA_964641455.1 uncultured Eubacteriales bacterium | reverse complement strand
CGACTGTGACACATGCCAACAGGTTAACAGATGCCCCGGGGTGAACTATTACCCACGAATCGCTTAGGCAACTGAGGGGGATGCAATCGATGACGGACATAATCATAGTTGGCGCTGGGGGGCATAGCAAGGTTGTAGCCGATAGCGCGGTCAGAGCGGGGTTCTCCATAAGAGGCTTCGTGGATGACCGGGCCAATACAGCGCCTCTTCCAGATTATCAGCTAATAGGGACCATAGCTGACCTGACTGATATGCTACATACCAATGCAAAGATTCTTATTGCCATCGGAGACAACCTCACGCGTATGCAGGTAGTTGAGAGACTGGCATTGCCCCCTGAACGACATGTTACAGTGATAGATCCATCCGCAGTCGTGTCCCAACATGCTTCGATAGGTGAGGGCGCTGTTGTGCTGCAGGGAGTCATAGTGAATGCCGGAACCTTCGTTGGACAGCATGCAATATTGAACACAGGCTGCACAGTCGACCACGATTGCAGAATAGGCGACTATGCTCACGTGTCCCCCGGCGCCAACATAGCCGGAGGGGTCGTGGTCGGAGAAGGAGCACATCTCGGAATTGGCACATGTGCAATACCTTGTTGTTCGGTAGGGGCTTGGTCAGTTGTGGGGGCCGGAGCGGCCGTAGTGAAGGATATCCCAGACAAGTGCGTGGCTGTGGGAGTGCCGGCGAGGGTGGTTAGAGCTATTTCTTAGCCGCAGCAACGGGTCGGGGTATGTTTCGTGCGGTCCCCGTGCCTGTTCTTGGTTCGACTAGCCCGCCGAGGAAGAGTAGGTGTCAGTCATGATCTGTTGCAGGAATTATACCCCAGATGGCGAAGGGGCCTACCTAGTGATCAGATCAGGGTTCCAATCGAGATAGTTGACGGGGACTGGCCTAATATAGCATAAGCTAAAACAAATTTATGGCACGAATCCTCCCAATGTCACTCAGATACTCTGCTTGCCTTGTCCCTCGAAGGGAGAAGTACAGCAAACGTGATGAGTAATCTATGCAGATTCCAAGAAGTTGAGTCGTTCATTGAAGGCAATAAAGCGCTTCTAGAACCCCAGCGTCATGGTTGGTTGCGCATCCGCAACTACTTTTCCAGTGACCAGTCAGAGTCGAATGTACCGGCACTGGTTATTATTCCAACGGGGTGCGGGAAGACCGGGTTGATGGCTATTACCCCATTTGGTGTGGCCAGAGGTCGCGTTTTGGTAGTTACCCCCGGAGTAGTGGTAAACGAAGGTGTCCTTGAAAGCCTTGACTCATCGTCGCCTGACAATTTCTGGCTCAAGTATAATGTGTTGTTCAACGGCTACGATCTGCCAGCAGTGGTCAGGTTTCGAAGTGATCTGCCTGATAGTCCATTGCATATGGCCGACATGGTGGTTGCCAATATTCAACAGACGATGTCGAGGAACCGCGGTTCACTCGTAAACCGTGTCCCCCCCGACTTCTTCGACATGATAATAGTTGATGAAGGGCACCATGCACCTGCGGAAAGTTGGAGGTATTTGTTCAGATACTTTTCAGAAGCGAAGAAAGTGTTGGTTACAGGTACGCCGTTCCGCGGAGACGGGGTTAGCATATATGGGAACGTAGCCTATGAGTATACTCTGGGGCAGGCGATGCGTGCTGGGCTTGTCAAGCGTATCATTGAGCAGAAACACATAGATGAGCGGCTGGAATTCACCGTTGACGGAATGGATTCGCGTTTCAGTCTAGATGAGGTACTCGAAATAAAGGATCAGGAATGGGTGAACCGATCGGTGGCCTATTCACCCGAATGCACGCGTCAGGTGGTTATCGAGAGTCTTAAGCTACTTGGGGAAAAAAGGAGAACAGGAACGCCTCACAAGATATTGGCGTCAGCATGTTCAATAGCCCATGCGGAGCAAATCCGAGACATCTACGAGCAAGAGGGATCCAAAGCGACTATGGTTCACAGCACACTGGACGACGAAACACGTGCATCCAACGTCAGAGATTTCGAGCAAGACAGGTATCAGGTGATTGTGCATGTAAACATGCTCGGAGAGGGCTACGACCATCCTAACATATCTATAGTAGCCATGTTCAAACCCTATCGCTCATTGAACCAATACGTGCAGCTTGCAGGTCGAGCACTGAGAGTTATCCGCAACACAGATCATGATGATATCGATAACGTGGCGCATTTGGTGTATCACAATGAGCTTGGCTTAGAAAAACTATGGGAATACTACAGGAATGAGACCCAAAGAGCCACGACTATCTCCGAACTAGAAAATGAGATGTCAGCGGTATGGAACAATGAGGAACCGGAGTTTGACAGTATTGAGTGCCAACCTTGGGAGATTGGAGCGGTGACCCCGGTTGGTCTCGGATATGCAGCCAGGGAGTCATTCTTAGAGGATTATGATATCATTGCCAGCTACGATAGAGCTAAGGAAGCGCTGCAATCCAAGCTAGAGAGTGCCATTGAAGCTCTGAATGCGAGTGGGGTCTTGGTTACGCCGGAACTAGAGCAAGCTATTCTTGCATCCATGCGTAAGGAGTCGCTGCGGTCGAAGAGGCCTGATCTGGAGCTTTCGGAAACCAGAAGTGCTTTCGTAACGAAGGTGGAAAACGAAGTCGCCGAACTGTTGACTGAATGTGCCCTTGACCCGCATGCGAAGGATGGTTTTCCTCGTCTTCGTTCGAAGCCACGG
>CAZXLH010000101.1:0-906 GCA_964641455.1 uncultured Eubacteriales bacterium | reverse complement strand
TTTTTGGTGATCCTGATTAACCAAGAGCTGATGAAGCACGTGGGAAGAACCCGCAAGGAGTGGACGCTCAAGGACTACGCTAGTGCCGAGGATCGCCTCTGCGACATACTGGAGCTGCTAAGAGCACATGCGAGGGGGAAAATACAATGAGATCATCCGTCAAGGAACTAGTGTCTTGTCTTACTGAATTGCTTCTGGACAAGGGAGTGCCGGCTTTTCTACTGGCGTCGAACATGACAGAGGCCAACTACCGCTCGATAGTGTACAGTAGGTCCGGTTCTTCTGTTATCGTAGAGATGAAATGTACTGATCAGGATATCTCGTGAGGCGTGAGAGAATTACTGCCGACGGGATCGTAGTAGAATGGGATCGCTATGAAGAGTTGCGGTCAATCGTGTTAGAACTCAAAGCTTCTGGAGATTCATGCATTTCCAATCAGGTTGCATCAATTATAAGCCAGCATGCGTCTGACGATGACAAACGAGAGCTCGGAGTCTTGGCTGCTTAGTCGTGATTGCTGGCAGCGTCGAATAACCCACACCTGGGAATCATGTGGGGATTGGACATGCCCAAGTCTCTATTGCATTACGCGACAGGTGGCGGATAGAGCTGTGGGACGTGACAGCAATTTGCCGATGGCGGTTGGGTCTTTGATAAGTAAGCGTCAAATAGGGCCCACCTAGGTTGACACCCGCAGATGTGCAATAATCCCCCTCGAGGAGACGAACCGGGGGGATTTGCTTATATCAAAATCCTAACGTGAACAGCTATAGAAAGCAAGGATTGCTGAGTTCAAGCAGGAATTCCGCATATACGTGCCGGCCTGGTGCGATACGGCATGCGAATGGGACGGGGGCGTATGGCAATTAACACCAGGATGAACTGGGCTGACAAGGCCCCCTTTCC
>CAZXLH010000100.1:0-3668 GCA_964641455.1 uncultured Eubacteriales bacterium | reverse complement strand
ATTAGTATCGATAATGTGAGAACGATGAACTACCCGGTCTACTACGGCGGCCGTCAGCATGCTGTCTCCAAAAATTTCTGTCCATCGAGAAAACTCCAGGTTGGTGGTGATGATTACGCTGGACATCTCATTTCTTGCAGATAATACCTGGAATAGTAGTTCGGCGCTGGGTCTTGAGAAAGTCAGGTATGACAATTCATCCAGGATTAGAAGATGAATCTTTGATAGGTGCTTTTCCAGTTTGGAAAAACGGTGCTGGTTCTGAGCTTCCAGAAGTTCATTAACTAAACCGGCAGCAGTGTAAAATCTGACGTTGTATCCTTTCTGACACGCTTGTAGGCCCAGGCCAATTGCTGTATGGGTTTTGCCGGTTCCTGGCGGGCCGATGCACACTACTCCTTCTTTTCTTTCGATAAAATTACAGTCAGCAAGTTGCCAAATCACTGCTGGATCAACGTTGGGTAGGTTGTTGAAGCTAAGAGTATCCAGTGTCTTGATAAACGGAAATTTGGCTTTCTTGATTCTGGTTTTGCGCCTGTTTTCCTGACGATTTTCCACCTCGCGTTTCATCAGATTGAGAAGAAACTCTTCATACCCCCAATGGTTCTGTTCTGCTTCTCTGACAATCGACGGATACCTTGCGAAACTTGGCAGCCGGAGTTGTTTGGCATAAATGGCAATTAGGTTTGAATTAGCACTTATCATTGACCACCTCCTTGAATCAAACTATCGTAAACCGCCAAGTCTACTGGTGGCACTCCGGGTAATCCGGCCATGACATCTAACCGGGGAGGAGTCGGCCTGGTTTGGTTCAGCTCTTGCAGGACATAAAAACGAACTACCTCAAAGGAGTACTGACGGTTGGAACTAGCCTTCACAACAGCGTCAAGCACCGGAGAACGGCCATAGGTTACAGTGAGCTGCAGTATCTTTACAAACTCCTTGTCGGAAAGATACTTTCCGTAGGCCAGAATTTCCTGATCAAGGCCGGCTCTTTTTACAGGTGCAGCATTCCAAACTGCCCGAGATTTCTTTTCTAAGGCGGGAAGATAGTGCTCCATCTGATAGAACACTTGTTGTTGCCGGTAAGACCGGGTGTACTCTACCACCAAACTCGACTTATGCCAAATCTCCAGCCTAAGGGGGTATCCTTTGATGGTAACCATCTTGTTTGCTAAAGCTACCGGTACTGAGTAGGAATTGTTGTCAAACCGTACTAACGACATGCTGTTCACTTTTGTTTCACGGACTACAGCACATTCCAGGGCCGTAGCCGGTAGTGGGGTAAGTGCTAGCCGTTCCTTGGCAAGCATTTGGCCAACATTTGACTCTTTTCCCAAAATCTGATGTTCGAAGTACTGTTTGCAGTAGGTGGCGATTTCGCGGTTGATATCATCCCAACTATCGACTTTGGGAACCGGTACTAAAGTATTGTTGCGAGCAAAACACACCAGGTTTTCTACCAAACCTTTTTCATTACCTTTACCAATATTGCAAAAAACACTTTCGAATGCATAGTGGGCCTTTAAGAGTTTGAAAGGCTGTTGTTCCTGAGTAACATGCTTGCCCCAGCCTTCCTTGACGGCAGTTTTCAGATTGTCATAAATAACTTTCTTTGTAACACCCCCAAAGAACTCGAAAGCCATACGATGACCTTCAAGAAGGGATTCGTAACGTTGACTTGGAAACACAGCGACAAAAATGGCGCTACTGTAACACAGGCGCATGCAAAATACCTGAACTTTGGTTCGTTTACCTGCAACTATCACATAAGCGGTGCCCCAATCCACTTGGGCGGCTTCTCCGGGATCGAATTCCAAAGGTATGTATGCTTCCGTATGACTCTTAAGCTCTCGCACCATGTCCCTGACAGATGAGTAAGACCCCTGGTAACCTTCTTTCCGCAGGTTATCATAGATTCTTTGTGCTGTATGACGTTGTTTTCTCCATTCCTGTTTGTCTTGTTCCAAAATATCGGCAACCTTATCCCTGAATGGGCCTGTTACAGGCTTGCTGCGCATTTGCGGCTTTCTGTTCCCCGGAATCACTTCCCCTTCCACGTACTTCTTAACGGTGTTTCTTGATATTCCAAGTGTTCTGGCAATCGCTCTTTGTGGTATGAGTAAAATGTTTGTGGGTTTTTGCAGATAAAAAAGAGGCAAGGAGCCATCAACCCCGAAGTGTTAAGTAACCGCAAAACACAGAGGGGGCTCCTTGCAATGAAAAGACTTCGACAGACAATAGGTTTTTCCTTCAGAGAATTGGAATTATATCTGTTCCAAAAGTTACAAGAGGCATTCGGACAAGTGCTCCGGGAGGTAATATGTGAACTGGATGAGATGATTCTAGATATTCGTGACAAAGAACGATTTAAGGTTAAGGATACCCGAAATGCCAGTGTGCCCACGCTTTTCGGAGATGTACCATTTAGACGGCGGTATTACGAGGATGTTGAGACTGAAGGCTATGTGTATCTGTTGGATGAAGTTCTTGGGGTGAAGGCGGGCCAGGCCAGTCCGTGCCTGGCCACTGCTGCAGCCATTCAAGCAGTGATTGGCCCATCATACAGGGCAGCTTGTGAAAGCCTGAAGCAATTCTATGGTTATCAGATAATCAGCCATGAAACCATTCGCCAGCTCATAGTTCGTATGGGCAAGCAGATAGAACATGAAGAAGCCGAAAAGCGCCAGAAACCTGAAGGGAAAAGGCGAGTTCCTGTAATCTTCATTGAGGCTGACGGTTACTGGGTGCCACTGCAGAAACATACCAAAGATAAATTGGAAGTCAAGATGATGGTAGCTCATGAAGGATGGCAGAGGAAAACACCTGGTAGCAAGGAGTATGAGCTGATTAACAAAACCCATTATGTTGCACTTGATTCGCAAGACTTTTGGGAAAACGCCAGCAGGCATCTTTACTGCCATTATGACATCGATGAAGAAACTATGGTGGTAATCAACGGTGACCGGGCACCATGGATTCGTCAAGGCGTTGAGCATTTTCCAAAAGCCATTTATCAAGCAGACAGATACCATGTAAAGCGAGACTTGAGACGCTTTTTACGTGGCACGGAGGAACTTGAGATTTGTCTCAAAGCATTTGATAAAAGTGATGTAAAAACCCTACTTGACTCATTAACGAAGGTCCGGGCGAAAATCAAGAATTCAGACCGGCTCAAAGATATAAATAAGCTTTTACAAAGTATCCTGAAAATGCCTGACTCTTTCAGAGACTATCGAAAAAGGCTCAAGGAAATCGATTGTGATTATGATATCTCAATAATGCGTGGCATGGGTGCCGCAGAGTCCAGCGTCGACAGGTTTTCAAACCGGCTAAAGAAACGGGGGCAAAGTTGGCGGCCAACAGGCCTGAAGGCCATGGTTAATTCACTGGTCAAGCACTTCGAAGGCACTTTGCAGCATTACGCCAAGCACATAAGCCGCATACAAGACATCTTGAGCCTCAAAGAAATCGACAAGAGGGTTAGCGATGTGTCTCGCCAGGTTGCAGGTAAGGCACTTAGGGTGAAGCGAGCTGCGGTTCCTATCAAGGGTGCAGGTACAATACGATCTGGAGGATTATCAAATCTATTTCTCCAACTCGACCATGGAAATCTCTTAATCACTTGAATCTTTAACATTTAGGGGGTTATGGCTCTTACCCACATT
>CAZXLH010000099.1:0-3700 GCA_964641455.1 uncultured Eubacteriales bacterium | reverse complement strand
AGAGCTGGCCTCCGACGCGGATCTGGACCACCACGAAGTCGGCGCCGGCCAGGGCGCCACGGAGGCGCGTGTGCTTCTCAATATTGAAGAGGCCTCCGGATGCTTCTGCCATTCGCGCAACGAAAGAACCGACAGTGTTCAGGCGTTGGCTGTCTATGTCCATGAGGCTCAGGGTTTCTATGGGAAAGTCCTTTCGGCAACGGATGAGGCCGTCCACGAGCTCCGGAGTGTACGTACTGCCAGCGCCTATTATCGCAAGCTTCACTTCGATTCGCCACCCCCGTCGAAGGCTGAATAGGAACGATTGAGTCTGTTTATGAACCCTTTGCCCAATTCCAAGCCAGGCTTTTCCCCGGCCAGCCGCACTGCTATGCGAGCGTTGGGGTATTCTTGGAGTACCACATCTCGCACTGTTGTTTGTATGATGGGGTTCGGGTTCTGGGATATGCTTCCCGCCATAACGACTGCTACGGGCGCATCCGGCGGGAAGAGCGTCCTCAGAGCCGCCAGGGCTGATATGCCGAGCTCGCGCCCATTGGCACGCAATATGCCCTGCGCAACTGAGTCCCCGCGCTCTGCTGCTTCAAATACCAGCGGAACAATGGATGAAAAAGCGAAACCTTCACCATCCACATAGGTTCTGTGTACTACTGAGAGCAGATCAGACGACCCGATGTGCTCGCGGATCAGTTGGGACAGAAGCGTGGGCCGGCTGCGCCCATCTTCTCCCCTGATTGCGGCGCTGTAGGCTTGAATTCCGATGATAGAGCCGCCTGCGGCGTCGCCAAAGGCCGGGCCCAGCCCGCCGATTTGCCTTCTCTGGCCTGCGGGGTTAATGCCAATGCAGTTGGTTCCCGTGCCACAGATCAGAACGACTCCGGTGCAGTCTTCTGAGCCCAACGCGAGGGGCGCAAGAGCATCGTTGTCGACCTTCCATTGCGGCCACGGCGGATGGGGTGTTATTCCGCCCACGATTTCCTCTATAATCTCAAAGTCGAGAGGACGATCCGCCCCCGCGAGGGCGTAATAGATCGCGAGGCATCCTTCAGGGGCCGCTGTGGCCTCAGCTATTTCAGCTATTGCCTGTGCAATGTTGCGTGCGGCTGCATCCCTGCCCGCACTCTGATAGTTGGATGGGCCGGATCGGGCCGTTGCGATCACCTCTCCATCGAGGGTGGCCGCGACCGCAAGCGTTTTTGTGCCGCCTCCATCTACGCCTATTACATAGGGCTTGCCCTTGATCAACATGACATATTACTACCTGCCTTGCTCGTGGATGTTGAAGATGAGAGCTTCTTGAGCTCGTCTAAGGATTTCTCCACAAGACAACGCCTTCCTGCCCACTGGCGACCCATACGCGCTGTCCAAGCTTTCGGTTGGTGACCATGGCTGCGATGGCTCCGGGAGCTATGGGGGCCATGCAGCCGGCTGCCCTTCCTTAGCGCCATCGAAGCGCATGTAGAACCCACCAACCGCATATTGGGACAGCGCGTATGGGTCTGTGAAGGAAAGGGGCGAAGTGCTGTTGAAAAGTAATGCAATGAATTCTTTTGGAGCGTGGTTGTGATTGAAGATGCGCACGCTTCAGGCTTTCACAATCCTTGCTGCGATTGCACTTACGGCTGCAGGGGTGCTGTTGCCTGTTGATATGGCTGTAAGGACTAGGCTTTCCCTGGCTTTGTCGCCGACGCCTGATCGGCGTGTGGTCACTGTGGAGGTTGACGACCGCGCCCTAGCTGTTTTCGGAAGATGGCCGTGGCCGAGGTCTCTCCTGGCCCAACTTGTGGCGAGAGTTGCTGAGGCAGACCCTGCGGTCATTGGAGTCGACATCATTCTGTCTGAACCGGACCCTAACGGGGCCGGCGATCTTCTTTTGGCAGAAACCATGGGCGATTACGGGCGAGTGGTTCTTCCGATGCACGTTGAGTCATACTCACTTCCGCCTGAAGCTCGGCTATATGCCTCATCGGGCGTGCCGGTCTGCCCGGTTTCGGTTCTTGCGGACAGAGCTGCAGGAATCGGACATGTCATTGTGATTTCCGACTCGGATGCCGTCGTCCGCAGGGTTCCTATGGTTATTGGAACCCCCCAGGGCCTGTTTCGAGCATTCTCTTCTGAGGTGGTTCGCGTGGGGCTTGGCATCTCGGATGCGGAGGCGGGCATCGTCTCCCGCGGCGACCTGGACTCGACGTCCAGCCTGGCTCCTGCATTTCCTTTCCCGTCCGCGGCAAGGCGCATATCTGCAGCCGATCTCCTTGGCGATGACCGACAGGAAGGTTCTGTCGATCGAGAATTGAGGGGGAAGTTCGTGCTAATCGGTGTGACCGCCAGGGGGATTGGCGACAGGCATCAGACTCCGGTTTCGGCAATGGCTGGTGCGATGCCAGGCCTGTTGATTCATGCGGCTGCGGTCAATGCGATGCTTTCCGGAGTTGCGATCCGTTCCGTTTCGCCGGGTATCGCTTTCGCGGCGATTGTTTTTATGGGGTTGTTGCTCTCTCTCGTCGATGGGGCAATGAGGCGTCGGGAACGACACATAATGGCCTTCGTTGCCGTGCACGCCTGTGCGGCCGGGGCAGCTGCAGCCATCTCGGCGGCGCTTTATCTAAACCAGGCCATTTGGATAGGGCCTAGTCCATTCGTGCTTCTTTCGATGGGGTTGCTAGGAGCTGAGCTTTACGCCTCCAGTTCGCATGGCCGACAACTCAAAGCGGCACTGAGCCGGTATGCTGGGGTGGACTCAGCAGAGCAAGCGTTGGAGGAGATTTCTGCGGGCACACAGAAGATGGCCGTGATGTTCGCGGACCTGAGAGGTTGGAGTGCTGCATCGGAAGGAATGGATCCGGTTCGCGCCGCAGAGCTGGTAAATGAGTATCTCTCGGCGTTTGCTGATGCCGTGGTTGAATGTGGAGGGAACATTGAAGGCTTTCCGGGAGATGCGGTCTTTGCGGTCTTCGAAGGGCATGGGCGTGAAGATATAGTGCGTGCGGTGTTGGCTGCGACTCGGGCCCGCGATATCGCCGAGAAAGTCGCACAGGGGCAAGACGGCGGGCAGGTCGGCTTGGATTCTCTACGCGGGGTTGGCGTAGGCATAGCCTATGGCGATGTGGCAAGAGCTGAGCTTGGTGGGCGAAGGCGTGCTGAACTCACAGTCGTTGGCTCCACTGTGAACACCGCCAAAGCCCTCGAGGACGCGGCAGCTGAAGGGCAGATACTCATGGGGATTCCGGCCGATTTGGCGGAGGAGGAAATACTGGCTGCGGCGGGATCAGACGAGACTAGTCGAAGGATTCGTTACAGGCTCTGGCAAGGGACTGTGCCCAAGGTTCAACCTGGCAGTGTTCGAGTCTTCGAAATCTTGTGAGATAGATCACTGAATTCGCTGATGGACAAGGATATGCTGTAAAAAGGAGAATTGTACTCTTCAGGTTGGATGAGGGTTCAAATTGCCATTGGGGGTGAGTGCCAGATGGGCATTAGAGCGGAAGCCGTCCCTGACTTGGTCCGAAATATGTTGGCATGGCTTGTGTGCTGCTTGTTGTTGATCATGATGGTTGTAGGCCGTGGCAGTGCAAGGTCAGAAGATAGCAGGCGCGGATATGCTTGCCTGGTCGAGCAGGTGTCAGGTGTCGTATGGTGGAGGCAGCCGCTGTCTTCCGGCGACACTACATGTAGGCGGCTCGAGGCCGGGATGATGCTG
>CAZXLH010000098.1:0-3704 GCA_964641455.1 uncultured Eubacteriales bacterium | reverse complement strand
CTCTAGGTTCTATGATCTTGGCGAGTTCAGCTCTATCAATAAACTCATTTAGGTACGTCAGTATAGGCGAAAGATACGGAACTTCTGTCGCATCGTACACATCCTCAAGTAGGCTCACGAAACCACTGTGAAGAAGTTCGCCTTCTTCTTCCTTACCAATCTCCGGCACTCCCAATGCATAACGAGCCTCATCAACAAGCAGATACGGTTTTAGATTTGTAGCACTCGGTTTTCCAGAGCGATGTCTCTCCGGACGTGGTTTGCTTGTAATTTCAACAGATTCCGGTTGCGAAGCAAGCCTGCCATCCGGAGCAATCTCGATTATCCATTTGATGGGGCTACTTCTCGCGTAGACTTTATAGCCTGGAGGAATCAGTGAGCCCTCATCTAAAAGTCTCTCTCCAAGATCCACAAGGTCTTTAAGCATGGTTCCCCTCCAATCCATAAAGCTCTTCGTACTTGCGATGTGGAACTCTTAGTACGCCCTTGTCCAGCTTTGCTTGGAAAAACAGTGCCTCAGTGTAACCCCACACTCTCTGAGCCCCATTAGCCCCATGATTTACATATTGCAGCTCTTCGCGTGCATCATCCGAGATAAAGGCGATCTCAAACATCATAGTGCCCAGTTCCCTACTATCCTCGATAGGTTCTTCCTCTCCTGATGGCATCTCAAACCAGGCAGCAAACTCCCGGGTACCGAAATAGGGAGTCTGAAAGCACTGCCCCTTCTCGACCCTTCGATTGAATTGCGCAGTGTATTTCACGACGGGATCTGTTGCATGATTCCGAAGCACAATATCTGCGCAGATTATGTACTCAACAGCTTTCAATATCAGGCTTGTTCTTTGCTGTCTTCTCCTTGAGGTAACAATTATCGGGGCTGTTCCCTGACGTTCAGATATTTCGTTTCTCATTACGGCAAGTTGACGAATGGGTTTTAATACCTGTATTTCCCGTATCTCATATCGAAACTCAGGTCTCCAGAATATCGCCTCCAGAAGACCCCTTGCAGCACTTGGGGTCATCACATCATAGCTGACACGTTCAACCTTAAACTCAGGCCTGGAAAAACAAGCAAAGTCACCACCTACCTTAACTGTCACTCGTCCTCGAGCAGCATCATATGGGTAATCAGTTTCCAATGCTGTTCAATACCTCCTTTCGTAAGCAGTGCAAAGTTACGAAACCAAATCAGAAGGGTCATGATAGGCCCTAATGCCTCGTTTCTTGTCATAACCTCCGTTCCACCGGTACAATCCTTCTGCAGGCTTGTCCACCCAGCCATCCCTCTCAAGTGATTCCAGCTCATAACGGTACAAGTTAACGATATATGGTTGAAGTCTTCTCCATGTATCACGGCAAGGATATTTGAGCCAAACGTCAAGCCGATTGAAGGCATCTTCATAAGGTACTACTACGGGACATGTATCGTCAGGTATGAGCTTATAGCGTTGTGCAACAGCAGGGTAATTCAGTTCTTTTCTATATTGCTGTATTCTATGGGCATCTAGGTTGAGATCGTGATAGAGCCTTCTAAAATACTCCTCATAAAGACTGGGATCATGAAGCCTGTCAGGATGGGCCTCGAGAAGTAGACGAGCCTTTTCAATTCCGCTTGCATACGCGCCTCTTGGAGTACGTCCTTCCGCAAGTTCAAAGATAATCACTTTACCCGCATGCAGCTCACCTTCACGATTACATCTGCCCGCAACCTGGACTATTCGATCAAGAGGCCCCAAAACTCTATACACGACGGGGAAGTCTACATCAACACCTGCCTCAATGACCTGCGTGCTAATAAGACAAACCGGTGCCTTTTCATCCAGGCGCCTTCTTATTTCAGATAAAATCTTCTTGCGATGAGTGGGGCAAAGCAGGGTAGACAGGTGAAATGCATCATCTCTATCGCCTAACATGGAGACAACAGACAAAGCATCTTTTCGAGAATTGAAGACCACCAACACCTGTTTTTCCGTTTCCAGTTCCGCCGCAAGATCCGCCATAGTAACGGGGGTTTTTCGAAATTCATAATTCACTCTTTTTAGGATCTCAAAGTGGCTTTTGTAGTCAGGCACAATCTCCTGAATATTAATCCCTTCAAGCTCCCTGAGAAAAGGTGTGCTTTTGAGAGCAGGCTGCGTCGCTGTACAAAGAACCACAGAAACTTGATAGTCATCTACAAGATTGCGAAGCATGCTCAACGTCGGTGAAAGCAACTCCGGAGGAAGCGTTTGCACCTCATCCAAAATTATTACACTAGCTGCCAGGTTATGAAGCTTTCTACACTTTGATGTTCGATTGCTGAAGAGGCTCTCAAAAAGCTGTACTGTAGTAGTGACAATCAACGGCGCATCCCAGTTCTCAGAGGCAAGCTCCTGTCTGCGAGGCATCGCATCAAAATCTCTTGAGCCCTCAAAGCGTTGTTTCATCGAATCATAGTCAATCTGCGAGTGATGCTCCAACACTGCGTCGTGTCCGAGAATCTTCCTGCAAACCTCCGCCGTCTGGTCGATGATACTTGTGTATGGTATAGCAATCACTACTCGCCGCAGTCCGTGAGTTATGCAGTGCTGCAACGCAAAGGCCAAGCTGCTCCTGGTCTTTCCACCCCCGGTAGGAACAGTTAGTCGAAAGAACCCTGGCTCAGAAGCCGAGGCTTTTAGGCAATTCTCATACACATTGTTTCTCACCTTGTTGACAAGCTTAGTCCTGTCAGAGCCAGCCATCAACTTCTCCTGATCTGCATTGAATCGTTCCCAAAGCTCCTCAATACCAGGCCAACCAGAACGAGAATGTTGGTCCTTCGGAGAGAAATGCGCCTCAGTAGCTAGCCAATCAGCATCAACCAGTACAGAAAAGAGCATTCGAATCCTAAGGTCGTGTTTAAATGGGCTGAGCCGCTTATTGCTAACGGTTAACCCAACTAAGGATCCGGGATGCAATGTCTCTTCTTTCATCATCTGTATCAGCATCCTACGCAGATTAGCAACGAACTCCCTATTTGCTGCTAACCTAGCATCGATCCGATTGGCGACAAGCCCTACTTCCCCAAGACCGGCATGGTGTCCCGCAATGGGCATGCATATCTCCGCCCACGGAATGCGATTACGATAGTCAGAAAATATAGCAGCTCCTGCCCAGGCATGTGGGCTGATATCACACTCTTCGCCTCTGGCCTGGGCAATAAGATATTGCTGAAATGTAGGACTCGCTTTTCCCAGGTCATGCGTAAGCCCTATTAAGTATGCCAGGTCATCATCTTTGAACACCTCAGCGAAACGCCTCGCCATGACAGCAACTTCACGTAGATGCACACAGAGAAGATCCCATTTGCCGTCTTCATTTGGCGTATGGGCATAGAGAATACTATTGTCAATATCAATCTTCGGGTCTTTTTCTTTAGGAATAAGTCACACCACCTTCACAGCCTCTCCGTATCGTTATATTGACAGGCATTCAAGGAGTAGGCTCCGCATGATTCATAAGATTCTATGGATTTTACTGCGAATAATAATGATGGTAATGTGCAATGAAGAGAGACTGCCAGACTAGGAGATAATAAGACAATATGGTTAGTATTACTATATCAGGAAAATAGAGGGGATTCAATGTATTTGCATCAACCGAAGCTAATTGTAGCTTGGGATCGCGTTAGTTTTACACCTTAACTCGAATGAGGAGGTTCCAAAACCCTTATTATAGTG
>CAZXLH010000097.1:0-3718 GCA_964641455.1 uncultured Eubacteriales bacterium | reverse complement strand
CGCTTGATCATGCGGCGCATGCCTGCTCTGGCACTTTTGCGTTGCTGCCAGTCAATGGTTCGGCTGCGTCTGAGTTGTTCCGTTAAGCGCCTTGTGATTTCAATTAACGTCTCATGCTCATAAAAATCCCTGATGGCTTCAGGTTTAGTTAGCGCGTCATAAAAGGCCAGTTCTTCTTGGACTAAACCGAGTTCTTCGCCTTTCCTATTGGCATTCATGATGTCATGGCTCATCTTAATCAGTTCATCAATGACATCTGCATTGGTGATCTGCCCATTTCTGTAACTGTTCATAATTTGCTTCATGCGCTCAGAAAACTTCTCCGCTTGTACTAAGTTGGAACGTTGGAAGATAGCAATCTGTTCAGATAAGAGCTTATTTAAGAGCTCTAGGGCCAGATTCTTCTGATTCATCGCCTGAACGCTAGCCAGGAAGTCTGGATCAAAAATGGAAAACTCCTCTTCACGATCGGAGAAAAGGTTGATGATACCTTCACTTCGGATACTATGTTCAAGAAGGGTACTAATTTCCTGATTGATTTCCTTTAGGCTCAATTTCCTAGCACCCTTTACCCTGGTAATGGATACGCGGATTGCTTCGATGAAGGCAGATTCTAGCCGTTCTGATGGGGTTAGCACACTTTGACAAAGGTTCCTAAACTGCCTCATGTATGTAGCTTCGCGTACAAAGAGCTTTTGTTCGCTTTCTTCAAAGCCGAAGACAAAATTAGCCCCATCCCGAATGGCATCAGCCCGTTGCTTGGAGGTCGCATTGCGGTTCGTAAAGATAGAGTAATCAAATCCGTGGAGCAACTCCTTGCAGACCTGGAGCTTTTCTTGGAAATTGGGGTAAGCAGTCTTTTGGATATCCATTTCCCCAAAGTTTTTCTGATCTCGTCTGGTATAGTCTTTCATAGCTTGCTTCAAAGCCGTAGCGATTCCAATATAGTCGACAACCAGTCCGCCTTCTTTATCCTTGTAAACGCGGTTGACGCGGGCAATGGCCTGCATCAAGTTGTACCCTGCCATAGGCTTGTACACATACATGGTCGCCAGACTGGGTACGTCAAAACCTGTTAGCCACATATCAACTACGATGGCGATCTTCATGGGGTCATCGTCATCCTTGAACTTCCTAGCCAGTTTTTGACGATACGCCTTTCCTCCAATGACGGAATGCCACTCTTCTGGATCCTGATTACTCCCTGTCATAACAACCTTGACTTTTTCTGTCCAGCCTGGGCGGAGTTCCAGGATCTTCTCATAGATTTCCATCCCAATCGCTCTGTCGTAAGCCACAATCATAGCCTTACCCGTCAGATAATGCTGGCGGTGTTCTTCATAGTGCTCTACAATATCTTTGCATAGAGTTTCGATGGTTTCAGGGGCACCCAAGATGGCTGACATGGTGCCGAGCTCCTTTTTACTCTTTTCGATGTTCTCGGCACTGGCTTCAAAGGCCAACTCCTCATATTTCTGATCAATTGCCTGTAGAACATCATTCCGTAGCCCCAAGTTCATGACCCTATTTTCATAGAACACGGGTCTCGTTGCCCCATCTTCAACAGATTGAGACATATCATAGATATCTATGTAGTCACCAAAGACTTCCCTCGTATCTCGATCTTTAAGGGATATGGGGGTGCCTGTAAAGCCTATGTAACTTGCCTTAGGCAAGCTATCCCTAATAATTCGAGCAGTACCTTTGACAATGGTTCCATCTTTCCTAATGCGCTCCGTTAAACCGTATTGACTACGGTGGGCCTCATCTGCAATCACGATAATGTCATTCCGATCAGAAAGTGGCTCATCTGACTCTTCAAACTTCTGCATGGTGGTAAAGAAAATCCCATGGGCTTGTCGATTGGCTAGTAGTTCTCTCAAGTGCTCTCTACTCTCAGCCTGAACGGGTGTTTGCCGTAAGAATTCATCGCAAGCTGCAAACTGACCATAGAGCTGACTGTCTAGATCGTTTCGGTCTGTAATCACGACAAACGTAGGGGCATTTAACCTGTCTTGTAGCTGTTTGACATAGAAGACCATGGACAACGACTTTCCACTACCCTGGGTATGCCAAAAAACGCCTGCTCTACCGTCACTCTTTGTTGCTTCGATGGTACTATCAACCGCTTTTTTCACTGCGAAATATTGATGATAAGCTGAGAGGATCTTAATGTCCTCAGGTACTCCCCTCATAATGAAGGTGAAGTATCTGAGGATATCTAGCAGTCTTTCGTGCTCCAACATTCCGCGAAAGAGAGTATCATATGTAGCGATGGCGGTTTCTTCATAGCTGCCATCTATTGTTTTCCATTCCATAAAACGACTTTCATTCGCTGATATCGTGCCTGCCATGGAGTGGGTCATATCACTGATAATGCAGAAGCCGTTATACCAAAAGAGTTCAGGGATGACTTGCATATAGTTACGGAGCTGAAGGTAGGCATCGGTTGTACTCACATCTTCTCGGGAGCCACTTTTCAGCTCTATAACCACTAGGGGTAAACCATTGACGAAGATCACAATGTCAGGTCTCTTTACATCTCCAGCAGCTCCCTGAACTGTCCACTGGTTGATGGCAGTAAAGGTGTTTTTGCCTACGTGCTCAAAGTCCACTAACTTGACTAAGCGCGTGACGATCTCTCCTCTTTCTTCAAAGGAGATCTCCATACCGTTTTGGAGCCAACCGGTAAATACTTTATTCTTCTGCACCAATGTCCCGACATCGAGGGCCAGTAGTTTCCGCATGGCTTCTTCAATAGCCCTACTTGGCACCTCAGGATTCAGAGCAAATAGGGCTTCTTCGAGCTCGTCCATATAGAGAGGATTGCGATAATCCCGCTGGATTTCACCGCTAGAGAGAATATTGTAATCCTGCTCCCGTAGAATTTCCAATATCGCCTGTTCAAATTGGTTTTCAGTGAAGTACACAATTCCAGCTCCTTTCTAGAGCTAATCTACTGGCACCTCGATCTCTCCGCTCATGAGTTTGGGGAGGAGGGTGTCGCGGAGGATTGCAAGATTAGTGCTTTCTCTTTGGTTCTGTTTGATCTTCAAAAAGAGTGGGCTGATAGAATAGTGAAAGCGCTCCATAACTTCGGGGGATGGTATAATCAGCTTTATATTTGAAAATTGCCCTTTGTTAAGGTTCACTGTGGTAGTACCTCCCGAACCCAGATTAATAACGTGATCCGATAGTGTTTTCATATACGAGTACAAAAAATAAGGCGAAATCCCTTCTTTCGGAATGATTGCGTTTATTTGTTGATTTGTTTGGCTATGTTCACTCGTTAATGAAACCAAGCCAGCGGTGGCAATACAGCTGACTAGTATGCTGTTAGCGGGCAGTGTCTTATTTGGCTGGGTGGCCACACCTCTCTTAGATAAGTAACGTTCAGACTGAATTATAAAGACGTTATCTCTCATATCAGGTATGGTTATAAACATCATGTGATTTCCGTAGTTTTCTTGATCGCTCGTCCTTGGCGTTTTTCCCGTAACCACTTCTTTTGATACGCCCTTCACAGAACTGACAACCCACCCCTCAGGTATCAACCCCAACTCGCTCTCTACAAACTCACCATCTTGAAAAGGCTCAAAGTAAACAAACCAACTCTTGAAAATCGCTTGGACTTGGGCTTCTAGGTTCTCATTGATCTTGTTATTCAACTCTATTTTGGAATCTAGACAGGACAAGATGTCTGCAATGGCTTTTTGCA
>CAZXLH010000096.1:0-3728 GCA_964641455.1 uncultured Eubacteriales bacterium | reverse complement strand
TTGATCCAGGTAGGCGACAAATCTCTCGTTATGGTTTCTTTCCAGTAAGTGAACTATTTCATGAACCACGATGTATTCTAAACATTGCGGGGGTTTTTTCGCCAGCTCCAGGTTAATCCAGATCCTTTTTGCCGCTGTATTACAAGAACCCCATTTGGTTTTCATCTGCCGGACACCCCAGGAATTGACCTTTACCCCGATCCGTTTTTCCCACTTCTCAATTAATGCCGGTATCTGGGCTTTTAATTGCCGGCGGTACCATTCCCGCATTACTTTTTCTCGTTGTTCTTTCCTGGCACCTTCGCGCACATACAGGTTCATCTGACTGGAGCCATCAAGCTCTACCCGTTGTTTTTTCTTAGTAGTAATAACATTTAACAGGTAGCGCTGGCCCTGGTAATAGTGGCTCTCTCCCGATAGAAACTCCCTTGCCGGCTGGCGGGGCTGATTTTTAAATTTGGCCCGCTGTTTTTTGATCCAGGATAGCTTGGAGATGGCAAAAAGGCGAATCGCCTCATTGTTCATCTGGACCGGGGCGGAGATCCGCACCCGCCCATCCGGAGGGTGAACTGAAAGATGTAGGTTCTTTATATCCTTTTTGACCAGATCAATTTCTATATCGCCTACTTGCAAATGGGTCATTTAATATTCACCCTGCTTTTTTACCAACTCAAAGATTTCACGAGCCAGGTCTTCATTTTTGATATGTCTTTTGATGGCGTTTTCAACCACCCTCATTTTGATTCGGGTCTCTCTCCAGTTATCCGGTTTCTTTACCCGAATTTCCCGGTCAAGCAAAACCGCCAACTCTTCATTGCGGTCTAAATTATCATAAAGAGCCCTCAGCGCCCCCGTGTTAATGGTTGCAGGATAACTGGCAGAACTGCCCGGGTCCTTAGCCTGCTTGGCCACATCAGCGATTTCTTGCAGGTACTTTTTATAGCTTAACACCTGGTTTTTTCTCTTTTTAATCAATTCATCTAACAGAATGGAGAGCTTTTCATAATATTTAGGATTGGTGGTCATTTCATCGGTAATGATCCGGCGGACATTGTTTTCTATCGTTTCCGCCGTGGCCTCTTTATCATTTTTGATTCCCCCGGGTAGTTGCTCAATCGCTTCATCGATTCCCTTGTCCACAATTAACTCAACTAAGGTGTGGTCTTCAAAGGCAGATAGCTTGGTGCTCTCCTTGGCTCCAATATAGGTATCGAGAAGATGTCTCATCGAGGGCTCGTAAGTTTTTAAATCGATATAATCATTGGCGGCTAACATTACCTCTAACCTAAGGGCATCGTACTTTTTGACCTCTTTCTTAATCTCCTCAGCCTCTTGGGAACTGTACCCGGCAACACCCATATCACCGGCAAGGTTAGCGTAGGCGCGAATTAAAGCAGTAGTATGCCTGTAAAGGGCCAACCTTTTCTCCTCATTCTCCTTTAAAGCCTCCCGGTCGCTGGTATCTTCCGCACAAAAGTAGCGAATGTAGGCTAAGGTATTTTTAGGTGGTGCCACCGGCTCGCAAAGGGCTTTTATGCTTTCTAAAGCATTATCCAAACGATCTCTTGCCTTTTTTAGCCGATCAGTTAAAAGCCCCTCCACATCTTCCGGGTCATAGCCCTCGAAAGCTTCCGATGTGTAATCTTTCACCGATTTTTCCAGGCTTTTAAACAGATCCTTGTAATCAACGATATAGCCAAATTCTTTATCTTCCCCGTCTAAGCGATTAACCCGGCAGATAGCCTGGAACAGACCATGATCTTGCATATGCTTGTCAATATAGAGGTAGGTGGCCGCCGGCGCATCAAAACCGGTTAATAGTTTATCGACCACAATTAAAAGCTTCATCTGGGCCGGCTCATTAACAAACTGTTTTTTTACCTCTTCTTCAAAAAGATCCGGGTCTTTACCCCCGGTCATTTCATTATAGACCGTGTACTTGGCTTTTTCTTCCGTAACCAAATCTTCCCCCGTGGTTTCACCTTTAATATCGCTAATATGAGGTCGGTAGGAGGAGATCACGGCACAGCGGGTAAGGCCCTTGCTTTGAAATAGTTCGTAGTATTTACAGGCCTCATAGATACTTCCCGCCACCAGCAGGGCATTCCCCTCTCCATTTTGAAGTCGGTCCTTGGTACCCATATCGAATAAAATATCATTGGCGATCTGTTCCAGCCGGGATTTAGAACTGAGCACCCGCTGCATTGTCCCCCAGCGCTCTTTCAGTTTTGCCTTTGCATAATCAGTTAACCCCGCGGTTTTGGTCTCAAACCAGGCATCAATTTTTTCTTGAGAAACAATGACCTGTTCAACATCCCGGGCCTCATAGACTAAATCCACCACTACCCCGTCCCGAACCGCCTCATCGAACTTGTAGGTATGAATATAAGGGCCGAATACCTCGATGCTTTTTTTCTTATCTTTTTTGAGAAGAGGGGTACCGGTAAAACCGATCAGCAGCGCCCCGGGAAGAATAGTTTTCATCGCTTCATGAAGTTTCCCCGATTGGGTCCGGTGGCACTCATCGACAAAAACATAGAGGTCACCCTTAGCTTTAAAATCAATCGGTAAATCTTTAGTAATTTCCTGAATAAAATCATCGTAGCTTTCTTCTTCGCTCTTGCCGCCAAATTTATGAATTAATGAACAGATTAAAAGGGGCGTGGAAGCATTAAGCTTTAAAATTAAATCTTGGCCGCTTTTGGTGCGGTAGATATCTTCATCGACTCCCTTAAACACCTTTTCGATCTGTTTATCTAGCTCGTCCCGGTCGGTAATGATCAAGATTCGAGAGTCAGAAATATTTTCCCGAATCCATTTTGCCAGCCAGACCATAATCAGGCTTTTGCCACTACCCTGGGTATGCCAGAGGATACCGCCCTCCCGTTTTTTAATCCGGTTTTGAGCGGCTTTAACTCCAAAATATTGGTTGGAACGGCATACTTTTTTAATTCCCCGATCGAAGACGGTAAAATCATGGATTATCTCTAACAAGCGCTCTTTATGACAAAGGCTAATCAGCTGCCGGTCTAAGGGATAGTCTACCTCCCGGGTTAGTCCTCCTATTTTTTGAGAAAGGTCGTCCTTTGCTTTATTATCTTCTTTCCAGGTTAGATAATATTTTTCTGCTGTTTCTACAGTACCATAGCGGAGGCCCTGGCTATCGTTGCCGGCCATGACTAGCTGGAGGGTATGAAAAAAGGGCTTGATAAAATCGGAGGTCTGGTTATCTAAATTTTGCCTGATCCCCTGGGAGACAGAGACGGTACTCCGCTTCAGTTCTAAAACGGCCAGGGCAATACCGTTTACGTAGAGAACAATATCGGGTCTCTTATCATGTTCACCTTTAATGGTTACCTCTTCGGCGAAGGCGAATTCGTTGTCATACGGGTCCTGCCAGTTAATAAAGTAGACGGTCTCTCTTTTTTCACTAACCTGTTCTTTAACCTGGGCACCGTATCTGAGCAGGGTATAAAGGTCCTTGTTAACATAATATAGCTGGTCTACCTGGTTGCTAGCTGCTTTTGTGAGCTGCTCTAGGGCCCGGTTAATTAGCTCTACACTATAGCCTTTTTTTAACAGGTGGTTTTTCAGGATATCGATTTCAATATTGCTGTTGTTTTCTCGTTCCTGCCAGTTACCCAAATAGGTATAGTCTAATTTTTCTTGAAACAGCCGGACCACCCGGTCCTGGGTCACCCGCTCCCTCTCTCCTACCTTGCTCATAG
>CAZXLH010000095.1:0-3803 GCA_964641455.1 uncultured Eubacteriales bacterium | reverse complement strand
TACTCACGTGATATTACAAGAATACGAGATATGTGTCGCAAAGTTGAATCACTCCATGTTATGCTTTCTGTGTCTGGACTATTATGATTGCACAGTCTATTAGTCCTTCAAGCTTCTCTTCATCCACGTTGGCCCCGAAGCGTTTTCTTCATTCCCACAGATATAAATGTTCTTCTTTTGGGGAGAAGTTCCTTCGGAATAATGTCATATTGTCCTCGACCTTTAGAACGAATTCGCCTGAGGCCTACCAGGTGCAGCCTTATTTCTATACTAGCAAAGGCTTTCGATGGTCGTATGTGAAATTGGTTATGTGTTCTGTAAATCCTAATAAGGGAATGCAGGCCATGGCGGAGTTGTCAGCTGTCGAAGGAGCTAAGACGAAAGTCTTGGAAAGACAATTTTTCGACAATGAGAGACTGCTACAGGACATTATTGAAGAGTTTTCGGTGGTTACTGTTGGGTCGTGGACGAATCGTGGCGGATCCGAATCCTGTGACAAACGAGAATCCGTGTAGTCCGTTACCTTTTACGCTCTTCTCGTTCCATCACAAACGTAATGAATTCTTCAATACTTCGCTTTCCTTCAGATGAAAGCGTGATCGGGACCTTGAACCAAGTTTCGCCGAGGATCTGTTCCAGTTCTTCCTGGGACAGCTCTCGGGAAAAGTACTCTCTGTCAACTTCGAAGATTTCAGATAGCCGGTCAATTAGGTCAACCGGCAACCTAGCCAATCCCATTTCATACCGGGTCAGGTTCCTGACGCTAATCTTGAGACGTTTGGCAAGCTCTGCTCTGCTTAGTCCCTGGGATTTCCTAATCGCCACAAGATGTCTTGCAGCAATAATGACATCAGTATCGGGTTCTACAGGCATTGGATCATCAGTGTGTCCCAAGAGGTAGTCTGTGCTGACACCAAAGAAACCAGCCAAGCGACAGACGATCTCGAAATCCGGCTCCCGTTTCTTGCTGGGAGCTTCATATCCTGCCACTGTGGCCCGTGATACTCCTATGACAGCTGCCAGATCTTCCTGAGTAACACGATAATGCATCCTTAGTTGCTTCAATCTTTTCGCGAATGTGGCCATCTGCCAACCCTCCATTGCCACCATAACACCATTGTTCCCGTTAGACACGTGGCGTATAGGCATATCAATAGGCCGGTTTATTGACATTGTGGCGAAAAGGAACTATAATATGGAAAACGTCTTCTTCATGGTGCGTCTAAGATGGAAACGAATAAGTAAGAATGCCATAAGCGAAGACGTTGACGAAGAAAGCGTCTCCTGAACAGTCTAAGTACCGCTAAGGTGTGGGCGGCCACTATTGTGCTTAGTGTTGACGTTGTGCGTTTTCAGTGCTCGTGATGACTTTGATTCCTGGGATGAGCCAGTATGAAAACCAGCGCTTAGCTATTTAGGTTCTAGTAGTAACACTGCGTGGCCGCTCTTGGACTGACTCAAATTCCTACAGGTTGCTAGCTGAGATATCTAGGAAATAATTATGCATGTGGGGTGTGCCTTCTTTTCTCAATATTTCTGTTTCCTTCGTCGAGAGACTTACAGACGGCATCCTTGCAATGAATCCGCACCGGTATTCTCGTTAAAAGGAGAAGTTCCAATCTGTGATGAGATGTTGTTGAATGTACCCAGTGAAGTTGTCAAAGAACCGAAACGATTGTAAGGAGTAATCGTGATGAGTCAATTCATGAATAGGGATGGTAAGTTCATTGTTGAGGATTTAATCAGAATTATTCAAGAGAATGCCGCCTATCTGGATGACATGGATGGGGTAACCGGGGATGGGGATCATGGAATCAACATGAATAAGGGTTTTACTCTGTGTGCAGAAGAATTGGCAGGAGAAGATTTGAGTTTCTCCTCATCACTGGAGATTTTGGGGCAGATGTTTGCTATCGAAGTCCACGATATTGCCGGTCCTTTGTACGGAGCTTTCTTCTTGGAAATGGCTTTGGCCGCTAGGAACACAAGAGTAATAGACAAAGACGTATTTGGCAAAATGCTGGAGACAGCCTTGGGAGGGGTTCAGGATATCGGATGCGCTAAACTCGGGGATAAGACGATTTTAGACACACTGATTCCTGCGGTTGAAGCGTACAACAAATCAAAAGACCTAGGCTTTAGAATTGCCCTTATGGAAATGAGCAGGGCTGCAGAGAAAGGTAAAGAGTCAACTCGCGATATGGTCGATAAAGACGGGAGAGCGAGCAGATTCGGGGAAAAGTCCCGAGGCTATTTAGATCCCGGCGCAACTTCATGTTGGCTGATTCTGGAGTCGTTGGCTGATTCGATTTTGTCAGTGATATGAGTGCGGTTGGATGGAGGAATCTCCTGTAATCTCAGTGATTATAGGAGATTCCTGAGTTTGAGTGGAATTCCCACGCTAGAATGCATGATTGAGTACATCCATGAGAGGGGTATACTCGTTATCTGATCTCGCAAGCGCTCTTTCCACTCTTCTCAGCCTGACGGCAGTCACAGGGTTGTGACGTGCTTGGACCCGGAGTCCCGGTACAAGCAAGATCCCCACCATGTGGCCATGGGACATGCCGAATGTCTTGCAGAAATGCACCAATGCATGGGGATGCCAGGCCTGCTATGGCCTTACCTACATCAAGGGTTGTTCCGCCGCCCATAGCTATCACATGATTAGCTTTAATTCTATGTAAAGCTCTAATTCCTCCGTGAATTGCCTCATGGTCTGCACGGCCTTGCACCTGGAATATGTGGAGATTTGACGTGGTTTGTGAGATGGTCTCCAAAGCCTCTTGTATTCTTTTGGATTTGGAGCTTGACGCGCCAACCACAGCGAGGACTCGTGAGGGCGGTTTGTCCTGCCCATATGCCAGGTGCTTTACGCCCGAAAACTATGCGCCTGGATACTTCCGGAAGGACTGTTCCATTCACGAGTACGTTGGCTGAAGTTGGATCCGAAGCAATCAAACCCGGTATGTTCCAGAGTCCGAGTTGATTTCTGCTGAGTGTTCTTATTGAATTTACCTGCCATAACCCCCTCTTCAATATCGATGTTTGTCTTCTTGAAAAAGCCATTATCAATAGGATTCCACATGGACGGGTATGCTTCCTTGTTTCTTCGCTTCTTCGTTTAGCCATTGCGGTATGGTAAGTGTCTTCTTTATGGCCCGATTCTAGATTGCGTCCAGTACCGGTATAGCACCACATCTCCAGTATTCATTCGTTTAGAAGATCGAAGTCGTGTGGTAATCAAAGCCAGGATTAGGACCAGCTCTGGGGGCAGGCAAATGGAGTTCTTTTGCTAGTCTAAAGGGAAATAGAAAATTATGAAAAATATAGATGAAGTGTCATATTATAGTCGAAATTAAATGGGTCAGACGACAATGATAGGAGGATAATGATGAAAAAGTTATTTGCGGTTGTCTTAGTCCTCTTACTGGTATTCTCCCTTGGTGCCTGCGGTAGTAGCAAAAACACCCCCGGCAATGAGGCAGCCCAGACGGGGAAGACTGAAACGGAACCCCAAAAAACCGACACAGATGGCTGAGCTCCCTAACCGGGCAGGTGACAAAAAGAACATTATCTGTGTAAGCTATGAGGCCTATAGTGATGCGGAAGACAAGTTTAGTAAGTATGTGCTAGCGGAGAGCGAAGACCACGAGGTAGTGTCGGTCAAGTTTAGCACAGTCGAACCTACTGACCTGAAAAATCTTGATTACCTTCTTCCACTGAGATTCATGGGCGAATCTATTAAGTCTCTTGGAAAGTATGATGCAGACTTTGAGATGATTATGTTTAAAATCGGATGG
>CAZXLH010000094.1:0-3841 GCA_964641455.1 uncultured Eubacteriales bacterium | reverse complement strand
AGCCAGCCAAGAAAAGCAGCAAGCTCTCTGTTGTGAGCGCAATCAAGAATCTGGATCCCGAGCGTTACCTGAAACTTAAGGACGTACGCTACACATCCAACATAGAGCGCAGCCTGGCCAGAGAGTACAGTAGCAGTTACAGCAAGACTTATCGTGGCATGAGCATCGCTTTGGCGGTAGCTTGTATGATTTGTTCAATGGTACTTGTTGACAGAAGTTTCGATCATCTAAATCGACAATATAATACTTATGAGAGCCCCTACAATATAAACGCGGTCTTTGCCTCGCTGGACAATGCCAATACTGATATGATGGCACGGCTCAGACAGATCGACGGCATTAATCAATTGGTCCTCTATCGAGAAAATTTGAGTTTCAGGTTTTACGAAAGCGATAACCCTGATTTCCTCAGTGAGGAAAAATGCAGTGCACGGGCAAAGCTGGAAGAGGATAAAAAAGCATTCGATGCCCCGATTAACCTGTATGGCATTGATGATGCAATGTGGACTCGCTACTGTAATGAACATGGGCTTCAGACCTGCTGTCAGGGGTTAAAGGAGCGAGCGCAAGTTTACTTGCTCGACAGGACTGTGGAAGACCCGGGGAGGCCCTATTTGCGGAGCGTTCATATTCCCTTGGCCGGTGAGGCCATAAATGATATTCATTTGCGAAGGGATACTGATTCTGAAGCAGGACTAGTCAGCCTGGAGATCGTGGACAGGCTGACGGAAGTACCTTTCGGTATAGGTCCCATGCCTCAGAGATCTATCAGTCTTTTTATGCCTCTAAGCTGTTTTAATTCCTTTCTCCTTGATTATGGGTTGGATCAGCCGCTGGAAGGCAAGAGATATGTCATCTCGATCACGGCGAATGAAGATGAGCTGGATGATATAACCAAGATAACGAGGCAGATTGTCTATGAATACGTTCCCAGAAGCGATGCAAGGGTAAGCTCAAGCAATGATGTAAAGCGCCTGCTCCAGGAAGAATCGGCCAATATCAAAATTCTCTTCATTTTCATTCAGAGCTTTCTGCTCTTTGTCGGGCTTTCCAATGCATACAACAGCTTCAACTCCAATCTGCAAGCCAGAAGGCGGGATTTTGCGCTTCTACGCAGTGTTGGAATGGTAGAAAAACAGCTTAAAAAGATGCTGTTGTACGAGGGAGCCTTTTTACTGCGCAGAGTGCTGATCATCTTCTTTTTTCTGCTTATGGCTTTGGTAGCCTTGTTTGCCTATCGAAAGAAAATGCTCTTTGCTCCCTGGGAGATTTTCGCTAATCTTAATTTTCCCCTGCTAATCGTTTTCCTCGGTATCAACGCAATTGGCATTTTCGCCGCCATCCAAGGTGGTACAGGCCGTGTATTGAAACAAGATATTATAGAATCACTACGGGAAGAGTAAACACTGATTAAGAAAAGCAAATGATGCTTAACAGAAGGGAAGTTCAATTAAATGGATGCACCGGCTCTGGCAACTGCAAGTTGAGGATAAAACCTAATCTCAAAACAGCTGCCGGAGCTTGTGCTTTCCACCTCAAGACTGCTGCCATGCCCTTCAACTATCGATTTGGCCATGGACAAGCCAATACCGAAACTCTCCTTTTGAGCGTTTTGGCTTTTAAAGAAGCGATCAAAGATATGCGGCATATCATCTGCTGCAATGCCGGGGCCATTATCCCGAACCGCTATGCTCTGGTAGATGTCATTCTCTGAAAGCCGGATCTCAACAATCCCCTTGTCATCTACGGCCTCGACAGCGTTTTTCACCAGGTTTAAAAATGCTTCCATCAGCCAAGAACGGTCCCCTTTGATCTCAAAATCCTGACCGGCCAATCTCAGCTCGACCTGCTTTTGCTGTATCAGGCCTTCAATCGGTTGAATCGCTTCATAGATCATGCTCTCAACGCTAAATCTCTCGTTGCGAAAGGCAATAGCACCGGCGTCGAGCGAAGATAGCTTTAACAAGACAGAGGTCAGCCTGTTCAACCGATCAATCTCCTCGTCAAGACGGGCGATGTACTCTGCCTGATTGGCTTCGTCCTGCTCAATTAAGTCCAGCATGAGCTGAATTGTGGTGAGGGGTGTCTTGATCTGATGGGTAATATCTTCAATGTTTCTTTTGAGAAGCGCACGATCTGCCAAGGCCTTTTCGCGGGATTCGCGCAAAATCAAAGTCGTCTTGTAAATGTCATCTCGCAGCTGCCCGAAGAGATCATCGCGTAAGACCAATTTATCTTCGCCACGGTGCAAAGCCCTAAGATAATCGGAGAGCTCAGGCAACTCCCTTTTAAGTTTTTTCTCACCCCTGGCACTCTGAAAAGATGCCAAAAGCCCTGCGGCAAGAGCCAGAGCCAGATTCATCCATGTAAGCCTGTGCCGGTTTATATAGCTATTATCGGGCAAATAGCCATAATTGCGCAAGAATCTTGCCCCACCGGCCATCAGTTCGTCTGGCCTTTCTTTTAAAATGACTGCCAAATCTGTCGCGGTCGCTCCCTGGATATCTTTGGCTGAATAGCTGCTTAAGGCCGCCCCGGCAAAGAGGCTAAGGGCCTTTTCTCCTTCTTGCAGGGCAAATCCTGTAGCCAAAGATAAAAGCAAAAACGAGACGATAAAGACAACGGCGCCTTTGACCACAACCCGCCTCATTTGGGCATCTCTCCTTCGTTCCAGCGATAGCCGATGCCTCGAACCGTCTGGATCCTATTTCTGTAAGGCCCGAGTTTTTGCCTGAGCCGCCGGATATTGACTGATAAAGTATTATCATATACAAAGTCTGAATCACGGCCCCAAACAATATCGATAATGAGTTCTCTGGTTAGCGTTCGGCCCGGATTCTCCATGAAAAGGCACAGGATTTGAAACTCCTTTAGGCTGAGTTCTTCTTCTTGTTGATCAATAAGGACCTTCTTCAGATTCTTGTCGAGGGTTACGCCATCACTTCGCAAAATGCTCTGGAACCCGGGGTTCTTCTTCATCCGACGCAAAACTGTCTCAATTCTCGCCTTCAGCACCGGCAATTTAAAGGGCTTCGTGATGTAGTCATCTGCTCCGGATTCTAGTCCACGGATAACATCGCTATCGCTGTCTCTTACCGTCAAGCAAATAATGGGAATGCGGCTCTTCTCTCGAGCAAAATCAAGAAAAACAAAGCCATCTCCGTCCGGCAAGTTCAGGTCCAGAAGAATCAAGTCAAAATCATTCTGAAAACAGGCTTTCGCCTCTGACAACGTAAAAGCCGCGCAGACCGCATAGCCCGCGTTTTCTAAAAATCGTTTAACTGCAAAAACGATATTCCCTTCGTCCTCTACCAACAAGATTTTCTTCACTTTGAATGCTCCCTCGCCTGGCTTCTCCACTCGCCGCGCAGATAGCGCCAACCCACTACCAAAAGGCGGACATACTGGTCCAGGTTGATGGCCCACCATATTCCGGGCAGGCCGAAATGCCGGCTCAGAAAGAACGCCACCGGAATTCTACAACCCCATATGCCCAAGGCAGCGGCAACCATGGGCGTTACAGTGTCCCCTGCACCCCGGAGCGAACCACCCAATGTGCCCGAAACCTGCTGAGGAATCTGAGATAACCCCATTATAAACAAATATTGAGCGCCCAAACCGATAACCGCCTGGTCATCGGTTAGGATGCTCATCAGAAGCCGGGGGCCGAAAACGAGAATTGCTGTGGTGCAGGTAGTAAGCACAACCCCCCAGTGGATCAACTGCCGGATATATCGCCCGGCCAGGTGGGAATCTCCTGCACCCAGGGATCTGCCAACAAGTGCAGTAGCGGCTATACTAAACCCGGCCGCGGGCATGTATGAAATACCCTCGGCTTGAA
>CAZXLH010000093.1:0-3846 GCA_964641455.1 uncultured Eubacteriales bacterium | reverse complement strand
TATCTCCTGGGCCTGCAGATCGACTGCAACTGCCATGGCGATGTCGGCATTGTCGTCGTTTCCAATCCCTATGGCTTTGCTGGCGGCGCCCGACAAGTTCTCGAATGTCACTTCAGCGATGACTTTTCGGCCATCCTTGTCGAGCAAGGTTATGTCGGCTATCCCCGTGCCGGTGATCTTTCGAATTGCGCTCACTGAATAGCCGAGTTCTTGAAACTTCAGGGCCGCGATGATTTCCCTTATCAAGACATTCATCTGAGGAGTGTTGCCTCGTACTTCCTGCAGGCTTCGCAGCACCTTCTTGAAGCGAAGGCGGTTGTTTGCAAACTCCTCATCTATGACCTGGTTGCCTACTTCATCTCTCGGGACTGTCAACTGAACGACTACTCTTCCCTTGTTGACAGCGCGCGCAATGGCCTGAAGTACTAGTGCAAACCGGTTTCTGCTTACGATCGGGCTGATCACGGCTACAGTGCCGTCGCTTCTTATGCCAAGTTTGTTTTTCACATCTTCTGCAAGTTCATCGCAGGTTATATACCGATTCTGAGATCTGGCTACAACGGCTTCCGTGACACAAACGATGTCGCCGTCATCCACAATATCCTCAACCGCATCCATCGTGACTTCGACTATGTCATCAGTGGGCATGATCAGCCCTGTCTTGATTCCCACTACGGCAACGCCAGCTTTTTCAGATAGAACGAAGCCCAAAGTGTTCACCTGCTTTCTCCGCACAGATCCACAGGCCTCCTCGACGGCCGGGGAAGACGTGCGGACTTTCGTTTCTGGTCCATCCAGCCGGGATGCAACAGGGGCCCGATAGGCTTCCCAACGAACGGACCTGGGGCCCCAGACGGTTTCCGCCCATCTTGGGCCTGCTGCAAGCTTTGGCAGCACTCTCTATTATTCCATGTCGCCAATATGATTACAAGAGCAATGTGATTGGAGCCATTTTCGATGTAACAGAAGCCCACGATAACATGGGGTTGAAAGGCGGCTAGGAATTCGTTTCTCCCGTGGGAAAAGCTCGTTTGGCAGCAAGAAAAATGAAGGCAACCAGCCCAAAATGTCGAATGTTGTAAGTAGCGCAAACAACGGAGACACAGGGGGTTACCTTCATGGCGATTATACCACAAAAGCAGTTGTTTCGGTGGAATGAAGTTGAAGAATTGGGCGATTTGGAGCGGTTGAAGCTTGTCATAGATTACCTGCCTGATGAAGAGCTGATGCAGGCGCTAGAGGATGAACGGGGCAATGGCCGAAATGACTATCCGGTCAGAGTTGTATGGAATTCAATGTTGGCAGGTATAGTCTTTCAGCATAAAACTACCGAGAGCCTGCGTCGGGAGCTAATGAGAAACGGACAGCTCCGCCAGATTTGTGGCTTTGATATTATGTTAGGCGTGGAAGGAGTCCCTTCAGCATCGGCGTACACGAGATTCTTGTGCAACCTGATGAAGCATGAAAAAGAGGTTGATGGGATTTTTAATAGCCTGGTAAGGATGTTATGCGATGAGCTCCCGGGCTTTGGAGAAGTGCTTGCTATAGACGGGAAGGCTTTGGAGAGTTATGCGAGGCCAAGGCGCGCCGAGAGCGAAAAACCATATGATGGCCGCCGGGACATAGATGCGAATTTCGGAGTGAAAACATATAAAGGCAAGAACAAGGATGGCAGCGTATGGGAGAAGACCATGAGCTGGTTCGGATATAAACTGCATCTTATTGTGGACGCCGTTTACGAGCTACCTGTAGCTTTTCGGGTTACACAGGCGTCGAGGAGCGAGATAAAGGAGGCGCGCACTCTCGTAGACGAAATGGCGCTTAGGCTGCCGGAAATCGTTGACAGGTGCATGTATCTCACGGGCGACAAAGGCTATGACGACACCAAGATGACGACCAAACTGTGGGACGAATACAGAATCAAGCCTGTGATTGATATCCGAAACGCCTGGAGAGACGGAGAGGAAACAAAACTAGTTACCGGCAGAGAAAACGTGGTTTACGATTACAAAGGGACCGTCTACTGCTACTCCCCCGAAGACTATAGAAGGTGCGAGATGGTTCCGGGAGGCTTTGAGAAGGATCGGGATGCCCTGAAGCACCTCTGCCCTGCCAAATACTATGGTGTGGAATGCCGAGGCAAAGATGCCTGCCCAGTCAAAAGTGGAGTGCGGATCCCCTTGCATGAAGATAGGAGGGTATTCACTCCGGTTGCGAGGCCAAGCGCCAAATGGAAAAAGATCTATGACAAGCGCACCGCAGTGGAACGGGTAAACAGCAGGATAGACCGGGTCTTCGGTTTTGAAGACCATTGTATCCGCGGGCTCCGAAAAATGAACCTCAGATGCTCACTGGCCCTCGTGACAATGCTTGCAATGGCTTTGGGCAGGATAAGAACTAAACAGGAGCACAAACTCCGTAGCCTTGTCCAGGCTGCCTAAAAGCAGCCTTTGACGAACTGAACAATGAGATGCCAGTGCGCTTAGTTGAAGGTGCCCATTTTTCCCATGGGGAGCTGAAAACAGCCTGTTGACGCCTACTCAGGCAAATGAGACTGCTTCATTGCCAGAGAGGAAGCTGTTCTTGCCAAATTGTGCAACTGGCATGCACGAGAAATCGGCTACAACGCAAATGCCTCGATTGGACGTTGCACGTCTGTGATATTGCCACCCCATGACGCGACTGAGATAATGTCACCCATGAACAAGGGGACGAGGGCTTACATTCCATCCGACGATTGGCGGTCAGCTCGAGGCGGGGATCATCTCTGCAGATCGAGTCTCATCATCCTCCTGTAGATGGTGTTTCTTGAGACACCCATTTCTTCAGCTGCGCGGGTGATGTTGCCATCGTGTTTCTCGAGAACTTCGAGCAGCTCCTCTCGCTGGCGCTCCTGGGCAGAGTGTCGAATGCGTGCTCTGTGCTGCTCGAATGTGGCAGGTATGGCATCTGAGAATCTTGAGCCCAAATAGGATGGGGCGATCTCAGAATGCCCTGGCTGTAATATCTCCTCTGGCAGGTGCTCGAGGCCGACATGTCCCGCTCTTGCAGTGTTCACCATGCGTTCCGCGACGCTCTGAAGCTCTCTAACGTTTCCAGGCCACTCGTAGGCACACAGGCGGTCGATGACTTCTGCGTCGACTTTGTGGATGTCGAGTTTCAGCCGGGCCATGGCTCTAGAGAGAAAGAAATTGAACAGGAGGGGGATATCTTCCCGGCGTTCCCTCAACGGCGGCAGCAGGATGCATATCACATTCAATCTATTGTAGAGATCAGGCCTGAAGTTGCCCCTGGCGACCTCATGTTGGAGATTCTTGCTTGTGGCACAGATAACTCTGACATCCACTTCGGTCATGTTGGCTCCGCCTATGCGTGTCACCATCTTATCCTGAAGAGCCCTGTGAAACGCAACTTGCTGTTCGAGTGGCATGTCGCCGATTTCGTCCAAAAACAGAGTGCCGCCTGACGCCAGTTCAAGTCTGCCGGGTCGTCCGCCGGGGGCTGCGCCTGTGAATGCGCTTTCCTCATAGCCAAAGAGCTCGCGGCCTACCAGATCGCGGGGCATGGCGCCGCAGTTCATCGGAATAAAGGGGCCTCTCGCCTGTTTGCCCCTGTTGTGGACTGCGTGTGCAAACATCTCCTTGCCTGTCCCGGCTTCGCCACAGATGAGAACAGTGCTGTCGGTTTCAGCCGCGATCTTGGCCAGCTCTATGGCGCGTTGCAGACCAGCGTCCTTGCCGATTATGTCGTCGAGGGTGAATGTGGCGTAAGAGCCGCTGTATCTGCCTATCAACTTGGCAATCCTCTTCATGGGACTGAGGGATATGACGCCTCCTCTGATTTGAT
>CAZXLH010000092.1:0-3872 GCA_964641455.1 uncultured Eubacteriales bacterium | reverse complement strand
AACTGGATCGAGCATGAGCTGCCCATCACATGCTGCACATCCGATGTTTTTGTGTATGATGACATGCAATCTCAATCAGGGGAGTCGCTGCCTGTAATATACGTGCCATTCGACGGAAACAAGGCAAGTCACTGGGACGACAGGGGACAGATCTTAGACTTCCTCTGCGCCGTCTGCGGCAGGGGCAAGCGCCTGCTTGACCTCGGGCCGGGGGACGGGTGGCCTTCGCTGGGCGTGGCCCCGTTTGCCGGGGAAGTGGTGGGGGTCGATGCGTCATGGAAACGGGTAGAAGTGTGTGAGGGTAATGCTGCTCGCCTGGGAATCTTAAACGCCCGGTTCGTGCATGTGCCGGCGGGTCGGCCATTGCCCTTTGAGGACGAGTCGTTCGATGGGGCGATGGCTGCAAGCTGCATTGAGCAGACGCCGGATCCGAAGGCGACGCTGAGCGAGATATTTCGGGTTTTGCGCCCCGGGGGAAGGCTCCGCATCTACTATGAAGCTCTTGGTTGGTACCGAGGGGGACGGGAGCGGGACGTATGGCTTGCAGGAATCGGCGACGACGCATCCAGGCTCATCATCTACGATCGGGACATCGAGGGGGAGAAGGCAAATCAATACGGGATCACCTTCAGCATGTCCCGGGAGGAGCTTGTTCCAATTCTGTCGGGAGGCGAGTCAAGGCCTTCATACGGGAACCTTACGATTGGTGCTCTTGATGCTCTTCGTTCGCGGATTGTGGATGTGAGGAAATGCACATTGATGCATCCGTCAGGCGTAACCCTTGCAGGCTGGCTCAAGGAGACAGGTTTCAGTGATGTGCTCCCAACACACAGCGGAGGCGCGTTTGCCAGAAGGTTGTATGATTGCCTTCCCGAACATGAACGTCCTTCCGACTTGGAGGGTGTGGATGCCGTGCTTGAGCCTCTGGTAGGCATCGCAGTGGAGATGGCGGCTCCCATCCAGTCTGACCCGATGATTACGGCGGTGAAGTAGGCGGGATTCGTCTGATTGCAGCCTGGCTGCAAGAGATGTAAGCTGATGGTAGCAGCTTTGCCATGGGCCACATCGCTGCTGAAAGTTGAGGTGTGTTGCGGTGGGTAATGAGAAAGGCAAGAGAACGGGCAGGCCTATTGGAGCCGTTCTTACCTTATTGATAGCCCTGGCTTGTGTGCTGACGGTCCTGATGATCATTGAGTCAAGACGTCCGGCTGAGATAGAGATTCCCGAGACTCCGGATGTGACCCACTTTGTTGTGGTCTGCACTCTGTCTGCAGATGCAGGCAGCACGAGAAGCATGTCATGGGCGCCTGACAGCGCACGAATTGCCACTGGTGAAGGCGATGGACTGGTAGTTGTGTGGAACGCCCGTACGGGTGAGAGAGAGCTTACATTCCACGGAGAACCGGGCTACCGCATCGAGGACGTGATCTGGAGCCCTGATGGGAAGCGAGTTGCAGCGAAGACAGGCCAGAATGAGTTCAAGGTTTTCGACCCGGAGAGCGGGGACATAGAGTGGACTGTTGTAGACCCTGAGGTATATGCGTTGGCGGGCTGGAGCGAGGATGGCAAGTCGGTGAAAACTTGGAATGGGGAGGAGTATTTCTCTCTATGGAACGTTGAGGCGAAGACCATGGGGAACCGATGGTTTGTTAGCATTGGCGAGCAGAGCAGGAGACTCAGCCCTGATGGGAAGCTTGCAGCCTGGCAAGTGGGGGATAATACGTGGACTGTCCATACCCTCTATGGTGATGAATTCGAGGAGTGGGAGCTTCGTGGGCATTCAGGCAGAATACACGCAGTATCCTGGAGTCCCGACAGCCTGCGTTTGGCCGGCGCAACAGACCAGGGTGTTGCAGTCTGGAACGCCAGGACGGGGGAGCTGGAACTTGAAGGGGCTGCCGGGGATTTTGCCAATGTCTCGTGGAGCCCAGATGGGCGCCATATACTGGCCTATACGGATGAAGACCTCGGAGTGATACTCGATGCCAAGCGGGTCCATCCAGTTGCGGAGATTAGCGTCGATGGAAGGCGCTGGTGGGCAGCGCCCGCCGCCTGGAGCCCGGACGGATCCCTCCTTGCAGCTATGTCTCCCGACGGAGACGTTGCAATTATCGGGCAGACAACTCATTGACCATTTCGGCCATACTGAAGGGGATCGCTTTGAACTGCGGTCCCCTTGTTGCCTTCCGCCTGTCGCTATGGCTTCCTCAGTCTTTGGGCTTGTTTCGCACATACGCATCCCAGGCTTCGCCAAGCTCAAGCCGTGCCGACAACTGATGGAAGGAAGTGAAGAACGCTCGAAGAGCGCCGAACACGGCAACCATGGCAGTTACAGCTGTTGCTGCAGCTATCATCAGCATGACTACTATCTGGTATCTGACGGCGTCAACGGGGCTTGCACCTGAGATCATCTGTCCTGTCATCATTCCCGGAAGATGGACCAACCCTACAGTCATCATTGAGTTGATCGTGGGCATCATTGCGGCCCGCAACGATTCTCGCATGGCCTCTGAAGCCGCTTCCTTCGCGGGAGCGCCCAGGGCGAGCGCAGCTTCGACCTGGTTCCGCCTCAGGGTGAGCTCTGAGTGGAGCCTGTTTACCACCAGCGCCGCTCCGGTCATGCAATTGCCTATCACCATTCCAGCTATAGGTATTACGTATTGCGGTTGATACCATGGACGCACACGAAGGACTACGCCTATGACAAGAATCAGCGTGATGGACGCCCCTGTTGCGATGGCTGCAGCCATGACCGCAAACAGTCCATGCTTCGCCCCGGTCTGACGTTTGACAGCGTTGTATGCCGCCACTGTGGTCATTATGGCGAGGGCAAGGACGACCCAGTGCCAGCGAGCCACGTTGAAAAGCTGCTGCAGCACGAATCCGACGGCAAGCAATTGCGTGAAAGCCCTGACGGTTCCGACCGCCATGTCCCGCTCAAGCCCGAGCCTCTGCCAGCGCGAAACTGCGGCGGAAATGGCGATAAAGAGAAGCGCTATGACCAGATCAATGTTGGATATGTGGATATACGAGTTAGCGTCCATCCTCTGCAAGCTCCCCTCTGAGGAATTTGCGGCCAGTTTCAGTTGCAGGATTCTCAAAGAAGTCAAGGGCTGCGGCTTCCTCTATGAGTGAGCCTCCGACTAGCATTGCGACGCGGGTGGCCAGGGCCTGGGCATGCTCCATCACATGGGTCACGATTATGACTGTAAGCCCCAGTTTCTCGTTGAGGCGGAGGATCAGTTCGACTATGTTCCGTGACGCCGTGCGGTCAAGCGCGGACGTAGGCTCGTCAAGGAGCAAGACGTCGGGATGGTTCGCTAGGGCCCGTGCTATGCACATCCTTTGCTGTTGCCCTACAGACAGGGCGGAGGCAGGCCTCCGGAGCAACTCGCGCTCCAAACCTACATGCTCCAGGTAGTCTCCGGGATTACAGGGCTCGCCTCTGAGGTTAGGACCGTAAGCTATGTTGTCTGCCACATCTCTGGGCAGCAAGGCCGGGGTTTGCGACACCATTCCCACTCGACGCCTCAGCTCCTTCACATCCAGCTCTGTAATGTCAGATCCGAATAGGAATATCCGACCTGAAGTGGGGTCTTCCATTCTGTTAATCATTCGAAGAAGCGTGGATTTTCCCGAGCCTGAAGGGCCGATGAGACCCAGTATCTCGCCCTCTGGTACGGAGAGCGAGACGTCGCGTATTACCTCAAGTTCGGTCAAAGAGTCACCTAAGAGGACCGGCTTTGCCGTGCTTACGTGGGATAGCTCAATTGCATTCACTAGTTTGCCTCCGTTTCGGACCGGCTGCGGTGGATCATCTGCCCAGCAACTTGCGGATCTGGGCTTCCGTCGGCATCCTGCCTTCCATCTTC
>CAZXLH010000091.1:0-4169 GCA_964641455.1 uncultured Eubacteriales bacterium | reverse complement strand
TAGCGCCGTAAACGGCAAGAAGATCGTTCCAAAGGGCACGATTGTTGGGGGCAAGAGCAGTCCTGTTCTGGCTAACCTTGATGAGCCTGTGGTTGAAAAGCATGCAGACCCGGCAGTTAAGGCTGAGCTGACAACTGGAGAGGACAATGATGTAGATTTAAATAATGAAATAGTTTGGGAAGCGGTAACTGCGGGGCATATAGGGAACCTAATTACAGTAACCCTGGTAGACCCTGATAAAGCTAGTGAATCTTTATCTATAACTGTAACTGGATTTGACATTGTAGTAAGTTTAGCAACCGACGCTGATAAAGCAATCACCAGCACTCCGGCAACTATAGTATCCGCAGTAAACGCCGATACGTCGGCCAAGCTGCTTGTCCTTGCGGCAGGTGAAGGGACAGATCCGGTCGAAGCCGTGAGCAAAACCTACTTATCTGGCGGTGCTGATCCGCAGACTACCGGGGCAGAAGGTGTCTTGCTCAACGATGTAGATGTAACTCATGGCCAGAAGGAAGGGGCTATGCTAGTTCACGGTTTTGTTGCTGTTGATAAGCTGCCCTATAGCACTAGTAACGCTGCTGTTGCAGCTGCCGCCGGTTTAGTACTGCCGATGATTAAGTTCATTAAGTAGTTGTTGGAAATATTAAATTGGAGAGTGATCAAGCATGAGTAAGCGCATGATGAACCTGCAACTGTTTGCAGGCGAAACTATATTTGACATGGTAAACGCTGCGGAAATCGCAACGTATTGGACAGAATCAGCGGAGAACCGCATTCCCTATCTTGGGGCAACTTTGTTCCCAGCGCAAAAGCAATTAGGGCTTGACCTTAGTTGGATTAAAGGTGCGAAAGGGTTGCCTGTAGCCTTGACGCCCAGCGCATTTGACGCACGTGCGACGGTGCGAGACCGGATCGGTGTTAAAAAGGTGGAGACAGAGATGCCGTTTTTCCGTGAAGCGATGCGGATTGGGGAGAAGGATCGACAGGAGATCAACAAGCTACTGGCAGCGTCTAATAAGGCTACACTGGAACCCATTTTAAGGCGCATTTATGATGATGCAAGCAACCTTGTAGCCGGTGCTGAAGTACAGGCAGAGCGCATGAGAATGCAGCTTCTCTCGACCGGGAAGATTGCAATAACGGATGAAAACCGGATGAGCTATGACTATGACTACCTGTTACCCAGCGATCACAAGCTAACGCTGGGTGGGCAAGGCAAGCCCCAAAAGTGGTCGGCAGAAGATGCGACCCCTATTCAGGATATCCAAAGCTGGCAGGATACCGTTGAGGATAATACCGGTATCCGGCCTACACGGGCTATTTGTACTAGGAAAACGTGGAACTATCTACTGATGAACAAATCCATTAAATTGGATATGAATGTCGACAAAGGTACTAATATTATCCTGACCGATACGATGTTACAGCAGTATTTGATGGCCAAACTGGGGCTGTCTGTGTCGGTTTACAGCAAGAAATATCAGATTGAACTGGGAGGCGCTTCACATTTGTTTTTTCCGGATGACGTGTTTACGCTAATTCCGGATGGAAACCTGGGCAACACCTATTTCGGGACCACCCCGGAAGAATCGGACCTGTTAGGCGGCAGTACTGATGGCGATGTGAGCATTGTTAATACAGGCGTGGCGATATTAACTTATAAAGAAAAGCATCCGGTTAACATAATAACGGTAGTTTCGGCAATAATGATGCCCAGCTTTGAGGGTATTGATAGCATATTCATCGCAACGGTGCATAGTTAAGGGGTGGTTTAGATGACCCCGACTAGTGAATTAAGGCTTAAATTGCGAAAACTTCTCAATGAAGCGATCCCAGAAGGGGGCACGGAGAGCGACACGCAGTTTTTAGATATTGATCTGGATGAGTTGATAGAAGGTGCTCGAAATATTTATACGGCGGCGGCTGCTGGCTGGACCATAAAGGCTGGGATGCTTGAGGGTCATATTGAAGGCTACTCCGTGGGCCAGGAAAAGTACGATATGACCAGCCTTAAGGATCAACTGTTTTTTGCACTATCGATGGCTGAGAAATATACGGCAATGGCAAAGGCCGGCGGTGGCAGTGTAATTGTTGGGATAGCTAAACCGGAGGTGCTGTAGATGGATCTGGTAGCACTTCGGCGCAGGCATACCAATTGGGCAATTCGGCAAAATCCTACCACTATAACCATAAACCGCACAGAAAAGATCGACAAAGGGGGCTACTTCGAGGAAACCAAAACCGAGGTAGGCCCCTTTGTTGTGCGGCTCTACCAGCAGGGATCCGGGGTGCCTCAGGAGGTAAGCACTTTGGCCGGCACCAAGCAGGTGGATGGGGCTTGGGGCATGCTGGCGGATTGGCAGGCTGATATTAAAGCTGGTGCTAGTGTGTTGGACAAGTTTACCGCACCCGGGCTGGGTGTTTTTCAGGTACTGGAGGTTTACCAGCAGGTTGTAAATGGGGAATTGGTAGGTTGTCAGGCAGTGCTGGAAAGGGTGAGCTAAATGGCTTTAGGCGATGGTGCAAGGGAATATATCAGCAGGAAACAAGCCGGCCTGCATGCCCTGCTTTTAAATTGGACCGGGCAGATGGAAGGCTATGCTAAACAGCAAGCACCCTGGACTGATAGGACGTCTCACGCCAGACAGTCTCTGCATAGCGGAGTAGATGTACGAGACAATCAGTTTGTCTTATACCTTTCACACGGTGTTGAATACGGCATCTGGCTGGAAATAGCACATGGTGCCAACTATGCAATAGTTGGCCCGACCGCTGACGTCCATGCACCGCGCATCCGGCAAACGGTGTTGGACTACTGGAGGGACTGATGTGAGAAAAACAATCAGACAAATACTTGTTGACAATATCTCGCAGGTAGAAGGTCGAGTTTATGAACCCCATGCCGCTGGTCCAACTACCAAAAAACCTTACTTAATTCTTAAAGAGGGCGCTCAGGACCCGGAAGCTGATTGGTCGGCCTTTTCCACTATCGTCGAGGTATGGCCTTATGTGAGTAGAACAACCTTTCAACAGGTGGACGCATTAGCTAACCAGGTAATTGACGCTCTACATCGCACCAGGTTTGCTGACGCCAAAGAGCAGTATCTAATCGACTACATCGGCAGCGCTGGGCAGGACTTTGTGGACACTGAATGGGACGCCATTACCCGTGGTTTGCGTTTTCAAGTATTTGCTCTGGGTTGGCTTAACGGGTTGACTTATGACCCGGACCCGGTGGCAGCTCTGCAAGGTTGGACAACTGCAAAATGGCCGGAGGCACATACAGACCCAGCAGCATGGAACCCGATTGATACTGCACCGGGGATTTACTGGCGACTGGTACGACTGGTACCGATGGAGACTACAGCAGCTGTAACTTGGCTGGATGCGCAAATAACCGGACACATACTGGCTCCCAGCGCGGCAGTGCGTTTGCAGTGGATCAGAAAGATCACAGAAGGATTGGCCATCCAGCGCAGGATAAAGCTATCGGATGGTTCGCCTTTATTATTAAACCGGGTAACCGCAGATAGCGAAGCTGATCCAATGCGCCGGGGGCAAATACAGCTGACGGCCAGGTTGGGAGTATTGCAACCGGAACCTGCAATACCGGTGCTGAGGCGTGGAGTAATAAGCGGTGACGCACGGGGGGAGGTGAAATAATGGCGAAGGAAGAAAAAAAGGATGAATCTATCGGCTTGAAGGCCGTCAAGCCTAAGCCGAAACCTGAAATTAAGTATGGCCGCTTTGAGTTGATGCAGGCGGCCCCTTCTTTTGGCGTTAAGCCGGAGGTAGTGGCCGGGGCATTGAAATTGGCCGGCAAAGACGAAATGACAAAAACGCAGGCGCAGGCTGCAATTAAGAAATTTTTAGAAAGGAAGGTGTAAGCTAAATGGCAGGTTCTGTTTTTCAGGTGGGTGAACAGAGGATTCGGCCCGGAGTATATATCCGGGTGACTGATGTTGGGGAGCCGCCAGAGGCGATTGTTCCCCAGGGGACGGTAGCAGCTCTTTTTAGGGCTTCTTGGGGGCCGTTGGGTAAAGTGGTAACCATGGAGAATGCAGAAGCGATTGGTCCTGAATTTGGCGATAGTGGCACTGTAGACGTGCCCAGGGAGAACTTCCGCGGTGGGTGCCGCAGGGTGTTAGGTTTTAGGCTGGGAACCG
>CAZXLH010000090.1:0-4246 GCA_964641455.1 uncultured Eubacteriales bacterium | reverse complement strand
ACTAAGGGCAAGGTCAACCCGCTTATCGGAGCAGCCGGCGTATCAGCCGTTCCCATGGCGGCCCGCGTTGTGCAGACAGTGGCCCAAGATGAAAACCCAGGCAACTTCCTGCTAATGCACGCCATGGGGCCCAACGTAGCAGGAGTCATAGGTTCTGCAATAGTGGCAGGAGTCATGTTGTCAAGGTTTGGATAGTCGTTCGATTGCCACCTCGGCGGCGCGTCCGCATGATGTTCGAAGGTGAATCATCCCCCGCTCCCCCAGGCCGACGTTGGGCCGGGCGAACGGGGGTTTTCTCGTCTTTCTGCCGCCGAGCGAAAGGGGGTTCGGCGATCCTCTATCCTTTGGGGATCTCTGGGAGTATCTCGATCTCAAGCACTCAGGTCGTGGGCAGCGTCCGTAACCTGGAACAGGACCCCGCCAGCTTCTGCTTCTACCGCATTGCGCGGTCGATTTCAAACACGAACGTGTAGAAATCGTGGAGCATCGATCCGAGTATGCGCAATGCCTCATTGTCGCACAAGCGGAAACCGCCAATGGTCTCTGTTCCTATTTCGGGATAAAGGTTATGTCCCGACATCTGATCAATGAGGCGACTAAGGTTCTCTCGTTCCTTGGCTATTCGGGCCTGAATCACCAGGTAATCCTCTGGTTTCAAATGCGGATCCCCCTCTCCCGCGCATGCTCAATCAAAGTGTCTGCCGCATCTTCAATGCACACGACACTAAGGTCAAAAGGGCCGGCTATCTCGTCGGCCGTGACGTACATTTCCCAGTAATCGCCCCTGAACCCTTCAACGAGGATATCTATGTCTGACCTGTCGTGGAAGCAAGCTTCAGAGAGGGATCCATACAGCGTGACCGCAGACGCCGAATAGCGAGTTCTTAGAAGATCAGCAATGCGATGCGCCCTTTTCATCGCATCGGCCTTAACAAGCTCGGCACGCTCCTCCGACCGCCGGAATACCGCCTCCCGAATTTCAGGCACATTCCATCCATGAATTCCGTCATCGACCACGGTCACACCCCCCAATAAGAATTGTAGCCCGTCCATAAGCTGTGGCGCAAACTGCGGATGCGCTCCACTCATACCCACTCAGCTAAATCCACACTCGCACAAGCAAGTTTCCCCACCATCGACATGATTCCTGCATCGAAAAGCGGCCTCGCAGAAATCACGTTCATGCATTCGGCGACAAGATACGTGCCGTTGCCACACCACAGCGGTCCCCCGCCCGCAACCTACGTTGATGTGCGCCCCCTTGTGCGCCAGACGGTAGGGCCCACTGCAACATCTTCTACAAAAACAAGCCCCCAGCCTCGTAATGCCGCACAAGGCCAAGGGGCTTCAATTGCTCCAGCCGCGCTGGAATCAACTTGGAGATCGCAGCCTCGCGCGCTAAATCCCCATAGGCGGAGGCCCAAAGCTGAAGGATAGTTGCACAAATGGGAGTCCCGCAGTCTTCATTGGGCCATCAAATGAGTCCCGGAAGCTCATCCCATCCATCCAACCAGTCGGGCTGTAAAAGAAAGAATAGCCTCCTGTGATTGTGACATCAATGACTTTCGATAGAGGGAACGCGATGGATGCCTGGGGCTGGGCCAAGAGGTAAGGCCGCCAGACCGTGGCTGAGCTCGCCGCACCTAAGGCTTCGTCAAAATCGGAGATCATGCCTCGCTTTGTGGCCAGGGACGCCATTCCGCCCCCGAGCACTGCGCCTAGTCCGACATGGGTTTTGGGAGTGCTCACAACGCCGTATTCAACCATGATTCCCGCGTAGTTCAGCGCAAGAGTGGCAGTCTTCGGCTCCTCTTCATCAGTAGGCTCCGACATTGCTTCTCCTCCAGCACCCCATGCTCCTATGGACCACCTGCTATCCCCCAATCCGACGAGTCCATGGCCTCCCCACGTAAGCATGCCGCCGGGAAGCTTGTTGAACGCTGCATCAACAAGCGATTCGTTCAGGTCGTCAACATTGAGGAATACCCATCCCGCAGAGTTTCCGCCACCGCCAACCTGCGCAGAGCAGACGCCTGCAACTGCAAGAATGAGGGCTGCGGCGGCAATCATGCATACACTGACTTTCCGAAGTCTTCTCATATAAATCATCTTCTCCTCTACTTCACTTGCGTTCGCAAAGTTCTATCAAAACTCCGCCTGTGGCTTTAGGATGAAGGAAAGCAATCCGAGCTCCACCCGCTCCGTAGCGGGGTTTCTCATCGATCAGCCTTATTCCCTTGGCCCTCATCACATCGAGCGCCTCGTCAATATCGTCAACCCTCAATGCTATGTGCTGGATTCCCTGCCCCCGCTTCTCTATGAACCTGGCAATCGGGCCCTCAGGATCAGTCGATTCAAGAAGCTCTATCTCAGTGTCACCAATGGGAAGAAACGCCACCTTCACCTTCTGTTCTTCCACTACTTCAGTCCCCTGAAGCTCAAGCCCGAACGTGTCTGTGTACAGCTTGAGCGCCTCGTCAAGATTTGACACCGCAATTCCTATATGATCTACCGATTTGACCAAACCAGTCCCCTCCCGCGAATCTACTTTACTATCATCTCATACAGCTTATCCCCTGCCGAGTATGGATCTATCTCCCTACGGGCCACCTTCCAGCCTAGTTCCTCAGCGGCCGCAAACGTCTCACTATCATCCGTCAGCCCGCGCCAGATCTTCCCCGACGCAATCTGCATGGTCTCCGAACGCGCCCGGCGGAGTCTCCGGGCATCGAGCTCACCTGCGTCTGCCAGGAAACGCATATGATCATCGCATGCATCAAAGAGCTCCGCTACGCCCTCGCCGGTTTCGGCCAAGGTCTGGAGGATCGGAGGATGCCAGACGATCGTGGCTGCCTCTTCTTGCGATCCTTCATCCCTTTGGGCAGCAGCGCCCGCCGCCGCAAATGCTGAAACTCCATGGTGCCCCACGTATCTGCCAGGTCGGCCTGGGCTGCCAGTGCCCCCCTTGTTGGACGCCATTGAACTGAGCTCAAGAGCTATTCGAATCTCGGCCACGACCCTTTCCACGCCAGGGCGGTCCTTCTTGTTTACTGCAAATACATCGCCAATCTCCATTATGCCAGCCTTTATGACCTGGATATCATCGCCGAGCCCGGGCACCTGCACCAGCACAACAGTGTCGGCGATCGAAGCGATCTCCACTTCGGACTGCCCGACGCCTACAGTCTCGACAATCACATAATCGTACCCTGCCGCATCCAGAACATCCACAGCGCCTGATGTCGCACGCGACACCCCGCCGAGCTGGCCTCTGGTGCCCATGCTTCTTATGAAAACTCCATCATCCAGAGCATGCCGCTGCATTCGAAGGCGGTCTCCCAGGAGCGCTCCGCCTGTGAACGGGCTCGTAGGGTCGACCGCTACTATGCCTACTGTTTTCCCGCGTTCCCTGCATACAACAGCCATCTTGTCGACCAGGGTGCTTTTTCCCGATCCGGGCGGCCCGGTAATTCCTATGATATGGGCTTTACCCGTGTACGGGTAGATCTCCGAATACAGCTCCTCAAATCCGGGAGCGCAGTCCTCGACGATGGATATGAGCCGCGAAACCGCCCGGATATCCCCGGCGAGAGCCCGGCCCACGACTTCCTCTCGGTCCATGCCTACGCCCGCCTCTTCACGTTCTCTTCTATGAACCTTACCGTTTCCGACGTAGTCGTTCCAGGAGTAAATATGTCGGCTATTCCGCACTCTTTCAGAGCGGGAATGTCCTCCTCGGGGATGATACCCCCGCCCACAACAAGAATGTCGTCGACCTTTCGCTCACGGAGCAGATCCATGACCTTTGGAAACAGGACGTTATGTGCGCCCGAGAGTATCGACATCGCGATGACGTCCACATCTTCCTGGATGGCCGCCGCCACAATCTGCTCCGGCGTTTGCCTGAGCCCTGTATATATCACTTCCATGCCTGCGTCACGAAGAGCGCGCGCCACAACCTTGGCACCCCTGTCGTGCCCGTCAAGGCCCGGTTTTGCGACCAAAACTCTGATCTTCCTGCCTGTATCAGTACCCATGCTGTCGCCCATTCTCCCTTCCTGCTAGTAGGCCCCTGAGGGCTTGTATTCTCCGAATACGCCGCGCAGCGTGTCGCAGATCTCTCCCAGAGTCGCATATTCCCTGACTGCCTCGAGAATGTATGGCATGAGGTTCTCTGTTCCTTCAGCCGCAGCCTTCAACGCCTCAAGGCTCTTCGCCACAGCCTCGCCATTTCGAGAAGCCTTTA
>CAZXLH010000089.1:0-4412 GCA_964641455.1 uncultured Eubacteriales bacterium | reverse complement strand
CTCCTTGCCACCCTTGCATTCTCAACACGCACATTGTGAACTACCAGGGCAACAACGGTTACGACGTAGGGTATGGCAAGCACCACCTGAGGAGGTATGTTCAAGGAGCCCAGCTGATTGGCGAGTGCATCTGCTAGTCCAAAAAGGAGCGAAGCATACATTACACCCGCTGGCGTTCTTCCCCCTAGGTACACAGCAGCGAGGGCTATGAATCCTCGCCCGGCGGTCATGTCTTTGACGAATAGGCTCAAGTAGCCCATTGAGAGGTTTATTCCGCCCAGCGCCGCGAGCACTCCACTTAGGATGAGAGCATAGTACTGGGTCCTTACCACATCTATCCCCACTGCAGCCGCAGCGCGTGGGTTCTCGCCCACTCCGCGCAGGTGTATGCCAAAGCGTGTGCGGTAAAGCAGGCTTCCCACGAGAGGGACTAACAGAAAAGCGATGTAGGTCATCACATTATGCCCGCTCAAGGCCTCTCCGATAAAGGGTATGCTGCTAATGAGCGGCAGCTTCAGGTTTGGCAGCGATATGCTTTGCAGTCCGGTGGAAAATGCTTTGTCGCGAGTGATCGAAAAGAGAATGAACACAGTCCCCCCGGCCGCCAGCATGTTTATTGCAAGTCCCGTCAGTGTGCCGTCGGCCCCGAGGTGCAGCCGGAAGTAGGCCAGCAATATTGAAAGCACAACGCCTGCCAGCACGCCGAAGAGAAGCCCGAAGAAGGCCGATTGAGTAAAGGCGCTCCCTACAACCCCCATAAGCGCAGCGCTCAGCATAATTCCTTCGAGTGCGATGTTGGTAACGCCGGCAAGGTCTGCTACTAGCCCACCAAGTGAGGCCAGGAGGATGGGCGTGCTTACCCTGATTACTGCAAACAGAAAGGATGCACTGAGTATTGACTTGAACACATTCACATCTGTCACGCAGTCTCATTCCCTTCTCGTCGCGCTTTAGATGGTATCAGGCTCTTTGCCGTGATGAACATGATAGCCACTGCCTGGATTATGGTGATCAACTCTCTGGCAACGTCGGAATTGCTCTCCATCAGATCAGCGCCTGTTCTCAGGTATCCATAAAACAGAGCTGCAAATGGAACTTTCGCAGGGTTATTCCCGGCCAGAAGTGACACGAGTATTCCATCGAATCCGTACCCCGGAGATATCCCCATGATCAGCCTTCTGTGGACGCCCATGACGAGGCAGGCGCCGGCCAATCCTGCAAGTGCTCCGCTTAAGGCAGTAGACATCACAATAGTACGGCCCACATTAATCCCTGAGCACCTGGCAAACCTGGGGTTATGCCCTACCATTCTGATCTCATACCCCAGAGTGCTCTTGTACACGAGTGTATACACAAGCCAAACACACCCAATGCCTATGATTAGAGCGATAGATACGCGTGTTCTGGGAATCAGGTTTGGCAGGACAGCGGAGGACGGCAAGTATTTGGACACAGGATACCCTGCCGTTGGCGGTTTGAGGTGATAGATCAGCACATAGTCGTAGAGCTGAATCGCTATGCTGTTAAGCATGAGCGATGATACCACTTCGTTAGCCCTGAACCTTGCCTTAAGATACCCGGGTATGGCTCCCCACGCAAAGCCGCTGCCAGCCGCTGCAAGAAGCGCCAGTGGTATGTGGAGTATCCCTGGCAATGCAGGTAGCGACAATCCAACGAGAGCGGCGGCAAGAGCGCCTACAAAGATTTGTCCCTCTGCGCCCATGCTGAACTGGTTCGCATTGAATACTATGCTTACGGCAAGGCCCGTGAAGATCAGGGTGATCACCTGCTCGATCCAATTGCCAAATCTATTGATGCGAGAGACCGGGCCTGTTAGAAGATACTTCATTGCCGCGCCAGGCTCATCGCTTACACATGCGGTGATGATCCATGTAAGAGCCAGAATGCATACTATCGGGGCCGCTGTCTGCAGCACTTTTTTTCTGGTCTGTATTTTCATTGAACATCCGTCCCTAACTCGGCCTCATATTCAACACATGGTTCGCCTGATTTGAGTCCAAGCATGTAAAGGCCAAGTTCTTCAATGGTCAGGTCGGGCGAATTGTCGAGTATGGCCACGATCCTGCCATTGTACATCACGCCTATTCGGTCCGACAAAGCCATAACCTCACTCACCTCTGTTGAAACAAGCAGTACAGCCTTCCCCCGGCAGCGTTCCTCAAGCAGCATGTTGTATATGAACTCGCTTGCTCCTACGTCAACTCCACGGGTGGGCTGAGCAGCAATAAGAAGCACATGATCTGACTCCATTTCCCGGGCGACAATCATCTTCTGCATATTGCCGCCTGAAAGTGACGCAGCAGGCTCATCTAAACTCGTCAATCTTATGTCATATTCTCTGACCATGTGGGTGGCGATGGCAGCCGCCCGATCATGGTCGATGATGGCCCCTTTCCGGATGGGTTGTTGGTGATATCTATTGGATATTAGGTTGTCGAGTATGGAAGCCTCCAGTGCCACACCCATGCTTATCCTGTCTTCAGGTATGTGGGCAATGCCAAGCCTCCGGCACTCCCATGGGTCTCCTCCTTTGAGGGGGGTCCCATTGACCCTAATGGACCCGGACGCAAACGGGCGCAGGCCCGCTACTACTTCCACCAGTTCGGACTGGCCATTGCCCTGTACCCCCACGAGGCCGAAGATCTCCCCTGATCGAACGTCAAATGACACATCTTGAAGCAAGGCCCGGCCGGTATCTGACATAAGCCCGATGTTTCGTACGCTGATAACAGGCGGCCCCTGCTCTACATCTTCCCTCATCACACTGAGATCGACGTCTCTGCCGACCATCATCTGGGAAAGTTCATCCTCTGTTACATCATCTGTCTTGCATCTGCCAACCACCATGCCATTGCGCATGACCGTTATCCTATCGGCACATGCTTTGACTTCCCGCAGCTTATGAGTGATAAGGACTATGGTCTTACCCTGGCGAACAAGTCTCTTCAGTCCATCGAGCAGCTCATCTACTTCCTGCGGGGCAAGAACCTGAGTGGGTTCATCCAGGATCAGTATGTCGGCTCCGCGGTACAGCATCTTGAGAATCTCGGTCCTTTGCTTCATGCCGACTGGAACGTCATCGATTATGCGTTCAGGCTCAACTGCAAGGCTGTATTCTTCTGATAGCTGCTTTGCAATACTGATGCACTCATCACTTGCGACGTGCTTGAGCGGTCCTCTGCTGGGTTCAGCGCCGAATACTATGTTCTGCGCGACGGTGAACGAGGGAACTAGCATGAAGTTCTGGTGGACCATGCCTATGCCGAGCTTCAGGGCGATTCCTGGGTCATCGATTCTGACCTGTTCGCCCCTGACAAGTATTCTGCCGCTAGTTGGAGCCTCAAGCCCATACAGTATCTTCATGAGCGTGCTCTTCCCTGCCCCGTTCTCTCCTACAATGGCGTGAATCTCTCCCTGGCGCAGATCAAAGTTTACATTGGAATTGGCTACCTTGCCTCCCGGGTATACCTTTGTTATGCCCTGCATCTCAACGAGGCTAGCTGTCATATTGAACTCTCCAATACATGCGTTGTACGCTCTCGACATTTCGCGAGGACAGGAAGCGCAAGATGAAGCGATCGTCCTGCGCTTCGCGTCACTCTTCTACATGCAAAGGTCTGGAGCCAGGTATGCTACTTGAAGACTGTATCTACCCTGATGCCACCGCCGACGATGCTCTTTTCGGCTCCATCTATGGCTTCTCTGATTTGTTCTGAGACGTTAGCCTGGTAGTACTTGTTCTTGGCAAGTCCTACACCCCGCTCCTTGATGCCGAGCATCTCTGTCTTCCCGAACTGCAGCTTGCCATTTACATAGAGCTCCAGTGCTCTATATACAGACATGTCGATGTTCTTTGTCATAGAGGAAAGTATATGCTGCGTCATCTGGGGGTTTGACTTCTCGAACAACAAGGCCTGGTCTGAATCGACTCCTATTGCGTAACACTTCTTCTCTTTCGCTGCCTCGAATATGCCTACGCCTGCACCTGCTGCGACGCTGTATATGACATCAGCGCCCTGGGATATCATGGCGAGGGCAATCTCTTTTGCTTTTGCGGCATCGTTCCAGTTGCCCACGTACTGAGTGAGCACCTGGATGCCAGGATCCACTGAAAGTGCGCCCTGTTTGTATCCGATTATGAAGTCGTTGATTACAGGGATATCCTGTCCACCGACAACGCCAACTACCTTGGCCTTGTTCGCCATCGGCATGTTCGACACGGTTACATGGCCTGCCAGAAGCCCTGCCAGGTAACTGCCTTCGTTTTGTTTGTAGGTCATGCAGTACACGTTGCTGAATTTGCCCTGGGAGTAGTCGACTTCTGTGTCGAAGACTACGAATTTCTTCTCAGGGTACCTTATCGCCATGTCTTGTACGTAATCTACCATCTG
>CAZXLH010000088.1:0-4450 GCA_964641455.1 uncultured Eubacteriales bacterium | reverse complement strand
TGTATGGACTTCACTGTGGGCGATCTATGAATTCGATGACGAACGGGGCGACCAGTATGCCATAGAGCTTCTAAGTCACCCGGATGGCACAGTAAGACGGGAAGCGGCTGCTGCTCTCCTCCACTTGAGCACGGCAGACGGACTCGATGCCCTCCTGCGTGCTGAAAGCGAGCTGTATGCCTTCAGAGACCTTGCTGAAGAAAGGCTGTCCCTGGTCGGGCTGACCGGAGAGGGATTCCTGGCCCTGGCGCCTGCAGCTAAGAAGGCTGTTGCTGCAGAACTCAAGAAGACGATTCGGGGGACCGGATCGGGAGCCTCGCGGCTTCGCCGAAAAGAGGCTCTTGCAGTTGCGAACAGGTGGCTTGATGAAGGATGCGTTTCGGCGAACACGGAAGCCGAGAGGCCTTACGCGCTGGCACAGGCATTGCTTACTGACGATGTGATTCTTTTGCAGCAGGTGCGGGCGGAGATGTACGGCCGAGTGTCGGATGAGGCGCTCTACGACGTCCATGATATCAACTTGATCATTCAGCAACTTCTAAGACGATCTTTTGTTGTCGTTCCATGCCCTCCCTGAGGGTAGAAGATGACGCCGCGTTGCGGCGTGGAGACTGAGCTTGGGAGGTCGGCAGGGTATTGACAAGCCGACCTCCTTATTGTAATATGCCCCTAACGATTAAACGATTGTTTAATCGTTTAATGGAGACATGGTCTAAAGGGGGAGGCTATGTGGACGAGATGGAGAGGCGAATTCCGGAGGTAGACGGCGTAACGGCAATATTCCGAATACTCGGCAATGAGACGAGATGCCGAATTCTTTGCTTGCTGTCATTTGAGGAGCTTTGCACTTGCCATCTGGCTGAGATCCTGGAGATGACTATGCCCGCAGTATCGCATCATCTTAGGCTTCTCAGGGCACATCGCCTTGTAAAGACTAGGCCAGAAGGGAAGCACGTCTATTACTCACTTGCCGATGACCATGTTGTGACATTGATTCGGGTGGCCCATGAGCACTACGAAGAGGAAGGGCTGCTAGATGCGAGAGGTGGAGAGCATGGGGATGAACAAGGAGGATCTTAGCTGTCATTCGAGGGATGATCATTGCCATTGCCACGGCCACAGCCATCATGACCATGACGACGAGAGTAGAATGGTTAGGGCATATGAGACTGGAATTGCGCTGGTGCTTTTCGCGATCGGTATGGGCGTGCGAGCCTGGAGCGGCTCTGAGGCCGCTGCAATTGTCTGGAAGCTTGCTCTAATTGCCTCGTATCTAGTGGCGGGCTGGAGAGTGCTCTGGGGCGCAGTCAAAAACATAGCCCGAGGACAAGTATTCGACGAGTTTTTCCTCATGAGCATAGCATCGGTCGGCGCTATCGCAATAGGCGAATTGCCCGAGGCCGCCGGAGTGATGTGCTTTTTCGCCGTGGGCGAGCTCTTGCAGGACAAGGCCGTTGAGCGTTCACGCACTTCCATAAGGGCGTTGATGGACATAAGGCCTGACTACGCCAGTTTGGTGAGGGACGGGGAGTATGTGCGAGTCAGCCCGGAGGAGATTGTGCCCGGTCAACTTATCATAGTGAGGCCTGGCGAGAGAGTTCCCCTTGACGGTGTGATCATTGAAGGGGTCACAACAATGGATACATCGGCTCTTACGGGCGAGTCGATGCCGCGGGCCCTTGGCGACGGCGATCGGGCGCTCGCTGGGATGATCAACAGAAGTGCCACTGTTACGATCAAAGTGCTGAAGGAGTACTCTAAGTCATCTGTTGCCCGCATTCTGGAACTGGTTGAAGAGGCCCAGGCGCGAAAAGCCCACACAGAGCGGTTCATAACTACATTCAGCAGGTACTATACGCCTGCAGTCGTGGGACTGGCCGCTATGATTGCAGTGCTGCCTCCTTTGATCCTGCCGGGGCAGGTCTTCTCTGAGTGGTTCCACAGGGCCCTCGTGCTTCTTGTAATATCCTGCCCGTGCGCGCTGGTGATCTCCATTCCTCTTGGGTACTTTGCAGGCATAGGAGGAGCGTCAAGGCGTGGAGTGCTGATAAAGGGAGCAAATCATCTGGAAGCTCTAAACAGTGTAGATGCTGTAATCTTTGACAAGACGGGAACGCTTACCGAAGGCTCATTTCGCGTAGTGGAGACGACGGGAGAGAACGGATTTACAGAGCATGAAGTGCTCAGGCTTGCGGCGCATGCCGGGGCCAATTCAACCCATCCGGTGTCAACCTCGATTCGCGAGGCGTTCCAGGGTGAGCCTGGAAGGGGAGAGATAGATGCCTCGGCTATCGCCGGCAGTCGTGAACTGGCTGGGATGGGAGTGGCTGCCGAGATTGAGGGAGAGCGCGTGGTTGCAGGAAATGACCGTCTCTTGCATCACGAAAACGTGGCCCACGCCGTTTGTGTTACTGACGGAACTGTGGTCAACGTGGCGAAGGACGGAGTTCTTGCAGGCAGAATCCATCTCGCCGATGAGATAAAGCCGGGCGCAAGCGAGGTAGTGGAGCGCCTTTGCAGAGCAGGCGTCGACAGGATAGTCATGCTTACTGGCGATGTTCCCGCTGTCGCAGAGAGAGTGGCGGGCCAAGTCGGAATAGGCGAGTTCTGGGCGGATCTCTTGCCTGAGGAGAAGGTCAAGGCGGTGGAGGCGATAACGGCCGAATCAGGGCGAAGGGCGGAGCCAGCCGAACGTGGCAAGGGTCGTGCGGAAACACCCGCGCATGGGCGAAGTGGCATTTTGAGAGAGAGGACGGTCGGCAAGGTTGCCTTTGTGGGCGATGGGATAAATGATGCCCCTGCCCTTGCAAGAGCAGATGTGGGGATCGCCATGGGCGCACTGGGGTCGGAGGCGGCAATTGAAGCGGCAGACGTAGTGATCATGGATGACAACCCTGTCCGCGTTGCAGATGCTATCGAGATTGCGCGGCGCACGAGGCGGATAGTAATACAGAACATCATCTTCTCTATCTCAGTCAAACTGGCCGTTCTCGTACTGGGCGCATTGGGCGTGGCGACGATGTGGAACGCTGTCTTTGCCGATGTAGGCGTTGCGCTGATTGCAGTTGTCAACGCTACCCGGGCATATGGCAACTTGAGGGATGGGCGGGAATTCGCAGCCGACGGGGCGCGGGGCAGCAACAAGTGCACAAGTTGGTTTGTCTAAGCAACTGGCAAAAAGTATCTCGGCCCAATCGAGCGGCCAGGCTCTGAGTTGGGGGCAATGCAGACTCGGGGATTGCGTGGGAACTTGTCGAGATTCACTGAGAAGGGGCGGTGGCGCCTACCGCAGCCCCGACTAATCTGAAACCCGGGGAAGTGCGGCTCCATTCTCAGCAGTCTCTTGAGCGAGCTCCATCAGAGAGCATATTCTATAGCCATTCTCTTTCAGGTATTTGATGATGGGACGCAATGCGGAGACTGTGGCGTTCCTCGGGCCTCCGCCGTCATGCATCAGAACTACGCTGACTTCGGGGATGGATGTGCCGGCGATAGCTTCTACCACAAGCTGATCTCCATCTGCCAGCCGGGCCGCGCGCCAGTCCTCAGTATCCACATTCCAAAGGACTATCTCATGCCTGGTCGATTCCACAGCTCGAAGCATGTCAGGGGATACGCTTCCTCCAGGAGGCCTGAACCATACTGTCGGAGAGCCCGTGGCCTGTTCGACGATTCTGGACGTGCGCTCTATCTCATTGACAAGCTCTTCGTATGAGGCGAGCGCAGGATTGAGGTGGCTGTAGGTATGGTTCCCGATTTCGTGGCCCTCGTTGGCTATCCTTGTGATAAGTTCAGGACGGGCCTCAGCCTGAATGCCAATGACGAAGAAGACAGCGTGAACACCTTCGTCCTTCAGGATGTCGAGGACTGCAGGAGTGTAGCTTGCAGATGGCCCATCATCGAATGTCAGGACCGCCCATTTTTGGCCATCCCGCGGTCTGGCCCTTGTCATGCTGAGCCACGGCGCTCCGCCGTAACGGCCGGCAGCGGTGGGGCGTGGGTCTGTCTGAGATGCTGTCGCAAGCATGTGTATTTGGGGAAGGACGGGTCGCTTATTTCCAGCGAGAAGCAGTTGGTTTGCGACCGGCGGCGGGCTGTAGAATACAAACGGCATTCCATCGCGTCTCAGTGCAAATGGGTGGACCGAGCTGTGACTTCTATCTGGGAATACTGTGATTCCCATTATCCCAATCGTAGCCTGTGCCACTATGCTGCTGAGAGCGAATATCACTGCCACTAACTGCCCAGCGCTTCGGTAGGCTGGTATACGCATTGAACAGACCTCCAAGTCAAGGACCTGATGGACTGTGCGCGTGTCATGATTCTACAAGACAGAGAGTGTCAGCGGTGACGACAAGGGCGCTGGAGCCTATTGTGATGATTTTTTCTATATCAACCGATCTTCGGCACCCCCAGATGGAGATCGAGTGAATTATCGGAACGTTTACCA
>CAZXLH010000087.1:0-4716 GCA_964641455.1 uncultured Eubacteriales bacterium | reverse complement strand
CCAATGCCCCATACCACCTTTAGGTATTTTGGCTCTCTAGGGTTTATCTCGATTTTCTCCCGGATTCGGCGTATGTGGACCATAACTGTGTTTTCCACTCGGTATGCAGGCTGTTGCCAAACTCTCTCGTAAATCTCCTCGGCCGGGAAAATACGCCCAGGTGAGCGCATTAAAAGTTCGACTATTTTTGTCTCTGTGGCGGTCAACCTCACCGGTTCACCATCAACAGTCAGGGTATGGCTCTCTACATCAAAGCACAGCCCGCCTGACTGCAAAATGTTCGACCGGTTCCTTACGTTAACATCACCCAGGGTAAGATAGCGCCTCAACTGAGACTTCACCCGGGCCATCAGTTCCTGACTGTTGAAAGGCTTAGTGACATAATCATCTGCACCCATGGACAGTCCCAGAATCTTGTCGCTGTCCTCAGATTTGGCTGACAAGATGATAACGGGGATATTTCTTTCCTCACGGATTTTGAGCATGGCGGACAGCCCATCGAGTTTCGGCATCATAACGTCGAGAATAATCAAGTGTACATTCTGAGTATTAATAATGTCCAGTGCCTGAAGGCCGTCGTAAGCCCGCAATGCCTTATAGCCTTCCTTTTCCAGGTTAATAGCAATGGCATTTACGATTTCTTTGTCATCATCTACTACCAGCACTCGTTGTTTCTTCATATACCTGTCACCTCCCCAAGAACCCTCTCTGCCAAAGTATGGTTGTGCATGGTTGCGGCCTATCGGGCATCCATGACAGCCTGAAACGATGTTAGCCCTTCTTGCTTCGAATACAGAGGTGAGCCTTACATCAACTTGACACATTGTTGCGTGTTAGCCGCGTTGGCCGCCTGTGGATCGCTTCATATCTGCAATCTTCCACCATACATTACCATACATCACAGCCGCATCACCGCTTACCAAGATTTTGGCAAACCCAGGCTTTCAATACACCGGTGAACCCATTGTTACGTCCCGATATCTAGGTGGGTAAGTTAATCTTACGCTAGTGTTCCGTTAAGATAATCCAGAGAGTACCTTGACAGATACCTTCAATGTTTCATGATCCTATCGTTTTGCTCATATGAAACTCTCTTTTATACCTCCGATGGTCTACTCCATTGTCCCATAATGAAACAGTTAGGACCGTCCCCGACGTTTCACCGATGCATCCGGAATCCAGTAAACCCACGAGCCTTACCAATACGTTAGTGGGCAAAACTGACGAAGAACCCAACGGAATTCTTAAGAGTTTCTTACAAAGCAATTTTCCGTACACAGAAACGAGCTGCATGTGATGAGCCCTTGGCTATCTTGACGCCATTTCTCACAAAACCAGATTTTGCACATAAAAGAGACTGCAAGGGTTTCGGCCCGCTACTTCCAAGGATACAACACCAGATTGATGTTGAGTCCAGCCGACATCTGGGTTAGATCTCAAAGATTGATCACCCCCCTGGGGGTCTCCAAGCAGTACTTATGTACCATGCCTCATAGCGGACGTTGCGGACGGCAGAAAAAGCAAAAGAAACTGCTGTCTAAATCAGGAACGTTATGTTTGAATTAGGATGATAAAAGCAGGATCTGGCTTTCTCAATGGCGAAAGGGGTATTGGCGGTATTTGTCAGACAATCTGCCAACCTGCCGCTTAGAGGATGTTCTGCGGCAAGCGTCAGAAGGCCAATGTTTAGGGAAAACCGGCTTTTATCTTGGAAACAGCGGCTCCCACAAAATGAGGTAGCTGCGAAGCCGGCCAAATAAAGGAGGAAAGAGACAATGACTGAAAAAGAACTTACCAGGCTTTACAGGCAAACCGATGCCCAATGCGCACACATCGCTGACAGGCTGCGAAGCAATCGAGACTTTGAGCCATATCTTTTCATACCTACATATACTGCAAAAGCAGAGGTCAAGAATGCGTTAGATGATTTGCTGGAAAAGTGCAACTGCCTTCCTGCCCCTGATCCTGTGTTTTCAATTTTGAAGAACCACTTCAATGAGTACCTCAAAGGCCAAATGTCCAACCTGGAATACATGTATCAGGAACCAAGCGGCTTTATTGGAGGCATCACCAGGTTTCTGGGTTTCATCGGCAGAAAAGATTCCAGATTCGCCGAAGAACGCGCCTTCATTTTGGAAAGAAGGCTGCATCAAATCGATGAACTATGGAATGCCGTGATAGCGCTCCTACCCAATGTAAGTGAACAAAGTATTCAAAGACTGGTAAACGCATGCGAAACCCTTAACATGATAAGCAATCTCAACCAGTCAAGGGTTAATCAGTATTATGAGGGACTTCCTGACTCGACACTGAATCGCCTAAGCAATATCCTTGGCCAGACTGCCCAAAAAGCCCTTCAATGGAGAGACGAGGCTAAGAAGGTGTTGGCTGAAAAAGAAGGGGTAACCGGCACTTCTACGCCGGACACGGAAAGCTACAGGCTGATCCTACAGGAACAGTATGGAGTCAAACTGGATGAACTGCTTAAGTGGCACGAAGAGGAAGTTGTCAGAACCAGAGAAGAAATGTTTGACATAGGTTCCAAAATCACATCTGTAAAGATACCCCGAACGGTACAAGGCGTAGTGGAGGCCTTGAACAAGTATGCCGGCCCCGCTGCCAATGCTGAGGAAATGTTTGCCCGCTGTAGAGAATACCTTGCCATCGCAAGGGCTGGGCTCAAAGGATATGTCAAGATGCCTGAAGAAGTGTGCCGGGTAGTGCCCATGGAAGAAGAAGGCCGCGCGCACAACCCCTGGGGTGGTTACAGAGGCGGATGTCCCAGGAGAAGGCCGCTTCTAGGTGAGATGGTGCTCAATCCCGATAATGTTCCTGCTATTACAGACGGGTGGATAAAGATCAATGCCGTACACGAAACTTACCCGGGACACCATGTGCAATTTCTGAGAGCTACCGCCGACCCCCTTCCTGAGACGGTCAAACAAGGCGCACGTTCCACTCCTTTAATGGAAGGTACTTGTCTTAGATCAGAACGTGTATTCGAGTTCAATTTCCCGGAAGACCCATTCTACCCGCTGTTTGTGGCATATCGTCGCCACCATACATCTGTCCGAATTAAAACAGACTTGTACTTACATTACTTCAACCGCCCGGTAGATGATGCAGTCGAATTGTATATGGAAGAATTAGCGTTTGACAGACGGACAGCAAGAGGCCAGGTTCTGGCTCAGGAATTACGGCCGGGTTACTTTACAACGTACTATTACGGGCTCAAGAATATCACCGAGCTACAAGCCAAATTCGGATATGATGACAGGTCATATACTGAGATGCTGTTTTCTCCGGGCCGGATAAGCCTCAAGAGTTTTGAGGCATTTCTTGAACTTAGCGAAGCTGACAAGAAGCGGTTCTTGACCCAGTTCCCAAGCCTTTTGGAGTACTGAATCGAACGAAACTCATCTCTTCCGCCATGAAGCCGGAAGAAATTGCAACCGGTAGCCGTACGTTGTGCCATGAGGGTAGGTCAAGAAGCACAGATTCGTGACTAGAAGGCAACTATCTGAAATTGAATCTAGCCTGAAGAGTAGTTTGAGAATAATGGAAGTATATCCTGGAAAGGAAAACTTAGTAAGCAGAGCAAAACTAGAACGGAAGAAAATCAAAAAACTGTATGATGCGGCAAAGGATGTTTCCCGGAAACGGGAGACATCCTTCTTGATTTTATATGGATCAAATGTCCGGGTGGTTTACCTCTTCGCTGTAAATAAAATCAGACTTTTGCAATATCCCAGTACTAAGAGTCTTAAATGACTCAGGGTTGAATCACGGCACGAGCCATTCATACGATCAAAGCCTGAAAATCCGACAGACTGGCTCTGCAGACGAGCCAGTCAGCAACCGGAAGACCTCAAAACCCACCGGAGTGGCTCTGTAGGCGAGCCAGTCACTAACCGAAAAGCCTCAAAACCCACCGGAGTGGCTCTGTAGGCGAGCCAGTCAGCAGCCGAAGAACCTCGAAATCATCGACTTTACCGTGTTAGTCTAATCGTCCACTTCTCCATGCCGCCATTCTGGCAAAAGATTACTGTGACATACTTGTTATCGCAGCCACATCTAGGTTATCTGGCTACTCGTCTCTTTTTTCCTCTAAAACCCACGCCCGTTTTGATCAAACCACCTGGTATGTTAAGGCAAGGAATGCTTGGGACAGTCTTGCATATTTCTACTATCGCAAAATTCTGATGCTGTATTTAGTACACAGCACAATGCAGAAATAACTATGGTGAAACGGCTAGGACCGTCCCCGATATTTCCCTCACATACCTCTAGTACTCTTTGTTTTGAACAATGCGTACAGATACGAAAATCGAAACAATAGAAATCAATACGCCGGCCGACAAACAGATCAAACCCAGCTGCGTGAAAGTCATTCGCTGCATGCTTTGAATCCAGGTCATAGCTTTCGATGACAATGTTCGGACTGTGGTAAATAATGTAAATAGCAGGAAGTACATCACAACCAAAACGATTCTTCCTTTATCCACTCCCAGTTTGAAAATAAACGGAAACAAAAGATCAATCAGCAAAAATGGCAAAACAGTTGCACATGCACCATAAAATAATGATTGCCCTACAGGGTTCGCCAGAACCAAAACCGATAGTAAAACTGTAATAATGCCACCCACCATGCCCAAAACAAGCCCCGGCACGTACTTGCTGAGTACATACTGACTGCGGGTAACCGGGCCTGAGAAA
>CAZXLH010000086.1:0-4917 GCA_964641455.1 uncultured Eubacteriales bacterium | reverse complement strand
ACTGTGATGGCGCAGTTGCTCTTATGGTTGAACTGGCCAAGAGGCTTGATGCAGGCACAGTTGCTGAGATTAAGGGCGATTGAATATTAGATACGAACCGGAGTCTTTATCCTATGGAGGAAAGGCTCCGGTTCATTTTAGAACTCCAATGCAGGGAACCGGCTATGGCGGGGCGAAGAGTTGCGCCAGGTGCGCAGGAGACAGGCGAAATGCAAAGAAATGCCACTATTATGGCCTGGGTTGAGTGGAAGGGAGGGCCATTGTCCAATGCAGTGGGAAGCAGTTGAAGTTATCCTCGAAGCGGCAAAACAGTGCCCTGAGGTCAAAGCCGTTTTTCTCAAGGGCTCCCTGGCAGAGGGTATAGCAGACGAGTATTCCGATGTAGACTTTTACTGTTTGGTAGATGCAATGCACGTGCAGCCCTTTCTGAAAAAGCGCTTGCAGCTCCTGGAGAAGTACCGTCCACTCATTTTCCACAGTGAATCAAATTTCGTGGGGCCGCAGATTGTAGCTGTTTTTGACAATGGCCTGCACTTCGATCTGTACACAGTCACACCCGATGCATTTCCGCGGGCGGGGCGGTTTCGGGCTCTTCACGATCCCGGCCATCTTCTCGCACAGTTCGTAGCGGAAATGACAGGCCACAGTTTGGCCTGGGAGCAAGCGGAGAGGTGTTTCAACAGTTTTAGCTTTACTATGCTGGAGTTTGATTCTGCCTGGTGCCGGGGGGATATAACTTGGTCCGCAAGGCTTGCCAGCCATCTGGCAGGGGATTTAGGCGTAGTGTTGCGATATCGCTATGATCCTTCTAATGCGCAGTTGGGCACCAAGCGGTTGGAGTCAGTACTGCCTGTGGGTGTTCGTGAGCAACTCAGGAGCGCACTAAGCTTTTGCTGTGGCGATACGATTCCGCATGGAGTCCTGATGCTTGCGGCCTTGATGCATGAAACCATGAAATACCTGGAAACGGAGATCGGGCAGGAAGTCAACTGGCAGCTGTTTCGGCTCATGATTGAACGCCTGGGTTGTAACTGGCGAAGAACCACATTTGAGTGAATCGTCCGGGTTACTTCTCGGGTATTCATGGAAATTGCGAACACCGAACAAGTTTTGCTCTGCTCTTATGGTATGTTGATGAAGTATCCGCTGCGTAGCACCCAGTGGCGGGACTACATTGCTTTCAGAGATTACCTTAGTGCCAATCCGGATGTAGCCAGGGAATATGAGACGGTAAAAATTAGGCTTATGAATGAGTACAAGCACAATAGGCTTTCATATACAGAGGGTAAGAGCGAATGCATAATGGATACTTTGCGTGAGGCCCATGTTAATACTGCGTATTTTGGAGACGGAGGCGTTACCGTGATGCAAGACAGGGGTTTGAGCGGCAGCACGTTGAAGATTATTGCTGTGATATCAATGCTTGTAGACCACACGTTTCTTGCTATTTTCGATAAAGTGTATATCGGCAAGAAACTGCCTATGCCCGGGCTTTATTTTCAAAATGGTTTGCCCAATCATGAACACTGGATATTCGGGCTCGAAAGAGTGATGCGAGGCACCATAGGGCGGATAGCATTCCCTATATTCTGCTTTCTGCTTGTTCAGGGTTTTGTCCATACATCAAATAAGGGCAAGTACAAGCTCAGGTTATTTGTTTTTGCACTCCTGTCAGAAATACCCTTTAACCTGGCACTTTGGGAGAGATTCCGTTTTGGCGCATCAAATGTTCTTTTCACGCTGCTTTTGGGTCTTGTGTCGTTGGAAGTGATAGAAAAGGATTGGCACCTGGTGGTGCGAGGGCCGGCAGTAGTAGGCATGGTACTTTTGGCTGATTTATTGGGCTGCGACTACGGAGCGGCAGGGGTGCTGCTAATCGTAATGCTTTACTTTGCCAGAGACGACAAGGTTATGACGGTATTGGTGGGGCTCTTGGCCATTGTGGCATCGCCGGCGTTTAGTGTGATGAGTATACTTGCATACATACCGGTATATTTCTATAACGGCAAAAGAGGCTTGAAGCTGAAATATGTGTTCTATGCTTTTTACCCGGTGCATTTGCTGGTGTTGTATTTTATAAGATGGGCAATGGTGAGAGGCTAAGCAGGCCGCTTAACGGTACCCCAGGCTGTAGTTGATTTTCGAGAGCAATTTGCTGCTGTACTATTCCCGTCATAAAACCATTTTGCCGGTGCAATCTTGTTACCTGAAAATGTTCTATATAGAGAAATGCGTTTCTACCGTAACCGTTGGATTCCGGAAGCATTACTTAGGGATCTAAAGGTTCGGTATCGAGTAAGCATGCTCACGGTTTTGGTGCGAGCATCTCAGATTGGGTTGATTACTGGAAAACAGATGGGGCAGCAAATCGGGGTCTTGAACAAGAATTATGGTAAGGATTACGAGCCTATCGAGCTTTCTAAACCCCTAGGATGTACCCGGCTCAACAGGCTTGTTTTTGCAGCATTGGTAGATGAGCAAATTACAGTATCACGTGCCGCTGAAATCATGGGGGTTCCGCTGGTTCGAATGAGGGAAGATCTTATGCAATGGATGGAGGGGGCTCCTTGCAATGGTTGAGGCGCCGTTCCTTGTAGATGCGATGGTGCTTATTATGATAGACGCTTCCCCCGTAGTGAAATTCGTCGTTTAGAAGGATTGATGCGAAATGATTAGGTTCAACTGCTATTCTTGCATGGCGAGCAAATGTTACCGACGCTGTCTGACGGGAGCGAAATTTAGAAGGAATTGAGATGTTGACACAAGAACTAATGCTAGGGTGTTTATCTGTTGGATGCACTGTTGATCCAGATTGTGGATAGTTGATACCAGTTGAGACTGAGGGATTTAGATGTCAAAGACAAAGTTGGTTGCACCTGTATTGAAGTGGGTAGGTGGGAAACGTCAGATATTAGGTGAGATTAAGCGATATATTCCAAAAACCTTTGAGACTTATTACGAGCCTTTCTTGGGTGGCGGAGCAGTCTTGTTTGAACTTCAACCGAAGAACGCTTCGGTAAATGATATTAACAGTGAGTTGATGAATGTTTATGTGGTAATAAGGGACAATGTTGAGGATCTGATTGAGAGCCTTAAGCAGCATGGTAAGGCTTACAAACACAATAAAAAGGCCAAGGAATATTTCTATAAGATTCGTGAACTAGATAGGGACAAAGAAATCTATGATAAATTGACGTCGATCGAAAAAGCCGCAAGAGTAATTTTCCTAAACAAGACCTGCTACAATGGGTTGTTCAGGGTCAATAGGGCAGGCCAGTTCAATACACCTTTCGGGTACCACAAAAATCCTAGTATCGTTAATGCGCAAACCTTGAGAGCTGTAAGCGATTATTTCAACAGTGCAGACATTAGATTTTCTTGCGATGATTTTGAAACTGCCTTGGAAGATGCAACAGAAGGGGATTTTGTATACTTGGATCCTCCCTATGATCCTGTCTCGGACACTGCTAGTTTCACCGGTTACGACAGAGGAGGGTTTGACAAAAGCGAGCAAGCAAGGTTGGGCCAAGTCTGCCATAAGCTTAACGAGAAAGGTGTTAAGTTTGTGTTATCAAACTCAGCAACAGATTTCATAATGGATTTGTACAAGGATTACATAATCGAAGTAATTCAGGCCAGGAGAGTGGTCAATTCACGGGCAGACAGACGTGGTGACGTTGATGAAGTAATGGTGAGAAACTTTGAGCGCCAGTGGTGAAGTTACCAAGAGTGACAAGGCCTGGAGTTGTTTATTAGAACAAGTATACGCAGGACAGGCAGTGTTCAAAGTACTTACAGGCGACGTTCCTCGACTGTAGTTAGCTGAATAAACTGGATCCTAGAGTTATAGAGGTAAGGGTGGTTCAATCTGCAGGGTTGAGAAGAAACTTCTGTAGAGGCCACATATCATCATGCACGCTTCAGGTAAAATACAGCCAATTGCGTACGGTCGCGCAGATCCAGTTTCTCCAATATCGCGCTCAAGTAATTGCGCACCGTGCCTTCGCTGAGGTACAAGGTTTTGGCAATTTCCCGGTTGCTCAGCCCTTTTGCCACGAGGTCAATGATCCTTTGCTCCCTTTCGGTGATTCCAAACTCATCAAGGTTTACTTTCCCGCCGTCCCTTAGCAGCTTGGGCAGTTTGGTGATAATTGCATCGCCGAACACGCTTTGCCCCATGTATACCGCTTTCAGGGCGGGGATGATGCTTTCGAAATCCTGCTTCAGGATATACCCCTTTGCACCTAGCCGGAGCGCCTGCACGATGTATTCGTCATCTGAGAACGTGGTCAAAAACAGAACGCGCGCCTCAGGGAAATGGCCGAGGATGCGCTCGCACGCTTCGAGCCCGGTCATCTTATCCATGCGGATATCCATGAGCAAGATGTCCGGCTTGACCTGCGTAAACAGTTCCACTGCCTGGTGGCCGTCGTAGCCCACTCCGGCTACCTCAATGCTTCCGTCTGCTTCAAGAATGGTCTTCAAAGATTGGCAGACCACGGGATCATCATCAACTATGAGCAGTCTCATTGGGCTGCCTCCTTTTGGGAACTGAGATGAACAGCCTGAACCCGCCGCTGCGCTCCATTACCAGCTGTCCGCCTAGAGCGTCTACCCGGTTTCTTATGCTGCGAAGGCCAAGCCCTTGTCCTGGTTGGCCGGTCGGCTCCGGCCCGTTATCTTGAAGCACCAGCTGGTAAAGCACCGGGTGCTCCAGGAATGCAAGCGTGACCTGGGTTGCGTCTGAATGGCGGATTATGTTGCTTAGCCCTTCCTTAACTATGGCTAGAAAGCAGTATGCGATATCTTTCTCAGGCTCGCTTTCCAGCCTGTAGTCGAGCCGGATGGGGCAGAACGTAAATTCGTTAACGAGCGTTTCAACCTGCGTCCTAAGATCGATGGACTCATCATGCAAGT
>CAZXLH010000085.1:0-5006 GCA_964641455.1 uncultured Eubacteriales bacterium | reverse complement strand
GCGACGCCGTTGGAACAATGGTGTTAGATTGTGGTATCATCAGTATCAGAGCTAGAAATGAACTCGCGCCGGCTCTAGCACAACCGGCGCGACAGGACTTGTAGACTCTCCACCGATGCAGCCCGCAAGGAGAGAGTTTACACAATGTAAACTGTCCTACTGATTGTAGTATAGCCCAATCAATATAATGATGTCACGTTTTAATGATCCTAAACGTTCAAAATGGCATAAAACTGCTCAAACGTGACACAAAGAACCCTTACAGACACAGGGCTACTACATAAACACAGTGGACAAGCCCATGAACCTCCTGTCGCGCCGGAATACGAGGCGATACAGGAGGTTTCCTTTATGTTTAACCCTGTTAGAGAAGCCAGGCAAGCCAGGGGCCTTTCTATGAAGCAGTTTGCTCAGGTTCTTGGAGTGCCTTATAGCGCCGTTTCAGGAGTAGAAAACGGCATGTATACAAAACTCCCCTCCACATGGCGGGAGGGAATGACGCGCCTGGGGATGGACTACGAGGCGATGCAGGCCGCATACATAGACTGGCGTTCCAGGCTCGCCGATACCATTACGGAGGGGCTGTAGTATGGCTGAGGCGATCGCCACCGGTGGGGGCAAGATATTGACCGGGGAGAGGATTGACCCTTTCCCACCTTCCCGAAAGCCAGCGAGGGGGGACGGGCTAATGTCGTTCGCGAGCAATCCTGTGGTGTATGGCGCTATTCGTTTGATGTTCGCGCCGCGTGAGAAATGGGGAGAGGATGACTATAAGCGACCGCTTTACGTCCATCGAACTGACGGCGCGCACCTGCACGGCAGCATTCAATACACCATAATTGTTCCCTCCACAGATAACGAACCGGCGCGGGTTGTGGCTCCTGAAACCGCATGGCAAGTGTTAGACACCTGCGGCGCTGATACTGCTTGGCTGCACATGCTTTTGTGTGCGTATGCAAGTGACAGATGGCGAACAGACAAAGCCGACTATGGGCGGGCCTTCGTCATCGACCGCGAGCAAGTTATAAGGGCGTTAGGCATTCCCGCTATTAGCCGCTCAGAGCAGGACAGGCGAGCGCTAGAACATATTACCGCGTTACGCAGCATCAACGTTCAACGCATTGTCCTGGAACCTGTGTACATAAAAGGCGACAAAGCAGTCTTCAACTTCGCGCACATGCGACCGCACGAACTGTGGAACATCACAATGCGCGAGTGTGGACAGATGTATTGGGACTTCGGAGGGCCACAGATTCCCAGGTATCAGACATGGCAACTGGTGGGCCGAGAAGGGCTTTGGGCTGAAGCCTTCCTGGACGGGCCTTCAAGCCTGCGGCAATTCGGCTGGATATCGCCTGAACAGTTTGAATCGTTAGACAGACGTTCCTGTCCCTGGGCGCATCCCTTGACTATCGACCTTGCCTTTCGGAACCGCTTCATGCGTGGAAAACCCGTCACAATGAGCAACGCAGACATTATCCAGCTATGCGGCGGGGATGCAATGCCTTCCACGAAGCAGGGCAGGTATGATGTTCAGCTTCGGGTGCATAATGCGATTCTAGCAATGCAGCGGTATGGCTGTGAACTGGACTTCTCAGAGTGGCCGCAAGAGCTGTGGCCGGTGCCTACGCCTGAAGAGATGGACGCAGCAGACGAGGCCATCACAGGAGACGGAGCCGGCGCGACTGCAAGGCGGATGCCGCGAGGCTACTGGAATGACTGGCTACATTGTCGCACCACATTCATCATGCCGGCTGATGTGGCTTCTGCATGTCGCATCCAGAGGGAACTTCCAAAACCGAGGCCAAAGCCTGCACCGCTAACAGGCGATGACGTGAAACGGCTGAGGGAAGAGCAAGGACTGACGCAGGGCGAGCTTGCAGAGTTTCTAGGAGTTACGCAATCGTTTATTTCCCACGTGGAAAAGGGCAGGCGCCAACTGGATAACAAACAACAAAAACGTCTTCGCTCAATATGACAAGCAATATGACAAGCAATATGACAGACTGTCATATCGGTAAAACGGGCACAAACGGGCCATAACCTCAGCTAGAATAGGGTTTTATGATATGACTAAATTCCCCGATACCGGCGACCAATTCCCCGATACCGGCGACCAATTCCCCGATACCGGCGACTATGCAATGATGAATACAGGGATTTAGCTGGGGAAACGCCGAACCTCAAAAACGTACTAGTATACTAGTAAAACTCCTGCGCGCCTCTGGGCTTACGCCCAGGCGCGCGTGTTATTCTTTATCCAGCTCAAGCTATGTTTGAAAGGGTAAAAACCTCTACAAAATAGCGATAACCACAAAAAGAGCGCCAGAGGCAATTTCGGGCTTCAAATGCAGCTTTAGCAGGGATTATACAGTCAGTTTCAAGCAAGCCAAAAATATGACAAGACTGTTCTTTTTGTCATAACGAACGGGGGCGAGGAAATGGCGGAACGAACCTTCTCGCCGATCGCGGCGAACATAAATACTGCTTTAGAAGCGGGCCTTTTGGCCGCGTTGAACGCTGAGACATGGGCAGAGGCTCAAATATCAGGGCTTAAGGCCGAAATGTTCGCAGATAAAGAATGCCAGGCGCTATTTAGAGATATGGCGGCTGCGGCCACAGAGCGCCAGCCATTTCCACAGGTGAAAGGTGACCCTGTGGAGGATGTCGGGGAGGCTGCGCGGCAGGTGGTGGAACTTTACCGGCGGCGGCTCGCGGCTGTTGCATTGGACCTCCTGATGAATGGACTTTCTAAGAACCAGGACATAACGGAGGTTATAAGCCGGGCAGAAGCGGCTCTCGCGGTGGCGCGGCTCGCGGCGGGCGATCGCGTGGGCGAAGCAAGAAGCTTCATGGATCTCTGGCCGGATGTCATGGCCAACGTGCAGGATATAGCCGAGGCTCGCGCCGAGGGGCGACCTCTCGGACTTCAAACGGGCATCCCTAAGCTGGATGCGTTAACCGGCGGGCTGCAAACAGGGCTGCATGTTCTCGCGGCAGAACCCGGCGCAGGCAAAACAACTCTGTGCCTGCAATGGGCGCGGGAGGCGGCGGCTCGCGGGATACCTGCGCTGTTTCTGACGTTCGATGAAACCCCTGAGCGGCTGGCGCTGAAAACGTTGTGTGCAGCGGCAGAGCTGGAGCAGAAGGATTTCGCTGAAGGCCGTGGCGACCTTGCAGCGCTGGAGCAGGCGCGGCGCGAATGGGGCAAAAGGTTACTAGCGCTATACTTCATCGAAGGAGCGGCCAGTATGACTGTTTCGCAGCTCAGGGCACGAACGATGCAGGCGATGGAGCGGCATAGCGCTGAGAGTGCCTTCGTTGTGGTGGATTACATCCAGAGGTGGGCCGGCGGGCGCTACCAGGGCAGCGGAGAGTTTCGGCACGACATTGGGAAGCTGATTGGAGAACTGAGGGATGAACTCGCAAACCCCTTGAGGATTCCCGTTCTGGCCGTCAGCAGTCAAAACCGCGCCGGCCAGAATACAGCTCAATTCCTCAGCCTGGCCGAATCCAGCTCTCTAGAATACACGGGTGACACGGTCATGTTTTTGGTGGAGGACAAGAAAGGCACGGCGATATATCCCAATCGTGCGGTCAAGCTGGTGGTCAGGAAGAACAGATTCGGCGACATGGGGGAAGTGCCTCTAATCTTTGCTCCACACCGAGGGCAGATGCGGGAGGAGTATCTACGTGTATGACGTGGAGGAACTTTGCCGGCGCATGGAAGGACGATGGCCGGAAGTATTTGAACCGCGCCTTAAGAAAGTGCAGAGGCGCGGCGATGAATGGCAAGCATGTTGCCCATTCCATGACGATCGGAACCCCTCTTTCAGCTTCAACGTGAAGAGCGGGCTATGGAACTGTCATGCGGGCTGCGGCGGTGGGAACGGGTTTCAATTTCTACAACGCGCCGATAACCTCAGCTTTTCGGAGGCCGTGCGCGTGGTGGCGGCGATCGTGGGCATGGATGAACCGGCAGGCCGCGAAGAGCGCCTGCCAACGATTCCAGCAGTTACTCTCCCACAGCCCAAACCCGAACCTGTCGCCAAACCTGAACTCGCCGAACGGCTCCAGGAGTATCAGGCGGTGCTTGCCGGCTCGCCTGGCGAGGAATACCTGAAGGGCCGGGGTATATCTCTCGCTCTGGCTCAGTCGGTGGGCGTGGGGTATGCGGCTCCTGGGCAATGGTGCGGGCGCAGGGAATGCAGGCAATGCGGGCGCGTGGTGTTCCCTCACACTAACCCGGCGGGCGAGGTGGTGAACCTCTATAGCCGGGGTGTGGGGAAGGTGCCGCAAAACCTGAAGCACGATCACCTCCCAGGGCCGAAGGGGATTTTCAACGGACCGGCGCTTCTGGCCGAGAAGTGCTACATCACCGAAGGGGCCTTTGATGCGATTAGCTTCATGGCGGCGGGCTATTCCAACGCGGCGGCTGTCTTCGGGGTGGATGGAATGCGGTGGGAATGGCTGCGGGCGCGGCAGGTGGTGCTGTGTCTGGACGCTGACGCGACAGGGCAAGAGTCATGGCAAAAGCTCGCTCTGGAAGGCTATACGCGAGGCCTTGAAGTATCGTTCGCGGATGAGGCGACATATGGCGGCTGCAAGGATGCAAACGAGGCCTGGGTGAAACATGGCCAGCTGGATCTTGAGCCAGGCGCGGAACCGGCTGTGCGGATCACTGCTCGCGGGGAAGGCTGGAAAATGTTCTACTCCAGAACCCTGGAGGAATATGTGGTGCTCGCAGATGATGAAGCGGCTGCGGCTCTCGCACCAGCGGGGTATGTCACATACACCGTTGAAGAACTCCAGGCATTAGGTGGCGGCTCGCTGGATGCTGAGGGCTTGCAAGAACTCCACGAAGCAAAGAGACTTTTGGGCGCGCGGGTTGGCTCTCTTATAACCAACCGAAAGGACTAAAAAATAGCATAGCCAACCGGAACAGGCGAAACAACAAAAGGCCAGGTAGATGGCTACGCCCAGGCGCTCCAGGAGGCGACTTTATA
>CAZXLH010000084.1:0-5075 GCA_964641455.1 uncultured Eubacteriales bacterium | reverse complement strand
TAAGTTCCAGGTAATAGGACATGCTGTCCTAAGAGGTCGCGATGGTTATCTGGATTCGGCCGAAATACGCAGAAGGGATCGCCGTCCCGTTACAATCGTCCATAGAGGAATCTGAACTTTTGAAAGGGCCGGTTTTTTTCCGGCTAGCAGGGTTACAATCGTCCATAGAGGAATCTGAACTTTTGAAAGGGCCGGTTTTTTTCCGGCTAGCAGGGTTACAATCGTCCATAGAGGAATCTGAACTCGGCAAGGGCAAACATCCTCTTAGCCTGCGCCTTTGTTACAATCGTCCATAGAGGAATCTGAACAGTTGAACCTGAACTCCTTTTGGAAAGATATAGTTGACGACTTTCTAGTGACCAAAAATGCGGGTTTTTAAGTGGCCATTGACAGTTTGCGGTTTAGACGGTCTCAGGATCCATTGATGGCAATATCTTGAAACGCAAAAACCCTTGACACAGAAGGGTTTTTGGTAAATAATTAAGTGTGTGCGCCTGTAGCTCAGGGGATAGAGCGACGGATTCCTAATCCGCAGGTCGGGGGTTCGAATCCTCCCAGGCGCACCACTCATTTAATTCTAAATCACCGAAAAAGCCTTGAACATCAGGGGTTTCCTGAATGGCAATTAATAACATTTAAATTGCCAAACATTCTAAAATGCATCTGGAGACCATTAGGAGACCTTTTGAGAACTCAGGCGCTAGCGAATCAATCAAAACTCCTTTGGTCTCTTAATGCCCCTTGTAAAACAACCCCACATTTCAATCGGTCGCTCGATATTTAATCTGCTTAACCCCTAGAGGATCTCTCAAATTCCGTTGAACGCACAAGCTTTAACGGTGCTTGCTTCATCTCAACCATCCTTGCTGATGCAACAACGCCCTGCTGTTTCTCCTTCTCTTGCTGCTCGTCCAAAATGCCGTGGAACAACTCTCCCAAGTTCACTCTTCCCGTTTTCTCGGCGTGCTGATAAATATCACTAGTCGTAGATACTCTTTGGTGCCCTACACGCCGAGCCACATACGCTGTAGGCACCCCCGCCTGCAGAAGCATGGTGCAATGCGTATGCCGCAAGCCATGAAATGTAATATTAAACCCGTTGCTCTCGGCAAACCTAGCAAACTCCTTGCTGACCGTATCGTTGCGAAGATACATGCCGTTATTCCTGGCAAACACCAAGTTGTTATCAAAGTATTCGCCCTTATAGCGTCTTCTTCTCTCGTCTTGCTCTCGCCTATACTGTATCAAAAACTCTATGTCCTTGTCCGATAACTCGATAAACGACTTGGGCTTGCCCTCCTTGGTGCTGTTAAGATGATGCGGCTCACCCCAATCATCATCTATCGTCGAATAATGTGAGCTCTCATAAACCATAATGGTCCCATCATCGAAGTTAATGTTGTCCCACTTTAAGGCAAGCAGCTCGCTAAGGCGCATTCCGGTTACCGCAGCAAGATAAACGATGGGGTAGAGCATGATCACCTTGAGCTTATGCAGCGCTTTAGGCGACTCAATCTCTTCTTCAGTGAAACCTAATTGCTTTAATGTCTCAACAGTCTCAGGCTTCTCCTTAACAGATTCATCGGCAAAACGGAACGAGTAGAGCAACGCCAGCCTGTCCAGGAATTCATATAGCTCTTTGCTCGACAAGCAGTTGGTGACCGCATTTGTGCTTCTGCCGCCCCTTGCTCGCTTTATCAGCTTGGCGGGATTGTAGGATATAAGCCTCTTTCCCGGAGAGGAAGCATCATCAAGCACCGTGCTAATAAAAGACAATTGCTTGTTGATAGTTGCAGGACTAAGCCTTCCCTTGGCAAGAAGATCAGTTTTGCCTATCTGCAGAATTTCCTTGTACTTTGTGATGTGATATGGCGACATATCCTGCAACAAAACGTGACCCAGGAGAGGCAATACGTAGTTCTTGGCGTAACCGTTATAGGTCCTCCAGGTATGGCGCTTTATGCAACCATTGTTTTTATTGGCATCCAACCAAATAGCCACGTATTCTCCGAAGGTTATCTTGGTTGCATCTGCCGTCCCTATTTTGCCGGGAATTGTATTCGTTAACAGTTCACGGTTTACTTCTGCAACAAACCTGTTGGTCTCTTCTATCGCCTTGCGCTCCGTCCCATAAACGGTGCGGTACCTTTTGGATCGCTTTCCACCAGTTAGGCGCCTGGGTAATTCCACCCTTATCTTCCACTTCAAACCCCGCTTTGGATGCCTCACCTGCCTACCGTTCTTATCTTTCACTGGATCATAATATCCAGTCGCAATGTCCTTTGGCTTACGGGCCAATCAATCTTTCCTCCTTTCCGCGCCGCCGCCAAAAAGGACAAGTACTTTTTCTCTCGAGGCAGGTGGATTTCCTTCAAACTGCGTTAACTGCTGATATAACATCTCGTTTAACTCTTCTTCTGGAATCATAATACGGCCCTGGTCAAATACTGATGGAATTTTTCCATCCCGTATCATTTGATACACCTTACCCTGACTCATGCTTAATTTGGCCATCACCTCTTGAGGTGTCAACAATTCATCCTCAACCGAAGTCTTACAGCTACAAGAATCAAAAATGCCTTCTTTCAAAGCATACTTATAGCTAGGGTGATTGGAGAGCTGCTGATGGATCATCGCATCTAGCAATTCCTCCGCCACTCGCAAGCACCCACCAATTCTTACAGACGGTATTACTCCATCACGTATCAGCTGATACACTTTGCTCCGACTCACATTAAGCTTAGCCATCACATCGCTTGGTTTTAGTAATTTCATCGAAACAGCACCCCCTCGTATTGGAATAGAAATGAAAAGGACGCCTACGTTTACAGGCGTCTCAGCAGACAAATGATTAACCAAGCTAACTTAATTTCGTTAATCAGAAAAGAACTGTGGAGTAATAACCGTCTTTTGTCCTTGAAGCTGCAAGGTCTAACCCGAATTTATACTTCGTTTTTCTGTTCTAACAACAAATCCTAATGTGAAAATCATCTCAATTAACGGTGATATTAACGCACTCATCCGCATTGCAGAACGGAAATACCAAACCAGGTGTGCCGGTTTCTAAGACAACCAGCTTTCTTTTTACTTCATCGCGTGATATTGCTTTTCATATAAAAGCAATCCCTAAATCAAAATACGTAACAGATGCAGATATACTTCGATCGAGCAAATTCTAAACACTTGTTTTTGTTCTTGATCATAAATTGTTTTTATTTCTTAATTGACCAGGGGTGCAGCCCCCCAGCACACCGTGCACCTTCTATTGTACTGGTGCACCCGGTACAGCCCCCTGCACACCATGCACCAGTGGGGCAGCTTCTTGCTCGCCTTGCTACCATGTAATAGCTATAAAGCTATAACATAATATCGCTCTTTAATAATGTATTTTCTATCTGTGGAAGCCCAGGATGCGCCAGGATCGTTTTTTTAGGCTGTCTAATGGTTTTATACCTGTTATGGTATGAACGGGCTCCTAAGGGCTTATTTTTCGATTAACGCTAAAATGATCAAGGTATGGATTTACCTTGGTGTATCACTGGAGTGCACACGGTGCAGCCCCCTGCACGACATGCACTAGTGCACCACATGCATCCCCCTGCACACTATGCACTAGTGTCCCTGGTTACCTTGCTACAGACATTGTCATTTTTTATTATGCGTCGTTTTTTTTGGCCGTTAAAAGCACATTTTAGGCTCTTTATACGGCATTTTCAGCATAAAAAAGACACATAATTATACTTATGCGTCTTTTTCTAGCTGTAGCTGTGATTTTTGGCTTAATGCAGCCAATAGGATGAATTGAAAGCCTCCAGGATGCGCCAGAATCGTTTTTTAAAGCCCATCTAATGGTTTTATGCCTGTTATGGCATAAACGGGCTCCTAAGGGCTTATTTTTCGATTACGCGCTAGAATGATGGGTTGATTTTGTAAGGAGACTTTTTGCCTTAACCTTTTCTTGATCATGTATTGTTTTTTCAGGGTGGTGTACCTGCTACTCCATAATATCTGAAAGCTGATGGTATTGCCCGTCTTGGGATAGCCATGTACAATGACCAAGTGAACTAATATTTTAGAAAGGAGAAGCGCCTCCATGATTGTACTGCCATGATCAGTAACAGTACTGGAGGCGCCCACCAAGCATGGTTATTGTATCAGAATACCAGCTGATTGAAAACCCCACCCGGGGTGTTTTTTGTTAGGAGCGGGGAGCAGCATTGTTGCCCTTGCTGTGGTGGTGCGCTGAAAGTCGTAGGCAGCAGGAGACGGGGCTACATCAGTGATACCGGGGAACGCGTGATTTTGGTGATCCGGCGGTTAAGGTGTGATCTATGCAAGCGGATACACCACGAACTCCCTGACATTCTGGTTCCGTACAAGCGCCACTGCAGTCAGAGCATTGAGCAAGTGATAGCCGGTGAGAAGGGGTTAAGCGTGGTAGCCGATGAGTCCACCATTAACCGCTGGGAAAAGTGGTTTAGGGCATTGGCTGGTTATTTCCTTGGTTGTTTAATTTCCATTGCTGCCCGCTTCACAAAAGGTGCTGTGGAAGAGAGATCCGAACTTCCCGGGTCCTCGCTCCAAAGGATCTGGGCTCACGTTGGGGATGGGTCCGGCTGGCTGGCCAGGATTGTCCGACCGGTGGCAAACGCAAATTATTGGGTGCAGACCCGTTCTGCATTCTTGTCCGGTTAAAGGAGCAGTAGACTCATGTTAAACCCTGCATTTGAAGGAGCTGCGCCGCGAGGTCCCCGGCCGCAGTGTGGCCCAGATTATTGAAATTCTTGAATGGGAAGGGCTGGCTGAGCCGGGGCAGATCAAACGCAGCACCTTGCAAGAGAAACTCGCCCAAAGGGGCTACAGCACCCGGCAGATGAAGACATACGCCGCTACCGGCATTGCCGCCAGGCGGTACCAGCAAAGGCACCGGAATCAGCTTTGGCATTCAGATATCAAGTACGGGCCGTACTTACCCATCGGTAAAGACGGGGCCAAAAAGCAGGTTTACCTGGTGAGCTTTTTAGACGATGCCACCCGCTTTATCCTTCACGGGCAGTTTTACCCTGTATTAGATC
>CAZXLH010000083.1:0-5621 GCA_964641455.1 uncultured Eubacteriales bacterium | reverse complement strand
TTGTTGCCCTGGTAGTTCACAATGTGCGTGTTGAGAATGCAAGGGTGGCAAGGAGCAACCAGGCCGCTGCGTGAGGCGGAAACAGAGTGTCCCGGACGAGGTTGCGTGTCAACTCAGCAAACCCAAAGTGATGTTCTCTTGTAAGCTCACAAAGATACTCGGCAGCGTAGCCCGCAACACAGACGGGTCGCGCTGCCGTTTCTGATTGACCGGGGGAGGGCGCTGCCCCCCCCCCGCCCCCTGGCGGGCCTTGGAAGGTTGCGTGCGCATTGATGTAGGTGGGGGCTTAGTTGATTCCGATGCCATGTGAGGGGGCGTTTGGCCCACCCTCTGTACAGCCTGCGAACGAGGTAATGAGATAGTAAGAAATATATCCACACAGCTATGCTTGAGAGCATGGGAAAGAAGCATCAATGGATTTCAGGCTGTGCTTTGCCTTTTTGCTTTCCCCCGCCTGGGTGGCGCAATATGATCGACTGTCCTCCACCTCTATTCTCTACTTCATGCCCTTCCCACGATGCACTGACATGGTCAGATCGCCTTCTTTCGGGATACTGTAGTTAGGCATTCTACAGGAGTCTCCACTAAGAAGTTGGTAGCTCACCAAGTGCCCCTGGCACAGATTCAGCGTTATCCCGATCGCCAGTAGGCCAACGATTACTAGGACTTGGCCAGGGAGATTATCTGGGGTTTCGGGATTGCTCAAGATGATCCGCGGTTTGCTGCTTGGATGCCCGGATGCGGTACGTTGCCATGGCAGTGAGCTAGTTCACGTCTTGAGAGGCCGGCCTAATAGTGGGCCCCATCATACCTTCCAGCTACAACCCGAGAGGCCGACCCGAACTGATACTCCAGTCGCATCCACATTCGTCGGGCTCTCCAGGTATAGTTGTTCGGCTTTCCACAAAGGATCTGACTGCCCAGAAGAGTGATGGCATGTTGGAAGACTGCCGTTAGCGAAGTGCTTGCCCGGGAAATGGGATCCCAACCATGAGGAGGCATCGCCGGACTCTTGCCTCCGTAGTTGCCCTGGATGATAGATACCGTGAGTTGGTGCTAGACGACCCGTTTGCATCGTGATGCGTGCACTGCCTTAGGAGAGGTTGACGTTGCCGCTCCCGTTACCCTCACAAGTGCGACCCCGAGCCCAATCAGTGGTGATCGCTGCCGCCAGCGAGTTGTTTTGATGAGAATGTGAGCATTGGCCATCGAGTTGAGCTGGCAGGTAATACACAGGGCACTTTTTGTGATGCGTACTATGCACACATAGCACGATTTCCGGAAGGTAGGAGTGCTGGGGGTGCGGTTGGAGTTGTGACAGCTGACTTGCTCCGATGCAGACGTGCAAGTGAATCTGTGGCGTACAGAGCGTTGTTCATGACTGTGTTGCTTCCAAAACTGCGTTGAAGTCATTGGTTGAAGGTGGCTGGGCGTGAGCTGGGGGATGTATGAAGCCAGGCGTGGCGAGCAGGAAGCGTGTTTGGCTGGTGGGCGGATGAGGCCGCACTTCGTGGTGGCACTGAGACAATCCACCTGGTTGATGCGAGCTCCAAACCTTCGAGGCGATCGAGTACGAGGGAATCCGATGAACAGTTGAATGAAGCGAAGGAATATGGTAGTGTTCGGTACTGGATGCACAAACCATAATTGGGACATAATCAAGCGACGATAACCAACTGATGTAAAGCCGATGGATTGTTGGGCAGTTCTGATAGATACATAGGTTTGATTTCAGTAAGGCTGCCTTGACGAGGACACGCAACAGGCTTGGACGCGGTGCTTTTGGTGTAGATACGTTAGCAATTCTGGGCATGTGCTCGATGTTTCAATGATGTATGTCTGCGAACTGTCTTGCAGCATCCGAGGCTAAGGGAATGGGGGCCGAAAGGCATGTCGACACGGGTGGAGATAGAACTGACCCCAGAGGATTTTGATGTTCTGATGAAGCCTATTGAAGGCCAGGGTGGTTTCCAGAATGTGCTTAGCCGTGTGCAGTCATGGGCGGATCCTGACACTAGACGAGTCTACATCCCTGTTAGCGAACTTGAGTCTATTGTTAGGCATGTAATGAAGTATGGCGAGGGTGGATTTCAAGATCGACTTCGACCGATTGTGGAGGAAGTGAAGGCGCTTGTGGATAGCGTACGACGTGGAGTCAGTTGATACTAGTAATTACACGTTAGTGCTGACGTGAATGTACATAGACGCATCATCTGGGAAATAGGGGTGAGCAGTGGCAATGTGCCGTCGCTGTCGGACAGCGAGAATTGGAACGTAAGAGTCTCTGGTTGGTTTTCCGGAGTGGCGCAATGAGAGTAATGGACATGGATTTATTCTTCGGCAACGCAGCCACGTGCCGAAATGTCTACAGGCTATAGTTATTGGCTTGGTAGCGATTACGAGCCTTGGCCCTTGGCCGATGCTCAGAGATCCTTGGAGGAGCAGTGTCGATTGCTTTTTGAGTGGTCTATATGCGGGCCCATGATTACCATCACCAAGAGACGTTTGCTTTCTGGTGACAGCTTATCCAGGGTGGAAGGCTTGAGGCTTAAGGAAGTGAGCGTGGCCGTATAACCGTATGAGTTGTGCAGCTACATTCGCTGAGCCCATGCAGGAAAGTAACGAATGCCTGCAAAGCGGTAAGCTGCATTCGGCTGGTACTGGGAGGAGTATATGTAGAATCGCAGGATCCCATAATGGTAAGGAGTGATGACGCTGGGATTGTATTCAGCTTGATTGAATGAGGTTGCTGCGGGCGCTAGGGGAGGTGTACGAGAATTAGGACGTTGAACAGTGGGTTGGCTATGGAGGTGCTTCAAACAACCACGCGCATTTCATGTATTCGTTCAGATGGCATGGAAAGCGTGGGCACCGGGTTCTTCTTCGTGTTGCCGCATGGTAACGGCGTCATTCCGCTTCTCATAACCAACAAGCATGTGGTGGAAAACACTGTTGCAGGCACCATGATGCTTACTCTTGACAGCAAGGGGAAGAAGCATATTGAGGAGGTTAGGCTTGACAGATACTTCTGGGACTGGATGCCACATCCTGATGATTCCATTGACTTGTGCTGTATGCCGATTGCCGGATTCATGCAGTGGTTGCAACTACAAGGGAAGACTCCCTTGATAAAGGCATTAGAGCCACACCACATACCCTCGAATGATGTGCTGGCCCGCATGACAATCAACGAGGACCTTCTCATAATAGGTTATCCCAATGGCCTTTGGGATGGAGTCAACAACTTACCGATAGTGAGAAGGGCACTTGCGGCCACTCGTCTCGATGTAGAGTATGATGGATTGCCCACATTCCTTGTCGATGCAGCGATATATCCGGGCTCCAGCGGATCGCCTATCATTGTTTTGAATGAAGGAATCATTGTTGATGGAGCAAACATTACAATTGGCGCGAGCAGGTTGCTGTTTCTAGGAATTATCACAGCCGTATATCAACACAACGCGATTGGAGAAATTGTCTCCATTACAATACCAACTACTGTCCAGGGGCAGATTCAAACCCCTATACCTAGCAACTTAGGTATCGCCATACAGTCCAGGAAAGTGCTCAATTTCGAGCGACTATTCGCAAACTCCGAATGACTCGTGCATATTGGGAGATCACTCAAGAGTTCATGCCGTTTGGAGCTAAGGGCATGTGTGGGTCTGCTGAGCCATTGTATACCCCATGCCCTTTGCAACCATCGTTTGCAGTATCTGTATGCGTATACTCCAACGACCTAGAACCGTTTTCACAACATATTGAGGACTTGATCGCCAATGCCCAATGCTGATGAAACTTCGTGGGAATCCGCAATGCACAGCGAGAGTTTATGCTGGCCATTTACTGCTCCTGTACAGAGCGTATCTGTTAACATGGGTCTTCTTCTGGCGGGTTGTCGATAGTCTGTTCTGCGATTGATATCATGCAGGCGCAAGATGAAAGCCTCAAGGAGACTGACGGTATACTCAAGGCGAAGTACCGTTAGTGACTAACATGGCCATCATGTCTTGACGCTGTGGCTATTATCCTAAGTTTTGTGGTGTTGCTCAAGAATGCATATCCAGTGTGGTAGAAACCAGGGATAGCTGTTGCTACTGTCTTCGGGAATCGTGCAAACGCATCGTGCATACGTATGTTGATCGGAATTGTGTGTGGAGATCATCTAGGGTCGCGTAAGGTGATCATCCGAGGCTTTGCAAGGTTGTTGGCGGCCGGGGATTGTGAGTTGCGGTGTCTGCATAGACCTGTGTAGTGGTGCTCTGACTGCGGTATTCCAACAGAGTGACCAGGAAGTACTCCATGCAGCCTAAACGACAAGGTGCAGGCGCAAGCCCGTTGTGATACGTGGATATGCATCAGGCGTAACAGAAATATATGGATCTCAATAGCCTTCCGGTATTGGTATTATTCGGGTATATGGAATCAGTAGTTAGGCTGAGAGGGCTCAAACAGGGACTTAGCACCGACGTCACAGGTCCGATATCAGTTGGCGGCACTAACGCTGGAGTCTGAGGCAAGAAAAAGGGACGACAGGTGGTTACGGGGTTGAATCTGGAAATTGGCAAAATGGGTGGTTGCCGGAGGGCAGCCATTGGATTTGTTTGGCCATCAACAAGTCCTCTATAGGGAGGTGCTGAACTGTGGGGGTGAGGATTGAGTTTCTCCCGCATGGTGATTCCAAGAAACAGCGAGATCAGGAGAAAGGACGCTTGCTAGAACGACTCGTAGGTCAGATTCTCCAGACCTATGGTTATACACGTGTTGAGCTTAATTCAATCGTGCATGGGACCGAGTGGGACGTTAGTGGCAAAGCTGCGCTTACAGATTCACCAGTTGTAGTTTCCTGTAAATGTCTCTCCAGAAGTGTGCCTCCGGAACCTCTACAAGCTTTAGCCTTCAAGGTTGTGAACCTGGCCAAGACTTCTGACCCGAGAGCATCTGGAGTCATGATTGCCATACCCCGCCTGAGCCCAAACGCTCGGGAGTTTTGGCAATCAACTGATGAGGAGTTTAGGCAGAGGATAAAAATATATGGAGAAGCTGAACTGATATCCTTGCTTGTCCAACTTGGTGAGGTAGTAAGCCTCGACGTTGTGCACCACATAATCAACACTAAGTATGAGCTTCGGCCTGGCGATACGCAGATAATACAGTATGACAGAGGATTGTGCATAGCACAGTTTGTCTTGTCGCCAGACGAGATTGAGCCAAGAGGATATCTTCTGCTTGATCAGAAGGGAAGAGAATGTGAACGGGAAATCGTGGAGCGCATACATGAACTATGCATTCCAAACGGCTCTGTCTTAGCTGAACTTCCGTGCCTGAATGAGCAAAAACCCAGGGCTTCGGTGCGTAATGGAATCGGAGAATATGAGCGACGTGTTCACTTTACGGTACAGGGAAGTGGTTGGTTCGACTATAAGTACCCAGCGCCTCCTCATTGTTGTGTTGGCAGAGACAAGGAGATCCGAGAGTTTCTTAGCTTTTACGAAGCCGTTCGTGAAAAGCGGACGGCGAATAGAGTATGTATTGTAACGGGGCCCTCTGGGATCGGAAAAAGCACGTTTCTGCTGAAGCTAAGTGAGGTAATTGGTGACAGAGGAGGCAAGCTATATTCC
>CAZXLH010000082.1:0-5803 GCA_964641455.1 uncultured Eubacteriales bacterium | reverse complement strand
TGGCCCTCGAAGTAGGAGCGATTATAGAGGGAGTTGTTACTGGAATCACTAATTTCGGTGCTTTTGTAACCTTGCCTAATGGTAAGACGGGTTTGGTTCACATCTCTGAGATCGCTGACGCTTATGTCAAAGATATTAATGATTACGTAAAAAGAAATGAAAAAGTTCAGGTTAAGGTCTTATCTGTAGATCCTTCGGGTAAGATTGGGCTGAGTATGAAACAAGCTGACCCAAATTACCGCCCAAGATCTAGACGTGATTATCGCAGTTCCAAGGCAAGTTTTGAAGATAAGCTTGCAAAGTTCATGAAAGAGAGCGATGAACGTCAAGCAGATCTTAGAAGAAACGTAGACTCTAAACGAGGCGGACGCGGGTCGCGCCGGAACTTCTAGAAAACGCCGGGGTGTTGGAATAGGTAGACAATGGGGACTTAAAATCCCCTGGGCCTTGAGGCCCGTGCGGGTTCGAGTCCCGCCCCCGGCACCACCCACCATGATCATCAAACATGGAAGTATGTATGGAAGCGGTGCGGTGTGGCAATTATGCTATAAGGCCACTTATGCACAATCTCAGATTCAGGTTTTTGTGTATTTATGCTCGTCATTATGGTCTCTTCAGCAACTCTTTTCTTGCTTTGTCACGGTATGTACCGAGGTTTCATGTTATCTGAAATTGAGGCCAAGTCTTACCGGCAACCTGCAGGCAAGATAGTCATTGCTGGGTGGGAGAAGGAAGACACTTCATTTTCCATTGCTGCATATACTTAAGTTAGCAAGCAGTATACAGTGCCTGTATGCCTTTTTTCCGGCAGGATATATCAACACCTAATTGCTCTGTAACTTGCTAGGTAGCCTGCCTACAATTACGCATCTCTATAATCTGTAATTTAACCGGATGTAACTGGATTGGCATAAGGCCAAATTGTTACTACCGGCAGCAGTAGGTGAATGGTGTTTGAGAACCCTTGAAGATGAAGTATGGATTCATTTCGGTAGCCCCAGCGATTATTGGCAAGATAAGTGTACTAAATGCCGGGAAAAACTCTTAGCTCGGAAAGTATCTGTACATGAAGTGCATGAATGCATCAATTGCTGGAAGATTGAAGTATGGAACCAAAGCCCTTGGTTTCAGAAAGCCATAGTTGCTTTTGGCGTTGACAAGCCTTCTGGATCTGATTGTTATACTAGAGTTGATTATTATGGCGAATCTGCAAGTTCAAGTTTGAGTGGCCTTGACGACCTAGGTGGCTTCAGGCGCTCTTTTGAGAGCGAGCCTGATTACCTATTTGGACTGGCTTTGAAGTTAGCGTTCCAAATCACCGGCAATTTCGTAGCTAAGATATCCAAGCATCCCATACAAGTAATCCCATCAGGAGAGCCTCTCAACCAGTATCCTAATATTCGTGTTGATAGATTGCTTATGGTTTATGCATCTTCAATAAGAGAAAGAGATCACCTCAGACGCGCAATATGTACCGCATTGGCAATAAACCCTTTGCTGGCCGGAATTATCCCAGTGCGTCGCGGATGTTGGTTGTATGACGACATTTTAGGGCCTTGGCAGAAGTGGTATCCAACAGATAAGGATTTTGAATGAATCTCATCAATTGGTGGATCGTGTATCTATTGAGCCAAACTATTGACACTGAATAATCAAAGCCGTATAATTCAGCCACATATACCCCGGTGGGGGTGTAGGAGGTGTCAAACTATGAAGAAGTTAGGCAGAAACCAACCTGCGAAAGCGCCAGGTAAGAACCAACCTATGAAGGGGTCGGGCAAGACTTTTAGCATTACCGGGATGACCTGCGCGGCGTGTTCCGCAGCTGTAGAGCGCGGTGTAAAAAAGCTCCCGGGCGTCGAGTCTGTTGCTGTAAATCTCTTAACAGGAAGTATGCATGCTTTATACGATGAAAAGCAAGTTTCGGACGCAGACATTATACAGGCTGTAACCGAAGCCGGATATGAAGCGTCTCTAAAAACACAAAACGGGGCAAAGCAAACTTCAAGAATAGAACCATCTCAAAATCCAATGGCAAGAGAAATCCAAAGCATGAAAAGACGCTTTATGTTATCGGTTTTGTTCATGGTGCCCCTAATGTATGTGTCTATGGGGCATATGTTTAATTGGCCTCTGCCTTCTTTTCTATCGGGGATTGAAAATTCAGTTTCTTTTGCTTTTGCCCAGTTCTTGCTGGCTCTGCCGGTGGCTTATGTTAACCGCAAATTCTTTACAGTGGGGTTCAAGGCTCTGCTTAAAAGACATCCAAACATGGATTCTTTGATAGCAGTTGGCTCCGGCGCTGCCTTAGTATATGGAATATTTGCGATTTTTCAAATGAGTTATGGTTTAGGTGCAGGTGAACTGAACCTGGTTGCCAAGTATTCTCATGATCTGTACTTTGAATCATCGGTTATGATTCTTACCCTTATTACGCTTGGGGAATATTTGGAGGCGCGTTCCAAAGCAAAAACTTCAGATGCTATCAGAAAGCTTATGGATTTGGCACCTAAAACCGCTGTAGTCGAAAGGAACGGTGTACAGGATGAAATTGCCGTGGAACTGGTTGCAACAGGAGACATAGTAGTAATTAAGCCAGGAGATCGGATTCCTGTAGATGGCGTAATAACGGAAGGACAGTCTTTCGTAGATGAATCTGCGTTGACCGGCGAAAGCATACCTGTCAAAAAGCAGGCAGGAGACCGGGTTAGTGCAGCCACAATTAATCAATCAGGAGCTTTTAGGTTCCGGGCTACTGAGGTAGGCGCCGATACTACGCTTGCCAAAATCATAGCATTGGTAGAAGATGCAAGCGCTACAAAGGCGCCTATTGCCAAACTGGCAGATCAAATCAGCGCCATATTCGTTCCTGCGGTAATGGCTATTGCTCTAATTGCTACGGTAGGATGGTTGTTTGCAGGGCAGAGTTTTGAATTTGCCTTGTCAGTTGGAATATCGGTGCTGGTGATTTCTTGTCCTTGTGCTCTGGGCCTTGCCACACCTGTTGCTATCATGGTTGGCACAGGAAAGGGCGCAGAGCATGGAATACTCATAAAATCAGCCGAAGCGTTAGAAGTGCTGCATAATGTAGATACCGTTGCTATGGACAAGACCGGCACTTTGACAGAAGGCAAACCACGTGTAACTGATATTGTGCTTGGTTGTGTAGGCTCTGAAGACGAATTGCTTGAAATTGCCCAGGCGCTCGAGATGAATTCAGAGCATCCAATAGCCAAGGCTATTTTGGAACATGCAGGAAACAAAAACGTTGTTAGAAGAAAAGCCCATGGATTTAAGGCCGTCGCAGGGCGCGGAATTGAAGCTTATATAGAGAACATACCTTATTCAGCGGGAAACAAGAAGTTCATAAATGAAAAAGGAGTTGATACAGAGGCGGTAGCAGCATTATCAGATAGTTATTCAAAACAAGGGAAAACACCTATTTATTTTGCGAAAGAGAATGTATTGCTAGGAATTATCGCAGTTGCAGACGCGCCAAAAGCCACCAGCCGCCAGGCAGTTAAACGATTTCATGAAATGGGAGTTAAGGTGGTGATGCTCACAGGGGATAACGAGAAAACAGCAGAAGCGGTACGTATGCAAATGGGAATTGATGAAGCAATATCAGAAGTGTTGCCACAAGGAAAAGACCAAAAAATACAGGAACTTAAGCAGCAAGGGCACAAGGTAGGCATGGTTGGCGATGGAATTAATGATGCCCCGGCGCTTGCAAGGGCAGATGTAGGGATAGCTATAGGTGCAGGCACTGACGTAGCAATCGAGTCGGCAGATATTGTTTTGATAAAAAGCGATCTTATGGATGCTGTGGAAGCTATGGAATTATCCAAGGTAACTATCAAAATTATCAAACAAAATCTTTTCTGGGCATTTTTCTACAACAGCCTGGGGATACCGATAGCCGCAGGGCTTTTATACCCTTCGTTTGGAATAAAACTTACACCGGTGATTGCTGCAGCGGCTATGAGTATGAGTTCGTTCTTTGTAGTTATGAACGCACTGAGGTTGCGTAGATTACCGGTTGAGAATCGAAGCCATCCGGTACCGGTGACAAGGGTAACACCGGATAATTCTAATTGCCAGGCTGAGGCAACCGGGGTTAGGCAAAACGACCGAAACATTGAAAGTGAGGATTTAAGAGTGGACAAGATTCTGAAAATCAAAGGTATGACGTGCAAGCACTGCAAAATGCACGTGGAAAAAGCTCTTGGAAGCGTTAAGGGAGTAAGCAGCGTTCAGGTGAGCCTCGAGGATAATATTGCCAGAGTATCGCTTACAGAGGAAGTATCTGACAGAATATTGAAGCAAGCAGTAGAAGAGGCAGGTTATGAAGTGGCTGAAGTGGTCGGCCGAATAAATTGACGAAGTAATAGCCACCTTCGGTTGCTGTATATATTTAAACCCGGCTTAATAAATGGCCTAATCTTTCACGTCGCCTGATTTAGGTTGAAGGTTGGACTGTTCACGAGCTACATGTTGCAACAGGGCAAATCGTATGGGTCTGGGATAATAATCCTACTATCCAGGTTATAGAGGCGGGAGATGAACATGAGAGCAGATAAAGAGACAACGCTGAGAAAACTGAAGACTGTAAGGGGACAGATAGACGGGATTATCAAAATGGTGGAGGATAACCGTTACTGTATTGATATTTCTAACCAGGTAATGGCATCTATTGGCATTCTGAAAAACATTAACAGAGATATTCTCGATGCTCACCTAAGGAACTGTGTAACTGAGGCTTTCGACTCAGATGATCCAGCGAGCAAGAAGCAAAAGATTGATGAGATAATCATGGTAATGGATAAACTCACCAGGTAGGCAATGGCTGACCCGGTGTAAATCTGTGGACGCCTGAAATCCAAACTCTATTTGCGGCACTTATCTGTTTCGAAAAAAGGGCAACATAAAGTTTGCGTATGGAGATCTGCCGAAAATGCGGCACCTTATAGCTGCTGCGCCACATTACGTTACTGGCCATGTGTGAATTTTTGATCTCAGTATGTATCTATTGCTTCTTAAGGATGCCTGCCTGGTTACTGCTCAAGAAACTCCAATCATTACGTGCAAATTTCCAGCATGTTGCGTCCATTTCTTTAAGGAATCTGCTCAGGTAATCGGACAAGTGCTGCACAATCATTTGGCCCTTATCAGAGGTTGCATTTTTCGGATCACCTGTAGCACCGGTTTTTGAGATTTCAGGTATGTTTGTAAAGAGTTTGACTTCTTGAGGTGATTGTGGCCACTCGCCAATGGCTATGTTCATATCAACCAGTTCAGGAACCAGATAAAGAGCAGTTGAAGTCTCTGCTTCACCTGCATGGCCTATTCCAAAATCTTCTCCAAAAACACCGGGAGGGCAAAGTTTAGGGCCTGATATCCACCATGCCATTGAAGCTGCGACTTTGGCATCAGGATATGCTTTACGGATTTTCCTGGCTGCTACGTCTATCGCAGAGGTGTTTCCACCGTGTCCGTTGATAAACAGGAAACGGTTAATTCCCTGCATAATGCATGATTCTACTACTTCGAACATCACCTGTGACAGAGTTTCGGCGGTCAGCGTTACCGTGAACGGATACGGCATTAGATTGTCGCTTACGCCAAAGTGAAGGGGCGGTAAAAGGAGAGTGCCGGGAGTTTTTGTGGCTACTTCCTCTGCGACTCCATAGGCGGCAAACGTGTCTGTACCCATTGGAAGGTGGTAAGCGTGATTCTCCGTGGCCCCGGTAACCAAAATGGCTTTGTTGAATTGCTGCTTTTCGAACCTGTGCCGTGAGAGGCG
>CAZXLH010000081.1:0-5874 GCA_964641455.1 uncultured Eubacteriales bacterium | reverse complement strand
TCTGCTCTAGGGTCGAACATCAACATAAACCAGATTCGGCACATGGCATCAATGTGTGTCGTGCGGTGGCGACAGGGCAGCGGGGATGGCTGCCCTTTTTTGTCGTCCCGAAACCGTCGCCATTTTGTCGCCATCTGAACGCAGATTAACTCCGACGAATACGGACGAAGAAGAACGAAACTGCAGGTAAAGGGCGGTGCTAACAACACCGCCCCAGCGTGTGTATCCCTCCCCACCTAACTCTTAATCGGGGGGTTACAGGTTCGAGTCCTGTATGGCCCACCAGCGGAATCCTCAAATCCAGATCAGAGTATTTCGTTATGACCGCCTTTTTTGACCGCTTCTTGCGATTGTTTTTTCCTTTGAGCTGCCGATGGTCCTATTAAACCGTCGATGGAATGCGCTGTTCAAGGAGAAGCGCGCCTCCCCAGGAGTTGTATGGAGGGACTAAACGTTGTTTACTGCTTTTGCCATCGACATTGCACCGCAGTTCTGTTTTTCGGCTGCCCGACAGGAATTTTGCGGGCTGAAAATGAATGGCTGTTCGAAATTACAATCTCATATTGTGCTTTTCGACATTGTAGCGTTATGTCGATTCATATTGGTTCTATTGTAAATCATCAATTAACTGGCAACCTGTACATTCTACCAATTACTCAAAACTTCCAGTATTTGAGCCAAAGAGTTATCCCCGTTAAGCAAGACGTTGAACGAATCCACCACAATCGTGGGATGCCGTGTTGAGAAGTGTTTGTCGAGGATTAAGTGATCAGTAGAAATATGGAGTCGTAATAATCAAAGAATTGTCGGGGTAAAGGACGGCTGTAGCTTTCCAAAGCCAACGCTATCTTGTAATACATACCCTATTTGAGCCATTGCAGACCGGCACTCTTTGTGTTAGGAGCATCCACTACCTTCCACAAACCACTTGTCTTGCTCACAGGCCATCGCTGTCTGTCAATAATTATCGTTTTATCGCTTTCGTTTGCATCCTTGCATTTCAACTCCAGGCTAACTATGACTGTAGCCCAACCATGGTCCTCCTTAATCTTCAACCAATAACCATCAACCGAAAACCGAGTGATATCACACCCTTCACGCTTCCATTCTTCAAACTAACTCGCGTAAAGGTTACGCTTAGCCAAGGCATTCATGGTACCCCCACTTTATTACTAATGTGGATATTCCAGAGCGTCTCTTTTAATCCCTCCCAGTTTACTTAATTTCTTTTTGTACATTAAAACACTTTGTTTTGCTTTCACTTCCATAAAACCGGGATTGGAACCGTAGTTAAGCAAGGTGTTCTCTGGCAGAATAAATTTCTTCCACATACAAGCAATGGCCAGCGGTTTTAGGCTAGAATTTATTCAGAAAGATCCAAACACAAACAACTTGGGTCTCCAGTATTGATTTCTCGTAGCAAGCTTACAACGGCACCCTATGTCTGCCTGTATATTCGCTCAAAGGGATTTGCTGGTGTGATCTAGTAAATATAGGTAAGCGGAAAGGGATGAGTACAGGAAGGTGGAAAGAAGATGAACGTTCTTGCGATGTCAAACGTGTCAAAGACGTTCAAAACCGGTAAAACCGAAGTGTCTGCATTGAGCAATCTTACTCTCAACATAGACGAAGGTAGAATATTGGGCCTCTTAGGGCCTAACGGTTCCGGCAAGACCACTACGGTAAAAATTGCATGCGGGCTGCTCATGCCCGATTCAGGGCAGGTCTTGGTTTTGAACAAAGATATCCGGGAGCATCGCTCATACATACTAAGTAACATAGGCGTGCTTCTTGAACCCGGGAAGGGAATTTACAAGAACATAACCGTGCTGGAAAACATTATGTACTGGGGCCTTGTCAAGGGTGTGCCGGACAGGCGAATACTTGAACAAAGGGCAAACGAGCTTACTGAGTTTTTCGGCATTGAAAGTAAACGAACATCCCTTGCCGCCACTCTATCTACCGGCATGGTCCAAAAACTTAATCTGTGCTGCACCCTTGTGACCGGCCCCAAGTTGATTCTTCTTGACGAACCCAACGTTGGCATGGATGTGGACTCAAGCATTGATTTAGCTCAAAAGCTTAGGAGCTTAGCACAGGAGCAAGGGTGTAGCGTGCTTGTCACTTCTCACCAAATGGATTTCATGGAAGACCTTTGCGACGAGGTAGCTTTTATATCCGATGGCAAAATGATCCTCAGAGGAAGTATAGACGAAGTGCGGTGGCTCTTTCGCCGGAAGTACTACAAGCTTGTCTTTAAGCACGAAGACCCCTTGAGCATCGATCTGTCTGGAATTGCAGGCGTCAAATCTTTCAGGCACGACTTACCGGATGATATGGCTGAACTCATAGTAGACAGTACTGCTGCAAATGCTGAGACTCTTATGAAGTTTGCATTAGATGCATCTCTCGAAGTAGTTGCCCTGGAACTCGTTCAGCCAACTCTCAAAGAATGCTATCAAATGTTGTTTGCGGAGGGAGACACCAGCCATGAGTTTAGTTAAGACCTTTGTATTGCTGACCATAGAAGAATTTAGACGGATCATAAGGTTCAGGCGGCGGTATTTCTTCAGCACTGTAACCACATTTGCCTCCAACCTAATCGTAATGGCAGGTATTATACTCGTATCTACGCCCAGCATTGCTTACGGGCATGATGTCAAGACGGTTTTGCAGTTCAGCAATGCGGGCCGGGTTATCGGTTTCATGTATTTCTTCCTTGGGATGTCGGCCCTAGGGCTTCCGGAATCGCTTGTCAGTAATTCAAGGCAGTTAGGAACCATAGATAATATAGCGCTCAGCCCTTTGGGAATTTGCGGGGTAATTGCTGCACAGTTCTTGCCATTTTATGTAGGCAGCCTTATGAACGTATTTGTCTCTGCTATCATCCTGTCCCTGGTCCTAAAACTTCCTATCGTATGGAATGTAGGCCCAGTTATTGTAAACTCGCTGATTGCATCTGTGGGAATGCTTGGGTTAGGCTATGTTTTCGGGGGACTAACCATAAAATTCAAACAATTGGGCATGCTCAAAAATCTACTGTTTGTCCTGCTGTTTGCCATGGGCATCATGCCAATGGACTATGACATAACCGGAACGTTTTCAGCGTTAGCACGGTTTTTTCCGTTTACCCAAGGGCTCATGCGAACCAGGCGCGCGCTAATTCCGGATCTGGCCGGTACAGCAGATGTTTCGCTACTATCCTTCGTGGGCTGTTCAGCGGTTCTCTTATGCATTGGAGTACTTGTGTTTCGCAAATTTGAAAAAGACAGCCTGAGGCAAGGGACGCTGAGCAGCTACTAGCAGAGCAGCAGCGGCGTTTCTGTGGATGTTAACAGCGATGGGAATACTGTCATGCTTTACTTTTACGATGTTGAAACCGATAGCCGTGGCGAAGCATGCTATATTGATACTCAGGCAATTGACATATGCAAAATGGGCGTATGAGCCAATGGAGAGCAAATATCAGTCAGATTCCGCAAGTGGATATATTAGAACCGGGCTTGATATTAAAACGCTGACATATATATGCGGAGAGAAGGAATGGCATCTATTTAAATGAGTAACTAAAAACCTTCAAGCGATTTCCTGCTTATAACAAAACGGGCCAAAATTATTTGTCCGTTTTGTTCGTAGTTACATAATAGCCCTTGTTTAGGCTATACCACACGTACCCTGTATGTGTAAGTGTTCTTCCCAGTCCCGCTTACTACAACTCGCCATGTACCAATCTCATTGAATGTGAAAGTTCCGCTTACAGTGGATGCGCCAAATACCGTATAAGTAGCTGACGGCGTACTTGCGTCAATAAAGATCCTTGAAACTTACACCCATGCTCACGAAGCAATAATCGTTGCCAAGCGGCCAAATCACCAAAAAGAAAATGATAGTTCACTATGTAGAATCATGGTGGGCCAAAAATCGCTTTTGAAGGCTTTGCTAAAATTGAGGCAGAAAAAAACAGACTAAGTTAATCTCATAAAAATCCTTAGACGCGATTCCTTGCTTCTTCCGATCTGACACCAGGGATATGTATACAAACATCTTCGCCATGTGGCATCCCAATTCCTACCGAACCCGAAATACACTGACCCTGCCTTGGCCTGACTGGCACATAGTACGAATGGTCACCAACCCGGCCATGCGCTCATTGCGGTTTACCTGGAGATTCGGGGCCTGCCACTGAAAGGAAGAAATCCAGGTCTAAAAACCCCTTCTTCTACCATTATTCCTATTAGCAAAATCCGAACCCGCCGGTGGAATATAGTCCTTTTATGGAAGAGGAGTAAGATGGCTTCAGAAAGCACGGCGTTTTTTGAAGAAAACGGTACCGGTTGACTAAGCGCACGCTACAAGAATGAGCGATAATCAAGGAGCACAGTAGCATGGGCCATCTCCCAAGGCAAATCCCGGCCACAAGTTGGGCGGTCCGGCAGTAACATGATATTATGTTTCTTGCCGAACTTATTTTAATAGACATTAAATTTCGGCAATTCTCAGTTATGTAATTTCCAAATACGCCTGAATCGGAGCGGCAGCGTTTCTAGCAGGATAACCACTTCCGGAAGGCCCCTGCCTATTGGAGGATAGTAATGCTCAAACTAACCGAGTTCACAAAATGTCACATTGAGCAGGCAACAAGAATAGCCACGGCAAACTATGAGGAGGAGCGCTCGTCTGTGTCGGTTCTCCCTCCGGTTAGAGTCTTGCCCGACCTTTCTCGGTTTGCAGACAACAGGCTAGGTGTCGCAGCATTTGAGGACGGGCAGATGGTAGGCTTCTTGTGCTGCTATAATCCCAGAGAACATCATTTCGGGCTGACGAAGGGCACCTTTTCGCCCATTCACGCTCATGGTACAGTAAAAGATAATAGGCGTATGATCTACTCAAGGCTGTATCAGGCCGCCGCTGAGCTGTGGGTGCAAAAAGGTATTCTCAGCCACTTCATTGCTCTGTATGCACACAATGCTGAGGCTGTGCAGAGTTTCTTCTGGAACGGCTTCGGACTCCGCTGTGTAGATGCCATACGTCCGGTCGAAAGGCTGATTTATGAACGCAAGAACCCGGACTATGAGTTTTTCGAGATTCCTAGTGCAGAAGCATCGAGACTGCTCCCGCTGAAAAACCTGTTGATTACCCATTTGGCCCAAAGCCCCATGTTTCTTCCGAATTCTCAGTTTACCGAAGCTGAGATGGTAGAAACAGCAAGACACAAGAACTCCCGTTTCTTCTGCACGAGAAGAAGCGGCGATGCCGACGGTATCATCGCGTACATTGAGATCATAGAGTCCGGCGAAAACTTGGCATGCGATGACCCGCTGATGATGAATATCTGCGGCGCATGCATGCTTCCGCAGTATCGCCAAAGTGGATTATATACAGAACTTCTGGCTTTCTTGCTGGAGACTCTGAAATCAGAAGGCTACACTCGTCTGGGTGTGGATTTTGAGAGTTTTAACCCTACTGCAAGAGGGTTTTGGCTCAAGTATTTCACACCATATACTTACAGTATGGCTCGGAGAGTTGACGAAAGGATTTGCCCTAGTCCGGCCCAGCCTTGATTTGCGTCTGCAATCGCTAACTAATTGGCGCTTGGCGCATGGCAACGTGGAAAAGACCGAAATAACTAGGGAAATCGTCGCTGAAGTGTTCATCGTGCAACAGGTGCCGGTAGACACGTGCGTACGCGCACGGAATTGGAGCTGAAATGTTCATTTCTGCAACAGGTACCGCTAGAAACTCGTTAAAGTAGAAATAGGCATCACAAAGGAGGCCATTATCACATGGAAGAGTTATCTCAGGAACAATTTAGGCTAGAGCGCCTCTCACGGCACAGGTTCGAAAAGCAGCAATTCAACAAAGCCATTTTGGTTA
>CAZXLH010000080.1:0-5894 GCA_964641455.1 uncultured Eubacteriales bacterium | reverse complement strand
CCACAGGGTAGGCGCACACAGGGGCATCCTCTTTGGTTCACGCGCACGTGGAGACCATCTCGTTTCAAGCGACGTAGACCTTGTCGTAATCAGTAACAGCTTCAGTGGAGTGAGTTTCCCACGCAGAATGGTGTTCTTACATGAAAACCGGGAGCTCCCTTTCTATCTTGAGGGGTTGCCCTATACTGAAGAAGAATTTGCGCGTATCAAAGCTACGAGCAGCGTCATACGGGATGCGATCACTTACGGCATCGAGATCCATCCAGCCCTATGAGCCATACAAGTGCTTGGTGTCGTATCGCCCCGCCAGTCACATTTCCTTCTCCATAATACATTCATCAGCTAATCCGGGTCGGCATGTTGCCTGATAAGTGGCGGGAATCGAGAATCCACTGAGCCCAAGGGCCGTGCGAAGCAGAAGAGCATGTTACGGCAATGCTATAGGCAAGCAGTTTAGGTATCATATCTACGGTGGAAAACGTTCTCCGAATCCCCATATTGCTCTGAGCCAGGTGCTCGCCAGTTCTGCAGCACATTCTGTTTTCTTCGTGCGACTCGGGAGATAGGAAAAGGCCCCGAAAGGCGTACAAAGCCCGGGGCCCCGCTGGGCGAGGCTGTTGCTCTCTATCAGTTATCCATAACAGCGCCGACTCATCGTGTCTGCCATCATTCTCCTAGCTCAGCGCGGTTAGACAAGTATGGGATAGTCTCCGGCCCCTCCGGTAGTACGCAGATGCTGGCACCGGGCCCATATTCGTGCATTAGTTCCTCAATAGTGTCCTCAATGCGCAGACAGGGGATTAGCATGGCATTTTGGATCTCCTCTGGCCTAAGACCAGTGGAATACAGGAACACCCTGGCATGGAGCTGAACCTGAGCCTGCATTTGCACCTGCCATTGATCTGGCATGGAAAAACCTTCTTTGGCCAGGAGCCCCATTGCGCCAGCAGGGTCACCTGACGTTGACAACAGCTGTTGAAAAGAGCTTCCGGTCGGAACCCCATCCCTGCACTCTGCAGCAATGACTATTGCCCCGCCCTTCTTCACTATTCCACGGGCCGCAGTCATTCCTTTGACAGTCTGGTACAAGTTTCGATCCAGCGGATACCCGCTGTTCGTAGTCACCACGATATCGAAAGGGCTCGAAAGCGCCCGCATCGCCGATTGCTTCACATGCTCCACGCCCGCAGCATGAGCCGTCCTTAATTCGCCGGAGAATACACCAGTGATCTGCCTGTCGCGGTTGAGGGCGACATTCACAATGAAACTCGGATACGTGAGTTCCGCTGCTTCCGCTATCTGCTCCCAGACCGGATTGCCATCTGTTATTCCCCAGGTAGCCCCCGGATCTGACAACATCGCATGGGAGTGGGATTCCATGATATTCTCCAGACTGGCAATACCGGGCAATACCAGTTTTCCCCCGCCGCTAAAACCAGCAAAAAAGTGGGGTTCGATCAGTCCCGTAAGTATCTTCAGATCTGCCTCATAATAATCCCTGTTAACCCACAGATCGCTCCCATTGCTGAGTCGCCCGGCGCAGACCATATTGGCGTAGTCCGTACAGTCATGTTGAACAATCCTGTACGTCTCTACGATTCCACCTCCGAGGAACTCAATCAACTCATGGCGCGGGCTTGGCCTATGCGTGCCGAGGGCGTTGATAATGCTTATCCTCCCCGGGTGTATGCCTGCTCGCTGCAACGTCTTGAGAATCACAGGCAACACTCTCTTGCTCGGCATAGCCCTGGTGGCATCGCACACGACAATGGCAACACTGTCTGACGGATTGATCATCTGCGCAAGTGGCGGCGCCCCCAGAGGATGCTGGAGGCTTGCAGTTATGGCGCGCTCTTCATCAAGGATTCCAGGCACAAATATTGATTCCACAACAGTTGTGTTGAAATCAGGAAGATCGACCGACAGCCCGGTCTGCCCATAGGCCAATTCGACCTGCACCTGCACCACCTCCATGTGCGCTTGCGGCAATTCGCGCTTGCGCTCAGTAGACTATCTTGCCAGGATTCAAGATGAGGTTGGGATCGAGAGCGGTCTTTATGGATCTTATCGTCTTGATCACAGCAGGATCTGCGAATCTTTCCCACGCTGCAATCCTCTTGGCTCCAATGCCGTGTTCGCCAGAGAGATTCCCCCCACGATCGTAGGCCGCTGCATACAGCTCCTCCAAGACGCAGTCGCGCTTTTCCTGCCATGTGCGATCATCCATATCGCCACGGAGGAGCGTTGCATGGACATTGCCATCTCCTGCGTGTCCAAAGCAAGGAATGGCAGTATCATGCCTGGCCGAAATCTCCGCTATCGCCAATAAGAGACCTGGGATCTCGGATACGGGGACCGTTATGTCTTCCATGGAGTATACCGGGCTCACTACTCGAAGCGCTTCGGCTATACACTTGCGCGCCTTCCATATCCTGTCCTGCGTAGAGAGGTTGTCAGCCACGAATACTTCCTGAGCTCCCCGCTCAAGGCATAACTTGCCGATGAACTCATATTCCGATTCTACCTGACTCTCCGAATTGCCCTCAAGCTCAATTATTATGTAGGCCTCAGCATCGTTGTATGGCAGTGACGAGTTCAAATAGGACTCAGCTGCTTCAATACACATATTGTCCATGAATTCCACAGATGTAGGCATGATGCCGCCAGAAGTCATAATCTCAGGGACCACCTCGATCCCTCTTTGCATCGACTGGAAAGGAACCAGCAGAGCAACACTGAACCTCGGGAGCGGAAGAAGCTTTAGCCAAGCACGCGTGATGACGCCCAGTGTGCCTTCAGAGCCTACCATCAGACGCATGAGATCGTAACCAGTCACATCCTTGACGCATTTGCCACCTAGAGTCATGATTTCACCGGTAGGCAGAACAACCTCAAGCCCGTACACGTGACGCGAGGTGGTCCCGTATTTCACGGCCTTGTTCCCGCCGGCATTTTCGGCGAGGTTCCCTCCTATCTGTGAGCTCTCAGCCGAGCATGGATCTCCAGCATATAGCAGGCCTTCCTCCCTGGCGTGCCGCTGGATCTCACCGGTTGTCACTCCGGGTTCCACAACGATGAAAAGGTTCTTGGGATCCAATTCTATTATGTCGCTCATGCGCTCCATGGACATGACAATGCCCCCACACACAGGCACACAACCCGCCGAAAGGCCTGTGCCTGCTCCTCTAGGGGTAACCGGGATCATCTCAGCATTTGCCAGCTTCAGTATTTCAGAGACTTCCGAGGCATCCCGCGGCTTCACAACGATCTCAGGCATCTTCACATACTCCGACTCTGAGGTTTCGTCGTGGGAGTACACCTCAAGCTTCTCCGCATCGGTGACTATGCCGCCCGCACCAACTATGTCCTCAAGTTTTCTTACGATCTCCGCTGTTACAGGCCTGTAACGTTTCACGCCGCTCACCTCCCCGCACCTTCAGGCATTCTCTCTATGATTGCCGGAACGACCTCAAACAGGTCGCCGACTATGCCGTAGTCGGCCACCTTGAAGATCTGGGCGTTGCTATCCTTGTTGATTGCCACAATCGTCCCGGATGTCTGCATGCCGGCCAGATGCTGGACAGAGCCGGATAGGCCTATGGCGATGTACAGGTCAGGAGCGACGGTCTTCCCTGACAGGCCTATCTGATGAGGGTAACCTATCCATCCCAGATCGACTGCATCACGCGTTGCCCCTACAGCGGCGCCCAGAAGCGAGGCCAGTTCTTCAACCATGTGAAAACCATCCTTGCTCTTGAGCCCTCTGCCTCCGCTCACAACTACCCGGGCATCCTGCACGTTCACCTTCTGCGTGCTGTCACGAACCGACTCGAGCACCACTTCCAGGTCTGATGCTGAAGTCTTATCCTCGCAGTCCAGAGCTACAGTCACTACCTTGCCCTTCCGCCTGCTGTCGGCGTCCAGCGGTTGTGCTGACCTGGGCCTCACAGTGGCCATCTGGGGCCTCGCAGTTGGAGTCTTGATCGTAGCCATCACATTGCCGCCGATAGCAGGGCGAGTCTGCAAGAGCACCCGGTCCTCCATGTCAATATCCAGCTCTGTACAATCAGCAGTCAAGCCTGTTCCAAGCTTGGCCGCTACAATCGGCATTAGAGTACGCCCGGAGGTTGTGGCCGCAGCAATGACTATCTCCGGCCTCACGTCTCTAATTAGCCTGACGAGCGCACGGGAGTACAGACCGGGAAGAAACCAGGAGAGGGCAGGGTCATCGATTACGTAAACGACATCCGCCCCTTTTTCTATGAGGCAGGCAGCGTTGGTTTTGACGCGTGAACCCATCAGGACACAGGAAAGGCCGACTCCAAGCTTGTCTGCAAGTTGCCTGCCCCGTGCCAGAAGTTCAAAGGAGACTGAATGAACAGTCCCCTCACGCTGCTCTCCGACAACCATTACACCAGCGTATTGAGGCTGTAGCATCATATGATCCCCCGATCCCTTATCAGATCGATGAAAGACTCTACTGCTGCGCCTGACTCATCATGTACGCGGAGCACAGTATTTCGTGTAAAGCTAGGTCTGAATACTCTGACTACTCTTGTTGGCGAACCTGACAGGCCGACCAGTCCACCGTCGAGGCCTAGCTCCTCAGGGCTGAGTACACGTACGTCCGCATCCCGCGCCCGCACCTTCCCAGCCAGAGTCGGAAAACCGGGCTGATTGATGTCCTTGACCACCGTAACGACGCATGGAAGCTCGAGCTTGACGCGTTCAAACCCTTCCTCCACCACACGCTCAACTACAATTGCCTCAGGATCACCCATCCCATCCAGTTCAAGCTCTATAGCCCTTGCATACGTCACTACTGGCACTCCCATGAGCGCTGCGACCATAGGGCCAACCTGTCCGGTCTCTCCATCGGTGGCGCGCTCTCCACAAAGGATGATGCTGTTTCCGCCGACAGCTGCCTCTCCGGCCTCGCTCTGCCCAATACTCCCGCCAGCCACATACCGGATCCCGCCGGCTAACGCGCGCGCCGTCGCAAGCGTATCAGAGCCCGCAAAGCCTCGTGCGCATAGCAAAACCGCCGAATCAGCTCCCATTGCAAGCGCCTCACGAAGAGCCTTCATTGCAGGCGGAGGCCCCATGCTAATCGCCACGACAGAGATACCTTGGCCAGCCTGTTTCAAGCGCAATGCTTCTTCCAGAGCATTCTCGTCGAGCGGGTTGATCACATTCTCATGCTCCGTTCTGATCATCGTGCCAGTGTCCGGATCCATCTTCACATTGGATGTGCCGGGCACTTGCTTAATAAGTACATAGATGTTCATCTGCCATGCTCCTGTCTCCGCCATCAGGTTTGGCCGTTTTTGCTTGTCTGCACAACCACACGCACATCTCCTGCTAACTTGGACAGCAAAGCGCTCTTCGTCTTCTCCAACTGCTTTGCGGATTCTTCTGCCCGCCTGTCGATGGTCCCTGCGAAAACCAAGTCGATCACCGCTAGTTGAGCTGTGCGCGATGCCATTGCGCCGCCATGGAAGAAAGCTTCATCGGCATTGGAACATATGACGATATCGGCAACCTCGGAGATCGGCATGTCCGGGAAGTTAGTTATCGCTATCGTTGTTGCACCGGAGTTTCGTGCTATAGTAAGCGCCTCAACAGTGTCCTTAGTGGAGCCGGAGTAGGATCCCAACTGCTACATCCTGGTTTGTCAGCGCAGCAGCTGATATCACCTGTAGATGGGCATTGGAATTGAAGCTCGCGGATAACCCTATCCGCATGAATTTGATGTATGCATCCATTGCTACTACGCTAGAGGGGCCTGCCCCGTAAAAGTCGACCCTCCGGGCTCGTGAGAAAGCATCTATTGCCTGATTCACTGCACCAAAATCGAGAGAAGCGAGGGTCGCCTCAATAGCTCTGATATTGTT
>CAZXLH010000079.1:0-5934 GCA_964641455.1 uncultured Eubacteriales bacterium | reverse complement strand
CCATTTCTCGAAATCTCGCTCATTCACAAGTTTGCATGAATGCTGCAGGCTTTCTGGACGCGCGAAGCTCACGTTTCACATGGATATGACCGGAACAGCGAATCGATTACACTTTTTTTGCGCACCCAGAGGTTTGCCTGAGGAACGCCCTCCTGAACCTCTTCCGCCACACCTCATGCGACGCTAAATCCCGGCAAAATGGCTGAAGGCAAGTAATTCAGGAGATGGGTCGAACAGGGCGCCGCTTAACCGCCTGACGAAGACTCCCTTTTCCATGCAGCCTGAATCCCATGTCGCATCGATTGAGAGAATCCTCCCCTCCACCTCAACCTCGTTCCAGGCATGGCGCAACACAGAGATGCCGTTATCGGCGTTTCCGATAACCACCCATACTCGGCACCCGGCAGCTCGCAAGAGCGCAGCCAAGAGGTTCGAGTAGCCAAGGCACACAGCCTGGCGGCGTTTGAGCGTCGTAATGGCATCGCCCGGCCCGGGTCGCCCGCTTCGAGCACCCTCAATATCGTAGACTATGTTCGCCGCAACCCAGTCATGCAGGGCGCGCACACGCTCGTAGGGGTCATGTATGCCATCTACTATCGACGCCGCAAGCTCTTGTATGGCAATGCTCAGCGATTGCATCAACCACGGCTCGGTGGGCGCGGGATCGGCGCGCGGCGCCACTGCAGCCACAGTATAGGACCGATTCGCTTCCCAACCCGTACCACACGCCTGGCTCCCATTGCGGCCCACGCACAACCTGAAGACGTCTTCTCCCTCGGGCAGGTCTATCCACGCTTCCCAGCGATCATCGACGACCGAGGCCTCCTGGCGCCTGTAGACTACATCTTCATCGCAGGATGATGTCTCCAGAATCACAGTCTCAGCGCCGCACGCAACCCCTCTTACCCGAAACCTCCCAGTCGCCAGTATCGACCCTCGCTGGTATGCAGGCTGAGTCACATATAAAGGGGGTTCTTCGGAAATAAGGCGGTACGCAGCTGCCCCCTGCCATGTCTCCGCGTCTATCTGTCTGGAAGCGAATATGACCTCGCATGGCCCATATCCAACATCGAGCGGTACAGGGAATTCGAAGGTTCCATCCGGTCTGGTCTGAGCATAGTAGGTGCGCATCTCCCCGGTTTCCAGGTTTTGAACTGTCGCCCTTACTCGCCCGTAGCGCGACCAACCTCGCACATGCAAGACGTCGGTCACCGTGTTCGACTCCTGTCGCGGAGAATCGATGGTCAGGTCGTGGCCGTACCCTACGTATTCAACAGGGACCAACGGGATCTCACACGAAACATTGCGCACACAGAAGCTGCAAACAACTATGTATGATGACTTTCCAGGTGGGCGCGTGGCAACGCTCAATGAGTACCTGCCGGGTCCGTCCACAAACCATACTGTCCCCGAAAACCAACCATCAGGTTCTGAAGGAAGCCTCGTCATGCGCTCCTCGCCCAGGTCCTCGCGGCATGAGATGGCAACCACATCCGAGTAGACCGCCCAACCGGCGAGTTCAAAGAGGCCTGGCGCTTCATTCTCCCAGCTCGCTTCAGTCGATATGCTTAGCAGGCTTCCGTATCCCACATACGTCTCAAAGCCCCACCCGTCAGTTTCCAGCGCTTGGAACCCCGCGGATCCCGTAAGGCTTGCCTGCTCAACGCGGGATAAAATGGAGCCTACTCGTGACTCAGCAGCCCCTGCACTATCAAGCTCCAGGCATCTGATTGATCCGATCGCACACATGATCAGCGCTACAGCGAAACATTTCGCAAAAAGATCTCTGCCCCCCGACATCAGCGCACCCCCTGCAATAAGGCGCTTTATCGCGCTGTCCATCACATATCCTACAAGCATGCTTGCTCGAACCATGTAGATTCCTATATGCAAATCCACAACGAAATTCCACCGATTTCAAGCTGACTTCAAGAATGGACGGCATTTTGTGCCGGTTCTCGCCCTCAAGCGATGCGAAACGCAACCCGAACTCCGAATCTCATGCCCGGTGTGTCGAACGATGAAGAAGAGTACCGCCCGTATCGGGAAAAGGCATAATCAGAGATGAACCCGGCAGATAATAGGTATGGTGTTGCTGTGCTCCTGGAAACCGGGACTGGCATACCAAAGGGATGGGTTATGCAATATAATGTAGGCAGGGAATTTATCGCATCAGAGTGGACAAAAGTCCCGGTCCATAGTATTTTTATATATTGAGGGGTACCTATGCCCAGCGCCTATCTATCCGAGACAGATTATGTGCACCGGACATGTGCCCGAGTGACATTCACTCAGCAGACTCAACATTCCAATTGTTTCGCCATGAGATCTGGTTGGATCTAGAGCTCGGACGATGGGTGTTGGTTTCCAGGCCGCGGAGACGACTATTTGGGCGGCTTGAGGAAATATATGAGGAGTTGATAGGTGTATGAGATTCAGGAGGATTGCAGCGGCTACTGCCATAGCCCTCATCTTCGCAGTAGCGCTGGCGGGTTGTGGCAAGGGCGGGCAGAAAAAACTGATGTCTTACTTCCCCGATAAGGAAGGCTACACGTGGGAGTATGAAGGCACAGATGGCTACGCCCATAACATGACGTTGGACACCATCTACGAGGACTCATCCACTAAGGAAGTAACCTACACGATTACTGGCGAAGTTCAAGTGGCAGAAGAAGAGGAAGAAGAGGAACTGGAAGACGTCTGGAGCGCCTTTGAACTTGAGGACGAGGCAGAAGAAGAGGAAGCGGAAGAGGAAGACGACTGGAGCTGGGGCTGGGGCGATGATGATGACGACGACTGGGGCTGGGGCAGCTGGTGGGATGATGACGACGACACTAGCGCAGCAACCACTTCCAGCGCTCTTGAGATGACATACGAGTTTTCAAAGGATTCGGTCATTGAAGACATCATCGATGGTGAGCAGGTGCTTCCGCACAAGTTCATCAAGATGCAGGTCTTGAAGGCCCCCATCAAGAAGGGGACAAAGTGGACATACCAGACGCCTGACTGGACCGAAGTTGACGCGGAGATCATCGAGGTTGGCAAGGACGATGAGAAGCTCGACTACGTCAAGGTTCAGTATACAGCCGAGCTGTATGAAGGCCCGTACACGGAAACAAGAGTATACAAGAAGGGGCTTGGCCTCGTCGAGTTTGAGGCTATCAACCCCGACGGCACCGAGTTCACCTACTCTGTGTCAACCTGGTAGTTTAGCCCATACACAGTCAACATAGTTATCGGGGGGCGGCAAATAGCCGCCCCCCGTAATCTTGCTCAGCGCACACAGCCCTGCTCTTTCGATACCCGCCTTCCTCCGCTAGTCCTCATCCTGCAAGACCGGGAGAATCCTTCGCGCAGTCGCCTCTATGGCATCCGCTCTTGCCTCCGCCTTGTCGAGGGATGCCCCGCGGACCGCTATATAGAGCTTGAGTTTCGGTTCAGTGCCTGATGGCCTCAGCGTCAGTCTGCCGCCTCGCGCGAGCAGAAGCTGTATGCAATTCTCTCTTGGTAGGTCGATCGGAACCATCACGCCGACCCCGCGCTTCTTTCTCCAGCCTGTGAAGTAATCTCGGATTTCAACCACAGGAAATCCGGCTACATAGTCAGGCATCTCCTGCCTCAAGGCATCCAGGGCCTCCACACCGCCACCATCCGAAGCAATCGGAACCGAAACGAGGCGCTCATAGTAGCATCCGTAAGTCCTGTACAGTTCCTTCAGGCGATCGATAAGGGTGCGCCCATGGGCCAGCTGCCACGCCGCCACGCACGCAACCAGCGCCGACGCCATTACCCCATCCTTGTCCCGAACAAAGGTGCCGGCAAGATACCCGCAACTCTCCTCGAGTCCCAGCAGAAAATGGCGGCCATCTGATTCGAGTTCGTCTATTCGCGCTCCGATGTATTTAAACCCGGTCAAGGTGTCGATCACCTGCACACCTTCGCGGGCGGCCTGGGCCCGGATCATCTCCGTTGTGACTATGGTCTTCACTATTGCACATTTCTCCAGGTCTATGCCTCTTCTGCGCGCACTTTCGATCAGGAAATCTGCAAGCAACACGCCCACCTGATTCCCTGTGAGAATCCTGTAACGCTCTCCGTCCCATGCAGCTACGCCCACACGATCACAGTCCGGGTCAGTTGCAATTATGGCGGCCGGGCGCGCCTGAGCATCCATCGACATCGCAAGCTCAATGGACAGCTCAAAGGAGGACGGATCTTCCGGGTTCGGCAGCCTGACTGTGGGGAAATCGCCGTCCGGCGCAGATTGCTCATCCACAACATGCAAACGGCTGAATCCCAAGTCTCCCATTACTCGAGGAACATGCAAGTAGCCTGTTCCATGAAGTGGAGTATACACCAACTCAAGACGCTCACGATCGCCCCTGGGCACCATCTCCCCCGATATCTCCTCCAGGAGGCCCGTGACGCGGGCTATGTAACGCTCATCCAGTTCGTTTCCGACCGTCTCCACTGGAACCGCTGGTTTCGCTGAGAAGCAGAGATAGTCGTCTATGCCGGAAACCCTGTTGGCAATCTGGCCGGCCGCCTCAGGAAGCAGCTGAACTCCGTCAGGGCCATAGACCTTGTAGCCGTTGTACTCCGGCGGATTATGGCTTGCTGTTATTACAATGCCGCCTGCCGCCCCAGTCTCGCGCACAGCAAAAGAAAGCAGCGGAGTAGGCCTAATCCCCTGGAACACCATTGCTCGGATCCCGTTCGCGGCAAGCACATACGCAGCCTCCCGGGCAAACTCCTCTGACATTCTCCTGGAATCATAGGCAATCACTACGCCGGATTGAGTGGACCCTTCCACTTGCTCCAGAAGGTACGAAGCATAGGCCTGCGTAACCCGGCGAACCGTGTACCGGTTCATCCTGCTCGTTCCGGCGCCCATCTTGCCCCGCATGCCTCCGGTGCCAAAACCGAGTTCACGCCCGAACCTCTCTTCAATCTCGGCAACGTCCTCTTCTATTTCTGCAAGTTCCGCCCTGGTGGCCTCATCCACACAATCAGACGAACGCCATATGTCATAGACCACTCCATAATCCATAGATGACCACCCCGTATACCTACGTTACCTCACCTTTCGGATGGTTCTCCGCCATGCCCCGAAGTTCCTTCGACCTCTATCGGCTTTAGTCAAGCCAACCCTTGTAAACTGCCCATGAAGCCATGAGGGAATACTGGGCGACGCTTATCTCCATCTTTATGGCCATTTCAATCTCCACTTTGTCCTGCCATTCAGTCCTCATGGCTATAGTAAGCTGCGTCCCTTTTTCAGGAAAAGCAGATTGCATCACTGCCGCCACACGCGCCGCAGATGCCTGGCGCCCGAATTGCTTCAGTTGTGCGTCATCGTATCCGTGCATAGATACCTTGTGCTGAGGAATAGCCCTTACATCCTGACGACGGATTTGATACCTGGTCCCGCTTGGACCGGAGATCCATACTGCATTGCCCTTATGCTCGGCTACTTCGAATATGGTGCCTTCAGGCACTTCAAGCAGAAGCAATCCGTTCTCTGTCATGACCTTCGTTGGACGCAAAGTCTGGACGGCGCGCACTTTCTTATCCTTTGGGGGCTGCGCTCCCTTACCCTGTTTGCCTGGTTTCCCAAGTACAAGAGTTCCTGCAAAGAGTAGCGCAGCAAGAACAGTGCATAGCGCAACTGCCGCAATCAAAGCATGCCTTCGTCTCTTCACTAATATCACTCCATTGTACATTCGCTGTCCGACTGAATATTATCATATCTGCTGGTTCAAGGGGGATAGCCCCTTTCATATCATCGACGGGTCGTAAAGGGGGATTGTTCCGCCAGGCTCTCGCGGTCAATGACGAAAATCGGGTATCAGGTGCTACTTGAGCAAGAAAAGCGGTGGAACAGATCCCACCTCACTGATGTAAAAATGGCGGCCCTGGCAGGAATCGAACCTG
>CAZXLH010000078.1:971-6042 GCA_964641455.1 uncultured Eubacteriales bacterium | reverse complement strand
GGCATCGTTGTTAAGTCAGTGCCCGTTCGCACTGAGGATTGCACACTAGACTACGATTGGCTGCGGCGAGAGATCAATCCCAGAGTGAGGGTTGTAGCTGTAGGTTATGCATCCAACGCAGTTGGCACAGTGAATGACCTCGAAACAGTGATAAAACTGGCCAAATCAGTAGGCGCCACCACAGTTGTCGATGCTGTCCACTATGCCGCACATGGACCTATCGATGTTCAGTCCCTTGGTTGTGATTTCCTCCTTTGCTCTGCATACAAGTTCTTTGGCCCGCATATTGGCGTTCTATACGGAAGAACCGAAGCCTTTGAATGCCTCAAGACATACAAAGTGCGTCCGCAAAGCCCCAACCCTCCCAACAAGATTGAAACCGGCACACTGAACCATGAAGGAATAGCTGGCAGCATCGAAGCGGTAAACTTCATTGCTGGCCTTGGTGATGTGATGCTTGGCGATGACGGACAAGAACACAACCTCAGAGATAGAGTGGTTGCAGGGTACCGAGCTCTGGAGGAGTACGAGCGTCCATTGTTCAGGAGGCTTGTGGATGGGCTCCGAGGGATTAACGGAGTGACCCTTTATGGGCTTCCGTGGAACGGTTCGCGCACTCCTACTGTGGCCTTTACTGTTGACGGGGTACATGCGTCAGATGTTGCGCGCCATCTTGGAGATGTTGGCGTGTTTGTTATGTGTGGCGATTTTTATGCCACCAAACTAATTGAAGTATTGGATCTAGTCGAAAGGGGCGGCGTCATTAGGGCGGGACTTGCTCCCTACAACACGGTCGAAGAAGTAGACCGGCTGTTGGCTGCAGTAGAAGAAATCGCGTCGAGGTGAGCTGACAGCAACAGAAACAATGGTGAAAGGAGGGTTCCTAGTGGATTCCGCGATCATACAGATGGAAGACGTTCACAAGTGGTATGGCCACTTGCATGTGCTTCGAGGAATCAACCTATCAGTCCAGCCTGGCGAAGTAGTCGTATTGATTGGGCCTTCTGGATCCGGCAAATCCACACTCCTGCGTTGCTTAAATGGCCTTGAGCCTATTCAAAAGGGCAATATTGTTGTAGACGGCATACAACTGAAAGGTCAGAAGAACCTGGTAGCGCTCAGACGTGAGGTAGGGTTTGTATTTCAATCTTTCAACCTCTATCCGCACATGACAATATTGGAGAATGTTGTCCTTGCGCCAATGAAGGTGCGTGGAGTTAGTAGACGCGAAGCGGAAGATACGGCGATGCGCTACCTTGAGAGGGTCGGAATCAAGGATCAGGCTAGCAAGCGCCCGATTGCCTTGTCAGGCGGGCAGCAGCAGCGAGCTGCAATTGCTCGTGCCCTTGCTATGAATCCTAAGATAATGCTTTTTGATGAACCAACGAGCGCTCTAGATCCAGAGATGATAGCAGAGGTTCTGCAAGTGATGTCAGACCTTGCAGAGGGCGGTATGACCATGATGGTTGTTTCCCACGAGATGGGATTTGCCCGCGAGGTATCAGACAGGGTGCTTTTCATGGATCAGGGGACAATCGTTGAACAGGGTCCAGCCGAGCAGATCTTTGGAGACCCCAAGGAAGAGAGAACGAAGAAGTTTCTCAGTCAAATCGTGTAGCGAAGGAAATCGAGTAGCTAGCATCGAGTCAAAGCGAGGGAGGTGTTTTGTGCGTAAGCGACCGCGTCAATTGATGCATTACACTAACACGAGAAATTAGAACAGGAGGTACTCTGACTATGGGTAACACAGTTTCTAGAGGTAGTCTTGTTCGAGTAATGATTCTTGCTACGGTGTTTGCACTAGCACTGTCATTGCCGGCTCTTGCCAATGATTCATTGCTTGACACGATTCAGCGGAAGGGCAAGATGATTGTGGGCATTCAGACTTCTGCTCCGCCGGCCTCAATGGTGAATGCCAAGGGTCAAGTTGAAGGCTTTGAGGTTGACGTTGCCAAAGCAATCGGCAGGCGATTGGGAGTATCTGTAGAGTTTAAGCAGCTTACTGACGCGACACGCATCCCCTCAGTTCAGCAAGGCGCTACTGACATAGTAATTGCTACAATGACGCACACGAGAGAACGCGACAAGGTAGTAGATTTCAGTATCACCTACTTCGTAACGGGCCAGCGCATCATGGTGCCAGCCGGGAGTCCAATAAAGACTATCGATGATCTAGCAGGCAAGAAGGTTGGCACTGCTCGTGGCAGCACCAGCGAGCAGAATATTCGGGAGGCCCAACCCAAGGCGAGAATACTAAGTTATGACGATTCTGCGACAGCTTTTGTAGCTTTGCAGCGTGGCGCAGTTGATGCGATTTCCACAGATGAGAGCGTCTTGCTTTCCCTGAAGGCTAACGCCAAAGACCCGTCGGCGTGGCAAGTTGTCGGCCCCTATTTCAGCTATGAGCCATTTGGCATTGCCATGAGACAGGACGATTCCAAGCTTCGTGATGCCGTCAATAGTGCACTCATGGAGATGTGGGAGAGCGGCGAGTTTGAGCACATCTACAATAGGTGGTATGGTCCGGAAACCAAGTACGAGCTTCCTCTTAACTTCAGAATGGAATTGTGGCCATAACTCGCTTAACGTAGACGTTTCCTCTTAATGAACAAGCGACATAGACACGCGGTTGCGGCGCATATGTGCCGCAACCGCAGGAAAAAACCGTATAGACTTGTAACGATTGAGGTGTAGTCTAGTGGGACTCGATTTTGCGGCAATATGGACAGCCCCCTACTCTACGTGGCTCCTTGAGGGCGTACGTGTCACGCTGAGGCTCACTGGCATAGGGATAGTTGGCAGCACAATTCTTGCGCTGGTTCTCGTTTTGATGAGGATGTCTGGCCAGAAGATTGCAAGCAAAATATCTGGGGGGTTCGTTCACTTTTTCCGAAACACCCCGTTCCCTGTGCAGATACTCTTCTGGTACTTCGGATTTCCCGCAATACTTCCGCAGTCGCTGCAGGCAAGGTTGTATGCAGGAGATTTTGAGTTTACAGCCGCTGTATTTGCTTTGATACTCTACAGCGGAGCGTACATTGCCGAGCATTTTCGATCGGGAATTGCGTCTATACCCAAGAGCCAGATGGAATCTGCACTATCCAGCGGGCTAACTTACATGCAGAGTATGAGGTATGTAATACTGCCTCAGGCATTCAGGATCAGTCTTCCACCGTTGATCAGCGAATACCTGAGTATCGCAAAGAATTCTTCGGTAGCGATGACTATAGGAGTGGCGGAGCTTACAGCCATGTCGAGACAGGTAGAATCCTACTCATTCAGGGCATTCGAATCGTTCACGATAGCCAGTGCTGTTTATCTCAGCCTGTCGCTTCTGACTTCAGTGTTATTGAATTGGTATAATAAACGTTTCTTGGCTGCGCGGCCAAGCTGAGTGGTCGAGAGAAGGGAGCAGCGAAAGTGGATTTCGGCGTAATTGTACGTTACGGAAAGTATCTTCTTGTTGGCGCCTATCCAGACGGCCCTATTGGCGGTCTGCTGCTTACTCTGGCGCTCTCGGTGATTGCTAGCGTGTTCTCGTTCGCAATAGGCATTGTTGGAGGACTCATGCGTACTTCGCGACAGCCTGTGTTGAGGGCAGTCACGGCTGTGTACGTGGAAGTCGTGAGAGGGATACCGTTCATCATGGTGCTATTCTGGTTTCACTTCCTCTTGCCTCGTATTCTGGGGCATCCGTTGGTGGAAACCAGAAGCAGCATTGGAGCCCTGACGTTCTTCTTCGGAGCTTATGCTACTGAGATAGTGAGAGCGGGCATCCTATCGGTGCCAGAGGGGCAGTCAGAGGCAGCACAGTCTACTGGCCTTACGCGAGCGCAGACTATGCTGTACGTTATTCTGCCTCAGGCGTTAAGGCACATGGTGCCGTCATTAGTCAACTTGTACGTCAGCCTCATAAAGGACACGTCGCTCGTCTACTTCATTGGCGTGATTGAGCTTACCGGTGCCGCAACGCAGGTGATGAGGCGCGAGAGCTATGCTGTATTCGAGATATTCGCGTTTGTGCTCTTGGTATATTGGATAGTCTGTTCAATTCTCAGTGGGCTCAGCAGTCGGATCGAAGGAGAAAGCTCAACTGCATGAAGTTGCCGATGACTTGGGCAAGGCTTGCTCTCAGTTAGGGTCATCTCAAAGGCATACACAACTGTACATGCATTCACAATTGCACATGAAATGGCACTCTGGGAGGTGGCTCAAATGGGGTCTAGTAGATGGACTGAGATCGGACGAAAGACTATGTTAGCAGAAGCTGAAGCCATAAGTATGGTCGCGGGTCTTCTGGACAGGAGATTCGAAGATGCAGTGAATCTGCTGTTGAGCAGTAATGGAAGGATAGTGGTTCTTGGATTGGGGAAGTCAGGGCACGTCGGCAGGAAGATTGCCGCCACCCTGGCAAGCACCGGTACTCCCGCGTTCTTTGTTCACGCAGCAGAGGCCTTCCACGGCGATTTCGGAATGATCACAGCGGAGGATGTTGTGCTCGCAATATCGAATAGTGGTGAGACGGCAGAAGTTGTTGGAGCTGTAACACACATCAGGGAGATTGGTGCCCGAATTGTAGCGCTGACAGGCAACGCAGAATCCTCACTTGCTGTGGCCAGTGACGCAGTATTGTATTGTCCTGTACAGCGAGAAGCGGACCCACTGAATCTGGCTCCTACCAGCAGTTCAACTGCGACGTTGGCTCTGGGAGACGCTGTAGCTGTGGCTTTGATGATAGGTAGAGAATTTGACGCACAGGGATTTGCTGCATTTCATCCAGGCGGGAGCCTTGGCAAGAAGCTCTCAGCCGAAAACGTTGGGAGTGAGTGAGCAGTGGGACGTGTGCCAAGGGTTTCGGTTGTAGGCAGTTTTATCATGGATCTGGTTATCAGGGCTCCTCGCAGGCCAGAACCTGGAGAGACCCTGATTGGCAGGGAATTTGGCATGTTTCCGGGTGGCAAGGGCGCTAACCAGGCAGTGGCGGCGGCTCGATTGGGAGCAAAGGTGAACATGATCGGACGCCTGGGGAAAGACAGCTTCGGCGAAACGTTCTTAGGCATCATGGCCGAAG
>CAZXLH010000078.1:0-961 GCA_964641455.1 uncultured Eubacteriales bacterium | reverse complement strand
TTGATTGTTCACACGTTGCTGTAGACGAAGACTTGGGCACTGGCGTTGGTAACCCGGTAGTTGAGGATACCGGAGAGAACAGCATCATCATTGTTCCTCAGGCCAATAGCAGACTGAATGTGCGTGATATCGAAAAGTCGGCTGAACCCATAAGCGAAGCTGATGCTCTCTTGCTTCAGCTGGAGGTTCCCCTCGAGACATCAATTGCTGCCGCGCAGATCGCGAGTGACGCAGGAGTAAGAGTCATGCTCAACCCCGCGCCGGCCAGGGAGTTGCCTGAGGCGTTCTTACAAATGGTCAGTGTAATAGTTCCTAACGAAGTTGAGTTCCAGGCACTTACCGGCGTATTCCCTCATGATTTGGAGACGACTGCAGCCGCATCCTGGTCTCTCATTAAAAAGGGGCCTCACACTGTCGTAGTGACTCTCGGCTCCAGGGGCGCCTATGTTGTTGAAAACGACAATGCTGTTCATATCCCGGCTGAGAGAGTTAGTAATGTAGTGGATACCACTGGGGCCGGAGATGCGTTCTGTGGAGCGCTTGCCCATGGACTGGCATCGGGAAAGAGTGTGACTGATGCAGTCTGCTACGCTAACAAGGCAGCATCGATTGCCATAACGAGAATGGGTGCCATTCCCTCATTGCCAAGGGCATCAGAGGTTAAGTAAGCAGGGGTTAATCGACTGGAATAAACCGCAGCTAAAGCGCCTGGAGGAGTGTCTGCGCTCACAATCGGCGCAGCTAGAACGGGTTATGTGTGTGGCGTGCTTATGGCATTAGGCATCATAGGCGACCTGGTGGATGATATGAGGATAATTCATGGGATAAGGGTGTTGGATAGTCTGTGAAAGGCCCAAAGATCGCAACGATGGTTGACGTGGCAAGTAGAGCTGGGGTGTCTACCTCTACTGTATCTCACGTGATAAACCAGACTCGGTATGTGAGCGAAGAGGTCACCAGT
>CAZXLH010000077.1:0-6169 GCA_964641455.1 uncultured Eubacteriales bacterium | reverse complement strand
GCCCGAGATATTATCCGCCAAGGTGAGCTGACTCTTCCATTTAGTGAATTACAGGCGGACCGGGAGGTATCGAGGTGGGAATTGGAGCAACCCCAACAGGATGCCCGTGCAATCTTGACCCGATACCTTAGGCTTCATAATAAGCAGCTATACCCCTATAAGGGTAAAAAAGGTGTTTATTATTTCGAAGACCCGTGTACAGGAAAGCGGCTATCAAAGGTGTATTTTGACCAGCAACTGGCTTTAAAACATGATGATGCTCAGTTGATGAGCTTCAATCATGACTACATGAAAGCATTGGTCGAGCGGTTGGATAAAAAAATGCGCACTGTCGAAACAGCCAAACTACGTGTTGTGCACTCTGCGTTTGCCAGCTCTTTTGGATATCTATTTGTCTTTAAACTAGCCATTACTAACAACATCGATCCGCCCCGAGTGGAGATAATACCTAGTTTTGTAGACAGCCGCGGACAGACGAACTATAGGATTTCACAAATTTTTTCCGATGTAGCAGGGCTTGAAATAACGAGCTTTGTTGGCAAAACGAGGAATATGGGTTTTAGCGATGCCCAGCGGAAGGCTAAAGAATGGGCCGAGGAAAGGGCGGAAGCCATGTTCTCGGATTATCGAAAAGAGGTGCTTGCCAAGATTGCTGCGGAACAAGAAAAAATGGAGAAATATTATAAGAGTAAGCGACGATCGGTTGCTGAGATAGCGATCAAAAATATACGAGATAGCAAGCTGAAGGAATTAGAACAGGTAAAAGAGGCTCTGGCTACCAAGCATAACCGAAGAAAACTATTGGTACCAGTGTTAGATTGTTTGCAAATTGCTTATGTGGAGTTTTGCTAATGGGGTACGAATGGTATAAGCCGTTAATAAACAGACTTATTGATTCTTATAGTGCCAGGATCATCGTCATTGATGATCACCGCTACAGTCAGCGGCCGGAAGTAGCAGCGGCGCTGAAGCAGCATTTTGCTGTTCATTTTTATGAGTCCGAAATAAGGCTTAGAGCTTTTTTGAGAAAAAGTTCTGGTTCAAGAACACTGATCGTTAGATTGCCCGAGGCATCATATTTACCTTACGATATTGAACAAACATCGGAAATTATACACTGGGGAGATACTGATCTGGTGCCTAGCTCGCTCGGCCTGGATAAGAATGAAATGGGATTAAGAGAAAAAAATATAGCAGGTGTTTATAGCCTAGCTGATAGGGTTGGACAGCTGTTGTGGGCAGGGCCCACTTGCTGGGGAGACATAGCCTATCTATGGGGGAAACTTTTTTATCTCAAGGATAAATTATTATACAACACGGCCTACGATAGTAAAGTTCCCCTAACAAACATGGATAAAGATCTTAAAAGCTTGGAAGCGAAACTAGCCCGGGAATTTACTTCTTTTATCCTAAACCAGTACCAAGATCTTTTTTACCACAGCATTTTAGCAGAACCAGTAACAATCGACAGGGTGCTGCCCTTTTTTAAACACCAAGGGGCAAGAAAGCTGGCACTTATCTGTATAGATGGCATGGGCTATCAAGAATGGTTCTGTTTCCAACATTATTTAAAAAGCAAAGGAATCACGAACTTTAAAAAGCAGCATGTTTTTGCTCTTATCCCCACGGTGACTGAAATCTCCCGGAGGGCGCTATTTAGCGGTAAAAAGAAGTTATCGGATTTACCTGCAGAAGCCAGAGGTTTTACAGACTACATCAATAACAATATGGCCGGCGGACGTGGGAATGCTAATTATTTTCTTGACCGGTACCCGTTATTTAAACCAAATTATTTTAGCAAAGATTACGTTGGCATCGTATATTATTTTGTCGATGAGCTTGTTCATCACACCAAAGACATAAGCGAGGACAAATCCTTGGCACAGCATAATCTAGGGCAGTTACTATATAAGACTGATCTAGATAAAATTCTAAGGCATTTTTTGGACCAAGGATTTAAAGTAATTATCACTTCGGATCATGGCTGTGTTTATACGCGGGGCATGGGTATAAGACAAGAAAAATATCTGCTGAGTAAAAAGGCAAAGAGGGCTTGTTTGTTCCCAAATGAGCGATTGGCTATTGATTTTTTGGAAAAAGATGATCGCTTAATTCTTTATCAGCACAAGGAAGTGCTTGGGGAAAACTACGCCGTGTTAGCCCCTTGGAGGGGAATGTTTGGCAACGTCAACGAAACTGCAATTTCCCACGGAGGCTTACATTTAGAAGAGGTGATCGTTCCTTGTGTAGAAGTGTTGGCATGATTGGTTTTGATCGTCCCCTACATCCCCGCTGGATATATGAAATAATGCTTTTGGCCCAGCCGGGCCAAAATATGTCAAAGCTCAATAAGCCTTTTGAGAGCATTACCAGGGAGCTAACCGGAAAAGAAGGAAAACGCAAGGTGCGAACAGTGCTTTTTCGCTGTTTTTTAAGGGATAATGATAACAGCGCTCGTGTTAAGGCCAGGCTAATTTTAAAAGACCTTAGCCATAACCACGGATATGAATTCATGGTACCTATTTTTTTATTTTACTTGGTGGGTAAAACAGAAGTTATTTTGAAAATGTCTGAGCATCTTTTTCGTCTGTATAATTTTGGAGATGAAATCAATGCTTCATTTCTTAGGGAAAGAATGATCGGCTGGTATGGGGAAAGGGATGTTGTGGTTAGGGCGACGAGAGCCTTTTTAAAAACCATGTCTAACTTCGGGGTTATGACAAATGTGAATGGAAAGTGGTTTTTTAAGGAAAGGCTGCCCCTTAATGAAAAACAGTTTCGCATTGTATTGCAGCTATATGCTCATGATATTCTGTGTTCACCCCAAATTAGGCTAGATAAACTCCCCCGAGAGATTTTTAATTATTTTGACCTGCCAGATGTGTTTAGTGTTGCTCGCAAGCACAGTGGCCAGCTCTGGGACTACCAACAACGGATAGGTGCTAACATAGTGACTGTTTATTAAATAGCATCCGTGGTATTTTTGATATAAATTACTACTACTTTATTGTATGCATGGTAGGGCATGGGGTTTTTATTACTGGCCGGAGGACAGGATCCCGGCAGTGCATGCAAATAGATATAACTGGCCCTGTTGTTACATAGGCCAGTTATAATTAAGAATGGTCGGTGGGGATTTGGGGTGGAAACCAAGAAAAATCCAACGATCGTTGCCTCGAATTGATGCTATGCTGGGCTGGGGTGTTGTAAAGAAAGTGATATTATAGTTGCTAAAGGCAAAGATGATGAAGCAACTTTATTGGCCAATGGAAATGTACAAGCCAAGGAGAAAGAATTATCTTTGCAAAATGGCTAAAGGGGGTTTATGGTTGGTCCAGCGTTGAAACATATGGTTTTTCCATACATAAAGAAACCGGAAAAACCCTGAGAGAAATTCGGGGAGAATATATGGGGAAGGAAAGTAGTGAGGATAGTTGAAGTTAGCAAAAGAATAAAAGAGGACTACGGCAATGGCTGAGATTATTATAAACTCCATGGCCGTCCACTGTTAAGGCTACCTGAGCGAGCTGGTGAAAGGCTATCAGCACAATTTCCAGAGTGGCACAATCAAAATGTGTATGTGGGTTAAAGGAAAAGCTATAGGGTAAAAAGCCAATCCGTATTAGCCCAGGGAATAAAATTATAGGATGATGCTTCTTGGAAGAGAGGATGTGCAATTACTTTTTCTGGCTGAAAGGCAAGTTAAACCGAAGGCCAACCCGGGTTGATATCTACGAGGTTAGTGATATTCCGATGCGCAAATTCCTAAGGGAAGGCTGGCTTAGGTTTCTTGCGCGGACTGATACTTTGTGCAGGGAAGAGGCTGGGTGGTTGGATACAGAAGCAGAGGAATTTCTAATCTTTCTGGAAAGGACCAGGATGGTTAAGGCGTATAAAATACCCGTAATTGCTGCTTTTTTGGGCGAGGATAACCTTCATTCAGCAGCAAGCCTGATGGAAATTGGTTTCAGCATGATGTCTTTTTACCATAGTATGGCTATTCATGAACGAGATTTGCGGGATAAGAACAACAGAGATTGGCGATCGTGGGGGGAAACCGAGTTTTCCCAATTAGCACTTAAAAACCCCATCCGCTACCTGAATAACAGCCCTTTTTTTGATTACGATGAAGTGGGCGGGATATTTTACCTAACTTCGGGTTTAAATGCATTTTTAACTGCTAAGCTGGCGAGCCATGTTCGAGATATTTTGGAATTTCGCCGCCGGGATTTTTTTCGGAGGCGGTACCGGGATGCAAACTAACGATGGCGAAAACGTACTTCATGTTAAGCCACACTTCACTATTATAGGGCGGTGCTGCTGATCTACGATGTAATATCCAAGAAAAACGCCTACCAGTATGGCAGGCGCGGTAAAATTGGAATTGTCCCCGGCGCTTAATTTTGTGGTGCTTGCAGCAGTAACCTAAAAGGCAAGATCAGTCGTAAGCCTCCTACAAATACGATGCCTCTTTTAATAGGATTAGATTGGTCAGAATTTCATTTACCGGAGTGGCAATTCCCAGCTTCTGTCCCTGGCTTACAATGGCACCGTTGATATTTTCTATTTCGGTTTTCCTTTTATTCCTCACATCAGCTAGCATGGATGAAACATTATCCCCGGTCTCTTTCGCCACCGCTTTACAGTGCTGGGGCGTATTATAGGTTAGCTTTATCCTCAGCGCTGAGGCCACTGCCAAGCCTTCGTTCACCAATTTCTCCAGCAGCTTGACACTTGCCTCATGCTGGAGCAATTGGCCATTTTTGAGATCGGTCAGCGCCGTCAAGGCATTTATGCCCACATTGACCAGCAGCTTGTCCCAGATCAGGCCCGTTACATTTGCGGAAATGGTGGCTGGCCCCAGTCGGGGAATATCGAGAATATGGGCCAAGTGCTTTATTCTGGCTGTAGTTTTACCATTTAACTCTCCGATAGTAGTACCGCCAGCCCCGGATTGCTTAATGGTTCCAGGGGCGATAAGCGTAGCCCCATTGGCGCTGGTGCCGGCAATGATATTCTTTTCATCGACAAATTGGGCTATCTTTTCTATATTACCCAAGCCATTTTGTAAGGTTAGAACCATGGTATCATCGCCGATGACATCCAAATTGGATTTAACCCCGATGTCAGTGATGGTTGATTTCACAAATACCAGGGCTAAATCAGCCCGACCGACGTCACTGGCAGCGGTGGTGGCGGTTATATTTTTTATCAGCTTTTCTTCATCGCCTTTGATAATACGAAGACCACATTTATTTATTTCATTTATATGCTGTTCAAATACATCGATTAGGTAAACCTCATGCCCGGTTTCAGCCAAGGCACCGCCGTAGAGGGAACCCATGGCTCCCGATCCGATCACTGCCACTTTCATCTTGGCCTCACCCCCTATTTTCAAGCATATTGATCGTCACTCGATCTCGAATCCTTCGACCTCCTTGTTAAAGGAGTATTCCTCCGAAGGAAATTCCCCAGCTAGGCTTTCGCGGTGGAATTCATTTAAGGCCTCCACCATCTGCTGACGAATGTTAGCATAGCGCTTTACAAATTTAGGCTTAAAGTCACCATACATTCCTAACAGATCTTGGGTAACCAAGACTTGACAATCCACATGGGGTCCGGCCCCGATGCCCAAAACCGGTATCTTTACTGCTTCCGTCAATGCCTTGGCCACCCCGCTGGGAACACATTCCACCACCAGCGAGAAGGCCCCGGCTTTTTCAATTTCTTTGGCATCGCTTACCAGCTTTCGGGCTTCGGCCGGCGTTCCTCCTTGGACCTTATATCCGCCTAAAGACCCTGCTGTTTGTGGCGTTAACCCAATATGGCCCATCACCGGTACTCCTGCTTTAACGATGGCTTCAATAGTGGGGGCAAATTCAGCTCCGCCTTCTAGCTTCACGCAGTCGCAGCCGCCTTCTTTATAGATCCTAATAGCGTTTTCCACTGCTTTTTCCACGCTTACTTCATAAGAGCCGAAGGGCATATCCCCGGCTACAAATGTGTCCGGTGCCCCTCGCACCACTGGCTTGATGTGGTGGATCATGTCCTCCATGGTGACGGCTACAGTTTCATCATATCCCAACATGATCATGCCCAAAGAATCCCCAACTAAAATAACTTCTACTTGGCTGTCGTTCACGATTGATGCTGTCGTATAATCATAGGC
>CAZXLH010000076.1:0-6250 GCA_964641455.1 uncultured Eubacteriales bacterium | reverse complement strand
GCTTACCCTGTTCAGCCTATTCGGAAATAGGACGCCTTCTTTCCCCCTCCTTTATTTTGAGTTGGTCGTAAAAAGCCTGCCACTCATCAAAAGTCTTAAATGTAAGGTGCTTTGCCCTTTCCTCTCTGTCTAACATACGGTCCATTGGAAACCGTTTCCACAAATCAACGCCTACCGGGCTAAGATCTATAGTATCCCTCGGCGATGCAGATTTGCGAGTATGAGGGACTATATACGTAACCTTTTCATATCCACACTTTTGGCAAACGTAAGAACGTTCAATAATCGGAGCCAGGCTATAACCTTCAATATCACGGCCTCCGGCAAAAACAATCTCATCACGCTTTTGAGCAACAACAGGCAATAACGGATTGGTTGTGCAATCAGGACACTTGGCCCCGAAAAGAGGAACTATGAATGCCCGGATAAACCAGACTACAGCGAGCACAATAGCCGTAGTCTGTAAATGATATGAAACAGTAAGCCTTGTCCAACTTCTGTGAGTGTAACTAACCGGCTCTCCATGAGAATCAAAAGCTACTGTCACAAGCCACAAATGGTTATTGTACTCAAACCCCATATTTATATGAAAACTTTCTCCGGCCACCGAGGAATCAACAAGCCAGGCCCTTACTAAAGTTCCACGAGTTACCGTGTTTTTGGCCCGTGGATTGTCTCCTGCAAACCTAAGAACTGTTTGAACCCTGGAATCTGAAAAATTTAAGGCCTCGCTGTTTCCACCTGTGGCCTGCCAACGAAGGCCAAAAGAAAAACAGACCAAAACTGCGACTAGAAGTGGGATCCCGTATTTTCTTTGCACAGATGACACCTCCCCTTTCCCGGTAAATGCGCATAAACCAGCCACCTTGAAACAAATAACTGATTTGCAATTGCTGGAATGCTTGGCAACTCAGGCAGAGTTTCTATGCTATGTTTTGTGCTGTTTATGCTATATATGCCATATCTAAAATGAAATTTATTTAATGTAAGAGGTAAGACGAAAATCAGCAAATCAACATTGAATTACTTTTAAAGCCGTTATGCAACTCATATGTGCATCTATATATACGATGCATGTGTAACTATGCTTGTGCATTATTTTGTGCATCTTTGTGCATCTATGATCTTATACGATATTTATTATCAACTTCAATTTATAATAGTTCCTGCCAAACCAACCCCAAATCCCTGCGTAAAAAAGGATTTTCAGACATTCGACAGAGAAGAGTATCGAGAGGTGGAATACCATGCCACGGGAAAACCACCAAATAAACGTACTACCTCGGGAGGGGAATCAATGCAACTAAGAAAGATTGCCGTGGTTTTCACCTGCGTTGTGCTACTTGCTTCAATGCTCGCAGGTTGCGAATCAAAAGAAGCAATACCTGCTATCCGGTTCCTGGCTGATGATACCGATAGCGCCAAAAAGCATGCACAGGGGCTTCAGGAAATCTTCAGATCAACTCTAGGTATTGAGTTGGTACTTGAAAACGTCGATTTTAAGACACGTTTACAGAAAATGAAGGATCAAGATTTTGATCTCGTCTTAGTAGGATGGGGTGCAGACTACGACGATCCTATGAGTTTCATAGATGTATGGGTCACAGATGGGCCTTACAACAACATCGGCTGGTCTAATAAGGAGTACGATGAATTAGTGAAAAAGGCCAAGACATCTACTGACCGGCAAGAACGCATGGAAACAATGGCCAAAGCCGAACAAATCCTTTTGGACGAAGCGCCTATTATCCCGGTTTACTGGAATAAAGGAAACTTTGTCGAGCATCCATGGGTAAAACACATTGTCAGATCGGCTTTTGCACCTAATAGCGAGTGGAAATGGGCATATACCAAAGGCAAACCCAACGAGGATAAGCAGCTTAACCTCAACCTCGGTGACGAACCCCCGGATCTTCAATCTGTAACTTGTACCGATGCAGTATCCATTGACCTTCTTAATGCTACACTTGAAGGCCTTGTACGTATGAACCCTCACGGGGAATACGAAAAAGGCTCAGGGCTTGCTGAAAGCTGGACAATATCCGATGACGGGCTGGTTTATACATTTACCTTAAAGGACGGATTGAAATGGTCTGATGGAACACCGCTCACAGCCCATGACTTTGAATATGCATGGAAAACTGTGGCCGACCCAAGGACCGCGTCTCAGTACAACTACATAATGTTCTTCGTCAGAGGAGCAGAAGATGTGGCAAACATTGAAATTCCAGATCATAAAGAAGATCCTGAAGGATATAAAACAGCCATTGCAGAGTTGGAAAATGCTCTGGATAACATGGGCGTAAAAGCAATTGATGATACCCATCTTGTGGTTACCCTTGAAGCAGCCAGCCCATTTTTCCTAAATCTTTGTGCATTTTCTACATACTATCCGCTTAATCAGAAAGGCCACGAGAAGTGGGGCGAGACTTACGGTACAGATCCAGATAAGATGCTCTTCTGTGGCCCTTTCGTCATAGATGAGTGGAAACACGGAAGTGAAATGGTGCTAACAAAGAACCATGGTTACTGGGATGCTACTAACGTTAAACTGGACACTATTCATCTTGACATGATTAAAGATACCAACACTTTGGTAACTATGTACGAAGCCAATGAACTTGATGCCATTGATGTTCCCGGGGACTTTATTCCCAAGTTCAAATCGGAGCGTCCTGATGAGTTTAAACAGATGCATAAAGCAGTAGTGTTTTACCTGCAATGCAATCTAAACCACCCGCTTCTAGGAGATCCTAAATTCAGACAAGCTTTATCTCTTGCCTTAGACAGACAGGAATACTGCGATAATATACTGAGAAACTACTCTGCACCGGCATACGCCTTGACTCCCCCGTCTGTTCACGGAGCAAAAACCGGTGAGAGTTTTGCCGAAACGTACCTGAAAGACTACCTTCCTATTACAGGTAATGCCACTGAAGCATATAAACTCATGAAAGAAGCAGTTGAGGCCCTAGGTTACCAAGCACCTGAACCTTCTGCCAAATAGTAATGGTACATTAACGGCAAGTATGTGAGAATGTTCAACCACGAGGAGCCTGAGGCAGGCTCCTCGCCTTTATGGGAGGCAATCAAATGGGACGATATATCCTAAGACGATTCGGCTTTATGATTATTTCATTGTGGGTAATAGTAACCATTAGTTTTATTCTAATGAAGGCAATCCCAGGTGGCCCTTTTGCCAATATGAAACTTACACCCCTCGTGGAAAAACAGCTCAAACGCAAGTATGGCTTAGATAAACCAATGTGGCAACAGTATCTTACGGTTTTAAAGAACCTCTTGCGTTTTGACTTAGGCTTATCAATACGTGAACGAGGCCGAAGCGTTAACGATATTATAAGAAATTGCTTCCCAACATCAGCAGTGCTGGGAATAGAGGCCCTAGTCTTTTCAACTACCGTAGGCTTGGCTTTAGGAATCATAGCTGCTTTGTATCATGGCAAGGGGCTTGCCTATGCTGCCATCATAATATCAGTGATGGGAATGTCAATTCCAAACTTCATTGTAGCGTCGATTCTTCAGTACATATTCGGTTTTAAGTTGAACCTGCTTCCTATTGCCAGGTGGGGAAGTTTCAAACATACAATACTGCCGGCATTTGCATTAGGCCTGGGCGCTCTTGCAACCATCACACGAATGATGAAATCCAGCATGCTGGAAATACTTAACCAGGATTTCATCAAAACAGCTAAAGCCAAAGGGCTTACCTCAGCCCAGATCATATGGCGGCATGGGGTAAAGAATGCGATCTTGCCTATAATAACCGTTCTTGGCCCGCTTGTTGCCAATATCACCACCGGCACCCTTGTGATCGAACGCCTGTTCGGCATTCCGGGGCTAGGCAAATATTTTGTTGAGAGTGTTTATAATCGGGACTATCCTATGATAATGGGAACAACTGTTTTCTATTCTGCCATACTGCTCTTTATGAACTTTCTCGTAGACATTGCGTATGGCCTGGTTGATCCCAGAATTAGAATCGCAACAGGAAAGGGGGATTGACCGGGTGGTTAGATACGATCCAAAGCCTGAAGATTTTGCCCCCTTTACACCGGCCGAAAAATCGAATGACGCTATTACCAGGCCCCCTATAGGATACTGGCAAGACGTGTGGATGCGCTTTCGGAAAAATAAATTGGCACTTACAGGCCTCGCTGTTCTCATCATACTGGGAGTAATGGCAGCAATCGGCCCCGCGATCAGCCCATGGGATTATCGCGAATGCGATTACGGGCATATTAACGAATTCGTAAGCAAACGCCACTGGTTTGGCACAGACTACCTCGGCAGAGACATGTTTACCAGGCTGTGGCACGGAACCAGAATATCGGTATTTGTTGGTGTTACAGCAGCATTTCTCAACCTTGTTATTGGAGTAGCCTGGGGTAGCATTGCCGGCTATTTCGGCGGGCTTGTAGATGACATAATGATGCGCATTGTCGACATTTTATACGGCATACCGTATCTTTTAGTGGTAATCTTGCTTTTGGTGGTTATGGAACCAGGACTCACTTCCATTATTGTCGCAATGAGTTTAACGGGATGGGTAGGCATGGCCAGATTGGTAAGAGGCCAGGTCCTCCAACTAAAACAAATGGAATACGTTCTCGCAGCCAGATCCATTGGAGCATCTCCCCTTAGAATTATTGCAAAACACCTAATTCCCAATACAATGGGTGTTATCTTGGTAAGCCTTACCTCGAGTATTCCAGGCGCTATTTTCGGCGAAGCATTTTTGAGTTTCATCGGCCTGGGAGTTCCCATGCCTCAAGCAAGCCTTGGAACACTGGTAAACGAAGGTTACCAGGTGCTTCGAATATACCCTAAAAATATGATTATTCCATCAGTAACTTTGAGCTTATTAATATTGTCATTTAACTTTGCCGGCGACGGACTAAGAGATGCTCTTGATCCGCGCCTGCGCCAATAACGAGGGATCTTAGATGAAACAAATGGCACATCGCAAAATCACTAACCAAAAACCGAACGGGGCAACCGCAAAACTACTGCTCTCCATAGAAGATCTCCACGTTTCTTTTCACACTTACGCAGGCGAGATACATGCAGTGCGCGGCGTTACCTGTTCTGTAAAGCGAGGCGGCTCCCTTGCAATCGTAGGAGAATCAGGATGCGGAAAAACTGTAACCGTTGAAGCAGTAATGAGGTTAACTCCCATACCGCCAGGTGAGATCAAACGCGGTAGGATCATATTCAATGGCAAGAACCTCTTGTCGCTTTCAGAAAAGCAGATGCAATCTATTAGAGGAAAACAGATCGGCCTGATCTTACAAGCACCTATGACTGGATTAAATCCTACTATGACAGTTGGAAACCAAATTGCAGAAGCCATGGTAAAACACCGGAACTTATCCAGACGTGAGGCCATGGAAAGAGCTGTTGAGATGCTCAGCCTCGTTGAGATACCCAACCCTAAAATTAGGGCATTTCAATATCCTCATGAATTCAGCGGAGGAATGCGCCAAAGAACCATGATAGCAATTGCATTGGCTTGCGAACCTCTATTGCTTATAGCCGACGAACCTACCACCGGCTTAGATGTAACCATTCAATCACAAATTCTTGATCTCCTTCAAAGTTTGCAGGATAAACTGGGCATGACTATAGTGCTAATCACCCATGACTTAGGAGTGGTAGCGCGGCTTTCAAAACATATAGCGGTAATGTACTCTGGCAAAGTTGTGGAGAGCGGTTCTTCTTCAGATATATTCTACCACGCTGCTCATCCTTACACTCAGGCGCTTCTTCGATCTGTGCCAAGGCTTGACAAGCCAAGTAGTGCAAGACTTATTTCCATTCCCGGAACTCCGCCTGACCCCTTTCAGCCGCCAAAGGGTTGTGCATTTGCGGCCAGGTGTAAACACTCAATGAGGATTTGCGTAAAACATGACGCTGAGCCTATCGAAGTTGAGGATCGACATTACGTATCATGCTGGCTACATCACCATGCTAACCCCAATCCGCCTGGAACAAAACTTTAAGACGGATGTCCCCATTTGTGACTGATACAATCGCGCTTCAAGTTAAAAACCGAAATATTCCCAGGTGCTTCAGATAACGCCCGGTACTGAAACAAATCGAGCAATACCACTGGGTATCCTGCTTTCTTTACTGAACTAAACTTGACTTTACTCGTAAATTAAGTATCATATACAGTGTAGGTGGGGCCGTAGCTCAGTTGGGAGAGCGCCTGAATGGCATTCAGGAGGTC
>CAZXLH010000075.1:0-6256 GCA_964641455.1 uncultured Eubacteriales bacterium | reverse complement strand
TTAGAACTATGATCACTGCTATGGTTGCGTTGATCATTGGTGTTTTAGTGCCTTGTAAGGCATAGAAGACTCTTGATAGGATGTCTCTTAGTCCAAAGTCGATCATGCATAGGGCGCCTCCTGGTCATGTCTATGGCTTCTAGTGTTCTTTTCGTGTCTGTGTGTTCGATCAATTTAGTTGATATTGGCTCCCGGATCGTGGTTGTTTAATATTTCAGATTAATTGTATTTATTTTTTAGGTTAGTACCGTGTTCGTCCGTTGACCACACCGTCCTCGTGCCAAGAATCGACTCGTGTAACCGCCCGTTCACAAGGACAGATAGCGTTCTGAAAAAACAACGCGACGACCCAAATACTCAATCGGCGAAAAACAGGTTTTCTCCGTAAAATAAATACACTTTACGCATGATTGAAGCTTGGGTATCTACTCAGCTGTGACTAAGCACTCAAATCTGAGTATTGACGGTCCAGTGCTAAGAGCACCGACGTGTAACCAAATTTGGATTCAATAAAGGCCACCTTGTTTCTTTTGGCCAAATCTTTAACGCTATCCAAACCGGTATGCCCTACTTTATCGTAAATCAGCACAATGATATCCGTACCACCTGCTCTTATACTATCCTCCAACTGGCTATAATCAGCTCGTTGGTTTCTCTCGCTTGATTTCCAATCCACCCTCTCCAAAGCCAATTCCTGGCGAAGCGTTTCTGCCCATTCCTGTTCTCGTCCGCCTATGATTACCATACGTTTGCCCTTCAACTGATTACGCAAACGTTCTTTACTTGCCTTTTCTGCTGGAATAAGGAATTTCGTTAATTCTTCCATCTCCTGCAGGCAACTGTGAATATGCTCCTTCTCCTTCTGAACAGCTGCTATAAGATCTGAGTTGGAGCCAACTAAATGTGTCGCCTGCTCCATGATCTGAATAGTTTCTACCGTTCTACCACTCTCCCTAAGTAGTCTAGACAAATCCAAAAGGAGACTCACACCAATCATTCCTCCAAGGTTTGCATTACATGCACTCTCTTCGAGTAATTCGATAGCCCTCGGTTTACTCAGTTTTGGCAAGAGACTTCGCACTCTCTCCCATTTCGCAAAATCACTTTCACTTATTGCTGTATCTAATTCATGTTCTAGTACAAGACACAACTCAACAGGATAACTCTCACAACCAGTGGCGTAATCCAAAACCTGAGTCCGTAATGCTTCTGATCTAATCAACTCCCTATTACTACTTACCTTTGAAATAAGGTAATAATAAGCTATATTAACATCAAGAAGCAGGTATAGATATTCGCCAATAGAGCAAATCACATTAGGATCTTGGTAATCATCTTGCCAGTCGTTCAAAAAACACACAATCCCCGTCTCGTCAAAAGGGGGATTTTCTTCTAATAGATAGCGCAAAACAGAGTGGGCACGATTATCTACACTGTTCTGCACTACCGAAGCGAGTGCGCGGATATTGTCATCTCGTCCCAAATCAAGAAAATCAATCACCCGTTCGTAGTCGACACTTGCGCCTAATTGATTGCTCACCCTTAAAAAAGCAAGGCGAGCTTCGTCTTGCATCTTTTCTACAGGCACTTGTTTCAACACCCGATAAGCCTTCTCGTATTCCCCAATCTCCTCGTATAGAGTTCCAAGATAGGATTGCAGTGTTGTGTCCTCCGGAGCGATAACAGCAAGATGATCGCGCAACACTGTCAGTAAATTTTGTGGATCCTCAATTAATTCACTGAGCCTCAGTGTTAATCTTTCTAACCATCCTACGGGAACAGCCGGTGTGTCTGCTAACGCCGTTACTCTCTCCACATCGTTTTGTCCTTTGGTACTTTTAGTAGTCGGCGATTCGGGTTTCGCGACCAGCTCCGTCAGATCGTGCTCGTCTATTTCATAGATGCACCCAAATTGCTTAAAGGGATGGCCAATAAGGGAAAACACATCCCCTAACCTCTCCCTTTCTACAGTGATGGTATGAACGCCCAGCCTTTCAGCCTTGATGCTTTCAACCGCGATTCTATCCTTTGAAAGAACCTTAACAGCCATGTTGTGGTCTTCCTGCAGTTGAGGGTTATAGAATTCTATCGCAATCTGAACATAGTCTTGATCAGCGCCGAGCCTAACGGGATTGAAGAACAGACATTCTTCATAATAGGGCGACACCGCGCAGGTTTCGGTAACCTCTTTCCACCGCTCAGTTTGCAATTCTTCCCCCGTTAGAAAATGCCCTTGCGGGTCGTCTAAAGGGATCACCATTGTATGTTTCTCTTCTCGATATGCCTCTTTAAAATAGGCCTTAAATCTCGCGTCTTCCGTAACGTAGTCCTCCAACCGTAAAGACAATTCCACATAACTAGGCCTGTGAATAACATTTTGGAGAATCGACGTTCGAATTAGAACAGGTTCCCGTTCTCGCTCGTGAATACCCAAAACTATCGAAGACTGGAGAGGCAATTGCATTAACCCAATATCACCAGACTTCAAGGTTAGGGTTATCAACTTTCCTTTCTTAGAACTAAGTAGCTCAGGTACAAGTCTCGCGTGTCCCTTGTACTGAGCCCTTCGGAGTATTAGAAAAGTGTTCATTCGTTATCATCCATTTCATCTGGATCCCACTCAGTGTCTGGGGAAATCTCATGTTGTACATCTGCACGAGCCTGCTCCTTTTCCTCGTCCGTCATGGAAATGTCCTTGATCGATGATTCCACAGCCTCACCATTTCGTGGGTCTTCCACAAAGACCCGCAATAAGCCACTCTCATCAATCGAGCATGTTACTTCCAGTTCGTCACCAGTAAGCAACAAGGGGTGATGATACGATACTTCCTTGATTATCTTTGGATTTAACGTTCCTTGCACGCTCCAGGTATTTTCTACTATGGTAATTGGCTGACGGGTAGTTAGGGAAAAAGGGACTGGGTATTTAGTCTTATTCTCGCTAGGGTAGAGTGACCCCCTTGGAATGATCACTCTCGACATACCATCGGGTCCTCCTATTCCATAATCATAAGCGGTACAACGGGCTACCTGTAAAACCTGAAACCCGGAGTCAATGGCAGCCTGAATTGCCGCTCCTTTGACCACTACTTGATCTTTACGAACATCCTCGGTTGGCTCGTATCCAAAGGTATCCTTGAGTAAATCCCTAATCGCCGGGATGCGAGTTGAACCGCCCACGAGGATCACTTCGTCGAGCTGCTCCCAATTACTTATCTCGCCATCAGTATTCTCGATTAATATGGTTAGCGTTTCCTGGAGTACGCTCTTGATCTGTAGAATAAACGGTTCTAGTAAAGTTTCAAATTCCCCACGGCTAATTTCTAGACTAACCTGCTCTCCATAGCCTAGGACAATGTTGAACGGTTGCGTAATTTCAGGGCGAGGCACATTTGACAGCCTTTGCTTGCATGTTTCTGCAGTGATTAGCGCATCTGAAATTAGAGATGCGTATTGCCGATTACTAATGCGCCCGTCATACTCCAGCTCTCTTATAGCCTCTGCAAGCTCACCCACTAACATCTTCGAGGGAAATCGAACCTTTGCTTGATCTAAGCCGTACTTGAGTAACTCCATGTCAAAGTTGAAACCACCTAGATTTCTGATACCGTGATTGGCCACAATTCGCACCTGGGGCTCCTGAGCAAGCATCAAATCCAAATAGGCCACGGATACATCAAAGGTGCCTCCGCCTAAGTCAAAAACCAGTATATAGCCCTTGCCATCTGGGAATCTTCTGCCTAATTGCCCAGTCCTCTTAAGAGCATACACAAAATCAAAAACCGCAGCTGTCGGTTCTTCAATGAGCCTACTGTGAGTAAGGCCTGCAATTTCCGCAGCTTCCTTAGTAGCCACTTTTTCCTGTTCTGAAAAATATGCGGGAACAGAAATGACTGCCTCGTTCGGGATTTCAGGTAGCCGTAACCATTGCTGAGCCCTTTTCAATACTGCTTTGAGGATTCGAGCAGATACCGTACGCGCATCTACCTCAATGTGCTCGCCCTCACTAAGCTCCACAGTCCAAGCTTGCTGGCTACCAATATGACGTTTCATCCACCGAAAAGTCCTATCTGGATGATCCAACTCGTAAGCCAAAGCATTGCTTCCAACGCAATATTCTCGACTTCCAGGATAGAAGTGTACAACTGAAGGTATCAGGACATCACCGTCGACGCCCTCTATTAGTTGAATTTCCCCCTCAACGCCCATGGGAAGAAAATGTGCGATAAGGGTGTTGGTGGTTCCTAGATCTATTCCAAAAAGAATTGGAGAACTCACCCTTCACACCTCCCTAAATGAGTTTATTCTCTAGTAGCACTTGCTTAATATCACGCAAATCTTTCAGCATATTCGAAGCTAGCTCATACTGCTTTTCATAGGCCTCTAATAATGCTTCTGGCCATCCTTGATCTAGTTCTTCAGGCATCAAGGTGCTGAGTTTCTCGTGCAGATTCTCAACCACAACCCCATCGTAATTATTCACGATGACCGGAATTGTTTGCAATCTTTTCCTCATTTGTGTCGTGATACGTAGATTTGCGGATTCTATTTCGTTTTGCAGGCCGTAGATAGTGTGTTCTAAGGTGAGAGTCCGTTTCCGTTCGACATCCAAAGCATCTTCCAGCTCTCGGCTTCTTTCCTTAAGAAGTAACTCGATTCTCTGGTTGGACTGAGCCAACTCTGTCAGCTGTGTACGAACTGCCTCTAAACCTTGATCTGTGCTTGATTCTTGCTGAGACTTCTCCTTTAAAATGGTCTGGATCAAAGTAACGACCTGTTCTCCAATTTGCCCATAGCGTTGTTCATGCGTTGACTGGGGACTTTTGCTAACTGTCTTCTTAAATTCGGATGATTTATTAGTGCTCCCCTTGCTACTGCTGGCTCTTCCTTTACGCGGACGACTCGGCTCCACTTCGACGAAAAGCGAAGGCTGCCGAGATACCTGTGAATCCTTACTAGGTCTCCAAAAAATTCGCAAAACCTCTTTCTGTGGACTAATGATGTACCGACATGCTCTGGATACCTCCGGAGGCGAAAAGAGAGTTTTATCGAGTTGTTGTTGGTTGACCAACCTTCCAATGATATTGTCATCAACCACCAAATTTCTTTGTTCGTCAATCTTAATCCTAGATTTTTCTAATACCTCCACAACCGATAAATCCTCGCAACCCGGAAGGGGACCTCGCTTCAATCGCCATAAAAGATCCTCGGTGTTCCCTCTGTTCCAGCCTGGAACTACATCGCTCCCACTATACTTAGTGTCTTCTTGCATAACACCATCTAAATGCTCAAGAACCGCAAAGGTGTGAGTCGCAAGTTCATATGTAAGCAGTCCGCCTTGATATTTCGCGATGACCACATAATCCATAGAGCCTCTCCCCCAATCCTAATTGCTAGGAATACTGATAATACCGCTGACAGCGGCGTAATGCCCTGATCTGTTGCCGAAAACACCAGGGAGTTTTTCCATAGGTGGATAGATTTCCACGATGAAGAATGTTTGACCCTCATTGAGAAACGTCAACCAACGCCGATAAAGTTCCTCTAGGTCATGATTCTGAACATGAACCCGTTCCCAGAAATAAGTTTTCCAACGCAAGTCCTTACAAGGCAAATTCCATCTCTCACCAGTAGAGTCTTCAAATTCAAGCCTTGCCTCCCAATAAAATGGCCTCTCTAATGTAAAGGCGGACTGGTAGCTCTTTTTATTATTAACTCGAAAACATATGGCAGTTACATTAGAAACTGCTATAAGGCCAAAATACTCTGGACCGTCGTAAATATTCCTTACATTATAGTCCGCGATCCCCTCCAACCATTGCAGACGAGCCTCCTCCGTTGTTACTTGAGAAATTATTGTTGGTCTGCAATCCATAGCCAGGTTAGCGATCCCTGGTCTAAAATCACTCGTATCCGCTATGTAATCCGCTTCAGTTATGCTGAAGATATCCCACACAGGATTACCCAATCCATCAAGAAACTCTTCCATAGGAATGCCTTTGAAGTACACCCAACTCTGGCGATCTATATCATAGGCTGCCACCGCATATTTGGAAGGATTTCTTGTAGTTTCGACCAAAGCCAATGTTAACAACCGGGACACTTGCCTCATCCTTTCGCATTAGACATTGTTTAGGTTTGCCAATGTTAGCATTTTCTGTTACTTCCCCCCTTAGATCGTGGAATCCTTCTTTTCTTACGTTGTATATTACGATCTGAAAAGACCACTGTCACGGAGAAATAAGGCCACTAAAAC
>CAZXLH010000074.1:0-6571 GCA_964641455.1 uncultured Eubacteriales bacterium | reverse complement strand
CCGTGTAGAAAACACAGTCATGGTCCACATACGCCGAATCCGGGAGAAGATCGAGGTAAACCCTGGAGAGCCAAAATACCTAAAGGTGGTATGGGGCATTGGATACAAAATTGAGAAATTCTGAACCTGTAAACCAGGAGCAGGGCAAGGTTGTACCGGACCCAGTTGATGAGAAACCGGTAAAACCCAGCCCACCGGTTCAGGAGCAGAGCAAACAGGTACCTGCTGAAGAATCTAAGCAATTAGAATCACCAGAAGAGAGGATGGGCAAGTCTCGTATCGAGGAGCCGGATAAAAAGCCTGGAAGGTCTCAATCGTCAGGCTCTAAGCAGGGTAAACCTGCTTTAGAAATAGCTGATACAAAGGCAAGAAAACCCAGGCCCTTTTCCGCGTGGATCTCATTTGCCCTTGGCTTGACCATAATCAGCGTGTGCATGGTTACTGCCTTGGCTGCGTTGGGGCATTCAGGAGGAAACTGGGAGGCATTGAAGGCTCCTTTTGTTGATTACAGAAACAGCATCGCTTTTAGAGAACGGACCGGCCGGTATTTTGACACTTTGTTATCTTCAGTCACCGATTCTTCTGTTGATAATAGCTTGCTGGAATCCATGCAACAGGTTTGGAGCAGCGAAGGCGAGAACCTTAAGTACTACGCAATCAACAAAGACACCGGATTGGTAATAGAGAATGTGAGTGGTGACTTATCATCAATCTTAGGTTCAGATAACATGCCTGTTTTGCCTGATGGCTACGAGTACTATTGGTATTTTAACGGTGAGAAGGTATATGTGGTTGACCACGGCGAACTTGTTGATACTAAGCGGCTGGACAGCGGATATAGAGAGGTTATGTCTAAGTTTACCATAAATACCGGAGACCTGGATAGCATAGCCAATAGCCGGGTGATTTTGGCAGTTAAAGACATTTTGGTGAAGAACCCCTACGGATATTCCGGGTACTATCAAGAACAGCAACTCCTATTTGTCGCAGGGCGAATTTATGTGGGCGCATTGGTACTGGGAGTGGCACTATTTGTTTACTCAATGTTCAGGCGCAGAGAGAAGCGCGCGTTTGACCGGAAACTTGCTTCTTGGTCCGGTAGGATGTGGCTCGAAGTAAAGGCTTTGCTTTCGCTGTTTGTTTTGATACTGATTGTGGCGTTGGGCCCTTATTTGTTTCCGGGATGGGATTACGTCGGAGGCGTGTTTAGTATTGCCGTCAACAGTGGAATTGTGATTGTCGCCCTCTGGTGGTTTTACGTAATGCTCGTTGATCTTATAATCAACGGCAAACGGTTCTTCAGCCATAATTCAATTAACTCAATCTTGGCCTGGTACCGGAATTACGAGAGGAAATATCCATGGCAGAGGATGATGTTAAAGAGAGCTTACGCTCTGGTCTTTACTGAGGCGGTCCTGGCTTTCTTATCTGTGTTCCTTGTTCTCACGGCTTTTTCAGGAGGAGGAAGAGGAGGATCCGGACTTGCACTTGTGGTGGCCCTGCTCCTGGCCGGCATAGGCCTGTACTTTATCTATAGGTACCTGCGTCGATATGGGAAGACAGTGGCCGATCTGGGGCTTCTTATGGATCATATAGAACACATCAAAAACGGTGAGATGGAGACCAAACTGCATGTGGCACCCGATACCGATATCTACCCTGCAGCACAAAACCTCAATCACATTCAAGAGGGTATGAGTTTGGCGGTGAGTGAGAAGGTGAAATCAGAGCGAATGAAAGTTGATCTGATTACCAACGTATCTCATGATCTAAAGACCCCGCTCACTTCTATTGTAAGCTATGTAGAACTGCTTGCTAAAGAAGAAAATCTGCCTGAACACGTATACGATTATATTGCCATTCTCGGCCGAAAAACAGAACGCCTGACGAATTTGATTCAGGATCTTTTTGATTTATCCAAAGCGACCAGCGATAACTTGTCACTTGATACAAAAAGAATCGACTTGGCCCGGCTGATTAACCAGGCCTTGGCGGATATGGCAGAATCCATTGATGCTTCAGGCCTGGCTTTCAGGGTCAACGTGCCTGATGAGCCTGTGTATATTGTAAGCGATGGTACTAAAATCTCCCGGGTGTTTCAGAACCTGATTTCAAACACACTCAAATATTCATTGCTGGGTTCACGGGTATTTATCGATTTGAACGTCAGCGGAAAAGAAGCTGTGGCAACTATCAAGAATACCGCTAACTATGAAATGGACTTTGACGAAGACGAGATACTTCAGCGCTTTACGAGAGGCGACAGATCCAGAAGCACCGAAGGCTCAGGCCTGGGTCTTTCCATAGCCCAAAGTTTCACCGAAGCGTGCGGTGGCCAATTTGGCATCGAAATCGACGGCGACCAGTTCAAAGTCAAACTCCGGTTCGAAACAGCCTGATTTTCTAGAAAAACGTAGAGGATGAAACATCGGGGATGAAACATGCCGGAAGAGTTCTTAACTATGAGGCGTGACTTAACTACGAGGCGTGCTGTGATTCCGTTCATGCATACAATAGTTACTTGCAGGAACGTAGACACTAATTGGACTAGGAAGTATTGTGAGTCTATGATAATCAATGGATTAGTTCTACAAACCACTAATCGCTGAATCTAACACGCCTCAAATAGTCAGTTACCGAAGCACTTCTGCAGATGAATTCCAACCAGGTTGCTGCCTGAATCTTAAAAGAGAAATGGGCAAACAGAAAAATGATCCCACTAATATCTTCAAATTGGCTTTGATTGATAAATTCAGTCATCTTCGTAACCAGAGGCACACGAATCGCATTGCCTTTCCGCTTCAGTCATCAAGCATCATTAGTACTCAACTGTTTTTTCAAAGCATAGGGTTTTTAATGAGAACATATTGGAACTATGGCGACGTTATGTTAACCTAATAAGTAGCGCAAGTTCCAATTTGCACAATGTATTGCGAAGAAGGTCCTGGAAAATGAAACTACCCAAATTGCGGTCATCTAAAACTGCGAACGAGCCTGATACTTCGGGGACTCCCACAGCATCGTTTAACATTTGGATGATGATTCTACCGTCCATGTTAATCGTATGTTTAGTCGGTTGCGGACTAGTGAGTATGATTTCTGCATATTTTCCCGGTGAGGAAGATTCGGGAAACGGCACTCAGAAGATTCCTGATGAACGTTACAAGTATCTTGAGCAATCAAATACCGAAAATCACGAAGCAGGTACAATAGAATCAATAATTGAATATGGTGAAAATTCTGTGATAGGCGCCCACTATCCAATTTTCGAAAAAGAGGCAATAGATAGTATCACAAAACAGTTTGTTGAAGAGAACATATCGGAATTTAGAGATGAAGTGGATGATTATGAAACAAAGCACTCCGATCGAAAAGCTGAACTCAATATTGATTATGAAACCTGGTTGCTAAAGGATAGACTCGCCAGCATCAAGTTTACTATTATTAAGAACATGCCGTATTATGCTCATCCTGATGTTCAAATTGAAACTTCAATATATGATTTGGAAACTGAGCAACCGGTATTGCTAAAAGATATTATGGTCCACGGCAGTTTGCCCAAACTTGCCCAGATTGTCAGAAACAGTTTGAGATCTAACCCTGATTATGAAGATTATTTTGACTCTGACCTGTTCATGAGTGGAACAGTGCCGGTTTTCGATAACTACGCTAATTTTGTGCTTACAAACGAACATGCTGTGTTTTTGTTTCAGAAGTATCAAATATTTGCAGGTGCGGCCGGAGAACCGAAGGTAAAGATTTCTTATGAAAACCTGGATGGCATTTTTGATCTTACATCATATTTGAATGACTCATTTGACCCCTCAGGTTCTTCAGATCCCCATGAAGAAGATGACTTACATGAAAGCGCGGACTATCCAAGAGATCCTGGGTTGGATGAAGGGCCGGGAGTTTCAGTGCCGGTTCGGGAAATCGATCCTCACAAACCTATGGTAGCATTGACCTTTGATGATGGGCCTTTTGCCCAAACCACAGGTTCAATACTTGATACTTTGAAGCAACATGACGCAGTTGCAACTTTCTTTGTGCTTGGAAATCGAGTACCTGACAATGAAGCCATACTGATTCGTATGATTACTGAAGGTAATGAAATAGGGAATCACAGTTTGAGCCACAAGCAGCTTACTACCCTTTCTCAAGAGGAATTGGAGGAGCAAATTGAAAGAACCCAGAAGGCTGTAAAATTAGTTACCGGCATTGAGCCAGTGATAATGAGGCCAACCTATGGGTCTTATAATGATGAAATAAGGGAAAACATTGACATGCCTATGATTTTGTGGTCACTGGATACAAGAGATTGGGAATCGAGAGACGCTTCATGCGTTAGTAAGAAAGTACTTGAAAATGTGCAAGACGGAGACATCATCTTAATGCATGATATTTACATGAGCACAGCTGAAGCAGTCAAAACAATAGTTCCCGAACTTAAGAGCCGCGGTTACCAGCTTGTTACCATAAGTGAACTGTATGAAGCAAAAGGTGTGGCTTTAGAAGCAGGAAAGATATACCGGCGGGAAGCCGAAAAATGAAACAGCCATGTCTGTCCCATGCGTTCCTCAAAAGTTTCGGCATTAGAGTTTATTTCCAATTAAGAATTAAGCCCGCTTAAAGTGCGCCTAAGTTTTTACATCAAAACCTTTCGCCAGACAAAACAAGTGGACCCGTTTATGCATCTTACCAATCGTTTGAGATAAAGTGTTTCATTCATCGTAGGTTGTTAATTTTGTTTAGTTTGTTTTTGTTGTTAATTGTTCAAGGCCTCAGGTTTCATCACGATATTCCTCATTAGGCATACTGCTTAATCATCACAATTTAGCATGTACAAAACAAAAACCTTGCACTTTGTATTAGCAGGTAGGGAAGGCGAGTGGAAGGTAGCAATGTATAAAGAACATGATGCAGCACTTGAAGTGGATTTGGACATTCTGGCAAGCCTTGTTTTGGATATGGAGCATCCCGATGATCATATGTTGGAGGTAATAGCCACAATTGCTGAGCGGCTGCAGGAGTACACTCAGCCCCGCGCGAAAGCCGGTAAATTGGCAAGACAGATTCTTTTGCTTATACAAGAAATCCAAAAGGAACGTTTGCCTTTTGACAAGGGTTATGCTGCTCTTTGCACTTCCATTCAGATGTTGCAGCGTGATGTTCGGGATTGGGCCTTGCAAACAGCCCACTCTTCTATAAATGAAACTTTGGATGCAATTACACATGATGAACTCGCACAGGCTGAAAAACTTGACACCCAACTTGGCCAAGTTGATACGCAAACTAAGTCTGATTCTGAGCCCAAACACCCACTGGTGATATTGGACTTTAATCCTAACGATCCAGACAGCATGATGTTTATTGCAGAGGTCGAAGAGTCGATCGATAGCGCAGAGATATCGCTAATAGCCCTTGAGAAAAACCCTGGCGATCGAGCTCATTTGGATGAAGTTTTCCGATGCTTTCATAACATTAAAGGAATATCCGGGTTTGTCGGCCTTGATGATTTTCAGAAGCTTTGTCATCACGCAGAGTCTCTTATGGAATGCACAAGGACAGGCACACTGGAGTTCAAGGGTGCTTTGATTGAAACCGTATTTCAGGCTTTGGATCTTCTAAAAGAGATGATAGGATTCTTGAAGCAATCTGGTGGAGCAGATACTCCATACAAGACTCCCCCTGCCTTTTGGGATGTTGTAAATTCCCTAAAGGAGCATTGCGCACAAAGTGGCCAACTTAAGGATGTTTGCGATGATTCCGGCAAGAGTTACTTTGGGGATGAACTTAACAAAGAAGATGTTAATACCAACGATTTTGGCAGCAAAGTTGACAGTAGGGAATCTGTGCAATCTAAGACCCAATCTAACAAAGAATCAAATACAGAAAAAACCAGAAAAAACTCAGTCAATTCAATAAGGCACCAGGCTCAAAGTGACGAGGTTGTGCGCGTAAGCACTAAACGGTTAGATGCTTTGCTGGATGAAATTGGCGAGCTGGTAATAGCCAATTCAATGGTAAGCCAAGAAGTTGAGAACTTGGAACAGGTTGACTCAAAACTTGTGCAAAATGTAAGCCGGATGAACAAGATTGTTCGCCAACTGCAGGAACTTACCATGGGTATGCGTATGGTATCTCTTGAGTCTACATTTAATAAACTTGCACGTGTTGTTAGGGATTTATCTCATAAGACTGGGGTAAAAGTAAATTTTGTATGTGATGGCGGAGATACTGAATTAGATAGAAAAGTTGTAGAACTCATAACCAGCCCTTTGACCCACCTGGTACGCAATGCCATTGACCATGGCATAGAGCCGCCTGATGAAAGAGAAAGATTAGGCAAGCCCAGTCAAGGGCAAGTACATCTATCAGCTTTTCACCAAGGTGGCAGTGTGGCTATACGAGTACAAGATGATGGCAGAGGGTTGGACAAAGATTATATAGCAGAAAAGGCCGTTGAACTTAGGCTCATGAAGACTAATGCAACCCTGACAGACAACGAGATATATCAATTCATATTTGCACCCGGTTTTTCTACTACCGAACAGGTCACTGATATTTCAGG
>CAZXLH010000073.1:0-6603 GCA_964641455.1 uncultured Eubacteriales bacterium | reverse complement strand
AGTTTCCCGGAAAAGTGGTTCGTAATGTTTGAATTCTACTGTAGCGCCTACTCCCCAGGCTGCACCTTCAGCACATTGTTTGACTTTGGGCAAGACTACGTTTTCAAGGTATTGTGAATCCCTGGCCCTTACCGTGAACCTTGCTGTTGCCCTATCCGGGACTATGTTAGGGGCGTCGCCTCCATGGGTGATGATTCCGGCCAGCCTTACGTCATCCCTCAAGTGGTTTTTCATGGCTCTTATGCCGGTATAAGCTAAAACACAAGCGTCTAACGCATTTATACCTGCTCCGGGGTTTCCTCCTGCATGGGCTGATTTGCCGCGAAAGGTGATTTCGATAGGGTGGGATGCAAAAGAAGAGCCCCCTAAAGAGTTGTTTTGTCCTGGGTGCGCAATAAATGCTGCATCGATATTGGAAAAGGTGCCTGCTTCTACCATAGCGATTTTGCCGCCAATGGTTTCCTCAGCCGGAGTTCCCAGAACTATCCAAGTGGCTTTGGCCTTGTCAGGCGGAAGCACATTATTAATGGCTATGCCTGCGGCAAGCGCACTGGCAGCAATAAGGTTGTGCCCGCATCCGTGGCCTATTTCAGGTAACGCGTCATATTCGGCCATAAAAGCAATATTCGGCCCTCGACTGCCGCTTTGGGCCTTAAACGCTGTAGGCATTCCGGCTGTTTCCCGTTCTATGTTGAAACCATGGGATTCAAGGATTTCAGTAAGTTTTGAGACTGCATAGACTTCTTGTAGCCCGAGTTCAGGATTATGATATAAGGATTTTGCAACATCTTCCACAACCGGCTTCAAACAATCAACCGCTTGAATAATTTGAGATCTAAAAGCCTCAGTCAATTGATCTCCCTCATTTCAAATTGATTGGGAGCTGATTCAGCCCGGAACTGATTTCGACGATGGTGGCATGGGCTCCTTCCCGAAAGCGTTCCGAAAACGTTAAAGGAGTTTGTTATTCGAATACCGAATTAGTCTGAGTAAAGTGTCAAAAGTTTAGAGCGCCTTATGAGTGCAACACCTTATGAAAGCTTAGTTGGTGCCGGCCGGCAGGTTATTGCTGTAAAAAAGGAGAGTGGCAAGATGTACGATATTGTTTTCAAAAATGTGAGGATTGTAGATGGTACCGGCGCTCCGTGGTTTTACGGCGAAGTTGGTGTAAAAGGCGATAAGATTAAACAAGTATCTTACAAGTTAGACGCAAAAGCCAAGAGGATCATTGACGGAAACGGCATGGTGCTTTCACCTGGTTTTATTGACTCTCACAGCCATTCTGATACTTGCTGGTTTGTCGACAACAGAGGTGAAAGTAAGATACGCCAGGGAGTGACTACAGAGGTTACCGGGCAGTGCGGCGGATCTGCCGCGCCTCTTACAGACAAAAGGAAGGGTTTTGAACGTTTGGTTACTACCGGTGAAGGCGTAGAAGTAGTTTGGTCTACATTTGACGAATACTTATCTTTACTTGAAGAAAACGGTGTAGCAATCAATATTGTGCCTTTGGTAGGCCATGGATCGCTTCGAAGCTGTGCCATGGGCTATGAAAACCGGCGTCCAAACGCAGATGAACTTCAGGAAATGAAATCTCTTTTGAAAGAAGCTCTTGATGCAGGAGCATACGGTTTCTCCAGCGGGCTTATTTACCCACCCGGATGCTATGCAGATACAGAGGAACTTATTGAGCTTGCCAAGATCATGAGCGCTTATGGCGGCATATACGAAACTCATATGCGCAACGAAAATGTAGATTTGCTCAAGTCTGTTGAAGAGGCAATCAGCATTGGGCGCGAAGCAAATGTAGCTGTTCAGATATCTCACCACAAAGCAACAACTAAGGCAGCCTGGGGTTTGGTAAACCAGTCGCTTGCCATGATTGAAAAGGCTCGCAGCCAGGGGATAGACGTAACCTGTGATCAGTATCCATATATTGCTTCAGCGACAGGGTTTAAGGCTATAATTCCTTCTTGGGCCCATGAGGGCGGGCCAAAAGCACTTTTGGCCAGGTTAAAAGACCCTGAAATTTGTGCAAAACTAAAACAACAAACTCAGGACGAGGTGAAAGGGGTCGGGTGGGCAAATATGCTCATAACCTCGGTATCAAGTGAAAAGAACAAGTTTGCTGAAGGAAAAACAGTCCCTGAGGTTGCCCGTGTTTTTGGATTGCCACATGTAGACGCTGCTTTCAAATTGCTCATTGAAGAAAAACTGGAAGTTGGATATGCCAAATTTAGTATGTGTGAAGAAGATGTTAAGAAAGTAATGGCTCATCCTTGCGTTATGATAGGTTCTGATTCATCGTGTACCGCTGTTGACGGGCCATTGGCTACAGGAAAGCCTCATCCCAGAACTTTTGGCACTTTTCCCAGAGTGCTTGGGAAATATGTACGGGAAGAGAATATTTTGCCACTTGAGCAAGGGGTTTTCAAGATGACAGGTATGCCTGCCGCTCGTATGGGAATCATGGATCGGGGGCTCATAAGGCCTGGAATGAAAGCCGACATTACAGTGTTTGATCCAGATACGATAATTGACAAGGCTACTTTTGAAAATCCGGCCCAGTATCCTGTGGGGATTAAATATGTAATGGTAAACGGAGTCATGGTTGTGGAAAATAGCGAATACACAGGCTGTATTGCCGGTAAGGTGCTCAGGCGGAAGTAGTTTTGCTGTTTGAGTGATACATGGCTTACATCTTAAAACATGGTTTGCGTTTCATGCATACCTTCAGGCAACCTGCCGGGTTTATCTGTACTTGTCGTATACCGTACCCGGGCTATGAGTTTTCAAAGTTTTGGCAGTGGCAAATGCAATATAATGTGTTTGTCAGTGTTTTTGTGGCTGGAGTCATGTTTGACTATGCGTTGGAATATGCGTGTGGGTTATGTGTATGGGTTCTTGCCACATACCGGGCAGTTTGGGTCTTTGTTTATGTTCACCGTGCAAAAACTCCCTGCGAGAAGGTCAATTACCAGGAGTTTTCCGGTAAGCACCCGGCCCTTGTTAAGAAAAAATTTCAAAGTTTCCGCGGCTTGTATTGAACCTATTACTCCGGGAGTTGGGCTTGCAACTCCTATTGGTTTCTTGAGAGGAGAGGGCTTATTTGGGAAAGCACACCTGTAACAAGGGCTTTTTCCCGGTACAATGGTTGTTACAAGCCCTGTGAAACCCGATATCGCTCCTTCAACCATGGGGATTTTACCGGCAATGCAAGCTTGGTTGAGAACGTAGCGTGTATCCGGATTGTCTACACAAGCTACTACGGTGTCATAGCACTTTATGAGATCTAAAGCATTGGCTTGTGTTACAGTTTGGGCCACCCCTACAATTTCTATGGTGTCGTTGGCCGATGAAAGTTTTTCAGCCAGAACTACAGCCTTGTTTTTGCCTATGTCATCCATGTTGTAAAGAATTTGCCTTTGGAGGTTTGACAAAGATACAACGTCATTGTCTGCTATTGTTATATGGCCAACTCCGGCACCTGCAAGGTATGCGGCACATGGTGTGCCTAAGCCCCCTGCGCCTACGATTAGTACTTTCCTGCCACTGAGAAGAGTCTGGCCTTCCTTACCTATTTCGGGCATAATGATTTGCCTGGCATAGCGATTTTGGCCATGTTGTGATTGCCGGGCAGATGGCTGGAACAGAGCCTTTGTTGCGTTTGGTTTTGCTGGGTTTTCTTGTTTTTGCCGTGGCAACGTATCAACCCTCCGTGTTCAAAGATTTGACACCTTCTTTGTACTTTTGCCGTACTTATGTTTGCAGTTCTAATCTATTTAGCCGCAAGAAAAGCTGCAATCACTCCTGCAAGAAATATGCCGTCATATACTCCGGCACCGCCGATGGAAAGAATGCCCGGGCTGGTACGCCGCATTTCCGGGAGATGCATCAAATCTGCGCCAATCAGTGTGCCCATTGTACCTGAGATGTACGCGGCTACTCCTGCGTGGTCTCTGGCAAAGATCATAGCTGAGAGTGCAGCGGCGAGAGGAGGAACCATGGCAGGCATCATTATGCCTCGCCCTGGAACAGGCCTTGCTACCAAGTAGCATATTACCGACACTGTTACAGTAGCCAAAATCACCCGAAACAGCGGTGCGCGCGGCAAAAGATAGATGCTGAAGGCAAGAGGGACCACTGCGCCTCCGAAATTTACAGCCAACACTTGCTCTTGGACCACAGGCGGATAGTAAAAGAACATATAGAACACAGAAGGTACAGGTTGTTGGGCAACAACTCGCTCTCGCTTAATGGGTATGTTAATAACGCTGCCTACCAAAGATAACGTGAACAGAAGAAAGGCGCTTTTTGGCGAAACCCCCAAGCTTTCAAAGGAGATGGCTGCTACGTTAAGGTAGAATAGAAAGAACAGGGCGGGAATTCCAAGGATTATCATAAACAAGATATATAGAGATAGCAATGTGCATATCCTCCCTTTGGCGATATTATATTATGGTTACCGTGGGTTTTTCGGTACCGGGCACTTTCTTACTTACTGCAATTCTACCATAGTTTACACTGCTTCTCGTTTTGTTTACAGCCAGTTACAGCCAGTGCCTTGAATTTCGGTGTAGATTGGCCAATTCCGGAAAATGCCGAATTGACAGGAGAATATCGAGTAAGTCCGGTCTCATCTTTGATGACGTACTGTACATTACTTTCCTACCTATCACGATTGGGCAGTTAGGCTATATCCGATACCGAAAAGAAGGAAACCGGGGTAAACTGTAGAAAATAATTCAGATGGATCATATTTAAATTACCGATGGTTGCAGCAGGCCAGGCCCAATACCGGGCTCGCCAGAAATCGGTGAGAGCCTGCCGAAAATTGGGTGCCTTTAATAAACATCTTACATAATGAGGGATACAAACTTTGAACAACACAACTAAGCTATATTGGGAAAAACCATATGACACTTATTTTTCTGCCAAAGTAACTGATGTTTGGCAAGATAAGGGCCGGTTGTTTGCGGTTCTTGATTCTACGTTATTTTATCCTGAGGGAGGGGGGCAGCCTTCTGATCAAGGAGCAATCGTAATTACACCCGATTCTGCTCCGCCTGATTTTGATGCGCCTGAATTTGGCTTGCTTGCGCCGGTATTTAACGGAGGCACCTTATCAGATACCGGTGGTTTGTGTGATGGCGTCATTTATAACGTAGGCCATGTATTTGAAGACGACGGAAGGATTGTCCATGTTCTGTCTTTGGGCCAAAAACTTCCTCCTGAGACAATCGGGATAATTGGCCCAACTACCCTAGGCGAAACTGATGAGGCTGTATCTCGACAGCCCATACCAGATGCGAAAGGTACCGGTAAGCGGCCAAGTGAAGGCCACAGCAATCCTCTCAAAAACGGCCAGGTAGTTTACGGAATGATTGACTGGGGCCGCCGGTTTGATTTTATGCAGCAGCATACCGGCCAACATATCCTTTCAAGAGCGTTTGAAGAAATATGTAGTGCAAACACAGTAGGGTTCCATCTTGGCGATGATTACGTTTCAATTGATCTTGATGTTTCGTCGGTTGAAGGCACAAAGATAACGGCAGTTGAAGATATTGCCAATGAGATCATCTTCAAGAACCTGCCTGTTGAAGTTTGCGAATATGAGCAAGGCCAGGTGCCTGACAGCATTCGCATGCGAATTCCAACTGAATCCGGCCCGGTGCGCATTATCTATGTAGGAGATTTTGATGCCTGCGCCTGTGGAGGAACTCACGTGCAGTCCACCGGTGAGGTTGGAATAATCAAGATAAACCAGTTAGACAGATCTCACGGCGGAGTCAGGGTGATTTTCAGGTGCGGGAAGAGAGCCCTTTTAGATCTTCGGGAAAAGGAGAAAGTGCTTGATGATATAACCCGTGCTCTTTCCGTAGGTTACAAGGACCTACCGGCTGCAGTGGCTTCTCTGTCTGAAAAAGCAGTTGATTTAGACAAACAGGCAGGCAGCTTGAAGAAGCAACTTTTGGAGTATGAGACAGAAAGCCTTGCACGGGAGATCGAGTCAATAGGCACTGACGAGAGGCCTGAAGGTTTGGTGATGCCGGGGCCTGGTTTTGCTGTTTGTCAATGTGAAGGGAAACAACCGGGTGAGTTAAGGTTCATGGCTAAGTCTATTAGTGAGCTTACAGGCAAGATGGTGGTTGTGCTTTCGTTGAATCCGCGATTTTCGCTTGTTGTTGCATCGCCTATGCCGGAAAACACACAAGCCGGGCCCCGAGGCGGATCTAAGGCCAAGGGCAGCGGCAAGCGGCAGAGGTTTTCCCATGTTCCTCCTGCTCGAAATGCTTCTTTGTTAGTGTCCAAGTTAGCCAAAAAGTGGGGGCTCGGGGGTGGAGGGACTCCACATCTGGCGCAGATGGGCTCAAAAGAGCCGCTGAGTAAATCCAGAGAAGATATTCTGAAAGATATTACAGATATTATTGAGAACTTAGGTGAATTGCAGCCTGATGGCCGACAGTAACCTAGTTGTTTGGCAGTTACCTGATGGGTTGGATGAAAAAGCTGTATGGTTTTCAAGCAGTTGTATAGAAAAGCTACAACTTTTCAGAAAGCTGCCTAATTTTCATACAGGTTTCCAAAAAGCTGTATAGATTC
>CAZXLH010000072.1:0-6770 GCA_964641455.1 uncultured Eubacteriales bacterium | reverse complement strand
CTCCGTGCATATTGAGCATGTGTACATCATCTGTAGTCAAAACCCTAATCAGGCCGATCTTTGCGGTTGCACCTTCTGTCAATACATTCCCCTCCCACGGAACCTCTAAGTTCCAGATGGCTGACCCCAAATTTGTCCAATTACGCCCTTTGATACTTTTCTCTAAACTCTCCCCTAAATACTTATTCTGCATTAAAAACAACGTCTGTTCATCTTTACAACATACAATAAACATGAGCTAAAATGGTTAAAGTGCACAAATTGTCAATACTCACGGTGCATAAAACGTTCTTCAAGTTCAATTTGCGATACTATCAGCTACTTTAGCACGCCAAAACACAACGTAGGTTACCTCTGCACCACACCAGATAAATAACCTGCCATAAGTGCAAGCCTGAGCCTAAATTGGTTGCTGGCCTCCTTGACATCACAGCCAAGAAGCTGGCTAATTTTTTCCAATCTGTAGTTTAGCGTATTTCGATGAATATAAAGTTTTCTGGAAGCCTCAGTGACCTGCCCACCGCATTGCAGAAATACAGCAAGAGTTGTGATGAAATCAGGGTTTGAATCTTCACTCAACAGCGGACTCAAGTTAGCGGTAGCATACTGAGCGCGAATATCTGTATCAACATTACTGATAAACTCGTATACAGCCATATCCTGATAGGGTAATACCTTATCTGAAATTGCAACTGATTGCCCGATATCAATTGCTTTCCGAGCCTCTTCGGCAGCAGCTTCAAAATATTTTGTTCCAATGTGAACCTTGCTTACACCAAACAACGTCTCAACGCCAATGCTCAAAGATATCTCTCTTCTCAAATGTCTAATGCTTTTCATTGTATACTCAGATAATCTGCCTTCACCTGCACAGTCTACTCTGGAACATAGAAGAGTAAGTTCGTCTTTGCCTTCATCAAGAAACACAGGCAACCACTGCATTACCTCAGGCTCTTTCACCCAATCCAACATACTGTCTAAACGTTCATTTGACCAAAGTTTGGTATGGCCGGAACTTGATTTATCAGATTCTTTGTACAGTTTAGCCACAATCACCACATAGGGATCCGCGAAGTCGAGTTCTGACAATTTTGCTCTATCTTGCGATTGTGCACTGGTTACAAGTTGCGGCAAGCCATGTTCCAGCAAAAACTGCCTCTTCAAATTGGTTTCAGTCTCCTGAATTATACGGTGTTTAGTCAGTTCCAGTACTATCACAGTCACAGCTTCCTTAAGTGCAGTCTCCTCAAAAACATTCAATTCACCCTGTTTGGAGCGGTCTACAATTAGGTACCCTAATACGCCACCTTTCCCAATGGCAGGAATACACAATAAATCTCCTAGGTAAACATCAAAACCTGTAGAAATGCTCTCTTCCTCGTTGTTGTCCGGCCCTAACAGGCAGAAATTCTCCTTAAGAAAAGTTCTTATACGTTTATGGTCAAGATTACCGTTACACGAGGTAAGAGGGCGCCCGTTTTGATCCAATATAAGTACAGGGCTTCCAACTATCCGGGATGTAGTTCTCGCAATAGACTCAATTCCTTGGTTCTCTATAACACATTGCATCAAAACACCATGAACATGAGACTCGTATTGAAGTCGAGAAGCTTGCTCATTCAAAATCTGCGACAAGATAGGCAAAGTGATTTGCACATAAGGAATATCTACAGGAACCTCAATGAGTGGAAGACCGGTCTCATTAGCTGCGTCTATCATTACTTTAGGCATGGATCCGCCTAGGTACCGTCCAGGCTTAACAGCCAATGCAGCCGCATTGTTCTCTGCCATAGCCCGAATCAGGAGTTCCTGGGCCTGGCTGTTTTCCCTAATAGCATATCCGCAGGTTACTCCCAACTCATTGGGCTCTATCCAATCTCGAATGTCTGGTACTTCTATAATATCCACTGAGCAAATTTCATTATCAAGCCCTTGATGGCCGGCCACAAGTTTGGAACTTGCCAGGCCACCGATTTTGAGTGCACACCGTACAGTTAACACTTGATATCACCTTATATATGAACTCTCGAAACATCCTTCAACGAGCAATACTTCGACGTGCATTTGCTTACACCCTCTATTAAGTCATCGCCATTAATTTGCCACTATTTCATATTTTTCTATTCCTGAACTAAACTCTCTCATTTGGATCTGAGAATGTACCGGGCACCCGGTAAGTTTGATGCACCCCAGGTGCCCATGATCTGTAATCTCAGTCAATACCCAGCGTAAATTCTCTGCCGGATATGCACAATGTACTTAACACGATACTCTTTGTTTAGTTCTTTCTTAATTCCAACTCATGATGGTTTAAAAGTTTCACGTATTCTGGTGAGAACCGATTCATCTGTAAGAATATCTGTAGCGGTAAGAGCCATTGCCTTAGCTCCATTTATTACCGCTTCCTCTCCTTTCGCCGATTCACTGGCTTCTCGGAACTCAATTGTATGAGTAGCATCGGCCCCAATTCCTACATAGGCCTGAATAGTAGGCACAACGTGGCTGACATTACCAACATCAGTCGAACCCTTGGAATCGCCCCTAGGCACAACGGTAACTCCCAATGACTTGAAGTTTTTCTCAAACAGCCTCGAGAGTTCAGGGTTTACGTTAATCTCACGGCTACCCAAACCTGCTTGAGTCATCGAACCCTTGCATCCAGTGGACAAAGCTGCACCCTTAACCCGCTGCTCGACCTGTTGTACAAGTTCATCCAGATATTCTTTGGTGGTAGCTCTAACCGCAACTCTCAGCTTACTGCGCTCTGGAATTACATTGACTGCACTGCCTCCGTCAGTAATAATCGCATGAATGCGGCCATCATCTGTCATGAGTTCGCGGAAAGCATTAATGCTCACAAGAAACTCTACTGCGGCAGATAACGCATTTATCCCGTATTCAGGGCCAGATGCTGCATGGGCTGCTTTACCAATAAACTCTATGTCAAAAGAACGGATGGCATAAGAACAATCATCGGCCATATACCAACCTGATGGATGCACTATCATGGCAACATCAACATCGTCAAATACACCTTTGTCAACCATGATGATCTTGCCGCCTCCACCTTCTTCCGCCGGAGTTCCAATTACTCTTATAGTGCCGCCACATTCTTCAATGAATGATTTCATGCCCAACCCAGCCCCAACAGCGGCTGATGCTATAATATTATGGCCACAAGCATGGCCTATCTCAGGAAGGGCATCGTATTCAGCCATGAAGGCAATTACGGGCAAACCGCTTCCGATTTCGGCAACAAATGCTGTAGGCAATCCCTCTACTTCACTGATTCTAAATCCACGTTCCTCAAGGAAAGTTGTTAGCCTCTTCGCCGAACGAACTTCCTCAAACGCAAGTTCTGAATACTCGAAGATATCGTGAGAAAGAGCCAACAGATCTTTTTCTGCAGCATCAATAGCCTTTACGGCTCTGTTTCGAAACTCACCTCTTCTTGCCATCTATACCACCTTCCATCTCATTTAATTAGGTGTAGCCAATCACCCAACAAAAACTGAAGCCGTCCAATAAGAAGTGACATCCTGGCCATCACCGTATTGCCAAACGCTGCTCCAAACGCAGCCATCATAAAATATCTCCCAATGGTAGACATAGGCTTGGTCACAGATGTCGGCTTTATGGTAAACGTAAAATAAACCAGAGTGCAAATGGTTCCAACAAGTATTACAACGTTAGTCATGTTATTGAGCGGTACCATAGCAGATCCAATCTGAGTTACCAAGTCAGACAACAAGCTACCACGAATAGCCAGTGCAGCCCCTACTCCTACAATGAATGACATTGGTACCTTTGAAATATATGAGTATTTCCTGCTGACTCTTGTAAACAACGCAAGGCCTAAAATCATTGGGATTATGAGTACATATTTACCTTCTAGCAAAGGTTCCCAAAGATTCGGTATAAGAGTATTTCTATAGGCCAATACAAACGTATGTGCCACAGCCGCACCAACATACAAACTCTGAACCAAACGGAAGCACCGATTATCGCCTATGAGAAAGCTCCATAAGCCAAGGTTGAGAAGGGCTGCGACAGTAATTCCCCAATCCATAGTCTACGCCTCCTTTTTTCTGGTGCTAAGGTAACCAATATTACCTAATATGACTAGCGCTAAGATGAGTAAATGGCCCATACTTTGAGCACCCATTCCTGCAGTAGCCTTGCCAGAGTAACCCACAAGTTTCTCATATTGAGCTGCTCCGCCTAAGCCACCTATTACACCTGAAATCTGCCCTGATTGTACGTATGGTGCACAACCGGGAAGGGACACTGCAGTAACTGCTGCTATCACCGGAACCTGACACTGGGTCTGAACCATTTTCACCCACGTTATGTGTCCGGGCTCACCCCATGAAACCGAGCAAACCAGATCTACATCTTCAACGCTTGTAAGTTCTTGACAGATCTCCAGCTCGTCCACAGGTGTTCCTCTGGCATCCCGGTTATAAAGACCTTTGATATTTGAAGCAAGCGAGGCGAGAACAACCTCTCCACCAGGCTTGTAGCCCAAATTAACCCAATCTACCCCGTAAGTCTTGTCCATTTCTGAACCTACACGCTCAACTATCTGCTCAGTAGCTGAATTACCCTGGGGCCACAGTCCCACTATTATAAGTTTCAAATCTTTCCCAAAAACGTGCCTTACAATAGCCTCAGTTTGAGGGGCAGACTCAGCCTCTGTAGATGCCTCCCAATCAGTAGACAACATGAATATTGAACCAGGCGGAAGCGCTTCAATTGCATCATAAGCTGCTCTTGTCGCCGGGGAAACCTCGAGAGGAATGCTCATAGGAAATAACAACGGGATCGATAGCACAACTATTACCAGGCCATATATTGTCGTACGCTTAATTGACTGAAGTCTCTCCATGAATGTCATGTTTCACCTCTCCTTTATGCGAACTTAGCCACGTAAGTGTGAACGTTCTACTCCAACCAACACCTTGAGTGCGGTTGCAATTGACCCTATCGCACCACCAATTACAATACCTTTCATGGCAGCTCCGTTGATAACGCTCATGATCCACTCTGAGACTTCCGGAAGATCCGACCAGATAAGTTCACCTAGCGGAATGTTCGCTAACATAACTATAAATCCACATACCAAAAGTATTGCCGCATCTACGTTTCTTACGCGAAATGCCCTATAAGCGGCAGATGCAATAAAGAATCCTAGCATGGCAAAGCCTGATGCACTAAGAGGCTTTAAAGCATTCTCAAAAATAAAGTCGTACACCGGATGTGATTGTCCATAGAATACTCCAACAATAATAAGAAGCCACAACATAACGAGAAGTACAACTGAACCTGTAACATCAACAGATTTCTTTCTGCGTTTTATAGCAGATGCATTAACATAAGTAAGATTCAAAACTCCAAGAAAAGTCGAAAACCCAGCCAAAATTATTCCCCATTGCTGGAATTCTTGGGCTAGGTCAGAAATTACCGGTATCTTGGCAAATGACGACAGTAGTATTGGAATACCGGGTACTAAGCCAGCAAGTAAAATCAGTGTTTTCACATTCCGCACCTCCTACCATTTAAGAATCAAGTTTTTAATAGCATCAGAACCAAAAGTAGCCCCTATAGCCCCTATAGTAATAAGGCATACAATAACAACACGAACTATGTCTTGCATCATCAAAGTGCTAACCTGCGCAGGATCCTCGGATAAAACTGCCGCAGCAGCGAAAAGTTCCTCTCCAATTAGCACGTAATCACACGTAGTAACAAAAAACGGGATCTGAGCAGTATTTGCAGTACCTGCAATCTGAACGTTGCCATAGGTTGCACCCGCTTCTGCAAACATAAGCGACTCAGCGTAAAAACCACCCAGCATAATATTTGAAGCTGTCTTCTCAGCGCTAATCAAGCCAACAACACCGGAAGCATAAGCAAACTGGTCATCTGAGAAGAAACGGATATCTGTTGGGCGATAGTTTTCTGACTTACCTTGGGATAAAAAAGCCTGCTTAACAATTTCCTCTGTTAGGGGTTGAACCTCTGCACGCCTGTTTGAAACCAAAAGACGAACATCGTACTCTGCACAAAGCTTAGCCACATGCGACAGGCATATCGTACCTGCAAGGGTCATACCTGACCTTCCCGTGTCGAATCCATCTGAACCCGGAGTAAAATGAACCGGCCTCCCCATTTCTGCAGCCCTGCCTACGGCTTCCTCCAAACCGGCAAGCGCTGGGAGTTGCCTAAAATAAGGCTTAGTGCCTGACTTAACTTTCTGGTAACACCAGTAAAGAACTGCAGACAGGAACAAAAACATCAAAAAGGCAAACCTGCCTCCTTCTCTTGGAACCATGATGAACCCTCCTTAATGTTTGGACTTAAATCAAAATTTCCTCTAGTTTTGGATCCTGCACTACTTCATGTTTGGTCACGTTAGAAATCTTTCTTCCAGGGTAACGAGGATAACCATAGAACATGTATAGTGCCAATATCTGAGACCCCAAGAAACAACCGATCAACTTACCACCATTGAGTAGCCTACATACACTCCTTTCATCTGTGGTGAGTAATACCGGATATACAAATGAAACTGTCCCAAGTATAGCTTAGATGAGTTTTCGTAAATCCAACATGGTTGTAAGAAACAAACAATTGGATGGAATGTTGAGCAATGTGCACAGAAGTAACTAATGAATTGGAAAGTTCATCATCAGTGCCTAGGGTTGGCACCCTCGCTTACCCTGTTCAGCCTATTCGGAAATAGGACGCCTTCTTTCCCCCTCCTTTAT
>CAZXLH010000071.1:0-6788 GCA_964641455.1 uncultured Eubacteriales bacterium | reverse complement strand
TCGTTTCAATCCTCTCCCAGCCGTAAGGCCGGGAGCTACGTATTCCACCCCGAATTAGGCGTGCAATACTATAGTTTCAATCCTCTCCCAGCCGTAAGGCCGGGAGCTACGAAAAAACTGCGACTTTTCTGCGACGACTTTAGATGTTTCAATCCTCTCCCAGCCGTAAGGCCGGGAGCTACTTTTCTTATTCACCATAAACCTTATACGTTGAGGTTTCAATCCTCTCCCAGCCGTAAGGCCGGGAGCTACTCCCCCGGCGCAGTGCCAGGGGAGTAGGTAAGGAGGTTTCAATCCTCTCCCAGCCGTAAGGCCGGGAGCTACCATCTAGGCCCGGGTAGGCGGAAGCCAAATCTAAAAGTTTCAATCCTCTCCCAGCCGTAAGGCCGGGAGCTACGCGGAGAAATTAGGATGGTATTGAATAATGGATTGGTTTCAATCCTCTCCCAGCCGTAAGGCCGGGAGCTACGTGTAAGGCAGTGGACAGATGCAGACAAAGCGTTTGTTTCAATCCTCTCCCAGCCGTAAGGCCGGGAGCTACTTCGCCCAAATCAATCATTGTCCGGGTGAAGCCAAGTTTCAATCCTCTCCCAGCCGTAAGGCCGGGAGCTACAGGCAAACACCTAAAAAGGAGGCGACAGCACAATGTTTCAATCCTCTCCCAGCCGTAAGGCCGGGAGCTACCGCGACATCAAAATAGGCCTCTCTAACAGCAAGAAGAAATGGCTTTTCGCGAACCTTGCTTTGCAGATGTTCGTACAACATGGTAGCAAACCAGTGAGGATAACAAGATCTACATTATGCAATCGTAAACACACCCTTTGCTGATACGTTAGTTCTACAAGACCAGGCAACATTTAACTGCGAACCTTTCGGGAATTCTGCCATCACTAAGGGTTCGCGCATTTCATAACACCAAGGGCTCGTCAAAATCGACATAACGGTCTCTACCATAGACTAAGAGCGATTTTTCTCGGCCAAGATGGAGCAAGTAAATTCTCAAACTATCCTCGTCTGAATCCATGATTTCAGTTAATTCATGCTCAATCTGCTCAAGTTGTATTTGAGTGACACTGCATTCAAAAACTGAAAACTGCACCCTTTGGCCGTAGTTTTCGCAAATCTGAGCCACTTTACGTAACCGACGTTTGCCGTCATCAATCTCGGTTCGCACATCATAAGCGACCAAAATATCCTGCCTACTCATTCATCCCCACCTTCATTCCTAGAATCCTATCTCCATCGATAGGGAACATACTCTTTAAGATCTCCTCGGATACATCGAGCCAGAATTCGTGCTTGCATATATGGCAAAAGACCAATAGGAACAGTATTTCTAACCAACGGATGCGATGTGAAATGGGCGCCGCTACTGTTTTTAGCGCATCTACCAATAGGAACAGTATTTCTAACCAACGGATGCGATACTTCATCTTGTTTGCGTTTTTGGTAAGCGGTAATTACAGTTTTTCGCGCTGAATCATTCATCAAAATAGCCCCACCCGGCCTTTCAACAAAATCAGTATTCTTAATCTGTTGTCTATTGAAAAGAGATAGCACAAGTCGATCAGCAAAAGGATGACGAAATTCTTCCATTAAGTCTAAAGCCAACGCAGGCCTTCCGGGCCTCAACGAATGCAGAAAACCTATTTGAGGATCAAGACCCACGGATTCAAGGGCTGAAGTACAGTCATTGGTCAAAAGACTGTAAACAAAAGAAAGTACCGCATTAACAGGATCGCGCGGCGGACGCCTCTGACGACCATCAAACGTAATATTATCTATACGAAACATTTTCGGAAACACTTGGAAATACTGCAAGGCAGCCGCTCCTTCCAGGCCTCTCAGTACTTGCAAATCTGTCTCTTCTGCTATTTTGTTAACAAGTTCCCCCAAACTATTTATGGTCTTAGCCAAGACCGCTTCCTTATAATCTCTGTATGCGCGCTGGACTACGTGCCTACCCCCTCTAACTTTGCCCTCAACAAACCGCCGTGCTAACTTAACAGTAACTTCTTCACTTTCAAAAACTTGATGTTGAGCTCGCCTCAACAAAACATTTCCCGATCTTGGGCCTTCCATTCTGGCTCTAAAGCGGCCATATAAATCACACCAAACCACGCTTCGCCCGTCCTCTGCACACCGATGCAAAAGAAAAGGAGACAAAAGTACGTTGCCAAAAACCACAATTCCACCTAAATGATGCAATGGAATCTGTATTTTTAACTGATTGTCAACACGAACTTTGAGTGTCTCGTGATCCAGATGAATATATGCTCCTTGCGTTTGTACATACAGAGTATTTAACAAAGTTCTAGCCATGTTCCTGTGCCCCTCCTAAGAGATCCTCAGCTGAAGGCAAGCAGATATCTTGAAGCGAACAGTGGGTACACCTGGCATCTGCCACTGGTGGCGGTAACATCTGTTCCATAATAAGAAAGCGCACCTCTCGCACAGTTTGCCTAACGGTGGCAACCAATTCTTTTCCAAACATCACCCGTCTACGACGCCGCGATTTCCTGTAATATAAGGCTCCTTCAGGCACTGGCTTTCCAAACATTTCATAAAGGCACATTGCTTGAGCGCATAGTTGAATTTCATCGGCCCTCTTGTATTTTCGAGGGCCGACTTTGTGTTCCACAGGATACGGAGTTCCATCACTAAGAAACTCAACAACATCTGCTCGTCCAGTTAACCCTAGATCGTCTGACCATATGGGCAATGCCATCTCCACTTGAAGCCCATCGCGTGTCATTCCCTGAGGAATGTCTACATTCTTGTGGGCTCTATGGCCCTGCATAGTAAACAAATTATCTTCCCATGCCAGATCAACATGGATAAGAGCACATTGCCTCGGACAATACGCATAGTGCTGTAACGCAGAAACCATTATGGTCCTTGTTGCAAACTGCATATCCACATTAGTAGAAACCATGACTACATCGACTTCAGTGTTACGCCTGCTGGCATATCAGTTTCATCAATTTCCACTACATAATCACCATAACTCCTCGGCGCCTCCACTTGCGGCTTTCGACGTACTTTAATCCGTTGGAAAAGCCTATGAGCATGAGCATTTCCAAGAGGATTATCGTGAGTAAATACATAAAGTCCCTGACAACCCATTTGCCCGCGAGAAGCTGATCGATCAATCTCGAACATATTTAGTAAAGCATCCCAAAAAAGAGTTAAGTCATTTTCTGTCACTTTTGCTGCAAGCATCGGGTTAAAGAAACCATGGGCTCTATACAAACCATATGGCACTATTGGCTTTCTGCCCATTTCTGTGGTGCCGGTTTCCATTCGTTCAACAGTTGTTCTGGCTTGCCTGGTAATCGTTAAATCCATGGGCAGAATTGGATCTGTTGACCTTGCGAAAGTCATCTGCATAGGGCCACGAACCTGGCCGGCATTGAGCCCGGTACTCATAACAGCACCGAACATCCGCACATCGTAATAATCTTCTACCATTTTATCTTGCGCTTTTCCCCGCTGTGTTCGTATCTTCTTCAGATCTTTTGGAAGATCTTTGCAGGCATCTGCAAGTTCGCTGGCCAAGTGGTTAATCTCGGCTTTCAAACGTTTTTGTGCTCCTTCATCAAGTAAACTCTTAAGTTCGTCACCAATCGCTTTTTTCGAAGTGGCCTGACCATAATAAGCTAATATTTTTCCATTCTCCAATAAGTCAAAGTGGTCAGGCAAATCATCAGATAGAACTTCCAAAATTTCTTCATCAAGTTGAACTTCTGCGGCCTCCATCCCAGTTTCCTTGTGAGCTCTATAAATAAGCGTATTTAGTGCTTCCTGAGTCTGAATAAAAATGCCCTGTCCACGCATGTCCGCATATTTTCCAATTTTCTTTTCAAGTGGTTCCGGTAAACCACTGTCTTCCAGTAATCCCAAAACACCATCTACGTAATCTCTAACCTTTCGTTTTAATGCTACGTCAGTAACCAATCCTTGCATAGTTTCCGGATCAATCCGTGGCATATTGCCTGCATCAGGATCTCCGTTAGGATTACCATCAGTTACATCAAAAAGGTAAACAAAATCATGTCTCAACTTAGGATCTACATGTCTCACTTAAGACACCTCCGATTAAAATTCTTCTTGCTTTTTTTGCTTTGCCATGGCTCTGGCTTTCATTCTTTCCGCCTCAAAAGAAGCACGCTGATGATAAAATCCCAGCATAAACTCACCCTGTTCTTTCAAAGTGAGTATTGAGGGAAATTGTTTATCCAATTGAACACAAACTTCCTGAAGCAACGTTCTCATCTTCACATATCCAAGATTTTCTTTTCGGATTTTTGGCAAGTAAGCAGTCTCTGCCAATTTCAACAAGCCAGGAAATACCGTCACCGGTGAAGTGGATGCTGCCCCAAAAAACCTTTCTACTAATGTTACATTTAATCTAAAACGTGATGCCCGCCGTTGAATTTCTTCCAATACAGCCAGCAATCTTCCACAAAGATAACCTGGGTTGTCACGAGTAATATCGAGTTTCTCCAATGTCTCAGCCTCCTTTGTTCCATAAGTCATGGCCAACTTGGCAGCAGACGCAATAATATGGTACTCCCTTTCCTTTACAAATCTCGCGCTACTTTGATGAGCCACGACTCTCATCCTTCTTACAGCAGCCTCAAGGATACCGGGCGGTACGTGATAACCTACATAGGCAGTACGCAATAACCCTCTTAAAATATTGGGGCTGGATATCTTAAGTGCCGACATTATTTGGTTAATGGGAAAAACCTTGGCTTTTTCACCCCGAGGGCCAACTATCTGTAAAGCTTGGATATATCGCCCAAGGTTATATAACGATGATTCAATGGGGACCCTAATCCATTCTCTGATAACTAATCTTGCCTTGTTTGCCGAAACAACAGCCAGGCAAAAAGTATTGCTGCCTAACTCAGCAGGAGCCTTGCCTAACCATGGTGCCTTAGTCGAATGTTGAATTAATTCTAGAGTTGTTGCTACTTCAATGTCCGGTTGGTGTGATAAGGAACTGGTCAATACGTCAAAAACTGATATTTCGCGATCATCGACCATAAACGATTCTTCATCTTGAGTCAACCAAAATACAGCTATCTGATTCATAAGAGGATTAGACCTTTCGCCACGAGTATCATCTCTTACTAGAATTGTGCTATGCCTATCACTGCTTAGCAGATGTTCTAATGTCTGAGCTGCCAGCAAGCCACACCCCACACATATACTTGCATTAACTGTCTGGTCCCTGCCAAAGGAGCGAAAAGCACTCAAATTGAAGGAAGTAATCTGACAACTTTGGTTAAGCACAAACACGGATTTAGGAAGAGTCTGCATTAAACTATCGTATTGCCCACATACGGAACACTGCCCGTAAAAATCAGAGCGGCAATCCTCACTAATGTGATCAGCCCAGAACTCCTGCATTTCTCGACGCTCAAATGGATAAGGTATATCGCCTACTTTAAAAGTGACAACATCTCTCGGCTCAATTTTCAAGGCGAGGCTGGTACGATCCATATGCTTTTGCAAATACTCTAGGATGACAGCAAGATACGATGCTTTTGTAGACTTATAGGCTTCTTGAAGCAAACCAATAGAACCACTATGGAGAAGTCCTGCCTCTTGCTCCTTCCCAGACTCTGGGATACCAAGTACATAACGAGCTTCGTCTACAAGTAGATAGGGCTTAAGATTATTAGGACTTGGCCTACCGGACCTCTGGCGCGTAGGTCTCGGTTTCCTAAGTTCTACCTTCTCGGGCTCTGATATTAACTTGCCATCACGTCCAATATGGAGAATCCAGTTAATTGGGTTAGAGTCGGAAAACACCCTGTAACCTGGATGAATCATCTCTCCTTTAGAAATCAAATTCTTACCGGTTTCTACAAGTGCTCTAAACATGTTCCCCCTCCAGTTCATAAATCTCAGCATATTTCTCTTGAGGAACTTTCAGGATTCCGTTCTCGAGTTTGGCATTGAAAAACAAAGATTCTGTATAACCCCACACACGGCGTGCTTCACCGTTTGAACCTCTCTTGAGAAACTCAAGTTCCCGGCGTTCGGGATCTTCCTTAAAAGCTATGTCAAACAGCATAGTACCGATGTGCCTGTTGCCTCCTCGCGGCATTTCATCACCGGATGGATTTTCAAACCATGCCGCAAATTCTCGGGTTCCAAGATAGGGAGTCATGTAACAACGCCCCTTTTCCACTCTTCTTTCAAATTGTGACAAGTACTTTGCCACATGATCTGTTACATACCCATAAAGTACTATATCGGCAAAAATAAGGTACTCAACGTTCCTCAATATAATGCTTGTCCGCTGTTGACGCTTATCTTCAACCATTATCGGATTCCTTCCCTGGCGGTCTGAAATTTCATTTCTAATTAAACTAAATTCTCGTATGGGACGTAACACATGAATCTCCCGTATTTCATAGCGAAACTCAGGCCGCCAAAATATCGCCTCAAGAAGACCTCTAGCAGCACTTGGTGTCATAACCGGATACGTTACACGTTCCACCTTAAACTCAGGCCTTGAAAAACAGGCAAAATCTCCTCCAACTTTGACTTTCAGATGACTCTTCCTATTACTAAGAAAATTTAAACCACTCATAGGTATTTTCCACCTCCTAACCAGGTTCAAATAGTACAGCAATCTCAACCTAAAACTTCTCTCCCATGTCAATTAGTGTTCAAATTCACACATACCTAACCTATAAGATCGGCCGGATCATATACCGCTTCAACAATGCCTTTGCGACTGTCGTATGCTCCCTCCCACCGATACAAAT
>CAZXLH010000070.1:0-6818 GCA_964641455.1 uncultured Eubacteriales bacterium | reverse complement strand
TTCGAAACGACTATCTCTGTTGGGTTGCAGAATGGGCAATGCATTCTAATACCACACTCCTATAGATTCTGCAGACACATTAATTTCATGATGTGGCCGTTACGAAATGGTCTATTCTCTGTCTACTATGAACCAGCAACTCCATATGTATGTAACATTGGTTAGTAACACCAAGGTGCCTGGATTCAGCCATAGCCAGTCAATCTACAGCAAAATTTAAAACGTGTTCTTCAAGATACCTTTGCAAATCAGCAATCTTGGTAAAAACCCTGTATCCCAAATTCTGTAGGTTCTGACTGCTGCCCAGATCTACAGTAAGTAATCCAATAGGCTTACTAAGCCCTTCCTGGATACCACGAGGCCAAGCAAGATCTAATACAGACACCATCTTCTTACTCTCGTCAACAACTTCCATATGGATCTCAGGCTCGGGCAATCCTACCGAGACAGCCCACTGTGCAAATCTTATAAGTTCCTCGTCTTCATCGGACACTACAGCAGAGACCTTTATAGGTGTCGATATGGCTGCAGGATCAGCCTTCTTACCTTCCAGTAACTCGTCCAGGAATTTGTTGGCGGCATCGGCCAGCAGTTCCCTTCGTGCTTCCAGGAAATCCATGAATCTATCCAACTTCCATAGTTCCCGGTCCATAGGTATCCAGTGAGAAGCAAGAGCCCCGGGGTGTTCTTCTTCGACCATTTCCATATAGTCCTCAGGCGCTTTGTCGCTGATCCATAGATTGGCTTCCTGAGTCAAGAAACTGAAATTTGCAATTGCGTTAACCTGACCTACTTTATAATCTCTATCGTATAACTGCCGCTTCGGAAAAATATGATGCAAATGAAGGTTACTACCTCTACCCAGTAAATATGCCGAAAGACGATTGCCACTTAACCAATCTTTGGCTCCATATACTCGACTCAGCAAATACAGCATGGGATAGAAACGTACTCCTACGGTAGAACCTAAAAAATCCCCTGGCCTGACGATAAGGCTGCCTCTCCATAATTCCATCTCGCTTATCAGGTGATCAAGCCCCGAACCATCAGCTGATTCTATGGCATTAAAGTCTCTGTCTAAGACAGTTTCAACTGATCCTGAAAACCATCCCCATAGCAATGAATGAATGTACCAATATAAAAGTGTGTCTTGCTCACGCGGATCATGAAGAGTTCCACCGCGGGAATCGACGTAACGGCTCATCACAGCGAAAGCAGTGCGAGCGCCTATAACACGGTCGTGGTCCAAGCCTAGCCGGCTTGAAATAAGATTCAGTAGGAAATCGCATGATTGTCTGACACGCTTAAGCCCCACCTGAACATCTTGCATAGATACGTTGTCCAGAGCTGAATACCTGGCTTCTCCCGTAACAACAGCGTTGATGTTACGCAAAAGCCAGTCAAGTTTGAAAGTATATCCGGCTTTACGCAAATGTTCTAAAGTGGATTTGAACTCTTCACGGGCTTCAGGCCATTGAGCGCATATTTTGGCAAGTGCAATGTCAGCCTGTGAAAGCCGTGTTCCACCGGCGTTTACGTTGTTGAAGATTTCCACCACTTCGTCAATATTCTTATCTACACCTGTGACTTCTTCAATATGAAGATCGATGTCCTTTATTTGTTCGAGATGGTTAAGCCTCCTAAGATACGACTCGGTTTGCTCCTTGTACTTTGGTTCAACAACAAAGGGCATGCTAGCAAAGACTGCGCCTTTCTGCATCAACTCTGTAACATCTTTCCACAACGGATTGCCTTTCATCTTCGTAGGAGCATAAAACTCAAACACCTCATTTTCAACATCAAAGTACAGTCCTGTAAAAGTCTGAGGGTTTCCATCAAAGAACCGTGGTGGCCTACCTCGTATGATTCCATAAAGAGATGTCACTCGCTGCTGTCCATCAAGAAGCAGTTTCACCATTCCGCCAAGGGTTCCTTGATCCCCTCGTATCTGAGCAGGATCAACCTTCGTTACCCATACTAATAGACTCCCAATTGGGTGTCTCTTGTAAAGTGAATTCATAAGCTTCCGTACCTGGTTACGATTCCAGACATAACCACGCTGGAATCTAGGGAGGGCAATGGTCCCATCATCAATGTGGTCGAGAATTGTTTCAATTTCCAGTAATATCCACCTCCGTAAATGATGGTTTTAGATCACAGAAACCTATTGCTAAAGAGACTTCAATAACAGGTTCTTGGCCTTTCGGACATGGGCTACCCGCTTCCCGTATTGGTGAAATATATCCAAATTTAGTTAACAACATTGACCGGATGTATGTGCAATTATTGATACCTTCACGTCAACACCCGCCACACAGAGCCCTCACGATCCCCTCATCCGCAGGAACCCAGTCCAGGGACACTAGGTCCTTCGGCGCCACCCACGTAATCCGAGAATGGTCATGTAGTGCGACTACGCCCTTGGCCTTGCAGGTAAACGAGTAGAGCCTCATGTAGAAGGTTTCGTAATCATAGTCCACTTTCAAGAACGGCGTCAGGCCTTGAATCTCAAGGTTGAGTTCCTCAGATATCTCACGAACAAGGCACTGCTTTAGCGTCTCGCCTTTCTTGACTTGTCCGCCCGGGAACTCCCAACACCCTGCGAATTCCCCGCGTGCCCTCTGAGCTGCCAGTATTCTGCCTTCATCATCCCTAATAATGGCAGCCGTTACCAACTTCAAAATATGGCAGTCCAGAGCATTTTCAATATTAGCAGCTGTTGCATCAAGATACACTGCCATGCCTTCACCGGTACTCCCGTAGTGGGCTTTACTGTGACAAGTAGGGCAAAGCGCAATCAAGCCATCGGGCCGGCTCAACCCATAGTCACCAAGACAGCTAACGTAGTGAACTTCCAAGTAAGGGTTTCCATTCTTACATATAAAAGGTGCAGGATATCCACAGCCCTCACAAAACCCATTTGCCCTTTCAAACACATAATGCAGCAAAAACTCGACACGCCGCTGATATTCATTACGCCGGTTACTGCCATACTCAGGAAATTTTCTGATATCTCTCTGCCTGTAATCATTACCGTTTACCAAAGGTATCTGAACATGTAAGTCTTCGCACAAACCACTTTTCTCATCTTTAAGCAACTCTTCAGAATTACCCGTCACATAAGCAGCCTCACCGTTCAATGGTTCCACTAAAGCCAATACGTCAGCACGCAAATCCAAAAACGTTGTTGCCACTTCAGTCTGTTTTAAGATTTCACAAATTGGGTGGACCTCTACCGGAGTAAGACGGAACACAAATACTCGTCTTTTGTTTCCCAAAGCATCAGTATCTTTCTCGTAGTAGTCTACACAGTTCATGAACCCCTCAAACCGATACAGGCCAGACTCAGATTTGACACTCTCAAACAGCATCAACACTTTGCCCGTTTTCGGGTGATCCCTTATGGCTTTGTTGCCGCGTGTCATCTGCATATCGAAAGATTGCCCTTCACCGGTGAAATGGTAAAATCCATCAATTTGCCAGCCATCGTCTTGTTCATAACCCACCGCTTGTTCTTTCCTGAACAACAATATGGCCGGAATGGAGCGCGGAGTGGATATGCCTCCCTGTTCCTGCCCACCCGCCTTTTCATGGATCTTCCTTCGAACATAAATTTGACCCTGTTTGAAATGAGCAAAGAGTGCGGCGAGGTTCATATCCACCATCCCATTATAGTTTTAAAGATTCGGAATAATTCTAATATAGTGCTTAAAGTTGTATTCGACAAAGATGCTGCCTATCCTTTATCATGGGTTGCGGTCATAACGATACTCAATAGGGGCGGACTGATATACCATATAATGGGAAATGGTTCAATGACACGAACCAAGCAAAAAAACCTACTATACGAACTACGTGCCAATATTAATCTGCCAAACCAGAACGCAAAGACTTACTACTACCAACAAAGATTAATTTCCGCCAGGGTTATCGTCTTACATTGATTTATGGATGCTTATTTCACGTGCTGCTTAATGTCACTTACTACTTCAGCCAGTTCGTGCTTTATTTCGCAGCCCCAATATCTCAGAACTATCCACCCCAATGCAGTGAGCTCTTCATTCACTCGCTTATCTCTTTCCATATTTCCTGTAATCTTATTGACCCAAAACTCTCTGTTCTGCTCGGGCATTTCACCGCATTTTGGACATCCATGCCAAAAACAGCCATCGCAAAACACAGCGATCTTTTTCCCCGGAAATACGATGTCCGGACGGCCCGGAAGTTTGCTCGAAACCCTGTAGCGCAAACCTTTTCGCCATAGTGCCTTCCTAAGCATAATCTCAATATCTGTATCCTTGTTCTTAACGGCAGCCATATTCCGGCTTCGTTCTTCTTTGCTCTTGTTGTCCAACATAATCGACTCCTGCATCTTATGCTGAGTCCCGTAAACCCACAAGCATGTCATCTATCTCGGCTATACCGGCGCTCTCATTAATCCCCTTGATAATTAGATATTCAACATACCTGACAGAAAACCTAGCTCAGGCTCGTCGGGTAATCCCACTACCAAGGCCCGATCAAGAAGTCGATTGAACTCCTCACAACTAGTCTCAGGGAGAAGAGCACAGGCGTAGCATGCCGCCAAGTTCAGAGAACCTAAGCCCTGACCCTGACTCTCAACACATAAAGGGTCAGAAGAACACCAGTAACCGGACGTGACAGCTTTAGATACCAGATCCGAAAGAAAATCGGGTTTTCCTTGGCGAACCAACCCGCCTAATGTACCATCTGCATCACCACTTGCAGTATAGATCAATATACCGGCCATATACAGTTGATCCGAAGTCTCATTGCTAAATCCGTTCTCGGAGAGAAGCGCTTCCATATCCACATTCAAACGCCAATTGCCTTATAAGGAGATGTGCCAAAGTATGCAGAAAAATGAACCTTGGAGTAATAACTCTGAGCGAAAAACCACGTTCTTGAGCCATATCTTGGTATCGTGTATTCAGGAGTTCCGCACGTTTGACAACCGATGGATTAGTTTCCCAAACTCTGAGCTGATCTTGATCAAATCCAAGGAAAATACCTTCCCCCTGACTTCCAATCCGGGCAACCAATTCCTTTGTTTCTTCCCCCGTACGGAAACCGCACATACATTCGCTGCCTCATCATCTTCGTCCGGAACTTCATGTCGATCCAAGGGATGAAGGCGACTGAAGGCGACCAGTGTACGGACTTCTCTGAGCCTGTGTACCAACGTAACAGCCTCAATACCATGTATCTGATAATCGGCACCGGCAATCACCTGAAGCTCAAGATCCTTATGTGAGTCAAATTTCTTCCCATGACCTTCAAATACCCTGTATTCGTCATATCGATAGTCGATTTCAGAACAGACCATTGGTTCTACCGAATAAGAAAGCATTCGTTCAACAGCGCTTCTAACTTCCCGAACGTCTCGGTCTATTTCCTTAGATATTTTGTCAACAAGCAATTCGAACAGTGAATCTTCAAGCGATTCGTGTTTGACAAGTACCTCCCATTCAACCGTTTCTCTTATTGCTCGATGAATCTGGTCTGTATATGATGGTATAACAATTGAATTGACAACCTGAGGGAAATAGACATTAGAAGCCCCCCTCTGTAATGTTCTTGGTATAGAATCACATGTTTCATGCTTACCCAACCAAGGCATGTAGCCTGAACACTTTGAATGTGCATCCTTACTGAATGCACCGGCCATTGTATTCCCTGTACCACACGATCTGCACTCTATTGTGATTCCAGTTAACCCTGAGCTACTGCCACCGGTACGTATGATCAAGTCGGGGTTCGAACACGAATCACCTCTGTGCGTCCACCTCACCCATGGAAAATCATCAATATGACCTCGCTCACATGCTATAACAAACCTACTGGGAACCAACTTGACTCCGCAAATATCGCATCGGGGAATATCCCATTCACGACGGTACCTATTTCTGTACCGTGCAATCCAATCATCAATTCGCCTCAAAGATCTACACTTACCAACAGGACAGAAAAGCCATTTGGGAAAACGGGTAAATGGCACACCATCGTCGGGGCACTCATCTTGAGACGGAACCATTTTGAAATAACTGACACCAAGCCTTTTTTGAAGCCGTTCATCACAAAATGGAACACCAAGGTTCCTTGGCCAGTAATCTATGGACACCGGCATTAGCGATTCATTAGGAAGATCAAGAATACTTCCAACTCCAAACGGAGCGATTGATTGAGTCCTTCTTAGCTGACCATAACGCAGCCTGGGGTCAATCCATTTTCTACTCACTTTGAACCCCCCAATTTTCATCCAACACCTTAATGTTGCTGGGAACATCTACATTTCTCATTGACTGCATCGTCCGCCAAAATCCACCTCTATCTTTATGTGCAGGGTAAAGAAGGTGTTGCCTCCTTTGATTTGAATAAGTCAGTGACTTACGGGTCTCCGCAATATCAGACCATACACTGATCAGACGGGCAAGTTCAGCTGCCGTTGATTCGGCTTCCTCGGGCATCACACATTTTGCTCGTTCGGTTATCGCTTCAATGATCCGTTGAAGCCCTTGATGATCACACCTAAAACTCCCTGCTTGATTATCCGCTGACAGATCATCCAAAAGATGCCGGACTAAAGAGACCAAAACAGCATGAAGCGCCCTATCTCTTGCAGGACCGGAAAACGGTGTGACACTGGTAGGTTCAACGTATCGATAGAACGCTTGATGATAAGCCATAAATCTCTCATAGTGCGAACGATCCCGTGGCCTGGCACCATCGTACAAAGTGAATATGGGTGTGGTAACGTACTGGCGGACACCGAAAAGATAGACAATAATAAAGAGGAT
>CAZXLH010000069.1:0-6887 GCA_964641455.1 uncultured Eubacteriales bacterium | reverse complement strand
TCCCGGCCTTACGGCTGGGAGAGGATTGAAACGTGGTGCCAGGAAACATCGTCCTCCAATTCCGCCAGTAGCTCCCGGCCTTACGGCTGGGAGAGGATTGAAACATACAGCAGATTGCGCCAAGCTTCCGATGGGCTCATGTAGCTCCCGGCCTTACGGCTGGGAGAGGATTGAAACTAGGCAGGTTTTGCACCTGGACCAGTCTGCCGGCCGTAGCTCCCGGCCTTACGGCTGGGAGAGGATTGAAACAATTTGTTTTTTGGGGAACCGCACTGTACGTCCTAGTAGCTCCCGGCCTTACGGCTGGGAGAGGATTGAAACACTATGTGATAGATTACCGGGTCCGGACCAATAAGGTAGCTCCCGGCCTTACGGCTGGGAGAGGATTGAAACTGGATGAGAATGTGGCCGGTAATCTGCTAAACCTGGTAGCTCCCGGCCTTACGGCTGGGAGAGGATTGAAACAGGAAAAGGGCAAGCGTCTTTTTGATATATCATTGGTAGCTCCCGGCCTTACGGCTGGGAGAGGATTGAAACGCAGGCGATGAGTGTTGAGCCGGAACCGCCGAATGTAGCTCCCGGCCTTACGGCTGGGAGAGGATTGAAACTTTTAAGTGCGCAGCATCGGTCAAAAACCGCTCGCGTAGCTCCCGGCCTTACGGCTGGGAGAGGATTGAAACCGGTTTCGAACCCGAAGTGTCCGCTGAGGAACCGGAGTAGCTCCCGGCCTTACGGCTGGGCGAGGATTGAAACCTCGAGCGTCCTTAGAATCCGCTCCGAAGGATGGTAGCTCCCGGCCTTATCGATGGGAGAAGAATTGTGAATTAGCTGCAAAATGTACATCTCCAAACGAACTCAGAAAACTTTCGCACATTGCTTCAGCCTGAAATCGCCAATGTAATGTGCAAATCTGCAGATCCTCTTGGCTGATGCTTTTGGGATTTTCAAATCGGATCGTCGGAATGAAAGAATTCGCATTTAATCTACACTATCTTCATTTGAGTGGCTACCTAGGTTGGATCGAATCCCCGATGTCATGAAACCGCCATTTGTATTTGAGAGTTCAAAAGAATCCAAGGGAGAACCACCATCTTATACAGACAGTGTAAGCATTTTGCAGGAGCCAAGCCTCCTGCCGGCGAATACTGTGTTAATTGCATCTTTGCTATTGGCGAATGTCTACATTGGATCTTGACAGAGGTAATTGTATCCTAGAAATGATTACTTGTTTGTAGCATCCATGAAAATCAAACTGGAAGATATTCACCATGTTTGCAGTAAGATTTAGGAAGGAATGCTGCCCATGGATAAACAATCCCTTCAATTAAATGTAGGCTTATATCGCTTCGTGATGAGAATCCAAGAACCTATGGATCTTCCTGAGTTCAAGGGAGGAGTAATAAGGGGAGGTTTTGGCACTACCTTCAAGCGTTTTACATGCTATATGAACCATAGTCAATCGGCAGGCTTCAAGGCCTCTTGTGATAACTGCAAACTAGGTGAGCAGTGTCCGTATAAGATTGTATTTGAGCCGTCACCTCCAAAAGATGCTAAGCGGCTCAGAAATTTGCAAGATATCCCTCGCCCTTTCGTGATTAGGGTACCGTCTGACTCAAGGACGCGACTTATGCCCGGTGATCATCTCGAATGGGAAATCGTTCTGGCCGGAAATGCCATAAGATTCTTACCCTATTTTGTTGTAACGTTTAAGGCACTGGGAGAGAGCGGGTTTGGCTTATGGCGGAAAGGGAGGCGTTCAAAAACTGATCTTGTTGAAGTGATATCACTTCAACCCTTTACCGGTGAGGCTGTTCGAGTCTATGATGGAGCCTTAAATATATTCAGTAATCAGGAACATCATATTGTGACTCAACCGAAGATAGCCAGTGTTGCTCAAGGGATTCAAGGTGATGCTGTAACCCTAAGCTTTGTAAGCATTACCAGAATGAAGTACCAGGGGCGTTTTGTTGAGAGTCCTGAGTTTCATGTATTGATTAGAAACTTGCTTCGAAGGCTTTCTACAATATCGTACTTTTATCAAGGCAACGAGCCCGATCTCGATTTTATCGGGTTAATCGAATTGGCTAAAAAAGTATCATGTGAAAATTTGAGCATCTATTGGAAAGAATGGCGCCGTTATTCAGGCAGATCAAAAACCACCATGGATTTTAGCGGATTTATGGGAAGAGCCCGGTACAGAGGGAATCTAGACAAGTTCTTACCTCTTTTATTATACGGCTCTTTGCTAAATGTAGGCAAGAACTCGACTTTTGGCTTAGGCCAGTATGTAGTTGAATTATAGCGTGCAAATTGATTGAAATATTGGCTCAGAACTGCGAAGCTGGTTCCTTCCAATTGTTCAAACTTCCAAATTAAACTCGATGCTTCCTTATGAAGCAAGTATCAACTGCTAAAAACACATTTCCCAACTTTCCGGTTCGAGTCTGCTATTAGGCACAATTGCCTTCTTCTGCATTTAATGGAAACAAGAGAATAAATCAAACCAAACTGGAAAAGATTTCATACAGGGGTGCTATTACGTCCAGGCTCCCCACAGCAAGGCAAAGGAGAGGGATCAGTTGCATTTGTTTGTATCTGAATACGGACGGTTTCTGGGCAAAAAATCTGAGCGTTTGGTAGTAAAAGAAAAGGGCAAGATTGTACTTGAAGTGCCATTTAGGGATTTGAGGGAAGTAACCATAGCTTCCATGGGAGTGAGCATGTCTACAGATGCTCTGGCGGGTTGTATTGAATTTGGAGTACCTGTTCATTTTCTTAATGCCAGCGGTAAACCTTATGCATTGCTGGCCTCTCCTGTCTTGAACGCAACGGTTGCTACAAGACGCGAGCAACTTAAAGCCTATGATGATGAGCGGGGACTTTATTTGGCAAAGGCTTTTGTAGTGGGGAAGATAGGAAACCAGGCTAATTTGGTCAAGTATTTTGCTAAACATAGAAAGGGACAGGACAGCTACTCGCACTTGATGGCACAAGCAAGGGAGATAGAAAAACTTAAGAATCAAGTTGATGACATAGAAGGCACAGTAGTTGATGATGTGAGGCCTTATTTGATGAATCTTGAAGGAAGGGCTGCGGCTACATACTGGAAAGCAGTTGGGACAATTGCAGTTGGTGACGAGTTCCAAGGCAGAGAACACAGGGGCGCTCAGGATCCATTTAATACTTGTCTTAACTATGGGTATGGAATCCTTTATAACCAGGTGTGGGGCGCTGTACTCTTGGCAGGGCTTGAACCTTTTGGAGGTTTTCTGCATGTAGATCGTCCGGGAAAGCCAAGCCTGGTATTGGATTTGGTTGAGGAATTCAGAGCCCCTACCGTAGACAGGAGCGTAATAGCTCTGCTTGTAAGAGGTTGGCGCCCCAAGTTTGACGCAGAAGGCAGAATTACAAGCGAATCCAGAAGGGAAGTGGCCGATGCTGTGTTGTCTCGCCTTGGAGGAAGGGAACGTTACCAGGGTGAGAAGAGAAAACTTAGCAGTGTAATTGTCAGGCAGGCAAGAAGAGTGGCTACGTGCGTACGTGGCTTGGGTGAATATAGGCCTTTTACTGCTACATGGTAGTAGATTGTCAAATGAGTCAGGCAGTGGTGGGCAGATGTGAAAACTATTCCGGAATGTTTTGTGGCAGTGAAATAGTGCAAGGCAGAGGTGTATTTGACTATGGTAAATACACTGGTGATCTACGATATTGTGGAAGATAAGGCTCGAACAAAAGTAGCCGAAATTTGCAAAGATTACGGCCTGGCACGAATTCAATGGAGTGCATTTTTTGGAAAGACCAATCGCAACAGGCGGGAAGAAATGCTTATGAAATTTCAAGATGCATTAGAAGACTCAGAGGGCGATGTTCAAATGTATGTAATATGCGAAAAGGATATGAGGCTTAGAAAGCGTGTGTTGGTGAAAAAACCACTGGAAAAACATAGTGAGGATTCAGCAGGTTGATGAGTTTGGCTAACCTTTCATCAGTGAGATCAGTGTCTAAGGCAGACATAGTGACTCTAAACGTATCTGATATTAGACAGTATGTATATTGCCCTAGAATCATTTATTTCAACTATGTAGTGCCTGTCCCTAGGCACGTTACGTTTAAGATGCAAAAGGGGCAGACTGCCCATATTGACTTTTCGGCTATTGAAAAGCGGAGATCTTTGGCCAAGTACCGGTTAGAGGATGGAACTAAGGAGTTTCGAGTTAGGCTTAGATCTGACAGGCTTGGGATTGTTGGAACTTTGGATATGCTAATTTCCAGTGATAATGGGATATATCCGGTAGAGTTCAAGAGTACTTTGGGAAGCCTGGGCATTCACCACAAGTACCAGTTGGTTGCTTATGCAATGATGATTGAAGAGGCCCGCAGATGTCCGGTTCGAGAAGGTTTTGTATATTTAATTCCACAAAAACGCATTGAGAAAATAATTGTTGATGAAGGCACCCGGTTTTACACAAAGAAACTATGCACACGTATCCGTAATGTGATTAATAGCGGTGTTTTTCCTTCGGGTACACGAAAAACAGGGCGGTGCCGGGATTGTGAGTTCAACAACTACTGCAGGGATATCCAATAATGAAACGGGGGTTTAGCTTATGTACTTTCTATCGCCTGAAGAGTCAAGGTGGCTTTTAAGATGTTTGATTCCTAAGAGCAGAGAAGCCGGGGTTGCTGATGAATTGAGAGGCTGGAATTGGCCTTCTCCTCCGTTGGAACCTCCGTATGGAATAAGGCTTCCACTGTATGAGGTTGCCGGCAAGTACTGCCCTACAGGCAGGGACGTATTTTTGAAGCGTATTGAGAATATAAAAACCAAGCCTGGAAGGGCTATGGTAGCAGGCAGTAGTTATCACAGAGCTGTTGCCGAGATGCTGACCGAGGCTAAGCGGCTCATCTATCTTTACGGGCCTTCCGGTGCGGCCGGTATTGAGAAACACTTGCGTGCATTCGAACCAAATATCAATATGCCTCAAGATTTATCACAAAACCTGACTAAAGAAGACCTCGATTCAATTTATGAAGGCGTTCGCAAGATACGGGATTTCCAACTCCCCAGGCTGGTTGCACGAATAGGCGAGGTTATCTCTAAGCAACCGTTCATTGAATCAGATGCATTGGCTTCGGTTTCGGTGCCTGTGGTCTGCGAGTACAAACTGGATGGTACATTCCTTGGGTTAAGTGGTTTTCTCAGTTGCGATGCAGCCTTTACAGGTGGGCCTATCATTTTCGATATGAAATTTGGACGAAAACAGGATTTTCATAGGTTAAGCGCTACCGGTTATGCGCTCGTAATGGAAAGCCTTTTTGAATTTCCTGTTGACATTGGTTGTATTGTATATGTCGATATGCGTGGAGCTGTGCCTTCCATATCCAGGGAGCCTTTCTTCATAAGCGACGAATTGCGGCAGTGGTTCATAGATGAAAGAGACGATAAGTTACAGATGCTGTATGAAGAATTGGATCCCGGCATTGCTCAAGAGTGTCCAAGTTATTGTTCTTGTATGACACATTGCAAGAACTTGACGAAGGGTGCTTAAACTGCAAACCAGCGGGAAAATCAGCTAACCATCAACAGACGCTGCCTTAACTGGCCACTATCACGTAAAAGCCAGTTCCGCCCTGGACTCCCACATATTTTTATATCAAGCAATTCAATCTGCAGAGTCGAGAAAAAACTCGCGGCCACCGCATTATCAAATTGCTGTAGCGAAGGTTTGGGACTTTGGAGATTGCTCAAATTGGGCTTTCCACGGTGGAATAGGAGATACTAGTAACGATAATGGTCAAGTTTGCTCTTCTCCGACTTAGCGGGTTAGCTACTATGAGTGTTTTGTTTTTTGATGTGGTGTATCAAATGATCACACGAAGAAGGAATTATCTGGCCCGAGCGAGAACTTAAGTTGTGATCTCTCTGGCTCTAATGAGGTCTGTGCAAGTTGGATGATTATGCTGCTAGTACGCTGTTTAGCAATTGGCCGGTTAAATAGTTTTCGAGGGAAGACATAATAACAGGTTGTCTCTAACCATATAATGGTAGGCTAATTTGGCTGGTTTTGCAGTTTAACTACTCTAGCAGGGACAATGCATTTTTAGGATTTTCGAGGGAGAAAGGGGTTTTCGAACAATTTTGGCCCGCTCGAAAAAGATCACGGCATTTTGCATGAAGAAGTTTTGGAAATACCTGCTTACGAACGGTTTCGATTGGCTGAATAAGGTCGGGTTGCAGGACACTTCCCTAAGTAAAGGGAACTGAAAGAAACGACATGGCAAGAAATATGGAACCTTCTTCAAGTTGCAGGACACTTCCCTAAGTAAAGGGAACTGAAAGATCGAATCCCAGCACGGCGGCGAGTTTTTTGGCTAGTTGCAGGACACTTCCCTAAGTAAAGGGAACTGAAAGAGGCATATTAAACAATCTTAGGGATTTCTTCACCGGTTGCAGGACACTTCCCTAAGTAAAGGGAACTGAAAGGTAAGCTCTAGATCTAATTCTCCAGTATCCAACTCCGTTGCAGGACACTTCCCTAAGTAAAGGGAACTGAAAGCGTAGATACCCAGCCGCCGGCGTTGGATTTTGCCATGTTGCAGGACACTTCCCTAAGTAAAGGGAACTGAAAGGAGGAGGGTTTACAGGTAACGGATGACTATATCATTAGTTGCAGGACACTTCCCTAAGTAAAGGGAACTGAAAGGGGAGTATCACTCCCAGTGGCGCAGGACTTCCTTCGGTTGCAGGACACTTCCCTAAGTAAAGGGAACTGAAAGAATACAAAAAAGCCGCCCTACCGGACGGCTCCTCAGGTTGCAGGACACTTCCCTAAGTAAAGGGAACTGAAAGTCCAACTGCCCGTCCCATGTGACGTACCCCGGCGGTT
>CAZXLH010000068.1:0-7103 GCA_964641455.1 uncultured Eubacteriales bacterium | reverse complement strand
AATCCATTCACTGCATCAATATAGTCTCTAATGGGCCTATATGCTTGTTCATGTTCTTCCACCATTGTCGCGAGGGAATCTCTGTACACGGCAAGCACATTTCTTGCGCTTCCACCCAGCTTCAGTTTGCTCAACGATGGAACTACATCCTTTAGCCTTGTATAGGTGTCACGATACTTCGTTTCCCGATCTTCAATGAGTACCGAATCATCCAATCGATCCAGCAACTCTCCAATTTCCCCAAGAATGCTTTCTGATGTCGCTTCAGTCGGCAGATCAGGACTAGATAACGCAGCAAAGGCCTGTACGAAAGCATTTGAGAGTATCTCCTGTCCCCTGCGAGCCACCGAGAACTGTGTATACTGAATCCTATTGCCCAGGTCCTCCGCAATCTCAATGGGCGATGGATAGGATATAATGGGAACAAACTCGCCAAACATCCCTCTGATTCGCTTCGTCATGTCTATATATCTTGAGTGCTTACTACGATGGCGGGAGCCTGGGCCTGAGGGTAATCCCCGCATCAGTCTGTCTGACCAAGCCTCTATCGTGCTCCGAAAGGCAGGGAAATACACTACACCGCCCAGCCCGAGCCAATCACGGTGTTTAACAGCACGTTCGTCATCGATCTCTGCAACGGGTTCCTCACCTGGTAATCCCGGCCTTGCAGGAACTGACCGCCTTGGCCTCCTGGGGTGAGTATATATATGTTCGTTATCGAGTTTGACAGAAAAGTCACTCTCCCCTTCATCATCGCTAGGTGCAGAACTTATTCTTAAGACATGCCCATTACTAGTTGAAATGCTGATACAACAAAATTGAATGTGGCTAAACCTGCTGAATGATCCGCTCACCACGTTTGCAATGATATGCAGTAGAGTTGTCTTTCCGCTTCCGTTACGCCCATATAGAATATTGACTCCAGGGCATAAGTCCACAGTCAGATCCATGCGACCAAACAATCCTTTCACTTCCACACGGGTTATGTACGCATTCAATGGTCACCCCTCCTGTTGGATAGAGCTGCCTGGATATCAACAGATGAAACATCTAAGTGTTATTCCGCCGATGCTAGGCTATAACACATAAGTCAACACAGAACTTGAGATGAATGGTGAGAGGTAGAATACCTACCACCTTTGGTAGAAATGTTGGGGCGGCGCGTAGTGCAATTTGAGACTATCAGAGCTCTTAGAGAGGTATTCTGTGTATACCTTCAAGATCCTTCAGCTTCAAATTGATACTTATCATCTTGGATGCGTGATCACAGACCACGATTTCGCGCGAAACATCATCAAACATCTCGATCACCCCCGCACGCGCAACTCGAGTATTGAACGCTGTTGATGAGCAAGCGAACATCAAGGAGGGGGATGATTCTTCCATCCTCTCTCTCGCTACCGTGGGTACTACTCGGCATGGGTGGCTCATTGAACTAGAACACCACTATATCCTCCCTGGAGACTAGTGCCAGGACTCCATTAGGCCCACTTTCGATGGTGGCTCACAAGCTTACGACGGCCACTCTCAATCCTCAGGCTGGAAAGATCTGTAACCACTCATAGCCACATCATGTCCGTTTCCGTGACATGAGCAACACGCCAGAGAGACTTGAGTTTGTCAATCTCGTTTGCTTTGAAAGCATCCTCTCTCATTGCAAGACATAAAAGATGGGTAGGCCGAGTCATGGCCACGTAGTGCTGTTTCAGTCTCTTTATGGTAGCCAAATTCTCTGTCCCTCTACCCAATTTCTTGCCAAGCAACCATGGTTTGAGTTTTGCAAGATTATGAGTGAGGAAAAACGTATCCAGTACAAGGGTAGCAGTGTGTGTCTCTCCCTTGACAGAGTGAATTGACCCAACCCGGATCTGTACCTTCGGAGCAGAAGGTGGGTACCTGAAAACATTATCTCGTTGTTTCAGCTTAATCTTCTCTTCTTTACTATCATCAACTCTGGACCATTCTAAGAAACCCTGCACCGTATCTGGTCTTGACTCAAGTGGGACATCGGCAATCGCCTTGGCAATCTCTACAATCAATGGCAACCACCTGGTTTCCCACTCCTCAGCAACGGGTCCGTCCCAGTCAGCAGTTAGGGCGACTACGACATCAAGATACCGCGCTTTGAGTTCAGGTTGGTTATCTAACAACTCAAGCACATACCGGTGCTGCCGTCTTCGGTTGGCTAAATCGGCCCCTGGGTTCAAAATCCACACCAATCTTAGGATTCCTTCAGCAATGCCGTCAACAATGCAATGCGCTTCGCCGAACTTACATGCCAGTCTCCGCCCAGCCTGGACATATTCACAAAACTTGTTCGGCCTGGATGCCATAGAAGTCAACCCAGGGACATAATCCGACCAATAGTGACACACAGAACGAGGAATGTGATCGTCTTCGCCAATCTTATGGATGGCGCCTACAGCTGTAAAGATACCACTTTGCAGATCCTCATCAGAAAACACCTGCAATAGATACCGGGCATACATTGGCAGTACATTGAAAACAGTCTTGTCATCAAACAGAAAAATAGCGTGCTTACCGGCGGTGTTGGTCTTAATACGCTTATCACTGGGACCCTGGCCACTAAGCCCCGGTGGCTCCGGAGCAAACGGATCGACAATATCGGCGATATCTTGGCTAAATCGGTGACTATTCGGAATATCTTTCCGGATGACGGGATCCGGGAACACGTCAGTAGTTGCACACATCTCGTCATTATGACTAGAAAAAATCGCCTGATTGGAATCACCAAACCGTTGGCGGATAACAGGGTTCTCTCCATGCATGAACAACCGAAATAACAGAGCAGATTGTGTTTCGCTATTGTCCTGCACTTCATCGATGAAGAGAACTGGAAAACGTCCTCTCACTACCTTCCTGATGTCGGGGACATGGTCAAGGAGTTCATTTGCCCAGACAAACATCTCATCGTAGCAGAAATAACCGTCTTTTGACGTCTTTTCGCATACACGTCGCATTTGCTGATATGTTTCCGTGGTTCTTCCCAGCTCACCTTTGCCCCACTTCACAGCTCCAACACCAAAATCAGGGCTTCTAACTATAAGCTTTCTCCGACCATCATGCCGGGATTTGCCCAGAACATGCCGGACATTCGGGGGTAGATTGCTCCACCGGCGATTAAGCGTCACATCGTTGTCAATCATTGTGATTGGCCATGCCTTAGAACGCAGCCATGGCAGAGCTAGAAACTGATTTACGAATCCGTGGATAGTACCGACAAAATGGGGATAGGAAAGAAGACGTCTTCCCTCGGGAGTATCGCCTAAACGCTTCTCGATCTCCTGACGTGCTACATTAGTGTGTGAAAGCACACATAGACCTCGACGCTCGTGAGTCCATTTCCTAGCCAGAATAGCAAGTTTAGCCACAAGGAGAGTCGTCTTCCCGCTGCCAGGACAAGCCTCGATATCCAAAGTCTCATTAGATTTGAGAATTCCCAGCCGAGGATCGTCACCATCAGGACCTCTAAATGCATGGACGGGAAGCTTCATCACCCGGCATACCCACTGAACATCCTCATCGGTGAGGGTTGGCAATTTGAATCGTGATGATTTACCCATCCCCCACTGCCTCCTTCCCATCATCCACCGCACTACTTGAATGCCCGGTAACATAAGCAATTGCTTTGACTAGATATGGCGGGAGTCTCTTTCCCCAGTAATCGGGCTTCAGCCTGTTCTTGTCTGCCTTATCTTGGAGCAACGAAGCTAGATACTGAGCAGTAGTGGCTTTGGAAATCCTCGAATCCGACACGATATTCGCATAAATACGTGACGCCAGCTCTTCCGGTGATGAGTTTTCACCGGCAAGTTCTGCAAAAGACGCCTCAGCCTCACAGATGACTTTCTCCATAGATTTCTTGCCTTCACTAATCTGCTCATCTGCTCTTGCCAAATTGGCAGCAATCCAGACTTCTTCAGCCAAACCCCAAAAAGCAAGGTCGTATTCCAACGTCCATTCATCTGCGACAAACGTCTTGACATGCTGCGAGTGAGCTTTGTCGCGGATTCTTTCGCGACGTTCCTTCAGGCTCATATCACTGAAGTCCTTCTTAGCTTTCCAGCGCCGCTTACTTTTGACAGGCCACGGCTCTCCTCGTTCTACCTTCCCCATGATTTCTGGTGCACAATCCGGCATCACATCAAAGTCTGCTACGCACGCTACAGGGATGCTGATTTCTCCATTCTTCTCAGGGTGCTTTCGCAGAAAAATGCGGGCAAAGCGGCGCAAGCCGGTGCCTCCTACATTAACAATGGACACACCATGTTCTGTGAAGTCCCGGCCTAGCAAGCTCGCAAGAGTAGGAAGAAGAATATTCTCGGCATCGCCCTCCACAATCATTACTCCTCGTGCAAAAAAGAGATTGGCTTTGGTCACGTCAAGAAATCGCTTTAGAAACCCATAGTCAGACGCATCAAGTTCTGTGTGACCAAATGCGAGAGAATAAGCCTTGCCCTTGTGCATCAACACGAGGTTATCCACGTCAATTACGGAAGCAAGATTCGGACTGTGCGTCGTTACTATGATCTGTATAGGTTGGCTCTGAGCCAAGTCTTGACTTGATTGCCGCTGCAGAAACTGCATAAGACGGAGTTGTCGTTGTGGGTGAAGATGTGCTTCCGGTTCCTCTATGAGCAACAGAGGCAGTCCGTCTTCTTCTGACCCTATAAGCAACAGTTCACAAGCCATAAACAGGAGATTGTTAGATCCAAGGCCATGTTTGGGAGGAGCGCTTAGGGCAGCTTCATCCCGTAAATCAAGATCAAGTTTTTCGAGCAGTTGACGAAGACGAGTATCGGAATCCCTTGCGGAGGAACTGACTGATATATGGCCCTTAAGTGAATTGCCACTGAACGAAAGGTTCCCAAGGAGTTGATCATTCAAGCGGTCACGGGCGGCTTGTAACCCGTTGTGATTAGCGAGGAGTGAATCAGCAAGACTCCCAATACCAATGACACTCAACTTATGTAAGTTGTCAGGTGGCCCCTTTTCAGCATCATAATCCTCGCCGTATTCTTTAACCTCCTTGGTGTTCTGAAGAATCTGAGAAAGACGCGAACCGCGACCTGAAGCAAGCGCGCGTTCTGCATCGCGTAACGGACGGAGATATGTTAGGAAAAGAAACTCCCTGCATGCTAGGTCAATCGCAGGACCATCGGCTACTGCACCAGACCGGACATCGTACAGCACACGTTTTTTACCACTTCTACTGGGTCTTTCCTCAGCTTTCCAGTTGACATAAAGGACAGGCGCTCTTGTGTTGCCCTTTTGCTCATAAGTCAAGTATTCAATGAAAGCCTCACAATCGTCTTGAGTAAGGTTCGCAAACTTACAACGAATCCGTATTTCTAAGCTACGCGAATTACCCCCTGGGCTTTGATGAAAGTCACTATCATCAACTCGGAGCATTGTTTGATCCCGGGTGCCCAGGGCAAGCCTCAGGGCATCTATAACTGCTGTCTTGCCAGAGTCATTTTCCCCTATGAGTGCAGTAAGGCCTGGTCGAATTGGCAAGACAAGCGCATTTTCTCTTTCTCCAAACATCCTGAAATTCTCAATTCGCAGTTCTACAAGTAGCACGAACCATAACCTCCGGCTTTCCTTATTTCAATAAAGGGTCGGTAGTCGATACATCAGTCGCCAATAATCACGCGGATTAACTGGCTTTACCTGCATGACGCCTTCGCTCTGCTATTGCCAAAGATGTTGTCCGCCCAAACCAACTTTACTGTAAAATATAAACAAATGTTCCATTCTACCCCTTGCAATCCAAATCCTTCTTAAGAACGTCTGGTGTGAAATTAGGTGTGTGTTCCAAGCGGATTCGGTCCCTGATCACGAGATCATCTGGCCGCCCTCAACTGGAAATACCGAAGCACCGCTGGGCAATATTCTCATCAAAGGCTATCGTGAGAAGTCGAGACCTCCCGATGTATCACATAACTGCGCGGGAGGTAGGTGTTTGTGTCAAAGAAGTTGCCCATTCACAAGATTGACGAGACCCTCAGGCTTCACTCCAATTTGGCTGTTCCAAACGTCAGATTTCTTAAAACTGTGAGGTTTCGAAGAGTGCGGTGTCCTATGCGATAAAGCACGCCTATGCTCTCAAGAACGAAAAACCCTTTCGTCTTACAGGCGAAGATACAGTTGCATTTGGCTGTCTCTGACTACTCCTTTCCTCTATTGTCCTCAGATAGGGGTTGTCTCATCGGATGAGGCTCTATCGATTCACCAATGGGTTTCGTTGGAAATGGCTTTGCTTTCGGATTCGTTGATGGTTTGGGATCTGTAGTGTCGTTGTTACTGCTTGTTGGTTTCGCATTATCAATAGGATCAATCATGACGCTATCCTCCTTTCCCTCGTCACTAGAAGCCCACTACTGTTCTAACCTCGTCGGCCAAATCTTATCGCCCTAGAGCAAATTGACTCAATGCTAACTAAGCGCAAAAAGAAGAGCTCTAAATGCTCAATGGGCGTCAAGACCAGCAATACGATTGCGTGTACCGCAGACTACTTGTCATGACAAGTTGAGGCTGTTCGGGCTTAGTCGCATCGTGTCCATAGTGGCCAGCAAGACAATCAGCACAATAACTATGCTTAGAGTCACGCATCGCTGCGCCCATGTATACCATCTGATCTTCTCCTTCGCCACTGCTTCAATGGATACCACTGTTTTGTGCCATGTTGCTGACAATCGAGTCACACAGTCTTCCGGTGCCAGATCAATAACACCTTCCTCAAACAACGCCTCGGTGTCTATTCGCTCATACTCTGAAATGCCTATAACCTTCAACGCAAAAACCATTCCTATGCCGAGACTAATTACTGCGATGACACAGGGCACTAAAGCCCACGGCATTGTCGACAGCAATGTGATAAGTCCTCGCCCAAGCAGTCCAACGAAAATACCGGAAGACGATAAGAGCATACCGGCCTTGCCCTCTATAGTGCGAATACGACGATGCTCAGAATCAAAGACTTGAGTCAGGGTATTTAGAATCAGATGCACGGTTGTCCCATCGAAATTCTGTGCATGCATTCTGTCTGGATCACTGTCACCGGTAATCCTCTGATCATT
>CAZXLH010000067.1:0-7201 GCA_964641455.1 uncultured Eubacteriales bacterium | reverse complement strand
GTCAAGGTTTACCAGTAGATAAATCAAGGCAAGTAAAGGAATTGAATCTAATTTGTCGAAGTATTTTAAGACTGCTGAGGCATAAGAATTAAAACATAAGGGCAAATACAATACACCTTATGAATCGTGTAATACGGAATAGTCTCTAATACTGTTATCTTTAATTCTGTTATAATATCTCAGTATCACACCAGAAAGGATGTAATCGGATGAAAAATAAGGATGTTGAGCATCGCATTGATTCTTTGTTTGCAACATGGGATAAACCTAATTCGCCAGGCGCAGCCGTTTTGGTCATAAAGGACGGAGAAATCGTACATAGTAAAGGGTATGGTTACGCGAACCTGGAACACGACATCCCTATAGAGCCAAACACAATTTTCCATGTCGCTTCAGTATCCAAGCAGTTTACCGCCATGGCCATTGCCATCCTTGCTAATGAAGGCAAACTCTCCCTGGATGATAAAGTTCAGAAATATGTACCTGAGCTGCCAGAATTCGAACACCCAATAACCGTCGGCCATCTGGTTCATCACGTCAGCGGGTTGCGAGATCAGTGGGAGCTCGTCACAATGGCAGGATGGAGAATGGACGACGTAATAACCACTGAACACCTAATGAAAATGATAACTCATCAGAAGGGGCTTAACTTCGAGCCCGGTTCAGATTTTCTTTACTCTAACAGCGGATACACTCTGATGGCTATCATAGTCGAACGAGTATCAGGCAAACCTTTCCCAGAGTACATACGGGAAACGATCCTCGAACCCTTAGGCATGAGCAATTCTCACATACACGACAATCATGAACTTATAGTGAAAAACAGAGCATACTCGTATTCGCCGAAACAAGGCGGCGGTTTCAAGAAAAGCGTACTGAGCTATGCTAATTTCGGCGCAACCAGCCTGTTTACAACAGCTCCCGATCTGGCTAAATGGATGATGAACTATACCACAGCCAAAGTGGGCGGCCCTGAAGTAATATCACAAGTGCATGAAAAGTATACGCTTACCAATGGCAAAACCATTGATTATGCCTTTGGAATCATCCACAAAGAATATGAAGGCTTGCGTCTTATCTATCACACAGGATCAGATGCCGGCTTCAGAGCTTATTTCGGACGTTTTCCAGATCACAATTTGGGCATAATCATACTTTCAAACGTAAGTTCTTTCCCACGTGAACCTATGGCAATGAAAATCGCCGATATCTTCCTTGAAGATGAAATCGCCAAACACGAAGATGCAAAACCCGCCAAGATTAAGTATGCCTCGTGCCAGGGAGCCTATCTCATAAAATCTCTTGGCAAGTTGCTCGAGGTTAACCTGGTGGACGGAGAACTTTCAATACACTTAGAAGGATGGGACAAACCACTTCCCCTTGTCAACACCGATGCGACATGCTCAAGACAAGGCCTAAAACAAGATGAGTTTTTCGAGACCGATAAATTCACAGTGAAATCCGAAAACGTTCATGTGAGTTTCATAAGTGAAGAAGGCAAGGCCAACCAGTTAATGACAAGCCCCTTCAACGTAGTGCTGAATACTTACGGCGAAGACATGGGCGGTGAAAAAGTAGAACTCAGGGAACTTTCAGAAGAGGAACTTGGCCAATACACCGGAGCCTATTACAGCGACGAACTTGGCACTACGTACTGCCTGAACATCGTAAACGGCCGGTTGGTAGCGCAACACAGGCGTCACAAAGATATGATTCTAATAGCAACAGGCGAAGACCAGTTCCATGCAAAAACAGGGCCTTTGGCAAAATTGAATTTTGTCAGAAATGAGCAAAATCAAATTTCAGGATTCAAGAATACAGGCTATCGAGCCTTTAATGTGCCGTTTGAAAGACAGTAGTTATAAAGGTTTGAAAGCCTAAAAACAGTAACCCAGAGAGCGTACGCTCTCTGGGTTTATTAATCTAAGTAATCGTGTTTGCTCCCTGTAAACCTAGGGTAATGGCTCTATATATCTTACCTAAGTGTAGAATACAATAACATCGCCATCATGTAGCACATGATCCCTGGGGACCATCTGCCCTTCAAATACTCCTTTGCCCCATACTCTGGCGTGCCTAAGATTTTCAGCTATCTCCTTGTGAATATGGGCTGCCGCTTCAACTACGGTAGTTCCTTTATCCACAACAAAAGGCTGGGTGTAGTCAACTTTTCCCCCGGGAGGGCGTGTAAAAATACGAATTTTGTTCAGTAGTTCGAAAAACAACCTGCTCGTCAAAGTAGACAGGCCATCTCCTGTTACCGCTGAACAAGGTACGATTTCAATTCCTTCAGGCAATATTTCCCGGAAAAGTTCAAGCCTGGTGAGAGCCCCGGGCTTATCAATCTTTGCGGCAGCGCATAGAGCCTTCTTTTCAGTAAATTCTCTTTCGCCTTCATTTTTGATATAAACATTATTTTGTTTCATCAAGCTTATTAAATTTTCACACTGTTCGAGTACATCATCGTCGCCCATATCAAATACGAGTAAGAGCCCGTCTGACATTCGCATCATGGCCCACATCCACGACTGAGCGTTTTCCGGAGCAATAGGCGGCATATCGATTAACTGGACTTGAATGTTTTCCCACCGCGCCATGCCCGGCAGAGGCATCCTGGTTGTAAATGGGTATTCAGCAACTTCAGGTTCAGCCTTAGACATGCTTTTTATCAGCATCGATTTTCCTGAATTGGGGGGGCCTACCATAATCACTTGCCCGGCACCTTCTTTGTCGATTCTGAAAAACTCTCTTCTGGCAGGGCCCTTCTTGCCAGACGACCTAATTTCACTTCTTAACCTGGACATCTTCCGCTTAATTCGCCCTTGCATTTTCTCTGTGGCCTTATGTTTGGGAATAGTCGCAAGCATCTCCTCAAGAGCGGCAAGTTTCTCTTCGGAGGTAATGGCCTGCTCGTGTCGCTTCTTGGCAGCAAGATATTCAGGCCCCAGGTTTGCTGACACTCTAGACCACCTCCTCGTGTATAATTTGATTATTGATTTACGTCTATTATTACTTTATTGTTAATTCGATTTCCTGACAAGAATAATCTAACCTACTGCACTTATACTGCTTAGTGTTTACATCACTTTCGAAAGCGAGAGGTTAGCCAAACTTATGTCCCTCATGTAACTACGCCAATTGACCTCTACTTCTTCACACAGTGTAAGAAACACTATAGAAGCTTGTTTAACTGGCTGCCTCAAAATTCGCTCGGCTCCATAAGAATACAAAGCAACCTGGGGAGCATAACCCTCAGCAGCCTGAGGCAATTGCTTTGGGCTAAGAGAATCAGTCTTGTAGTCAAGTATTATAAGCCCATCATCTGTTTCGAAAATTAGATCAATTACACCTTGAATCAATACTGAATCTCTCACGCAATACTCTCTGGAATTATCTTCTTCGTCACAACCCATACCGGCCCGGCCCGGCCCGGCAACAGATAACCTATGCTCATAGCCGCCCTGCTTAAATTCAGGCAACAAGTCAAGCACAACCTCATTTTCCCTTGTGTGCCTAACTCCCATTGCCATGGTAAAAGGAACTTCCCGATGCACCCTTTGCGGCAAGCAAACCAGCATCTGCCCGGTCGGCGATTTGAAAAAACCACAGAGTTTGGAAACATCTTCAGGCCTTATATATTGCTTATCCAAAAACCCCAACCCTGAAAGTCTTTCAATTTCGCTAAGGATCCCTGATTCAGAATTGCCCTTTACCAGATCCATTTTTGCAAGAAGTGCGTGAATGGCAATTCCTCTTTCAACTCCGTGTCCTGTTTTGCTGTCAGCAAAAGCCAGGCGTTTTTCAGGGCTGGGCAAAAACCTCCAAATATCGTCTTCAAGATCCAACCTGCTTTTAAGTTCACCTACGCTGGTTTTGGCCGGTGTAATGCAAAACGGGCGATAAAAATAATTCCATTCCAACCGCTTTTTTACCTCTGGATATACCTTGGGATCTTCCGGATAACCTGGAATCTTAAGATTTTTGACTTCATCCCATGTAATAGAAGATTCAAGCTTTGTACTTGAAAAAGGCTCAGGTATAGGTTGAGTGCCCGGCATACCCAACATTTGAATATCAAAGGGTATGTGTGAGCCATTATTGGCAATCTCGCCTTCTTCACAAATACCCGGGGTAATCTGCCTAACCAGCCCGGGAAATACGGCAGGGCAAATCCAATCCAGATAAGTATTGGCGCTGTTGAGACTAAGATGCTTCCATTTTTCCAATTGCTTATCCAATCGTCTGGCTGAACCCACCAAATACAGTTTCTCTTTGGCACGGGTCATGGCTACATATAAAATCCGCATCTCTTCAGCAAGATTATCTTTCCTAATTTGAATCTCATGAGCCTTAAAAGCTAACGTAGGATATTTAACCCTGGTAGACAAATCACAGTATATGGGCCCAATCCCCAGGTCCTTATGAAATAGGATATCGTACCTTAAGTCCTCCATGTTGAACTGTTTGCCAAGATCAATTACGAAAACCACCGGGAATTCCAAACCTTTAGACTTATGAACCGAAAGTATCTGAACCACATCTTCTTGTTCACCCAAAGCCCTGGCAGTACCCAAATCCCCTCTTGATTCTTGAATCCTTTCAATGAATCTAAGAAATCGAAAAAGCCCATGACGCCCAAATGTATCAAATTCCATAGCCCGATTCACAAGCGCCCTTAGGTTCGCCTGCCTTTGAGCACCTCCGGGCAGCCCTCCAACATAAGCGTAATACCCTGTATCTCGCAGTACCGCCCACAACACGTGAGTAAGCGGCATTCGCCTGGACAAAGTGCGCCAGCGGTCCAGGTTTTGTAAGAACTCAGCGATTGCCTTACGCAGGCTCAAGATTTCTTGCCCGGTTACCTCCCGTTGCATCGCTTCATCCGGTGAGGCAGAAACGCCGGATTCCAAAGATGCAAATGCCTTAACCGAATCGTAAAACTCCCGTTTTGGGCAGAATGCCTTGATGATTGCAAGTTGCCTTGGTGTAAGCCCGACTACAGGCGAACGCAATATGGCAGCCAAAGGAATGTCCTGTCTGGGGTTGTCTATCACAGAAAGAAGAGAAAGCGCTACCTCTACTTCCCTTGCCCTGAAATAGCCTGTACCCAATTCAGAATATGCCGGAATACCGCATTGCTCAAGTATGTCTATGACTACGTTGGCCCTGTCTTTTGTTGAACGCATCAAAATCGCTATGTCTCTATAGGTACATGTTCTGAATTCGGATCTCTTTGTGTCCCAAACCTGAAAACAATCTTTGGATTCTGTCAGTTGCTTTATTTTAGAAGCCACTGCCAAAGCTTCTTTTTCTAACGCTTCATATACTTGAGCATCATCCTCTAGGCCCTCTGCGTCGCTGTTTGATTCCTGTACCCTCATATGATCTTCTCTCTCTACCAAAATAAGTTCTGCAGTTAATCGATTATCGGGACAATCAGGATAAGATGCTCCCTGGTACAGTCTATGATCTTCAGTGTAATCAATCTCAGCCACATCTTGTTTCATAATACGTTCAAACAAGTAGTTGACTGCATCGATTACTTCTTTTCTACTCCTGAAATTCCTCGACAGCCCGGTTTTGACTCCAGGTGCATCTGCATCACAGTCTCCATTTTGCCGAACATCGTCATACGCCATATATTTTTCAAGAAATATCTTCGGTTCGGCAAGCCTAAAACGATATATGCTTTGCTTTATGTCGCCTACCATGAATAAATTATCTGACGTGGAAACAAGCGACAGTATCTCCTCTTGAACCGGGTTTGTGTCCTGGTATTCGTCAACAAATATGTAATCATAGTCGCTCCTAACCTCTTTAGCCAGGCGATAATCATCTTGCCTTAAAATATCAAGGCTATATCTTTCAAGGTCAGCAAAATCCACTCCTCCATGAGCCTTTTTCTTCTGAGTGTAGGTTTTGTCTAAGTCTGTAACAATATCTGTAAAGCATTTCATCCAAGGCAATAACTCTGCTATCTCCTTTAAAGTTTGGGCAGATGGCCTCATGATTACATTTTTGGTGCACTTTTCAAAAGCTGACTTTGATTGGTTCCGAAACCCCTTAGCTTTGTCCTGCAATTCCGGGTCAGCCTTACTTTTTCTTTTCGAAGGCAGCCTTTGAAATTCAAAACCGGTGCACTTTCTTAATTGACAAAGCGCATATAAACTTACTTGCCCATTGGCGCCCACCTCATCAACCAACTGCCTTATTTTCTTAAAGAAACACAACTCCTCTTCTATTACAGGAAGGTAATGTTGAGGCCCATTGGGCATACGGCAAATGGCACATGCCTCCTCCGCACATGTAATTGCTTCTTCCAGTGTGAGAGCCAAAGATTCCAAGAGCAACCTGGGCCAGGGTAAGTCTAAGAGCAATTGATCAAACTGCTCTTGTGATGCTGAAATCCGGCCGGAGGCGGATTCTGAGCCTGATTCCGGTAATGAGCCTATTAGTTTATGAACCTGCTCATACCATGAAAATGAATAATCCAGCCACTTTTCAGGATATGGCTGGGTTTGCAAAAAACCATGAAACTTAAGCGCCAATTCTTTGAGGCTTTGGTCTACCTGGCGTCCACCGTATCTTTCTACAAGGCCGGAAAAAAATCGATACCTGGGTGAACCAATTCTGTACCTTTGCTCAAAAACTTCATCTAAAGCCTCGTACCGCAAAAGTTCAGCTTCATTTGAATCCAAAACTCTAAAACCGGGATCAAGGTCAATTCGATAATAATACTTTCTGACTATGCTAAGGCAAAAAGAATGAATGGTTGAAATCTGAGCCCTTTCCAAGAGAGAAATCTGCCTGGGAATTTGAGGGTCATAAGGGTTTTTGGCTCTGGCTTTCTCAAGGGCAGTGCGTATCCTCTCCTTCATTTCCAAAGCTGCCTTTTCAGTGAAAGTCACAACCAATAACCTTTCTATGTCACAAGGTTCTTCACCTGCGAGAATATGCTGAATAACCTTTTCTACAAGAACAAAAGTCTTGCCGGCTCCTGCCGCTGCAGACACCAACATGTTATTGCCCTTAAACTCAATCGCAAGCTTTTGTTCTTCAGTCCAACTGACATTCTCTGAAGCCACTTACTTTTTTCCCCCTTTGGAAACCCCTCGGATTTCTTCCCATATATGCTCTGTGGAAACATCCTTAAGTGTGTTGTACCGGTTCCCCTCAACCAGTACATCAAATGTACACAAGG
>CAZXLH010000066.1:0-7595 GCA_964641455.1 uncultured Eubacteriales bacterium | reverse complement strand
GTTGTGGACGATTACGGAGGAGGAGTATGCCAGGTCTCAACTACGTTATATATAGCACTGCTAAAGGCCGATCTTGAAATTGTTGAGCGGTATAATCATGGAATGCCCGTAAGTTACGTGCCTCTCGGGTTAGATGCTACCGTAGCTTACGACATCCTGGATCTCAAAATGAAAAACCGCACTGATGCGCCGTGCATCTTGAAAACACAAGCTCAGGATGGGTGCTTGACTGTCAAAGTATTCGGTAAGAAAGACCCGGACCTGGTCATCGAGATAGAACCAAAAGTAGTTAAAGAAATTCTTGCTCAGCCTCTTGATTCCGGTGATGGCCTGGGCGGCGATGGCTTAGGCGGCGATGGTATCGACACCACACCTAAACTGCGAAACGGTTTTATGGTTGAAACTTCGCGGAAGTATATACGTGGAGGCAGTATAGTAAAGGTAGAAAAACTCAATTCAAGTTGGTATCCTCCGGAAAAGCCTAAACCTTCCTCGGGTGCAAAAGGCGAATCCTGAAATATCCCCTTGACTTCAGCCCCTGTGGAGTTTATGATAGTAACCAAACAAGTGTTCTATCGAACAGGTGATCGCATGCCTAATATTTATCATTTTAAATTTATAGGGGCAAGGGCATACCAGGAAAAGGCTAATCGTAAGATTGATTCTAACCTTCCGCTTGCCGTATCTTTTCAAAACAGCATTTTGGACTGTGACGGGAAGGCATTTAAAGATGGTGTAAGGCCCGGTGATACCATAAGGCAGGCTAAGTTAGCGTCGCCTCTTTGCCGGGTAGTTTCAGTATCTGATGCAACTTCCAATGAGTTAAAGAACATACTTGATGTTATTGCAACCATAACTCCGTTTGTTGAACCTGATGAAGAAGGTTGCGGGGTGTTCGCAGAAATTCCCAACGATAAATCCTTACCCGAGATTCTTGCCTTATTAAATGGCATGTTCTATATGGCCGTTGCTACAAAAAGCCAGTCTAAGTTTTTGGCAAAATCTTCTTCCCTTTGGATGGCTCAAACGTTATTCCAAAAACGCAAAACAGTGTCAGCTAAAAAGCCCTGGGGATATGTCAAGGCAGGAGCAAATTATATCTTAATAGATATAAAACAAGGAAAGGAATCAATTTATTCAGCCAGTATGCCTCTTTCCCTTTTATGGCCTTTGCCACCGGATGTAATATCTCATCTGTACGCCTTGGGGTTTAGAACCTTTAAAGATCTACAGCAAATAACGGCAAACCAACTTGTGCCCCAAATAGGTGATTGGGCATACCTGGCTGTCGATTGGGTAAACGGCCGGGATCGTTTTCCGGTGAAGCCATTGTACCCAAAGCCTCGTATTGAAAAAGCAACCAATGTGGAAAATTCTATGGATGATTTAACGCCGCAAATACTTGAACCTGCTCTACGAGAAGCATCAGAAGAATTAATCCAAAACGGTACCGGGTTTAAGCATCTAACCATAACTTTATCAGGTGATTTTACGCCTGTGGTTCGGGAAAAGAAACTGGTTCGGCCTGTGTGCAGGTTTCAATCTCTACAAGTTATTGTTTCGAAACTTTTTGAAGAAATGCTGCTTGAATTGGAGCATGAGGCTTTATGCCGGGCTTCGACTGTTTTGCTTACATTTAAAGATATTGACAGGGTGCCGGTGAAGCAGGTGTCATTGATACAAACTTTTGATGAACATAAAGAAATACAGTTCAAAGGGTCATGCGACGGACAATGTGTCAAGCATCTTACCGGGCAATGCAATGACAAACGCACTGAGTATCGTACTGGGCAATGCAGCGGGTATCACAGTGCAGCACGGAAAAATCACCGCAAAAATCAGGATAAAAACCAAACCGGCAACCGGGACATTACAGGAGTTCCAGTTTCATTGGAACTAGCCCTAACGGGTATAGAACAAAAATACGGAGACTCAGCTTTGATATGGGGGATTAACGATAAACACAAGCATAGTAAGGCTTTCAAACCTGAAATACTACGCCGCGAAAAAATGCTTGCGTTTTGGGATCCTGTAAGGTTTGACAAAACTCAAGTACCGGCAAGTTAGCGAGGTCAGATTTAGACAAGTTAGCCTTAGGCGTTAATTTTACGCGATTGCATGGCTTGCACTATGTGATTGCATGATTCTTGATGGGTATCTTCACTTGTAAGAATTATTGTAAAGATCCGCATGACATCATGACATTTTTGTGAGGTTTTGAGTGACAAGACATAAACGCATATGACAACGTTTTATCCGGAAGGGGGCAAGTTCCTGCATGTCAAAAATAGTGGACCAGCCGGTTCTGGTAGTTTGCGAAAAAGGAAAGCCAAAGCGATTTTTCTGGATAAAGAAATGGGTAACTGTAAAAGCCGTGATAGATAAATGGAACGAAGTAGGTAGGTGGTGGGAAGAGGAAAAAGAAAAGACTTTTTACCGGGTCCTGGCAGGTGAAGGCGGAGTTTATGAAATATATTCAGATAAAAAGCATTGGACCCTTTACAGGGTGTTTGATTAGACAATGTTCATACATCTCCATGTACACAGCCCGTATTCTTTTCTGGACGGAGCTTCAAGCATAACCGGTATTGTGGAAAGGGCAGCCGGGCTGGATATGCCTGCAATTGCCGTAACCGACCATAACAAACTTTCATTTGCTGTACGGTTTATTAAAACTGCGAAAGAGGCCGGCATTAAACCTATAATCGGGTGCGAAGTAACTATGAAAGAAAACTTTCATCTTACGTTGCTTTGCAAAAACAGCACCGGTTACAGGAATTTGTGTACTGTTTTAACCCGGGCACACCTGGAAAACATGCGTGGGTCTCCAATGGTGGATTTGGACACACTGGCATTTCATAAGGAGGGGCTTTTTGTTCTCTCAGGATGCAGGAGAGGGCTGATTCCGTCTTTAATACTGCAGAAAAGATTCAACGAAGCCAGAAAAACAGCTGAAAGTTACAAAAACATCTTTGGGCAAGACTCGTTCGTTATTGAGCTGTCAGAATCTCTTCTTCCTGGCTCCATGAGTTTGAACAAAGCCCTTTCAGAACTGGCTGTGGCCCTGAATCTACGCATCGTTGTTACAAACAACGTGCATTACGCTACCAAGGAAGAATTTCAAATCCACGATATCTTAACTTGTATACGCACATTAACCAAACTTGAAGACGTTCATCCGGAAAGGCGGCTGAACTCGGAAAACTATCTAAAATCCGGAAGTGAGATGAAAGAAGAGTATAAATATTACCCTGAAGGGCTTCATATGACACAGGCCATTGCTGAACAATGTGAGTGCCCTTTAGACCTGGGGGCCCCGAATTTCCCTGCATTTATATACCCAAATGATTTCAAGTCATCAAACCATTTTTTGCGCCATCTGGTGTACCAGGGGGGAGTGCGCAGGTATGGCAAGATAACGCAGGAAGTGAAAATGCGGCTCGAGCATGAACTTAACATAATAGGGCAGTTAGGTTATGAAGACTATTTCCTTGTAGTGTGGGATCTTGTCAAGTTTGCCGCAAGACAAAACATACGTCATGCAGGCAGAGGTTCAGCTGCAGACTCTGCCGTGGCTTACTGCCTTGGGATTACAGATGTGGATCCTATTGCCCAAAGCCTTTTATTCGAAAGGTTCATGAGCCTTGAACGGGGTGAAAAACCTGATATAGACGTGGACTTCGACGCCAGGCGAAGAGACGAAGTTACTGCATATGTATACAGAAAATACGGGGATGCGCATGTGGCGTCGGTGGCCACATATAATACCTTCCAGGGCCGCTCGTCTACAAGAGACGTGGGCAAAGCAATGGGATATTCCCAGGACGAGATTGACATGATAGCAAAACGCCTGCCCTATATTCCCGGTTACCTGCTCGAAGATGCATTTGAGTCGCTGCCTGAACTAAGAAGCCTGGAAATCCCTGAAAAGCGGCTCAAAACCCTCATTGAAATAACAGGCAAACTTTCTGGGTTTCCCAGGTTTCTAGGTACCCATTTAGGTGGTGTGGTAATATCCAAAAACCCCGTTACCTGGCTTTCACCCCTTGAACGTTCGGCCAAGGGAGTCAAAATTTTGCAGTTTGATAAAGACGATGTAGAGGACTTAGGCCTTGTCAAAATAGATCTTTTGTCTTTGCGAACCCTGGGGGCGGTTGAAGATTCGCTCAGATTTATTGAGATAAATTGGGCAGCCGGCCCGGCAGGTAATCAGTCAAACGGCCTTGAAAGCAATCCGAAACACTGCTTGAAAGGGAGCCTGGAATGTGACGGCGGTTTGCAAGGCGCTAAACTGGACTATGACTGCATACCCCTGGACGACAAAGCTACTTTCAACCGGTTGCAATCTGCAGATACAATAGGAATCTTTCAACTGGAAAGCCCTGCGCAAAGGGGGCTTCAGGCAAGGCTTGGCGCTGATAATATTGAGGATATTGTGGCAAGTGTTGCACTGATACGTCCGGGCCCAATCAAAGGGGATATGGTAGAGCCTTTCATCAGGCGGCGCCGGGGGGAAGAAGATATATCGTATTTAGACCCGCGGCTTGAGCCGATTCTGAAAAACACTTATGGAGTGATTTTGTTTCAAGAACAGGTAATCGAAATTGCCTCGGTTATTGCAGGTTTTACCCCGGGAGAGGCCGATAACTTGCGCAGGGTGATGACCCACGGCAGGTCCTTTGATGAAATGGAGAAGATAGGCAAACTCTTCATTGAAAAGGCAGTGAAAAGCGGGGTTGCGGAACAAACTGCCAATGAAATATTCAAGTGCATACAAGGCTATGCAAGCTATGGCTTCTGTGAGGCCCATGCACGGGCTTTTGCTACCACTGCTTACAAAACCGCATACCTGATTGAGCATTACCCGGCAGAATTCTACGGGTCTATACTGAACAACCAGCCTATGGGGTTCTATCCTGTGTCTACTATATGCGTTGAAGCCAAAAACCATGGGGTGGAGGTGCACGGGCCATCAATTAACTATTCAGGTAAAGATGTGGCGGTGAAAGGCAGCAGCATACGTCTTCCATTTAAGATGATAAGCGGCATGAAGCAAAATGCCATTGTGTCTATAATTCGCGAAAGAGAAAAAGGGGAATTCAGGTCTTTTTATGATTTTACCAGGCGTGTCAAAGTAGATTCCGGTGTTTTGCGCAATCTTATTTTGTGCGGCTCCTTTGACGAATTTGGAGTTTCCCGGAAATCACTGTTGTGGCAATCAAAGAATGCATATGTGGCAGACGATAATCCACAGGCAGAGACACTTGTAGAACTGAACGGGCATTCCTGCCGGTATTTACCGGATAGGCCTTCTTGCGCAAATGCACCGGATGGAGATTTCCGCACAAGCGCACCCGGTGAGGAGTATTGCGGAAATGTACCGGGCAAAGATTCTTGTGTAGGTGTTCCTGGCGCCTTTACGGCTTCAGGTGCTTCTGGCACCTTTGCTGCACGTGGTATCCAGGATACTCAGGATGTTCCTGGTTCTCCTTGTGTTTCCGGCGTTCACAGTGTTATTGGCGCTCCCGGTGCAATGGAGTTTTCCCTTGGAGAAAAAGTAGCTTTTGAGTACCAAATTCTTGGGGCCGGGATTTCTGCTCACCCTATGGAAATATGGCGCAGCAGGCTCAAATGCCAGGATTTTGTATCAAGCCGTGAACTTTCCGGTATCAAGCCCGGCGATTTTGTCAAAACCGGCGGTATTCCCGTAAGGCCTCACAGGCCTCCTACCAAAAGCGGAAGAACCGTTGTTTTTCTTTCGCTGGAAGATGAATATGGCTTAATCGATGTGACCTGTTTTGAAAACGTTTATGCCAGGTATGGAAAGTTTCTATTTCCCGGAAAACTTATGCCTTTGGGAATATGGGGACAGGTCCAAAAGCGGGGGAAAGTTTTTTCCATTATGGCAAAAACAGTGTTTCCATTGTCGTATGTTCTCTAATAGCAAACATGGCAAACGGCCGGTAACAAGCTGGTGCCGAATAGCTGAGCCGGCCGATGCGACAACGAGCGTAGTCAGATATGGCAAACGACCAGTTGATGCCGGTCCTGCCGGCGACCTAATTGATAACATCCCGAAATGCTTTCCTTAATATGCTTTTGAAACCAGGGCTTTCTTCATGCGCGTTTGCCCTGTGTATCATGGCCAGCATTGGCCTTGAAGCACTCTGCACAATGCCGGTGCTTTGCGGTACAAAGCATCACCGTCAGTATTGGCCTAAAAGCGGCTTGGCGCTAATATCTAATGTATGTAGATATCCGTGTATCACCGTAACGGTAAGTTTTTCTCAAGGTAAGCAAGCCATATTTTTCGCTGAACTTTTCTTTTCTGGCTTGCTGCAGTACCACAATTCCGCCGGGGCTTAGGAGCGTGGCTGAAGAAAGTTTCTTCATAGTTTCCTGGTCTAACCCTGTAAAATACGGCGGCGCCACCATGATGATATCAAAATTCTCTCCTGCCGTCTTGAATCTCTGGATTACCTGCAAAGCATCAGCTCTGACTATCTGAACTCGATTTTCAACGCCTAGTTTGGCAGCGTTTTTCCGAAGCACTTGTACGGCCTTTGGGTTTTTATCTATCAGGACAGCGGCCTTGGCGCCTCTTGACAAAAGTTCAAACGAGTAACTGCCCGTTCCTGCAAATAGATCAAGCATGCCCGCTTCTTCAGTGTAGGCTTGTAGAATATTGGCTACAGCCTCTCTTACCCGGGTAAGAGGAGGCCGGGTGTCTTCTCCTTGGAGCGAAGATATGGTTCTTCCTGCCAGGTAGCCCCCGGTGATCTTCAGCATTAGCATACCTCCTGTTGATGCATGTGATAGTACTTCACGTATTAGAACAGTTTACCTTTTGACGATGCATAATCCGAGTAAATAGTAATTCTCAGCAAAGAATAGCCTAGGTTCCCCGGAACAATCATCAGGATAGAATCATGTTCCTCAGGCATTTTATCACAGTGCTTTTTGCTGGTATAATTACCGTGAGATAGTAGTTAAGTTCTTGGCTTAGCATTACCGTCAAAACCTCACTGTATCGAAACATATTATACTTGCATTTTTGGAGGCAGTCATGAAGAAGAATGAGTCTCTGCTTGTAGGCAAAGTACCCCCGGAATTGCTTGAGGAAATAGTATTCAGCCGTCTGGGCTATTCTAGAAAAGAAGTAGTGCTTACACCCGCCATAGGGGAAGATACTGCGGCCCTGGATTTGGGCAAGGAATTACTTTTGGCAAGCACCGACCCGATTACAGGCGCAGAAGACAAAGCAGGCTGGTTGGCTGTAAAAGTTGCAGTTAACGATATTGGCGCTACAGGTGGGGAGCCCATATGTGTTTTGGTTACGCTATTGTTGCCCGAGACCGCTTCGTTGTCAGATTTGGAACAGATAGTTGATGATATAAACGATGCCTGCCTGGAAGAAGAAGTGCAGGTGGCGGGTGGCCATACTGAAGTTACACAGGGCTTGAAACAGCCAATCATAAGCATAACCGTTCTCGGCAAGACAAGAAACAGAAAAATACTGAGCTCAGCCAATGCTAAAGTGGGGGATGATATAGTAGTCACCAAATGGGCAGGCATGGAAGGCACTTCAATACTCG
>CAZXLH010000065.1:0-7816 GCA_964641455.1 uncultured Eubacteriales bacterium | reverse complement strand
TTATTTCACGTCGCTCTTCCTACTGCCCCAACTTTGTAACAGCACCGCTTGAACTAAGTGCGAGAATAGGAAGGGATTTTGTCCGATGCCTGATTGCAGGACTGAGGATGTTCATGCATAGTTAAGCTGTGACCCACTCAACCTCGCCCCTGCGCGGCATTGCACGAGGATTACGCACGGAGTCTGGCTCGGCCGTGCTGCTCATCATCGTCACCGTCTTCGCCCTCGTCTGGGCGAATTCGCCGTTGTCCTTTTCCTATTTCGACCTGTGGCATCAAAACATTGGTATCGACGTCGGTCCGTTTGGACTGCACATGGATCTCCACCACTGGATTAACGATGGACTGATGGTCGTGTTTTTCTTTGTCGTGGGTCTCGAGGTGCGCCAAGAATTTGCACACGGGGCTCTACGGGACAGTAGTCGCGCTCGTTTGGCTGCGATCGCAGGCATTTCAGGTGTTGCTTTACCTGCAGTGGTGTATGTCCTAGTCGTGGGCTCGTCCGGTGGCGAGGGGCTCCAGGGATGGGGAGCGGTTGTCGGCACGGACACGGCGTTCATGCTCGGTGCTCTTGCGATCGTTGGCCCTAGACTTTCAGGGCAGTTACGCGTTTTCCTTTTGACCCTCACTGTGGTGGATGATTTCCTTGCGGTGTCGATCATTGGTCTGTTTTACAGCGATGAGATCCGGCTCGTTCCGCTGCTGATTGCTCTAGGCTGCCTTGTGGCGTTGTGGCTGTTGGATCGTTCTCGGCAGTCGAGTGCTACCCCGTACGTAGGGATCGTCATTGTGCTGTGGCTAGCGACGCTGTCCTCTGGCGTCCATGCTTCGCTGGCGGGGATGATTGCTGGGCTTTTGGTCCCGGCTTATCCGACACAGCGACATAAAGTGGTCGCCGCTCGACAGCTGTTTCGTGACTTTTGGCAGTCACCCAACGCTTCCTCGGCCCGTGCCGTGGGACGGGGGTTGTCTAAGGGAGTGTCAGTCAACGAACGGTTGCACGATTACCTTCGTTTACCCACCGCGTTAGTGATCGTGCCTATCTTTGCCTTGTCGAATGCCGGGGTTGACCTGCGCGGGGGAGTGATGGCCGAAGCTCTAGGCTCGTCGGTGACGTGGGGTGTCATCGCGGGGCTCGTGTTGGGCAAGCTCCTCGGAGTCGGGATTGCCACGTTCCTTGCTGTTAGGATGGGGGTAGGCCGACTGCCTGAGGGCGTCGGTATGGGCAGTGTATTTGGTGGGGCAGCTCTTTCAGGGATCGGTTTCACCATGTCTTTGCTGATCATCGGCATTGCTTTCGACCCTTCCTCCGATCTCGGACGTCAGGCGACTGTGGGAGTTCTGGTGGCGATGGTGCTGGCCACTGCTCTGGGGTGGACGATCTTCAAGGTTGCAGCCCGTCGGTGGGGAGAAGAGACAGCGGATCTGCCGATGACGCTTGACACTGCGGTGGATCCTGAGGTGGACCATATTCGCGGGCTTGAGGACGCCCAGCTTACCCTGGTGGAGTTCGTAGACTTTGAATGCTCATACTGTGCGCATGCCACCGGTTCGTGGGAAGATCTCCACAAGCGTTTCGGGGATGATTTACGCTACGTTGTGAGGCATCTTCCTCATCATCCTCACGGCCCGCTCGCCGCACGGGCCTCAGAAGCGGCCGCGAAACAAGACATGTTCTGGCCGTGGCTTGACTTCGTATTCACTAAACAGGACGCCCTCGAACGCGAGGATCTCATCGGTTACGCGACTGAACTCGGTCTCGATGTCACGGCGTTCGTTAAAGACCTAGACAGCGCTGAAGTTGCCGCGAGGGTCGAACGGGATGTTGCCAGTGCTGCAGCAAGTGGCGCTCATGCCACCCCGACGTTCTTCATTGATAGTAACCGGATGACGGGAAGCTATGATGCACGCACATTGACCGCGACGTTGGAATCTAGTCGTCGTGGAGCACGCACCAAGGAGAGTCAGGCCTAATGTTGATCATTGGGCTTAAAACCAGGTGGGACAGAGGCGTTCGATTGGTTTCACTACCTAGTTTTCGCAGCTGCTGACGATGATAGTACGGGTGAGTTCGCTTTTGCCGAGTTTGTGATATCGGTTGATCTCCCATGACTTGCGACTACAGATGGCCGCGGAGCGCGCCGAGACTGGAAAACGGTGCGGATCCGTCAGGGGCCTGTCGCACATCTTTCTAAGGGTGGGCCGCAGCGAGGCACTCGTCGACTATCTTCTTCGGTAATCTGCGGGGAGGAACAAACATCAATTCCTCTCTGCACATGTGAAGGTGGGTTCGCTTTAGAGGAATCGCTATCCTCGCTCTGAGGTGAGGTCTGTGCAGAAAGTAACGACCAATCCCGTGACACCGCGAAGACGAAATGATTAGTTTTACGAAAGTTGCTTCTGCGCACGACGGCACGAGCGAAAGCGTCGTCGGGAGAAAGAACACTACCTGCTCGTAGTCACCCTCGGATGTACAAGGGTGACCGGAGCGCGCTTACCTAGATGATGAACAAGCCTGAGAAAGCAAGTTCCTCGCATCCGAACTAGCCGTCGAGCAGGTTGCGGAGATCTGAAACAGGAGATGGAAAGCATCTTGAACCTCGTCAGTTACCCTTTCAAATCCGACGCAGGGCCTATCACGACCAAGACGTACGCTTCTATCTCATTACCCCATGTGTAATTCCGAGCTGAGCGAGGTATCAGGTTAGCAGGTGATTGCTCTGGTTATCGCATGGTCATACCTGGTTTGCTAATCTGTGCGAATGTGCTCGTGTATTAACTGGGTCTAGCAGAGGTGGGGCAGCCCCGTACGGACCTAGGTCAAGAACAGATCCGTACAGCGAGCAGTCCCAGAATTAAGAGGGGATCAGGCCGTGGGGATCGATGATGAACTTCTCCGAGACGCCTTTATCGAAGTTGGCATAGGCCTCGGGAGCTTCATCGAGGCTGATGACCTTGGTGTTGAGCATGCTGCTCAGATAGGGCATCCGGTCCCACAAGATCGACATCATTAGGTCGCGGTTGTAGTGCATGATTGGAGCCTGACCTCCAGATATCCTAGGGGACTTGATCCACGCTTTGCCGAAGTCGAGAGAGAAAGTGCCCTCCTGTTCGGCTTTGGAGGTAGCCAATGGATCGGGGCCGTAGACGCCGACGATGCCGGTGGCACCACCTGCACGGGTAGCGTCCATGACCTGATTGATGGCGTAGGCGGGGTTCATGTCCTGGGCCTCACGGCCAATACCGTGTGCTTCAGAGCCAACGTAGTCGACGGCACAGTCCACCATGGGTTCGCCGAGGATCGCCTCGATCTGGTCGGTCAACGGCACATCTTCATTGAGGTTGATAGTCTCGCACCCGTTGTTTTTCATCAGGTCCAGGCGGTCTTGGTGGTAGTCGCCGACGATGATGCAGGAAGCGCCTAGTAGTCGAGCTGCTGCGGCTCCACACCGACCGACGGGTCCGGCTCCGGCAATGTAGACGGTTGAGCCGGGCTTGGCGCCGGCCTCCATGAGGCCGTGGAATGCAGTGGGCAGGATGTCCGAGAGTAGGGCGAGGTCACGGATCTTCTCCATGGCCTGGTCCTTGTCGGGGAAGCGGAGCAGCTGGAAGTCTGCGTAAGGGACGAACATGTACTCCGCCTGTCCGCCTTGCCAATTGCCCAGGTTGAACCCGTAGGCACCGCAGGCCGTGTCGGGGTTTACGTTCTCACACACGTCGGTTCGACGGGCTCGACAGTTGCGGCAGCGACCGCAGGCGACGTTGAAGGGGACCGAGACCAGGTCACCCTCGGAGAGAAACTCGACGTCGGACCCGACCTCGATAACTTCCCCGGTCATTTCGTGCCCCATCACCATGCCCTGGGGGACAGGGAAGGAACCGCGGTAGATGTGCAGGTCAGACCCGCAGATGTTAGTGGCGAGGATCTTGAGGATGACTCCGTGAGGGGCTTTCTTGCCGTTCGGCATTTCGAGCTTCGGGAAGTCGAGGGACTCGATGCGCATATTTCCGACGTCTTCGAACACGACGGCGCGATTGGTGCTTGTCATGATGATCTCCTTTAGTGGTGGTCGGCCTGAGCGTGGTGGTTGGATTGAGTGTGACGGTACCACAAGCATTTGGGAGTCTGTGATCCACGACCCAGCCTATTTTGGAGCCTATACCTGAAAGGAGGTCAGGGCAAGGGAAATTTGTTTGAAGCAGCGGGGTGTTAGGTGATCTTTTTAGTTGGTGAATCGTTGTGTGCCAGGTTGAGACCGGTGTTCTTTTTTGGAGTGGAGTCGGTGCTGGGTTGTGAATCGGGGTCACGGACTGGCAGGTCGATTCGAAACCGAGAAAGCTACGGTGTTCAGCCGCTTTGTCGTGTTGGTTCGGCACGACATTAACATCGTCTAAGAAGAACCTTTGGGTGTTCTGTCCTTAAAGCACGTGTTGGCTACCTTGCGTTGGCACGCTACGTCCAGGGTGTCGGTCTTACACCAGGTTAATTGGGTAATCCTGTACTTTCGCACTACGTCGTTGCGTGTTTCACCGCACTAACAATGCCCGTGGCATACAGGCGAACCGTGAAAAATTCTTGCCCGAGAACTAGTTCTCCAGCCAAGGAACTTGGTCAATCGCGTTGTGAATAGTTGCTACCATTGCGGGTATGGTTAACCCGCCCGTGCCCGAGTCAACGCCACCCTTGACTGTTCAACCAGACGTACGTGTTTTAGGTGCTCGTGAACACAACCTCCAGGACATTGATCTCACAGTGCCCCGCGATGCGCTGGTGGTTTTCACGGGGGTCTCTGGCTCAGGGAAATCCTCTCTGGCTTTCGGAACGCTGTTTGCAGAGTCCCAGCGCCGTTACCTAGAATCCGTCGCTCCCTATGCTCGTCGTTTGATTGACCAGGTCGGCGTTCCAGACGTCGATTCGATTACGGGGATGCCACCGGCCGTTGCTCTTCAGCAGCAACGCGGAGGCCGTAGCGCTCGCTCGTCAGTGGGTAGTATCACCACGATCTCATCACTGGTGCGCATGCTCTATTCCCGGGCTGGCAACTACCCCGATGATCAGCCGATGCTCTATGCCGAAGATTTCTCTGCCAACACCGTGCAGGGAGCGTGTCCAGAGTGCCATGGCATTGGCCGGGTGTATGAGGTCACCGAGGACAAGATGGTGCCCGACCCCTCGCTGACGATCCGCGAGCGGGCTATAGCCTCGTGGCCAACGGCTTGGCACGGTCATCAGCTTCGCGATGTGCTCGTTTCCCTTGGCTACGATGTGGACGTCCCCTGGAAGGATCTGCCGAGGGAAGAGCGTGAATGGATCCTCTACACCGAAGAGACACCGCATGTCCCGGTCCACTCACGGCTGACTCTAGCCGAGGCCCGAGCTGCTATCGCGGCGGGTGTTGAACCGAGTTACTCGGGTACCTTCGTCGGTGCCCGCAAGTATGTGCTCGACACATTTGCGAATACCAAGAGCGAGGCGATGAAGCGGCGCGTGGCGCAGTTCCTCACGGTCGCTCCCTGCCCTGCTTGCCATGGTAAACGGCTGAAGTCGGAGGCACTGTCGGTAACGTTTGAAGGCCGTGATGTTGCAGACCTCTCCAACCTGCCGCTGGCACAACTCTCGTTGCTGATTGAAGAGGCGGTCGAGCGGGCCACCGCCGATCTCGACGGGATCGAGGCGGTAGATCACGCAACAGATGAAACAGCCCGGCAGAGTGTTGACGCCGGGGAAAGACCCAGCGCGGGTGTCTCTAACGCGAGCAGGGAAGCGAACCATTCGGCAGGGAGGTTGGCCGCGACAACCCGACTGGGTACAGAACTCGTCAATAGACTGCAACCGATTATCGACCTGGGACTGGGCTACTTATCCTTAGGTCGCACCACTCCCACACTCTCCGGTGGGGAATTGCAGCGACTGCGTCTCGCGACCCAACTAACCTCTGACCTTTTCGGAGTGGTATACGTTCTCGATGAGCCTTCGGCAGGATTACATCCGCAGGACGTCAGTGCGTTGCTCGGCATTCTCGACGGACTCAAACAACGAGGCAACAGCCTATTCGTCGTCGAGCATTCAGTAGACGTGATGCGCCATGCCGACTGGCTGGTCGACATCGGACCTGGAGCGGGCGAACGTGGCGGACGCGTTCTCTACAGTGGGCCTACTGCAGGGCTAGCGCAGGTGGAGGAATCCGTCACCCGAGGATACGTCTTCGGTGGTAGCGGCTTGCCTCATCGGGCCCCCAGAGAACCGCAGGGATGGTTGCGTCTCGAGCACGTCACTCGTAACAATCTGCACGATGTGTCGATCTCAGTTCCGCTCGGGGTGTTCACAGCAGTCACCGGAGTTTCAGGATCAGGCAAGTCGAGCTTGGTCAGCCAGGCGCTGCCGGCGTTGCTTGGCGAGCGGATGGGAAGCACTGCTCAAACACAAGATGCTGACACCTCTGAAGGTGATGAACTTTTGCTGTCGGGCGAACCCGAAGAGGTCAAGGGAACGGTCCATGGAGACTTCTCTGGGGTGCGTCGCGTCGTAAGTATTGACCAAAGGCCTATTGGTCGCACCCCGCGTTCAAACGTCGCCACCTACACCGGGCTGTTCGACCACGTGAGGCGGCGGTTCGCCGAGACACCCGAGGCTCGCGCGCGAGGGTATAAACCGGGTCGTTTCTCCTTCAACGTCGCCGGTGGGCGTTGCCCTACCTGCAATGGGGAAGGATCAGTGATGGTAGAACTGTTATTCCTACCGTCGGTCTACACCGAATGTCCTGACTGCCATGGCACTCGGTACCGGTCCAGCACGTTGGAGATTATCTGGCGTGGCTGCAACATCGCGCAGATTCTCTCCATGAGCGTTGAGGAAGCCTCTGATTTCTTCGACGGGGAGTTCGACATCATGCGCTCACTCACAGCGCTAATCGACGTCGGCCTTGGGTACCTGCGACTCGGTCAGCCGGCTACCGAGCTGTCCGGAGGTGAGGCGCAGCGAGTCAAACTCGCCTCTGAGCTTCAGCGATCCCAGCGTGGAGACACTCTCTATGTACTTGACGAACCGACATCTGGGTTGCACTGTGCAGATTCCGACCGGCTTGTGACTCATCTACAAACTCTTGTCGAAGCAGGAAATACGGTCGTCGCGGTTGAGCTTGACATGCGCGTTGTCGTCGCAGCCGACTACGTGATCGACCTTGGTCCGGGCGCGGGTGAGGACGGAGGCACGGTGGTGGCCTCAGGAACACCAGAGGAAGTTGCTTCGTGCGGAGTTGGTGCGTCGGCACCGTATCTCAAAACGGCATTGTATGAGGCCGTCTCCCGGGGGTGAGTATCGGTGGGTATCGAGAAGGGCGATGGTCTTGGTTAGTTGGAATATGAAATGAGCAGTTTGCTTTGGCTAATTCAGAATCCAGGTTGCGTGCTTGTGGTGCCCGAATAGTGGCAGCCCTGCGAGGTTTGGGCAACCCGTCGATAGCAATCCGCTTTTTATAACAGTAAGCAGAAATTCCGAGATCGCGGCGATTTTTAGAAAGCATAGTGACCTGCTACTGGGTGTAGTCGCAGAGATATACATCAGGGTCGCAACAAGAAGATAGATGGCGTGCTGGAGAGTGGGGTTGTGTCAAGCCCACTCGGTGGGAACCGGTAGGGGAAGGGTTACTCGTCCGGGTTAAGGATGCTTCGGTTGTGAAAACCCTAAGACTTACCGAAGTTCTCGTGTGGATAATCGCCACCCACGTGTTCGGCTCGGGTCGGTGTGCGGACAAATGATGTACGGTGCTGTTGCAACTTGGGGCGGGAGCCAAGAAAGCTCCGTTTTTATTGTGTGA
>CAZXLH010000064.1:0-8169 GCA_964641455.1 uncultured Eubacteriales bacterium | reverse complement strand
GAGAATACCCTTTGTGCTAAAGTCCTGACCTCACTTGCTGCGTCGCGGTCACCACCTGTGAACTCAGGAGCCACAGCCCCCAGTTCCTGAGCAACTGCAATCCGGAATTCTTTATAACCATCCAAACCAAGTCTCTTGCAGAACCGGACCACTGTGGATTCCGACACTTTGCATTCGCGAGCGAGCTCCGTTATGCTGGACTGAACAACCTTTCGAGGCCGTTCGAGCACACATAAGGCAACCCTCTGTTCGCTCGGAGATAACCCGGGTAAAGCATTCTGCACTTTTTGGAGGCATACCCCTTGAATACTGCGCACGCATCAACCCTACCTTTCGAAGTAACCGTTCGCCTGCTCTGCACTCCACCCATCATGCACGATACCGCGAAGCGACTCTATCATCCTTGTGGGATCGGGCTGACCCCACACATTCCTGCCCATTGCCACACCCGCTGCGCCAGCCTTCATGGCTGACTCCACCATGCTGAAAATCTCAATAGAGGCGTCCGTCTTCTCTCCGCCAAGCACAACCACGGGCACAGGACAACCTTCAACCACTTCCGCACAGGCTTCTTCGCTGCCGGGATAGAACGTCTTTACTATATCTGTACCATACTCTGCCGCCGCACGCGACCCGAGTTTGACAGCGGAAGGGTCGGAGGGATTCTTGACATTCTTGCCTGCAGGCCATACTTCGGTCATGAGCGGCATGCCCCAAGTATAGCACTCGTCAGCAGTAATTGAAGCCTGCCTTATGAAATCGTCTTCGCGCTCATGGCCGTATTTGACGGTGACTGCAACCCCAGTAGCCCCTAGTTTCAAGGCGTGCGAGACAGAACTGATCATTGCCTCTTCGAACCTGCCGCCGAGCACCGTAAAGCCCCCGGTGATCCGGATAATCAAGCCGATGGATGGATCTAACGCCTCCCAACCCTGCTGCACCATGCCGCGAGTCGTGAGGATCGCGTCGGGCTTCCCTTCGACAACTCGCTTGAAAGCCTCTATCGGCTTCTCCAGCCCTCTTGCGGGTCCAATGATCTGGCCGTGGTCCATAGCCACAATGACAGTCCGTCCGGTTTGCGCATTGATGAGGGACTTCATCCTAAGATTCTTGCCTACCATTATTGCCACACCCTTCATCTCTGAATCATAAGCACTGGTGCACTCGGAGCAATCCAGCGACCGAGTCAATCGAGGGAGACGATTACGCGCATCACCTCGGCCGATGGCGTCTCAGAAAGTGCGCCGTGAATATCATCAAGCGCGACGACCTTCGACACCATAGGCCTTGCGTCGACAATCCCTGCAGACATGGCCTCAACTGCCAAATGGAAGTCATGAGGAGTCCTGCTGGAGCTCCCCATAACCTGGATTTCAGAGTAATGAATCTTGTTCAGGTCTATCGGCATTGCAGCCCCTTTGGGGAACATGCCAAACAGCACCACCCTCGAGTTATTGCCAGCGACGGCAATTGCCGAAAGTGCTGCCTGTACAGCAGGGGCTGTGACGATCACGATATCCGGAGCGATACCGAAACCTTCCTTGACCGCCTGATTGAGCTCGACGTCCAGATCCGACCAGGCAGCGAACCTTGCGCCCAGCTCTATGGCCTTCTCCCTTCTGACAGGGTCGGGATCCACTACACCAACTTCAAGTCCCATAGCTTTGCCCACGATGACATGAAGCATGCCCATGGGCCCCGCTCCGTACACCAGCATCGCATCGGTAAACTGCGCCTTGGCTTCCCTTAACGAGTGAATGGCGCACGATATGGGTTCCGTAAGCGCCGCTTCCTCAAAACTGACAGAATCATCGATCTCGAACACCTGCTCTGACGGAACAGAAACATACTGTCCGAATCCTCCAAGAAGATTCGTATTGCCCTTGTACATGTATTTGCACAGGTTGCCTCTGCCAGTGCGACAGTACTCACACTCGCCACATCGGTTCAGCAAATCCAGAGCTACGCGTGTGCCGATCTTGATGGGACGTCGCACAGCCGCTCCTACTTCCGCCACAATGCCAGACGCCTCATGCCCGGGTACGACCGGGTAGCCAATCTTCTTGTCACCGGTGTACAATCGCCTTTCAAAGCTGCATATGCCACACGCTTTCACATTCACAAGAACTTCATTGGGAAGTACCTCAGGCAGATCTCTTTCCTGAATCTCCATCTTCCCCGGCCCGATCAAAACCGCAGCCCGCATTTTTCCCATCAGTAGGAATCCCCCTTTCCCCGCCTGCGCCAGACAGAAACCTAGAGAAATATCCGATCCAACTTCTTTCTCTCTTCCGCTAACGCTTCCTCATCGCCAGGTATGTATGTTTCCAGAGAACAAACGCCTGAGAATCCTTGATCCCTAAGCGCCTGCGCTATCACTTCGAAATCCAGCGTGCCTTCGCCTATTCGGAGATGAAGCTTCCGGTCGCTAGCATCGCTCAAATGCACGTGAGCAATTCTCGGGCCTAGCTTGCCTATGAATCTGAGAATCGTCTCTGTATCTCGCATATGCGCAGTGTCAAGGGTAATGCTGAGGTCCTCGGCACCGCAGTCACGGATCACCCGAAGCATGTCTGGATAATCAGTTACCGATGCCACAGCGCTGGTTCGCTCCATGTTCTCTAAGGCCAATGTGATCCCGAGCTCAGCTCCTCTGCCAAAGGCTGATGTGAGAGCTTCAACCTGTGCCTTCCAGTGATCCTCGAAAGGCTCTTTGACCGAAAAACGCTTGCCAGGGTGTAGCACTACCAATTCGGCGCCTATACCGCTTGCAAACTCCATACAGTCAAAGAGCTGCCTCAAGGATTCATTCCTGATCCCGATATTTGGCGATGTGATATTCACATCCATGACCGGACAGTGTACCGTAGCTTTCATTCCGTACTTCTCCAATATCGAAGATACGCCGATGTCCGGACGCTCTGGGAACTCCCTGCACACTTGCTCCATCCACAACTCCACATAGTCGAAGCCGCATCTTGCTATCGCCGCAATTGCCTCTTCAAGCGGTTCTGAGTAAAACACCATTGTCGTTGAGCCGAAGTACATGCATCAATCACTTCCATGATCTGAATGAATGGGGCCGGGCCCCGCTCCAGATGCCTCACGGGTTTCTTAGGTTGGACGGAGCCCGGAAGAGTACACAGTGCATCAACATGAACCCATGTTAATGTCCAATAATGCGGTCGCGCTTACTTCCTCAGAATAGACTTGATGTAGTCGTCGGCTTCCACCGCCGCCTCATCCAGCAACTTGCGCGGATCCGCCTTCGCAAACAGAGCCTTTTCTACAGCGAGCCCGAGAATACGCGATACGTCTGGGTATGTTTCATTGTTCGGGCGAGGCTGAGCGTATTCGCTCTGGCTCACGATTATGGCAACCTCAGGGTTCGCATTCATGTAGTCTTTGTAGGCTTTTGATGTACGCACAGAGTAGCGAAGAGGTGTGTAGCCCGTCGCCATGCTCCATTCGAGGTTCATCTCAGCGCTTGACATCCATTTGACGAATTCCCAAGCCGCCTTTTCCTTCTCAGGCGTGTTCTGGAATATTGCGAGGTTGTTTCCGCCTACGCCGGTCACTTTGCGCTTGCCCGCAGGCATATGAGCGACACCCAGATCGAAACTGCACTTCTTCTGCCTCGTCTGGAGCGCCGATGAACTTCCAAACTCCATCGCAATCCTGCCGGTCGCAAAGCCTTCCGTCGGAGGTGACAGCGTCATTACCTTGTGTTTGTGCACTAGATCTATCCAGAACTGGAGGGCTTGGGCACCTGCTTGGCTGTTGAAAGCTACTTTAGTGTAATCGTCGTTGTATAGTTTGCCCCCCGCTTGCCACAGGAACGTAATGTAGTAGTACACGGTTCCTGTATTGGCTGTGATCGGGAAGGACAGACCCCACTCGTCAATCTTTCCATCACCGTTGACGTCGCGCGTGAGCACTTTGGCATACTCTACGAGTTCCGCCCAGGTGGTCGGAGGCTTGTTCGGATCGAGCCCTGCATCCCTGAACAGATCCTTATTGTAGTAGAGCACTATGTTGCTCATGGCATACGGCATCGTCCATATCTCACCATCAACAGTAGCTGTAGCCAGAGCAATTCTGTCGATATCATTCTTGTCAACCCCGTCAGGGCCGTCCATGAGTGTCTCCATCTTGACAAGCGCGTCTGTGGCCGTGAGCTGCGCAGCCCAGAATTGGTCTATCATAGACACATCCGGCGGCTGCTTGCCGGCTACCGAGACCAGCAACTTGTCGCGCATTGTCCAGGCAGTGCCTGAGTAGAGCGGCACAACTTCAATATTGGCGTGTGCCTTGTTAAACTCTCCAACGAACTGCTCATGGCGTTTGCCTATGTCTCCACCGAGGAAATGCCAGTAACTCAGCTTGATCTTGCCACGCTGTGCTGCGATGGGCCCCGCGAAGAGAACCATCATCGCAATTGCCAGACAAGCCACAACGATACGTTTTACATTACGCCGTTTCATCGAGTTCAGCTCCTCCTATCAGCTAATGGTTGTTTCGCTGACCGCTATTGTCTGCCTCCGCAGCCCACGTGCTCAGAACATCTTCAAAGCAGCAGGCATGCAAAGCAGCTCAACATGACAAACCAATACAACACCTACTAATGGCGAACCGAACACAACATCCAATAACGGGCAGCAGCTAGCTCCCGTTAGAAACGACTATGAATCTCCCCCCTTCAATCACTCATTATCAATGTGCTGCACAACCTCACAGTCAATCTACTAGTACTTCATCCCGGTAAACGCAACGCTTTCGATAAATTCTCTCTGTGCAGCCAAGAAGATTATCACTATTGGTAGCGTAGCCATGGTGGTGGCGGCCATCAGCATAGGCCAATTGGTTGCTTCCTCTGCACGGAGCAATGCAAGACCGACCTGCAGTGTTCTCATTGATGACGTGTTGGTGACTATCAGTGGCCACATGAAATCATTCCATGCAAACATGAACTGGAACAGCCCGAGAGTGACCATGGCCGGCTTGGACAATGGCAAGATTATGCGAGTGAGCACGCCGAAGCGCGAGCAGCCGTCTATGATCGCCGCCTCCTCCAAAGATCGCGGCATGCTCAGGAAGAATTGCCTCATCATGAATGCCCCAAACGGCCCAGCTATGAAAGGGACTACGAGGCCTGAGTACTTATCGATCATTCCTAGCTTGCGCACAAGCATGAACGAGGGAATAACCGTAGCCTGGTGAGGTATCATCATGGCCGATATGTAAATCATGAAGATCAGGTCTCGACCGGGAAAATCCAGCCTTGCAAACGCATATCCAGCTAAGGCACTGGTGATGAGCTGACCTACAGTGACAAGACTCGAAACGATCAGACTGTTTAGGTACATGCGAGCAAAAGGAATCTCCAACCATACCTGCCGGTAGCCACCGAGGTTGATTTTGGATGGCAACCACTGAAGGGAGTAGGTGAATACCTCTGTTTTGTCCTTGAAGGACGTAAGTATCATCCATACAAAGGGAAGCACCATGAATACTACTCCGATTATCAGAATTGCATGCACCAGAGTAAGGCCTGCAATCCTCGATCTCTTGCGTCTCCTGCGGGCTCGATAGGCGTCAGCATAGTCCCGATTGTTTCTGCCCGTTCTTGTAGACATCCCTGCCACCTCACCCATTTTCAATCGTACTCCTTCAGCAGAGATTTCTGGCACATTGTCAAGATCAGTATCACTACGAAGAGGAACCAGGCTACAGCCGAAGCATATCCGCTCCTGTAAAACTCAAAGGCCTGCCGGTATATGTAGTAGACGAGTACCATAGTGGAGTTCATTGGCCCGCCACCTGTCATTACGTATACCTGGCCAAACACCTGGAATGATTTGATCGTGCTCATAATCAGAACGAACCCGGTCGTAGCGCGCATCAACGGCATAGTGACAAATCGGAATTTCTGCCATGCTCCGGCACCGTCGATTTCGGCACTCTCATACAATTCCGTCGGTACACTCTGAAGGCCGGCAAGGAAGATGACCATGTTGTAGCCGAGGTTCTTCCATACACCCAAAATGATCACTGCGGGCAGAGCCCATTTCGGATCTGCAAGCCATGCCGGGCCGTCTACTCCAATCTTGCCCAGCAATGCATTGAAGAGTCCGTAATATGGGTCAAACATCCACGCCCACACAATCGCAACAGCTACCATTGATGTCACCACAGGCATGAAATAGGCAACTCGGTAAAACGCGCGACCTCTGATGTTCTTGTTGAGCAATACAGCCACGAACATGGATAGCGTTGCTCCTATCGGTACCGTGCCGATAGCGTACTTTACCGTGTTAGATACAGCTTGTCTGAAGTCGGAGCTCTCGAACATGCGCGCGTAATTTGCGAATCCGACAAAGGTTCGGGAGCCGCCAAGCAATGAACAGTCGTGCAAACTCAGGTAGAGTGAATAGATGATCGGGTAGACCGTAAAGACAGCGAAGATTATGAGCGAAGGCAGAAGGGCCAGCAGCGCCGTCCTTGTCTCCTCAGAGTGCAACCGCGTTCTACTCGCATTCATCGACATGATCACCCCTATCAGATATCGTTCACGTGCCCTGTGGTGACGTAGTCGTATCATTCGTATATCGCTGAGCCCAAACGCATGAAGACGTCACCAGCAGTATCCCAATAATGCCTTTAGCCGTAAGCATCTCCCTGAGAAATATCCATGACAATATGTTAACAACCGCAGGATACGAGGCATTTATCAGCATTACTTTGGATATGGGACACATCGCCAACGCCTTGTACATGAAACCCATGCCCAACACACCCGCAAGGATGCCCGCGGATGCGATCAAGCCTACTTTGCTGACGCTGAGAGAGACAAGATGAGTTGGATCAACAAGAGCGGCAACGACTAGAACTACAGATGCTGTCAGATACTGAACTGTGAACCCCGCCCGGCGATCAGCTCCCCTTGACAAGCCCCGCCTAATCAGGACGGAGGAGGTTGCAAAGCTCAGGGACGCAGCGAAAGCCCACAGAAGCCCGGATGAGAGGTAGGCGGACACGTTCGACAAATCTTGTCCTTGAGTTGAAATGAGAAATATACCGATGAGAGCTACTGGTACAGCCAATGCAAGACGCCTATCGCCCCTTTCCCGGAGGAATAGAATCCCCATGAGGATTGCCCACAGGCTCCAGGTTTGGACTATCGCGACCGTGAAACCTATTCCGCCTGACTTTGCAGAATTCAAGAAGCTGTAGCTTCCGGCAACCTGTCCACATAAGCCAGCCACAGCAAAATGCCACAATTCTGCTCCCCTGGCCTTGATCGGCCTGCCCTTGGTGCCGGTTTCAGGATCCGGGGGGCCCGCCCTGGAAGACTCGCCACTTTCATCTCCTGCCCCTTGCTTCACAGCAATCCACTGCAGAACAAGGGATGCGATGGCATTGATCCACACTTCGATCGAAGTGACTGCAATGGGAGGAACCGATGAAAGCGCTACACGCTCGATGATGTTTGATACTGACATGCACATAACATTCACGAACATGAACATGCGCGCCCGGGCCAGGGTTTTTCGATCAATTGCGGTCACAAGAACATCTCTGCTCCTCTCCTTGGCGGGCCACTTGCCTTGCCCTGGCTACTATTTCGACATGTGGGTGAAAATTCCTTCCCACGATTGAAACTTTCTTTCGAGATAATTCCATTAGGAGCAACATGAGTTGTTCGTCTTGTTGCATCGCTCATGAGAAGCATCACACGCGCAGCTCCTATAGCCAGTCCACAAGCCGGCTCATGAATCCTCGCAGCTGTCTCCTCAATTTGATTTTTGGGTATCCCGTGCTCATCCCGATTTCACATGAGTACACCGTGGCGCCCAAGCTGTCATTGGCCGTTCTGAGACAGGCAACACGCCGAAAAGAAGGTTGAATCGAGGACAATCAGTATGTATTAGGTAGGGACAGCTTCACAGATAATGAAATGGAGGGCTCAAATTGAGTCATCAGAATACTGGAGATATTGCAAGTTCGATTCAAGCCCAAATCGGATTATCCCACGGCATTCTCCCTGTGAACAGGCCCGGAAAGCTCTGGGCTGTGATCGAACTCTCGGCTGCAGGCTCCGGGCAGACGGGCGAATCGGCCGATGAGGCCTGTGGCAAGGCCGATCCGGAGCGTCTGCCGCTTAACATC
>CAZXLH010000063.1:5177-8199 GCA_964641455.1 uncultured Eubacteriales bacterium | reverse complement strand
ATGGAGACATAGTTACGGTAGACGGAGAGCGGGGAGTGGTCTACCGGGGAGTGGCCCGGGTGAGGTAGGGTTAGCTCTACTGGATCGTTCTATCCTCTAAAAGACTAGAGATGCGCTCCATCAGCCTATCGGCCCCTTCACCTGTTATTTGCAGTCTGGCGGTCTGGCCACCTTGCACGCCTGCCGTCATTACGTTGATCACACTCTTCAGATTAACCCTCTTTTCTCCAACGAGCATAATAGCCTCTCCTTCGTGTTGCATTGCCATCTTGGCAAGTTCTGCGGCCGGCCTAGCATGCAGTCCTTGTTTAAGTCCTATCTTAACGGTCTTCTCGAAACTCATGCTTATCTCCTCCGAAACTAACGTAGTAGATAACGGTATATGAAGTCTGCGATGCAATCCTCGTCATTAGTCAGCGACAGTACCAGATCGGCGCTGTTTTTCAGGTCTTCAGAAGCGTTGCCTACGGCGACCCCTAAGCCGGCCCATTCCACCATCGCTATGTCGTTTTCCGCATTACCAATAGCCACTGTGTTTTTGATGTCGATATCTAAGATAGAAGCGAGGCACGCTAGACCAGAGGCTTTGGTTACGTTGGCAGCCACGATATCTACCGATCTGTCACAGGAACTAAGACCGTTTACAGGTAGACTGTCCATGAGAAGTTCCTGCTTGAAATTGCTTATTTTCGTAGCAGTAGACATAACAACGATCATGGTCGGATTTCCATCAAGACCCTCAGATAGGCTCCCGACGGTGTTAACGGACAAGCAGTGATTCTGAGCAAACTGTTCGGTCTGGCTATCCATTTCGGCAGTGACAAGGACGTCATCTACGTATGCTTTGACATACAGGCGTCGTTTCTCTGCTTGTACCACTACGTTTTCGGCAATCTCCTGATTGATAGTATGGTGAACGATTACCTTGCTATGGGCATGATCTTTAATCATCGCCCCATTATAGGCGATTATGGGTGTGGTCAGGCCCAATTGCTTTGCATACATCACGGCAGAAGGGAAGGTTCTGCCCGTTGCGAGTGTTACATCAACACCTGTCTCTATTGCAGAGTGAATCGCCTTTATACTAAACTCACTTATACTTAAGTCTGTCCTAAGTAATGTACCATCTAGATCAATAGCTAGCAGTGTACGCATGTCAAAATCTTCCTGCAACTTGTTTCATAGTACTAAGCAAATTGGCTACAGATTCGGGCCTAGTTAGACCAGTGGCTTTGTCCACAATGGATGAATAGACATGAGGTATCACTCTTTTGACACCGCTTCGGAGACAGATCTCCAATACCCTGCCGAAGTTGGATTCGTCAATGCCGCCGGTAGGTTCGAATACTTCAATTCCAACTTGCGCAGCTGTTCTTGCCACTATTGACACTTCGTCCAACAGATTATCACCTCGAATGGGAAACAGTTTGACAGATCTAATACCTGCCTCTCTAATCATGGAAAGCGCTGTAACTACCTCAATATCAGCATTCGGACATTGCCCGCTTAAAGGGCCGGTTGAAATCCTAACCCTGCCTGGAATGCCGGTGGGTGAGATAAGGGCATTTACCAAGGGGCTCTGCCCCAATGCTCTCATGTAAGCCTGAGTATATCCAGCCAGTGGAAAAACCTGATTTATGTGATTAGGACGCACTTGAGCTGAAATATGTATTACCTTTTCCCACTGTGCTGAGTCACCTCCGCCAAGTCCAATTGAAATACGTTCAGCATGGTTGCGTAGAGACCTAATGGTATCGACGGCCAGTTGGACTGTAGGAAAGTCTTTGGATACAACACCTATGATTGCGTAACCCTCAGCAGCGTCTTGCACGTCCTTTGCATTTTGTGGTGTTTTTGCAAGTACGTTAACGGCGACCCGTCCATCAAGAAATTTGAGATTATCCATGGTTGGGCACCTCGCGCTTAGACAGTATTTCGACTAGCCGCTCTGCAATTACATGCTCTTGCCCGGGCAATAAAGGCCGCGGGTCAATGGAGATGATTCCGAGATTAGCCTTGTGGTTTCTAGTGTAAATGGCAGGGCTGCCCTTCTTAAGCTGATGAATAACTTGGTCAGCAGTCATATCCAATGCTTGCTCGTCCAGTGATAACTGGCATCTGTAAATCTCTCTTCCGGCCTCATCTTGAACCACCTGGGCAGCTACGTGGGGGATCCCTTTTAGTGCTTTGCAGAGCCACTCCATCTTGGCTTTGTTTTGTGTAGCGATTGCATCATGAGGCAAAGACAGGTAGTGTTCGACTGCGGCCACTAGCCCAGCAATACCTTCTTTCCCAATTTTCATAGGCCGTGCGATTCCTTTGTACTGAGCACGAGCTGCGAGTATGAGATCTTTTCGGCCACATATGAAACCCGAGGTTGGCCCTCCGATTGCTTTTCCACCACTGTATACTACCAGGTCCGCGCCCATTCTGTGGTATCTTTTTAGATCCTCTTCAGCGGCAGCGTCAACTATTAGCGGTATTTCATTTTCTGTGGAAATGGAAATCATCTCACGTAAGGAAATCATCCCTTTTTGCACTGTATGGTGCGACTTTACATAGAGAAGGGCACAGGTATCTGAGTTGATTGCACCCTGAACATGCCAGGGTCGAACATTGTTAACATGGCCGGCTTCAATCAGACGTCCGCCCCCCAGTCTCACCATCTGTGAGATAGGACTTCCGAAGTCCACACTATGGCCCTTTGGGGTAATCACTTGATTGGGCAGGTTGCTGCTATCAGGCATTCGCTCCACCAGGTAAGGATCTCCTTTGGTTATGCAGGCTGCGACACCTATGGCAATTCCTGCTGCAGCACCTGTCGTCGGACAAGCAGCCTCTGCATCTATTAACGTAGCAATATACTCTCCGGCCCGAATCATCAAGTCTTCAATACTGACATATACACTTGATGCTCTTGCGATTACATCCGCCACCTCTTCTGAGACCGCTGAAGCACCAATGGCAGTCATCTTGCCGCTAGCATTAATCACTGGTTCCACACCGAGTCGTGTAAAAACTA
>CAZXLH010000063.1:0-5167 GCA_964641455.1 uncultured Eubacteriales bacterium | reverse complement strand
CTCTCTTTCTATCAAATTGTCGATTTGAATATATCGAATTGACACTTTGATTGTTATCTTCAAATCTATCTGGTGTTTTTCCCTCGGCCATAGTAGTCCCAGAAAGCGTTCAGTCTTCCGGTGCATAAAATAATCATCAACGGATAGAGCAATTGGCTCCATATGTGCAATTGGACCAGGCACCTGGGCATAGACCGCTTTTCTCAGTTTGACGAATGCCTCGTTTATCGCATCTTCTGGCGTCGCACCTTTTGAGGTTACGGTTATGTCCTTGACCGTGGTGATAAGAAGGTTATCAGACATGAACTATTTCCCCTCGTTCAGTTTCCGATACTCATTAACAATTCGGAAACCAAGTTCTTCAGTATCCAGAAACCCAAAGCCAAGTACTTGTGCCCCTTGTCGCAGCGCAGTGATTCCTGCGTCGATTGACCGGAGACTGCTCTTCTGCTTATACCCATACTTGTTGGCAGCGTTTATTGCACCTGCGCCCCCGCTTCCGCAGAAACTTATTCCAAGGTGGGCTTGTTCTTGATGCATGACATCAGCAAGCTTCATGTCTGCTGCCATACCTGGAATCAGAATTGCGATGCCTCCCGCATCTTCGATCCCTTTTGCAACTCGCTGTCCCCTACCTAATCGATGACCGATGACGACTTTGATTTCTTCCTCCTTCATAATTAACCTCTCCTTGTACAATATAGTTGCCTTTCTTACACATCAATCAAGAAATGAAGCCCCTCCATACGAGATGTCTCGTATGAGCACGTTGTGTGTGGATGTGGCTTGCCGTATGCTACGAGTTACGCACAAGGTTGAGACTCGTATGGGGTGTGGGAACCCTGCCACCGCTATGAAAGTAGGGATACCAATGCCGATTCTATTATCGGAGAAATCGGTGACATTCATCGCCTTCTTAACGCAAAGCGCTTGTGGCTTATGTCGGCCTCGATGCTTCTGTAAATATGCGATTGTCAAAGACCAAATGTAACCTTGACTGTTCGTAGTACGTCTTTCACGATTTGTTACCGGGTCCCTAGGACACGTCCAGACGTTCTTTAGCAGCTGCAAAGTGCAAGGCGACCAAGACTATTTCTGATGTATCAGCCGATGCTCCGTACTGTTGAAAAATAGGCATTAGCACCTTCTTGGCCAGTCGCATTGCACTTTCATCTATTTGAGTTGCCACTTCTCTGTCAATAGGTTCGCTGAGCGGAGTTTTGCGTTCAAGCCTATCAATCAAGGCCAACATGTGTGCTGTTAATCCGATTATCGCCTGCTCGTCCATTACCCACCCGTTCTGTTCCCCTACTTTGTATGAGTTATGTATCAAAGAAGCATATTGCAGGCTGCTCCTACCTTTATCCAAATCGGCAATGATTTGCTCAACAGTTTCTTTAGTGATCACAAACAGCTAAATCGCCCTCCATTTCCAGCACGATTGACGTGCAGTCAGTTATCCGGATGCCGGCAAGACACTTTCAGCGATGATGGCTTAGTCGCAAAATAGCGCATTACGGCAACTGACTCTGCTATTGGTGGTTGCGCAATACAAAGAACTGAAGCCAAATCACTTAACTTTCGGTGAATGATTTGCACGGCCTCGGAACACTCGGTAGTCCATTGTTTGATTTCGTCCTGCGATTCTTCAGAGAATTGCCCCAATTTCCAGCGTTGAGTTGCTATGGAAAGGTGGATAGCCAATCCGGTTAGGGTGGTCTTGTCGGTTTTGACGCCAAGTGTGCCTGCAAGATCCGCTGCAAATCGGACCATTTCCTCACGTGCCACAAAATCCGGATTTTCCGATGATTCACCTTCCGATTCTGAGGGATTCCGGAAGAAATCTCTGATAATTTCCACACGTTCATCTGTGGTCTGAGTGCCATCCAGTAATCGTGCCAGTTCCAACGCCCAAGTGCTAGCACTATCAGAGTGACCCGTACTAGCATCTGATGATAATGTATAGATTAGAGCACGAATTCTCGCTGCTTCTGCCGGTACCAATAGTGGAGAGACAATGGCAGAAGGCACTTCTAGCCTAGGTAGCGCAACGGTGCTAATCACGAGGTCCGCCCCTAAAGCCTCCACTTCCATTAAGACATTGAATGCAGCGGTAGTCTTAATTATTCTCAGATCCGGGAACTCTCGGTTCAATCGCGCGCGCAACAGCTCAGCAGCCCCTGTACCTGTACTGCAGGCTACAATAGTGCGATATAACTTCTTGGGTTTCTTCCGACGTTCCACGCTTGCTTGGACCAGCATGCACAGTTCACCGATCTCGCCATCATCGAGTGGCCCAAAAAATCCTTTGGCTGCATCAGCGATGGTGGCGAAAAGAGCTGGATACTCTTTCATCAACTGCCGAGTCCAAGGATTTGTGTCAAAGAGGCCATGCCGTCGGTTACGTAACTGACGGAACAGACTTTCACAAAGATTCTCATCCCTATCCAAATTGACCTTAAGTTCTTCTTGGATGGTCGAGACAAACATTTGAATACGGGCTAACAGTTTCTCATCGCCAAGCGCATCTGGTATTGAGTATTTCTGCTGTGAGGTTCTGCGGCCAAGTAAATGCAGAGTAATATACCCGATTTCGGTTTCCGGAATGTCGACCTCCAAAGCCCTACTGATATTATTTGCTATCTTCTTACTAATTGCATAAGTTTCAGTTTTCTGCAGTGCGACCAGTCTGGACTGATGGAGATTAATGCGTTCCCCGGACATGATCCGTTCCAGTGCGATTGAGAGGTGTACCACCAGGCCAACAAACCTGGAATCGGTGAGAGTTGAACCAAGTTCGGAATAGATAATTTTGCCTATACATAGCATTCGTTCCACGTTTATCCGGCCGAACCAATCATGGTTCGCTGGACCAGCAATTGGACTCGCCACCGTATTGCTTTCTGAAGTACTTGACCGCAGCGCAAGAGACAATAACTGAAGCCATTTACTTTCATCGACTAAGTTGGTGAGTAATAGATAGGCCAGTACACGGCGATTGTGCTCAGTTCCGAATATCCGATACCCTAGTCTTGGTTTACCCACAATTTCCAAGTTGCAGGATTCAGCTATAGCAATAGCATAGCGCATGTCGTCAGCTGCTGTACTTCTGCTGACGCGAATCTGCCCAGCCAGTTTCCAAAGGGGTACATATTCTTTGTTGCGGATGAGCGTTAGCAAAATGACATGGACTCTATCGTGTTTATCCAATACATATGAAGCAGGGCTCCACCGGCTGAGTTCGGTGATAAGCCGCTTTCTTGTTTCAACAGAGCATTCTACCCATACGCCTACCCGCGGTTTTGTGTGCAGGACAAGCCCACGTTCCTTAAACCACTCTTTCAAGAGATCGAGGTCATATCTAATGGTTCGCTGCGACACATTCAAGGCAGCTGCAAGTTTCTTGATTATGACCGGGTGAGACGACTCCAATACGAGTTTTGCGATCTCACGCGAGCGAGGCGTAAGTTCTATCAATGAGCTCACATCTCCGTATCAAACAATAGAATGTTACTGGTTCTATAATCATCTTCGACGTACCTGAAAGCACATCCTTTTAACAAATTGACATGTAATGCTTCCCGATGAATGTGGCAAAATCGGACCAATTCAAATAGCGGAGAAGGGAGTGTTTTGCAGTGTCTAACATTCATAACGCCTACGATCCGTCACTTCTTGCCTGAATTCAACAACGGGATTTGGACTATTTACCTAACAGGTGTTTGGGTGGCAATCATAGAAGTAATATTCACTAATGAGAATATTATCAAAAGGTGGGTGGATGGACATGTTGTTTGATCTGATTCTCCGGAATGCCTGGATAAATGTTGATAGCCACGAAAAATCGAGGTATGACATAGGAATTGCAGCAGGAACGATTACCGCAATAGAGTCACATATTGCGACCTGTGCGAAAAGAGAGATTGACTGCTCTGAGTTTATTGTTGCACCTGGCTTAATTGACTTGCATGTTCACGCTGCTTATAAGCTTAACCCAAATTCCCTGAAACCCGATGAAATCGGTTTCCCGACAGGTGTTACTACCGTAGTTGATGCGGGTAGCGTAGGAGCATTACTTGGCGATGCATTTTGCGATTACGTGGCGCCAAAGTCAAAAACCAATCTGCTTTGTTTCATGAATATCGCTCTTGATACTTTGTACCCGTTGGGATTAGTTGATCCTAGCAATGTAAGCTTTGCAGCTGCTCTGGGCCAATTGGAGCGGCATTCATCTGTTTTCCGGGGAATTAAGGTTATGGCAAGCGTTACCCATCTTGGCATACTAGGCCTGGAAGCCGTGAAGTTAGCCAAGAAAGTAGCTTCCCTTGCGGGTTTACCACTTATGGCTCATATCGGAAATGCGCCTCCCGTTGTAGAGGATGTGCTTGACTTGCTTAGCGAGGGCGACGTGGTCACACATTGTTTTCACGGAAAACCAGGTGGGCTGTTCGATTTAAATGGAAAGCCCATACCGAAAGCGTTAGCTGCTCTGGAACGAGGGGTCAGGTTCGACATAGGCCACGGGAGTGCAAGTTTTAACTACCAGACATATCTTAAAGCCGTAGAAACGGACTTCCCGTTTCATGTGATTAGTACTGATCTACATATCAGGAATAGAAAGGGGCCTGTATTTGACCTTCTGACCACAATGAATAAGTTTCTTGCATTAGGTTGCTCTTTGGAGCAAGTTATTGGAGCTACAACCAGTGCTCCGGCTTCGATTCTTGGGCTAACAGACCGGGGTGGTATTCAGATAGGCAAAAGAGCAGATTTGACTGTTCTCAAACTTGTCAAAGGCAACTTCACGTATCGAGATTCCGACGGAAACAGCTTTTCGGGAAAGGAGGCTTTGGAGGCTGTTAACACAATCATAGCAGGGGAAATAGTCTGGTCAGCCTAGCATCTATCCATCTAAGTTGTCCGATAGGAGGTAATCAAATGATACCGGTTCTTATTAAGTCATTAATAATCGGTTTGATAGGTGGTGCAGCTATAGCCGCAGGGGCGGCACGAATGTTCTATGCACCCGAACTCCAGGCTATGGGTGCATTTCGCACACTTGGGGAGTTGAATGCGTGCCAGGGGGACCCGGTTTCTCATTTTAGTTTCGGCCTAGGTTTCTTGGCTACCGCTGCGATAGGCAATGCTGCAGCCGGAGCCATGGGTC
>CAZXLH010000062.1:2587-8258 GCA_964641455.1 uncultured Eubacteriales bacterium | reverse complement strand
TACACCTGTTCCTTAAACTCAAAGTCTTCTACGCTGTTCAGTTTTCAAAGACCGAAACGAGCAGGCACTATATTACCTGGTCGTTTGAATTTTGTCAACCACCGTCGAGTTACTTTTTCACATGCTTCTTTCGTGAATTATGAGGGACAAACTTGCTGGTTTGCATCTCGTAACCCGCACGGGGCAAGAAATATATTACCATACAGCAGCAACATATGCAAGGCAATTTGATTTTGTGAGTTGCCGGGGCTAATAGAATACATTGTAGTCGGCAAATCTACATGGCTACCGGACGGCTCACCACCTACACCAACCTTCTCGGTTTTCAAAGGGGCCACCGTGCAATCAAATCACCGCTTGCACCCATTGTGAAGCAATATCCGAACAGGAAACCGCCTTCAATATTATCCTTAAGTACTACTCCTAACTATTCTTAAGCATTATATATTTTGCTCCTTAAGAATGTTCTTCCAAATATGCCCATGGGTATATCTTGTATGCAGGATACGTCAGGCACCCACGAGAGAAGGGAGCAGAGTAATTGAAAAGACAATATGTAATATCACTCGTACTCTTCCTCTTTATTATTGCGGCCATAGCAGGTGCCCTTGCGTACAACCAGTCAGTATCAGGTGGCTTGAAATTTAATGCCATACAGGCGAAGCATAAACCCGGTAATTCGAGAGGAGAGAACCTGTTGCAGTCAATATCCGACACATCAATTGAAAGAAAAATGCAAATGCCAAAACTTGATTTTCTTGAAACTATACTTATGCTAATTGCAACCGGTTTCTTGGTGCCATTGATCTTTTCCGGGATAACACCTGGCACCATAAACATTAGCCACAGCAACCTCAATAAGGAAAGCATGGGCAGGCTGATACGTTCGTGGTGCTATGGCACGGTACCGGTTGCCTCGTTTGGGCTGCTTCATTACTTTGCTCCACTTTGCCCCAGTAATGTCAGGCCAAGGCCCTGTAAGAATAGTTTCTCAATCTCAAATTCAAATCACCTTTCAGGCTATCTGACAATTTGCCATGGGCTGGTTTTCGCCTTGGCTGCCAGGCAATACGCCTTGCAGCCGGCGGTCAACAGCAGGCCAGAGTTTTTGGGACACTCCGGTTAACTCAGTTCCGGGGTCAAGCCGGATGAAACATAAAAGGTACCGAAAGGAGGTGCTTTTAGATGATGAATCTGATTCGGTCGCTTATTAAGGAAGAGAAAGGCCAGGGTTTAGTGGAGTATGCGCTGATTATTGCTCTAATTGCGGTAGCGGTTATGGGCACACTTGGTCTCTTAGGCGGGAACATTAATGATATCTTCAAGAAAATCAAAGGCACGATCGTCCCCCCGAACGAATAGGTTTCTCCCCCTGTCAACCATCTCTTACCCGGAGGTGAAAAGCGTGCTCATAGCACCTGTAACAATAGCAATAGCAGCCCTGGCAACAGGCTGGGACCTAAGAACCGGGCTGATACCAAATAGAATAACGTTTCCGGCCATGCTCCTAGGCCTCATTCTCAACACATATTACACAGGTTGGCACGGCCTGGGAACCTCCCTGGCCGGCCTGGCCCTGGGCATATTGCTTCTCTTCATCCCTTTCGCCATAGGCGGAATGGGTGCTGGCGACGTAAAGCTGTTAGCCGCCATAGGCGCACTGAATGGGCACGTCTTCACCTTCCGGGCTTTTCTTTACGGCGCAATTGCAGGAGGAATCATGGCCCTGGGAGTGGCGCTCGCTAAGGGCAAACTCTGGCTAAGCATCATGAACACCTTTACCAGCCTGGGAAACCTCGGATTCAGCGTCCTGAGCGCAACCAAGGGCGGGCTTGGCGTCCAACGTGGAGCAAGAGAAGAGTTTGAAACAGAAAGCGGAATTTCATTCAGAATCAGAAGAACCAAGATCATCACGTCAGGTATTTCATTTCCCTATGGAATTGCCATCCTTGCGGGCACCATAGCCGCATACCTTATATGACCTATGAGGTGGTTTTCTTTGAAAAGATTACTTAAGCAAAATAAGGGCCAGACAGTAGTCGAGTTCGCCCTGGTACTTCCTGTACTCATATTTCTTCTGCTGGCGATAATGGAGGGCGGAAGAATCTTTGCTGCATACTTGGAGCTTCAAAATGCTGCCCGAGACGGGGCAAGGTATGCAGCCATAAACTGCCCGGAGGACTGGGGAACCTGGTTAACGGCAGCCTTGACTCCATGGATCAACAGCCGCCTTTCAATGCTAGATTCCCAGGAACTCAGAATTACCTTTAGCAGAAACAGTACTCCAAATGAAAAGGAACGCTGGGTAGAGGTAAAACTGGATTACCCACTCCCGGTTACTACACCAATAATAAGTTCCCTCACCGGGAACCCGTTAAATCTTTCAGTAAAAATGGCTATGCGAAGTGAAAGGTAGGGTGACACCCATGGGTAAATTAGCGGAAAACCTAAGGAAATTCAAAAGCGGCCAACAAGGCGCTGCACTGGTTCTGGTTGCCCTTTCTATTGTTGCCCTGATTGGCTTTACCGCTCTTGCAGTAGACGGCGGCTACCTGTATTTCAGGCATACCCGGCTTCAAGACATCTCTGATGCAATAGCCATTGCAGCCGGAATTGAGGTTGTAAGCACAAGCGGAAACGATAAAGTCAAGAAAGACGCGTCGTTCCAAAAAGCCATTGAATATGCACAACTCCACGAACTTGAAGTAGCTAATCAGGACAAAACCGGGTACACAGCCACTATCACATGGGGCAACGAGGCCGGGGATATGATAATCAGTTTCCCGGAAGGGCTAAGCAAAATCATGGTTCAAATGACTATCGAAGCAAATACTTTCTACGCACGGGTTCTTGGAACTACGAGTACACCTGTGGCAGTAACTTCAATCGTCCAGATAGGCCAGGCAAGCGAGCAACAAGGGAATATGATTCCGGTGGCTATTCTCCGAGACAACTATGAACGTAATATCCCGTACCAATTATCCTTGGAACCAGGTGATGGTTTCAAAGGAAACTACAGGTTCTTGGACTTCCCGGAGTTACCCCTTCCTTACGACAAACTAAAGTTCAAGGACTATTTGGTAAATGGCTATCCAGGCACACTTAGCGTAGGCGACAAGATAGACACACTGCCCGGTGAAATGGTAGGCCAAGTAACACACATAAACACCCGAGTAAATGAATGCAATAATCACTGCCAGTGCACTTTTGACAACATAAACGAATCATGCCCCAGAATAGTAGTTGTACCTATTTTTGACCAGGAAGATTTCGAAGGTGAGCCTGGTAAGCACCCTGTAACCATCACTGGTTTTGCTAAGTTCTTTATTGAAAGTTATGACGAGGGCTCAAAAATACTGACCGGATATTTCTTAGAACAACTGGAACCATCAGAAATAGCCGAAGGCGACGACCAATTCACCACCCAGTCTGTAAATCTAATTAGATAGATTTTTGCAGGAGGCATCCAAATGCGTAGCTCAAAATCAAAGTTTCTGATTATCGGAACAGTGGTGTTAGGACTCATCACAGCAGGGCTGGTCTATACGTACTTAACCAAAGCCCAGACAGCGGCAATAGACCAGGTCATGACCGATGTAATCGTTGCCACACGTAAGATCCCTCAGGGAACCAAAATAGCGCCTGACATGGTCAAGACTGTTCAAGTGCCGGTAAAGTATGCCCACCCATCGGCGGTCACAGAAACCAAAACCGCTGTTAACAGCTTTGCAACAGTCGATCTTGCTCAAGACGAAACAATTCTCACCACCCACATTGCCGGTGAGAAGACTGCCAATGAACTCCCGTACAAGATTCCTGAAGGAACCAGGGCCATCACAATTGCCATAAATCAGTTAAGCGGCGTAGCAGGGCATATAAAGCCGGGCCACTATGTAGACGTTCTCATGTCATACAACGACGGCGAATCAGTCGAAGAAACCAAGGTTGTCACCCTTTTGCAAAACATCCTTGTCATTGCTGTTGGCCATGATATGCAGAAAAGAGAAGGGGTTCAAGACTCAGAAAATATTACTTTGGCAGTCACCCCATCTTCAGCCCAGTTAGTCATGCTTTCAGAAAACATCGGAAAAATGAAGTTAGTGCTCAGGCCGTCAGGCGAAGATAGCAAACCGGCACTGCCATCTGTCAATTTGCGCAATGTTAGGACCCAGTATCCCTAAGAATTCCCGGAAGGATGATTTGTTTTGGATAAAGCAAGATTGCTAATCATTGATAATATACATGCAAATGACCTTAAAGAGAGGCTCGGGAAGACTCAGGAGTTTTTCGTGATAGGAGCCACGGAAAACCCTGACCTGGGTTTTACCATAGCAGAACGGCACCAGCCCGATGTAATACTCTTAAACATTGATCTGCCCGGAAACGAAGGCACTTCCTGGGCAGAGCTGTTTTCTATGGAGTTTCCCATGTCGAGCCTTCTCCTTGTAACAGTATCAGACAGCAAAAAAGTGCTCCGCCTTGCGCTCCAGGTGGGAGCCAAGGGTGTGCTGAATCTCCCTATGGAAGACGATAGGCTGATTCGCACAGTTCAAAAGGCCGTTCAACAAGACAGAAGGCGCAGAGAACTATTCTCGGTTCAAAGAAAAACAAAGCCGCAATTCAAAACCATTGTGGTGTTCAACACCAAAGGCGGAGTAGGCAAAACCACTTTAAGCCTGAGTCTTGGAGTAGCGATCAGGCAGATAACCGGAAAACGAGTTGCCGCCATAGATCTTGACCTGTTATCAGGGAACCTTGCCCTTATGGCAGGTATACCGTGGAAATACTCAATCAAGGATGTAGTGGACGATATTAGCGGCCTCGACAGAGAAACACTGGATTCGTATCTTGCTGAACACCCTTCAGGGCTGAAGATTCTGCCGTCGCCAATGCGGCCTGAGTTTGCCGGTTTCATCAATGCCGAGCATGTCGAGACAATCCTTGGGCTAATGTCTGAAGTATTTAACTATGTGATTGTAGATACACCGACGTACCTACACGACACTGCAATCCCGGCCCTTGAAGAAGCCCGGGACATACTGGTGGTAACTACATTGGACCTGGCCGCAATCCAGAACATGAAGCAATGTATCGACATTCTGTCTACCCTGGCCATGAAACCTAAAATACGCGTGGTGGTTAACCGGCTGGGATACACCGGTGGCCTTAAGACCAAGGATTTGGAAGATGAGTTGGGAATGAAAGTGCTCACGGTAATCCCCAGTAATGAAAAGGCAGCCACAGATGCGGTAAACCTTGGGATTCCGCTCATCACGTCAGCAAAAGGTTCACTAACCGCCCGGCGCATTGAGGAACTGGCTACCAAGATGCTTGCATCAGATGACTATCCCGGTGCAGCGCCCGGATTGCGGTTAGCTAGGAGGTAGGCCAAAACATGTCTCTTTTACAAAAGCGGCTTCAAGAGCTGAGGCAACAGCAAGACCTGAAGGATAACCCTGAGGACACGTCACTGTTACCTCCCGTGCCTTCCCGTAAAGCGGTCTGGAACCGGGCCAAAGACAGGATTATGGAAGAAGCAGTTGCAACTATCGACGTAGAAGCCATGGAGCAACTATCGGAAAACGAACGTAACAAGTACCTTACGAAGCAAATCTTCGGGCTTGCCGAACCAATCCTAGGCAACATGGAGATTAACTTTACCCGGGCCGAC
>CAZXLH010000062.1:0-2487 GCA_964641455.1 uncultured Eubacteriales bacterium | reverse complement strand
CGGGCTTGCCGAACCAATCCTAGGCAACATGGAGATTAACTTTACCCGGGCCGACTATCACCGCATGGTTGGAGAAGTAGTAAGCGAAATTAACGGATACGGGCCTATTACCCCCCTGCTTGCTGATGAAACAATTAACGAGATCATGGTTAACGGCCCTGCGCAAGTATACGTGGAACGCCTTGGCAAGGTTGAACTTACCGATATTAACTTCAGGGACGATGGGCACCTAATGCACGTTATTGAAAGAATAGTTGCCCCCCTGGGAAAAAGAATAGACGAAAGTTCTCCTATGGTAGACGCACGCTTACCCGACGGTTCCCGGGTCAATGCAACCATACCTCCGGTTTCTCTGACCGGGCCTGTGCTCACAATAAGGAAATTCTCCAAAACGCCTTTCACCATGTCTGATCTGATTCGATTCGGCACACTAAGCACAAACATGGCGGTTTTCATAAAAGCGTGTGTTGAAGGAAGGCTCAACATTCTCGTAGGCGGTGGAACTGCCTCTGGAAAAACTACGACACTAAACGTTTGCTCCTCTTTTATTCCCAACCATGAAAGGATTATCACTATAGAAGATGCTGCAGAACTTCACCTGCAACAGGAACATGTAGTTAGGATGGAATCACGCCCTCCTAACATCGAGGGTAAGGGAAGGATAGCTATCAGAGACCTGGTTATTAACTCCCTTAGGATGCGGCCTGACAGAATCGTGGTAGGTGAGGTTCGAGGGGGCGAGGCATTGGATATGCTGCAAGCAATGAACACAGGGCATGACGGATGCCTTACAACAGGCCATGCAAACTCACCCAGGGACCTTCTTTCACGTTTAGAGACCATGGTGCTAATGGCAGGCATGGAACTCCCTGTCAGGGCAATACGGGAACAGATCCATTCAGCCATCAACCTTATCATCCATCAAAACAGGTTCAGAGACGGCAGCCGCAAGATAACCAGAATAACCGAAGTGGTAGGAATGGAAGGAGATGTGATTACCTTGCAGGATATCTTCCTTTTTGACCGGCAAGGACTGGGAGGCGACGGCAAAGTCATTGGTACATTTAAGGCCACAGGCGTGTTGCCCAAATTTTTGCCTGTGCTTGAATCAAGAGGTGTCCATATACCCTTGAGTATTTTTTCGTAACCTGGTTTTGTGGTGTATTGTTATTTTGCTTGAAATGAGGCGGAAAAAATGATTATTGCTGCAACGGTTTGCGCATTTTTGTTTACAACACTCTCAGCCTGGCAGATTACTGACTTGCTTACAGCAAACAGGCGTAGAATACGCAAGCGGCTTTCAGATACTTTTCCCACACAGGTGGCCGGGCCTGCTGAACCTCTGGCTGCCTTGCCGGGAACCGGTTCACAGAAAAAGCGGTTCCGCCTGCCTGCTTTCAGGCTACCAGGTTCTGTACTAAGCAAAAGATACCTGGGCCGGCTTCAAGTATACCTGCTCAAGGCGGGAGTACCCTTAAAGGCCGAAGAAATGGCAGTGCTTACGCTTGTGTCCGGGCTGTTTGGCTTTAGCCTGGGAATTCTTCTCATTCACAACAATGCGCTAAGCCTTTTAACAGGTATTGTAGGCCTTTTAGTTCCCGGGCTATGGGTTGCCCAGATGAAACGAAAAAGAATTGCCAAGCTGGAAGCACAGCTCCTGGACGCACTGGTCATGATGGCCAACTCGCTCAGGGCAGGCCACAGTTTTCTTCAGGGCATTGAACTTGTCAGCCGGGAAATGGAACCTCCCCTGGCAACTGAGTTTAGTAAACTCTTAAGGGAAAACAGGATGGGTATCGGTATTGACGAAAGCCTCATAAACCTGGGTAGCCGGGTAGACAGTAACGACCTTGAACTTGTGGTTACAGGAGTCATGATTCAGCGCCAGGTAGGGGGTAACCTCGCCCAGGTTCTTGAGAACACTGCCGGGACTATAGAGAAACGAATCAAGACCCGTGCCAGAATTCGGGTAGCTACAGCCCAGGGGCGAATATCTGCCTGGATTGTATCCCTCCTCCCTTTCGGCCTGGGATTTATGGTTTTTGGCATGTACCCGGAATTTGGACAGATAATGTTAGAAGAACCAATAGGCGTTGCCATGCTAGCAATAGGAGCCATCCTTTTGGCAATAGGAGTTCTTGTAATCCGTAAGGTGGTGAATATCGACGTTTAAAGATACTTTCATCATATACCTGGCGTCGATAGCAGCATTTCTGTGGTCCGTTGGGCTGGTTGCTTCTATGTACCAGGTGCTAAACAAAAAACGGCTGGAAACAGTCAGGCGGCTGCAATCAATACAAATAACTCGTTCCGCTAAAGACGAGGATATTTTGGAAAGGCCCTTTCTGGAAAGAACTCTCAGGCCGCTCTCTCAGGGAATTGTATCTGCCATAAGCCAGATCGCTCCTAGCCGGTTATTTCACAAGACCGAGGAAATGCTCATTAAGGCAGGCAATCCAAGGAACATAAAAGCAAGCGATTTCCTTG
>CAZXLH010000061.1:0-8548 GCA_964641455.1 uncultured Eubacteriales bacterium | reverse complement strand
TATTGATCTCCGGCCACCTGGAAATTTACCGTACAATTGAACTTTTCTTCAAATTCCTTAATGCATTCCCTGTACATAACCTGCTCGTGTTCTTGAGCGAATACAGATACGTTCAGTACGGCTTTTCCACCGCTTGCTACTGTATCACCTGATTTAGAGCCTGCTGCGGTTTTATCCGGTTTTCCCTTGTCTCCGCATCCTGCGAATACAGAAAGCATAATAACTAGAATTAGTAATACGAGCAATAATCTCTTCACGACATACCCTCCTTTTATTTTGACTTTCGACTTTTATTTTAGGTTTTAATAAACTATTTAATAAAAACCGAAAGTCCTCCGATGGCAAAATAATAACACTAATAGAATAAACTGTCAACATGTTTCTGCTTTTTTTATTATAGTTTGTACAAATTTTGAGCAATACGATACTGTTTCATTAGTAATTATGCACATAAATTACTCGTTTAGCTGCCTCTTTTTCATCTTCATAGGCAACTTAAATAAATTATGAATTAGTACAGAAATATCATGTTGTGTTAAATAACTAAGCATTTTCTTTTTTGTTCTAACATATAGCTTTTAGTATCAGGAAACCTAAACAATATGTGTTTTAAAAATGAGAATACTCAAAGATTTCATTTTTTTTCAGATATGAATAGTAAACTAAACTCTACTTACTTCAGTGTTCGAGTTTATTACACCATCTTTAATTATTTTCACGAATAGTGTCAATGATTTAAATCTAAGAAATAAACTAAAGCTAATTGTAAAACTAAATTAGACCCTTTCTTGATTATATGTCTAGTTTAATCATATAACCTTGTGCACATCAGCTTTACGGATATAATGCTTAAAGAGATTAATCTTCTCTGAAAAAAATATACAATTAGCTTACACATCTTCTGATATTGTGCTATTATAAAAAAATCGTTGTATTTAAAATTTTCTTATTTATGTAATAACTTTAAAGTAGTTTTTCTTTAAGACCCAAAGCAAGATTGTCATCTGACAAAGGTCGGCGGTGTGTATTTTCAAGATAAATCCTTTTTTCATTCTCTGGCATGATAAATTCTTTGTACCACAGGAAAAAATCGGGACTGTCACCATGCATGCGCAAATACTTTCTTAAAGTTTCAAGACTATAAATTGTGCTTTGTATATTAGTCAGCCAATCAGCCTTGTAAAAGTTTTTCCATTTTCCATGTTCACTTTCCGACATGGCAATTAAGCTTTCCTGATAATCCCATATCGACTGGGAAGCAAATACGAAAGCCTTTGGACAATTACTTTTTTCATACTCAAAAAAGGCATTACATAAAGAAATAAACCTTTTCACTCCTGAAAGGTGCAATCTTGTCTGAAGCAAAATATTATCCTTAAAAAATACAGATTCTTTCCCTTTTAAACTTTTGTAAGTATCCATACATTTTTTTATCAGTTTTTCAAAATTGGTAACCGAGCTAACCAATTTGTCATAAAAGAATCGTACCTGTTTTGTAAAAGCTAAATCCCCAGTAGCCCATAGTAAATCTTCTGCCGTTTCATCTATTTCATTTCTTACCCAATGCCCGATGATGCTCGTGCAGGATGGTGATAATACTCATCACCAGCAGCATCAGATGGATTTTCTCCATACCGTATTGCATAATCAAAATAATCTATGTAACATTCAAAAGCTTTTTCCCAGGCAGTTGGAAAATAACTTTTGCAGAAATTCTCTAAATGAGCTTCAGTATCAATATCACCATTACTCCATAGTTCTTTTATTAAATCAAGAAAATATATATGCATTCTAATATTTCCACAGTTAAGCAGAAGGTAGCGATCTACCCCTGCATTAAACGCTTTAATCAATTCTTTTTTTATCATTTCAGGTTCGTTTGGCATCATAACCAGATGATTGGATGCCTGTAAATCATGAAACGTAATATGGTAGTATAAACCATGAGGGCCGATGTCTTTTTCGGTTGGGAGTGACGGAATTCTTGGGTCATAATTTCCCTGCCTTCGTGATACCATCTCTCCGTACCCATTGTCAGACCATATTTTAATTACTCCATCGGGTATATTAATTAGCCCCTGCATATACAACTCCGTTATCTCACCGTAAAGGTAAGTAGAACATGTTGGATTTGTTACATGCTTACAAAGCATCTCGTATTGTCTATTTATAACCCGACTGATTAATTCCCCACGTTTTTGTGGTGTATCGTATTCAGGTGCATTTTCCCAGAAGGGACAGTCACCCTGACCTCTAAAACCAAGTACCCAAACCACCCTTTTGTCTTTTTGATTTTGTATTGCTTCTTCCCACAAACCTTCATATAAATCTTTGCTTTCATCATAACTTGCAGACTTATCTGGATACATTCGAAAAAACATCTCTGCTCCAAGGGGCTCTGCATGATGGTGCGTTATATAAAGTCCCATTTCCGAGGCCAGTTTCCAATGTACTCCAGTTCTTGGCAGATCTGTTCCAGGTATTACTATGTTTCCTCCACACCTTAACAAAGTTTCAAAAACAGGCATCCATACTTCTTTTGATGGTGGGTAAACATCGGACCAACCAATAAGGCAAACCTCATCATTTATAAACCAACCTCTAAATCTTATTTTTGGCTGAGAGTAAATATTTTCACTCACAGGTATTTCTATTTGCTCTTTACTTTCAGGCTCTTTTTCAGACCAGAACCAGAATGGATCCACACCTAGATATTTTTCACTCACATGAAGCAATGCATAAATTATTCCCAGTTCATCTCTTCCTTTTATATACATTTTATAAGAACCACTCTCGTTTGTTTCAGAAACGGATATTTGAAAGCTCTCTGGCGCTATGACGAGGTTTTCATCATCTTCCGTATAATGGACCACAATAGATGCCAACTCTTCCTTATCAACAATCTTCGGCTTGGCACCGAAGACTTTTTCATAATCTCTAAATAGCATATCTATAGCGTGATTCACAGGTTTTGTCATTGGCATGGGAAAATAAAATAATGTGTTTACATTTAAGAAAAATTTACTCATTTCTATATCACCCTTTTAATCCGGTAGTGGCAATACCTTCTACAAGGTATTTTTGAAACGCTATAAACAGCGCTATTACAGGGAGGAGAGAAATAACCGACATCGCAAAAAGCGCCCCATAATTACTAAATGAGTTAGGATCGAGATACATATTTAGTGCTAGAGAAACCGTAAAATATTTTGGTCTACTCATAAATATTAATGGCTGAAAGAAATCTTGCCAAATCCAGTAAAAAGAGAAAATAGTACACGTAGCTATGGCAGGGGTTAATAATGGAAGTATGATTCTAAAGAATATTCCCAGTTTACTACAGCCATCTATTGTGGCAGCCTCATCCAGCTCGCTGGGAATTCCTCTAATAAACTGCACCATCAGAAAAATAAAGAATGCACTTCCAAAAAACCATGGAATAATTAAAGACTGAAGTTTATTGATCAAGTCGAGTCTTTTAAAGATGATATACTGTGGTACAATCATTACTTGATTAAGAATCATCAATGTTATCATAACACACATAAACCAAAATTTTTGCCCAGCGAATTTTACTCTTGAAAAGGCATATGCCGCAAGCATTGAGCATACAACTCCCCCAATTGTACCTACACTTGCTACAATCAATGAATTCCATAAAAAAGCACCGAAGGATATACCTGAAATTCCTTTCCATCCTGTAGAATAATTCTCTATAATAGCCCATTTTTTAGGCAAAAGTGAATACGAATTTACAAATATTTCACTATTATCTTTGAATGAGCTTGCTAATGTCCAAAGAAGCGGATATACCATTAATAAACCTAAAAGAGTAGCAAAAACATGAAATAATATAGATTTTATACCGCTATCATGTTTACCGTTTTTTGTATACATACCCATCAGTTGCCTCCCCCCTTCGATTCGTAGTAAACCCATACAGTCTGAGACTTAAAAATAAGGAGAGTGAATATAGCAATTATTCCTACCAAGACCCAAGCCAAGGCACTACTGTACCCCATATCAAAATATGTAAATGCTCTTCTGTATAAATACAGAACATAAAGCAGGGTGTTGTCAAGTGGCCCACCTTGGGTAATAATAAAACTTTCTGTAAAAGCTCTAAATCCGTTTATTGTCTGCAAAACCAGATTAAAAAATATTATTGGTGTAAGCATTGGCAATGTAACCTTTGTAAACTTTTTCCACCTATTTGCACCATCAATCATGGCAGATTCATATAAATTTTCAGGTATTTGCTTTAGTGCAGCAAGAAATATTAGCATAGAGGAGCCAAATTGCCATACTCCTAACAAAATAATAGTCCAAATTGCGGTATATGGATTACCAATAAAAGATATCTCTTGATGTATCCCCGCAAGCTCCAACAAAGACATAATTACACCACGATTTCCAAATAACTGTCTCCATACGATTGATATGGCAACACTTCCTCCCACAATAGAAGGAATATAATATAACGCCCTATAGATACCCACAAACTTCATTTTATTATTCAAAAGCATTGCAATAAAAAGAGCAAAAACTATTCTCAACGGTACAAGTGCGAAAACATAATAAAATGTTACTCCAAGCGACTTCCAGAAGGTTGGATCATTAAAGAACATTCTCCTATAATTATCAAGACCTATAAACTTGGGTTCATTCAGCAAATTATAATTTGTAAATGAATAATAAATTGATGACAACATAGGTACCAAATATAACAATAGAAAACCAACCAGCCAAGGAAGTATCAACAGATATCCAGTTATGTTTTCGATACTTTTTTTTCTTAAATTTCTTGATAATCTCATGTGATACACCTCATGTGATTCCTAACAACAGGCAAATAGCCTGCTGTTAGGAATGATGTAGAAAAATACTATGTGATAATTCTTATTAATTCTGAGAACTTCTTGCCAATACTTCGTTGGCAATTTTCCTAAAATCAGCTGCTGCTTGCTCAGGAGTGGCTTTGTCATATAAAACTAAAGTTATCTGATCTGACATAGCTTTTGTAACTTCCGCCGATCCTGCAGGCTCTGGAAGACTGATCGGTCCTGCATGTTCTACTGCTAAGTCCAAATAATCAAACATTGCGTTTTGCTGTTTTGTAAGTTGAGGCTTCAGTGCTTCTTTAACCTTTGTTGCAACAGGTATACCACGTTCTGTATTAATAACTTTGTTTGCTTCAATATCATTAATGAACCAGCTTATAAACTTAGTGGCTTCTTCTTTATTTGAAGATGACTCAGCAATTGAGAAGAACATACCAGGCTTAATCCAAAGAGCTTTCGTACCATTGTCCGCATAAGGTGGGTTTATCAATTTAATATCCGGATTTACTGCTTCAACTATAACACCGAAGTTAGCCCACTCAAACATTGCTCCAGCATCTCCTGTTACAACAGGTCTTGCTTCCTTTCCAGTTGAAGCAATCTGTAGCCACTCGTCGGCAGTGGGCATTGCCCCCGCTTTCGTAAGTCTGTAAAGCATGTTTACATAATCAACAAATATTTGGTCATCTTCATAACCTAGTTTAGTACCATCCTCGGAATATAATGATACACCATACTGTCTGATCCAATAGCTCAGGAGATTGGTATCGGTTAGAACATCACTAGCATATCCATATTTACCAGTGTTTTTATTAATTGTAATCATTGCTTCTTCGAATTCTGACCATGTCCAATTCGGAGTTGGTTCTACAGCACTTGCTTCAGCGAAAACATCTGGATTATAAGGAACAGTCAAAGCTGTACTTGATAATACTGCACCCGTAAGCTTTCCATCGATTTCGCCAGTTTTAACCATAGATTCTGGTATGTCGCTTAGATCAAGCATCGCATTAGACACGAACGGATACAAATCAGCAATTGCATTGTTCTTAGTATAAGTGGCTATATACAGATTATCCATTTGCACAATATCCGGCATCATATTACCTGCTGCTTGTGCTGCCATTTTGTCGAAATATCCATCCCAACCTGATGGAGTGGATTCAAAAGATATATGAGGGTATTTCTCTGAGTACATTTTGAGCAATTCCGCTGTGTAATCATGTCTTGTTTGAGAACCCCACCAAGTAATGCTAATATTAACCGGGCTAGGTGAATGATCCTTATCTGTATCTGTTTGCCCTACAGCAGCTTGTGTAGGCTTTACGTTTACATTACCAGTTTGACCAGTTGGTGTACACCCAACCATAAACAATGTTAGAATAAGTAACGCTGACACTAGGAATACTATTTCTTTTTTCACACTATTCAACTCCTTTGTATTTTTGATTCAGAATAAAAATTTCAACTTTCATTTACACAATAGGGCCCATATAGTGTAAATGTCATAGTGCACTTTAATTATATTAGAACTGCATAAATAAACCATAAATTAATCTGAGTTTTTTGTTGAAAAACTACACATCATAACAAAAAGTATTCAACAATTTTGCTTTTGTATTATGATAAGTATGTTGAAAAATAAATATAGAACATTCATAGACTTGGGCTACTAATTAATTCAGTAGCACTAATTAAGAAAATGTCTTATAACATAAAATGAATGGACGCAGTAGACTGAACATAGTTGTATATGAATATTTCTTAGATTAAAAAACTAGCGATGGTCTCACCAATAACGTTATGTTGATTTATCCGTCTTATAGGTAATTCAATATGTACTGTAGTTCTTTTTTTAACTGACTATCAAAGGTTAGACCATATCCTTCTCCAAAAATTAACTTTATTCTTTTATCTATATTCTTTAGTCCTATGCCAAACTCTTTTGACTCGTGCTTCATATTTCTTAGCTTGTTAAGCACCTCTTCACTCATTCCTGGACCATTATCTGTAACATCTATTCTAATTAAATCATCGAAACGATTCACTCTCACACTTATCTTGCATTCCCCGGTTAAATTTTCTAGTCCATAAGCAATTGAATTCTCTACAATAGGCTGTAAGCTCAATTTTAATATTGAACAATCGAGTATCTGTTCATCCGCAATAGTGAAACTAAAGTTTAGGCGCTCTCCATAACGTATTTTTTGAATTGTTATATAATCATTTAACAGATCTATTTCTTCTTTTATTGTTATAACAATTTCTTTGTTTTTGATTGCGCATCTTAGTAGGTTGCTAAGAGATTTCACCATAGTAGATATCTTGCTCTGACCATTCATTTTTGCCAGTCCATTTATGGATGCAAGTGTATTATACAGAAAATGCGGATTGATTTGTGACTGTAGGGCTTTTAATTCGGTTTCTTTAATAAGAAGCTGTTTAACATAATTTTCGTTAATAAGAGCGTTTATTCTATTTACCATTACGTTGAAGTCATAATCCAATTGCCCAATCTCATCATTATAGTAGACATTGTTGTTATCTGATGGTGATATATCAAAATTACCATCCCTAACCTTGCCCATCTTGTTACTCAACGTTATAATAGGCTTAGTTATACTGTTTGCAAATCGTGTACTAAAAAAAGTTGTGACTATTAAGACTAAAATTAGTACTATAATCATAGTTGTTCTCATTTTCGTTATGCTTTGGAATATATTGTCATATGGGAGAATGTTAACATAAGTCCAATCTGTATACATAGAAGTACCATAATATATTAAATACTTCTTATTATTTATATTTTCTATATAATATGAATGTACTCTATTTTTTAAAAATTCTTTAATATCAAAATCCAAATCATCCATATTATCATATATAATCATATTATCCGACACTATAAGCAAGTTTGACTTGTAATTAGATTCCATTGAAATGTATCTATTAATTAGGTTATCAAGATCAATTCTTATAAATAATACAGCAAGTGACTCCATGTTTTCTGTGGCTCGCATATCCCTTGCTGCGATAATAATATTATCCTCTCCTGTAGATTTCAACCATGTTATTCCGCCTTTCTGGTCTCTTGCGGCTGAAATTAACTTTTTTTTCTCCATATCATTCATTAATTTTGTTTGCCTACCAACCACATATCCAACTTCTTCATTATCGATAAAGCCCATTGATGATATGTAGCTTTCTGCTTGTGCCTCAGCCATCAACCTTTGAGTAAACGCACTAATTGCCATTGTCCTTTCGTAGGATTTGTTTTCTGTTTTGATATGCTTTAAGTAGGATTGAACTTTTTGATCTGAAAGTATACTGAAAGTAAGAGCTTCCATTTTTCTCAATTCGCTCTCAATATTAGTTGAATACAAGTTAAGAATGACCGATGATTGATTAATTAATTTTTTATCGTAAATGTTGTATGATATTTGTAATGCAAAAAGACTTGAAAAACTAACAAACAATATCAAACTAATTAACAATAAAAGTAATTTGTTCTTAATTTTCAGATTTCTATACCAATTTATTATTTTCAAAAACTTCGCCCCCAGATATATTGATGGTAAACTGGTGCATTAATTTCGTACTTTTGGTAAGGTATAACCATATTATATCACTCAATTTACTTTTGCAAATAAATGAAACGAGTTCCTGTCGGTGTACAAGACTACTAATTTTATGTAAAATAAATTTAG
>CAZXLH010000060.1:0-8557 GCA_964641455.1 uncultured Eubacteriales bacterium | reverse complement strand
ACATAGTGTCCAAGCCAGTAGATTCGGGACATGGGAGTGGGGTAGAGAAACTGGATATTAATAAGTTTCAAGACGATGCAATGCTTTACCAATACTTAAGGGCAAGATATGGGGATAAGGGGATGATTGAGGATTGCATCGTACAACACGATTCAATATCCAAAATATATAAAAAAGCGGTAAACCCTATCAGAATCATAACAATTTTGCAAAACGGAAAATGCAATATTCTTTATGCAACATTTACGATTGGTAATGGTCGAGAGGTAGCCAACGCTTCACTCGGGGATATGGTCGCCCGTGTCGATCTTGCTAGTGGTGAGATTGTATCTCCTGCACAAACCGAGACAGGGCAAGTGTACGATAAGCATCCAATTACTGGATACAACATTCCGGGTTTCAGGCTCCCCTACTGGAACGATATCTTGGAATTGGCAAATCGGGCTTCGAGAGTTGTTCCCGAGATAGGATACGTCGGCTGGGACATTGCAGTAACTCCTGAGGGTCCGATTCTTATTGAGGGAAACGACGATCCTGGATGGACGTCTCAGCAAATGTCGTCCCATGTGCCGGGGAGGATAGGAAACAGAGCTACTTATGAGAGATTCCTTTAGGAGTTCTCTTGTTAAGACATACTATGTTGAAGTTCAAATCGGCATCATTTGCAGGCGTTACGCCTTTCTAGGCGGTGCAAATTGCCGCTGCAATTCTTGCGACAATCCAAGTTCCCTAGTCTGCCCTGGCAAGTCTGTGCTTACGGTTTTAGGTGTATTACACATGGCCATGCGGGAATGCTAGTCCAGTAATTGTCCCTTGTAGAGTATAACTGCCGGGAATTGAAGCAGCGATCTGCAGCACTACTAGGGAGTGGGTGGGCCCCCTTGGAAGCCGTGAGATACACATCGAGCTGAGTTGATTAGCGGTGATATGTAGCCATACATTGGAGTATGGAATGATCCTATGGCCCTTATCTGGAGTGAACCACCCTACTAGCAACATCGTGAGTTGTCGTCCAACTGTGTGTTAGAATAGCGACATGACATATGCTTGGACGCTCCACCCATGCAAGGCTGGCGCTGGCGAAATGAGCATGCGAATATTTCTGCTGCTTTCTAGAGCAACAATATACCGGAAATTGCCATTCGGCAAGAATGCTAAAGCACCTCCCCGAGCCGGACAATGTAGTGTTCAGTTCCTTGTTTTTGCCTACGGGAGGTCCCTCAGTTTCGCTTGTGCGTACCGTTGGCAAAATGCCAATCCAGTTTGAAATGGGCTTGTTAAGCAGGCATATGGGGGAAGGATCTGGATTCGTCGATTGCTACGAGCGTACCCTCGGCGTGAGCCGGGATGTTCGGGAAATCGGTGCGCCTACGCTCTGCGAACATAGGGCAATGCTAACGGAATCGGGCATCATATTCATGTTGCTTACTGGCATTAAAGCAGATGGCCTTATTTCCGAGGATAAGCTTCAGATCATCGATTTCCTCGTGACCTGTGGAGCTGCAGCTGTCTACGATGCGTGTACACTGTTGTGCAAAGGGATCGTGCGTGTCCTCAAGGTTGCTGAGTTCCACGAGCTCGGCTCCAAGCTGACTCCTATGCCTAGCCGCAGGGACTACGCGACCAATGCAAAGCGCAAAATCGACTGAGATGACCCCAAAAGAAGCGCTTTCTACTGGGATCTCATGTTACGTTCGCTCGGAATCTTGTGGCCGTTGCCCGAGCCTTGCAGACTTGGCCGTGAGATCTCAGAGATACGGCTATCCTGCTGGAACGCATAGCCGAGCAAGACGTTAACGATGGGGATGGTCAGATCAAGATGAATAGATGCGCTGCGAAAGACAGGATAACATATGTTAATGACCCGGATATGGGTCACGGGCGCAAGCCATCCTCCTCCAGATCAAATGGGCATAAAACGCACATGATGATCGTTAGCGATCTCGTGATCTTCGTGGTTGTGACGCCTGGTAATAGGGCCGATGCCGAGCCGTTCGTTGATATTATGTCATGGATCAACGTGAAGCAGATGGGGTCAAGTTCAAGAAAGTCATGGGTGATAAGGCCAAGGATGGGATGAGTGTGATAGCCAAGATGCCATAAGGACATTTGGCGGAAGCAAGATACGCAGAGAGCAAGTTTGAGATAGATACGAAATAGGGCATGGTGACCTGTCGTGAGGGCTTTGTGGCCAGGTTTGATCCGTCTGCGATTGAACCAGCGAAAACGGCATTGCTCGTGTCTCGAATTACATGGGGCGTCTGTCAAAGGTGGAATGCACGAGTTCCCCACAAGGCCGCATCGATTCGCTCCTATTTGTCGGACGTCGCTGCGGAACGAAAAGGCAAGCCACGCGTGAGTTAAACGAATCGAGCTCAGAATGTGCCAACGCGAAGAGTATCATAAGTCATCTGACAAGGCATGGGGGCAGACAGTTAAGGTGAATAGGAGTCTTCAAAGTCTGATGTTAGGAGATCGCTATGGCTTTCAATCACGATGTCACGGCCTTCTACAGACTGGCACCGCTGGCTAGCCGTCACAAGCGAGGAGTCTTTAGAAGAACGGACAAATGGGCGCAAACGGCATGGATACAGGTTATTGGGACCACGTATGTTGGCCATGATGCCTTTTCGCATTGCGAGTAGCCTCTAGGCAACAGCATACTGCCTTTGCCGATTGTCAAATAGCATGGGCCGAGACGAGCTTTGCTCAAGGGCACATTCCCGGAGACACCGACTGCGTGCTTGGGATAACTGGGTGTAAGAATGACAGAATACCCCGCTGATATCGCCTACAACGGCATGTTAGGGTTTCCGCCGCTGGCGACCGAGATATGTGCCATTTGATAAACTCCTCTAGGTTTCTCAAGAGACTATGTGGATCGAATTCTAATGAATCATGGGGGAAACGCAGTTATGGAGGTTGGTATGTTGGTAGCACCGCTTCGGCTACGATTCTGGTTCGGCCGGAAGCAGTACTCCATTTTCAAGGCCAATACTACCGATATCATCAACACAAGACTCATGGAGCCCGAGATTGAGTTTGATTATGAGTGCATTTCGAGATTGGATACTCGCACCATGAGTCTGTTTGCCCGTGTAGATAGCGAATTGAGTGAGTTTGTGTCGGCTAGCTCACGGAAGAGGATCAGAAGGGCGCTTCGTTCTGGCAGTGTATTGGTAATTGCCCGCAATTGTCATAGTGGCCAAATCGCAGCATGCTGGGTGTGTTACGTGGGCCTTGCTGAGAGGGATGTCCTTGTTCTACGAGATAGTGAACTTTACATAAGCCAAGCGTTTACGAGACCTAAGTATCGAGGGATGAGTCTACAAGCAAGAACTCTGCAGCGAGGACTTATGTGGATGCAAGAGCACGGTGGGATTAAGCACACGGCGGTAGCAATAGTAGACCCTGCCAATACCGCTTCAATGCGAGGACTAGGTAAGGTAGGTTTTGTAGAAACAGGTTGGCTTGTTGAACAGAGGATTCTATGGTGTATTAGAATCAGTAAGGGCTGTGATGATGGGCAGAGATTCTATAGGTTGGTCTTTGGGCGTCCGATGTAGGATACTGATAGTCCATAGTAGGTTCAATAGATTGTCTTGGCGGTTCGGCTCACGATTTCCACTCTGCCTGTTGTTATGATCGTAGTTCTGCGCAATAGGTTCATCTGTCAAGAAACGGGCTTGCTTGGATCTCAAAGACAGAAGGCTTGTCTACTCTGGTGACGTGAGGGCTAGTGATATCGGCCTCATTAGGCAAGCGAATGGCAATATCGGCGTCTTGGGCTGAATGCAGCATCATCTAGCATGTGGGTCGTGTGGAAGTACCGAGGCTTGCTGGTTTGATCCTGAGACAAGCGCAGTCTCTTGTTCACGAGTCATGTATCATGCTTAGTAAGTGATAGACTTGGCGGGCATCGAGAATCCATTGTGCCTGGTTGTTGTGTCTGATGGGTACTGTTTTTCTGTCAGCTAATAGGCGAGTCTGTGAAGGGGTACTTCATGTATCGAGCTATCCCATTGCTCTTGCCTTCAGCGTTGCCACCATGCTTTGCTAGGCTAGACTCTTGAGTTCACAGGATAACACACTGGGTTGTGATCTGGAGGCGATAAGGTGAACTTGCCAAGGGGTATCGGGATTTGCGTTCAGATGGCATAATGGGTAGAATTCTGTCCGGCATTGGTCAAAGGCATGATCACCGAACAAACTGGCGCATTGCCATGATAGACTACTAAGAGGTTGGCGGGTCAGCTAGAAAGAGGGCAAACCAACCACAGGGAGCTGAGTTCTTGGATGACACTAGCAGTTGCGGGGGACGTCATGTTGGCCAGGGATGTAGCACCATATTACGCTTATGTAGCCGGAGCTTTGAGGGCACTGCGTGAAACACTGGGGTTTTCGGCATTTATCGCAAACCTCGAGAGCCCGGTATGCCATGCAAGCCTTGTCGAAGGACGCAAATTTCGAGCAGATCCGTCGGATTGTGGCGATGTACTTAAGCTTTTTGATGTTCTATCAGTCGCCAACAATCATTCACTGGATTGTGGGATAGAGGGGTTCATAGAGACTGTTCATGTTCTCCACAGCCTTGGTGTTACGCCAGTTGGCTATCGCCCCCAAGGGCGACTTCAGGAGCCTGCACGACTTCAATGTGACGGGCATAAGGTGTCAATTATAGGCCTGCTCGACCAGGAGTTACTACCTGAAGCAGTGGGTACATGCATAGCCACATGTGATGATCTTGATATTGTTCAACGGGAAGTGATCAATGCTCGCGAAGCGGCTGACTTTGTTATATGTTTGCTACATGCGGGCGATGAGATGGTATCATTTCCGGTCGAAAGGGAGAAGGAGCTGCCTAGATTCCTTTCGGCCAATGGTGTAGACATAGTGGTGAGGTCGGGTTCCCACACATTGCAAGGTTATGAAACTGAAGGATCAAGGCTGATATTCTACAGCTTGGGGGATTTCATATTCGATGGTCCAGCGCGGAGACGACGAACAGCTGGTCTAGCCACGCTGAAGTTCACATCGACTGGTGTCCAATTCCGGCCGTACAGAGTTCAACATGACAAACATCGCTCTCCCCACTTGACTACGCGTCAACCGCTTAGATACCCGAGCCTTCCCGCAAGCTGTCAGGACTTACGCCGAAGTCTTGATTATGCCGTTTACTACGTTGAGAGAGCCGAGCACGTCTTTGCTACTCAGGGCATGCGAAATGGAATCAGGGAGGTGGCGTCCAGGCTCTGGCACAGGGAGTACCTTCCTCGGAAATACGGACTATGATTCAGGCGTCATTGGCGAGCGTTTCTATGCCGTCGTGCCTTGCATGTCGCTGGGTACGTCAATTTACGCCAGATTCAGCTAAGCAGCTTGGAAGGAGTATTTGAGCACTATTAGCCAAGGTTTGTATTTAAGATGGAGCAAAGTTGTCGAGTAGAGCGGTTACAGCATCGATAAGTACATTCATCAGGCCGTGGAGCCTTTTAGAAGTGACTGCGGTTTTCAGAAGCTATCATACATTCTGTATGGGGTTGAACCGATGCCTGTGATAAGGCAGAATAGGGCTTCTTTCCGGCGGGTAAGTGGCAAGTCATTTTTGCAAGACTTGGGATGTATGAACATTGTAGTTGTAATAGACTATATGAGTCGTGCCCATCGAGTAGCGCGAAACGATCCTTTCAAGAAACTCAATGAGTTTGCCTAGCAGGACACTTCTTGTGGAATATGAGGTGGGTGAAGCTGCCGTTGCGGATGTCCAAAGCGCTATCGGCGTTCTTCTTCCGGCTAGAGAGAGCTAGGCGTAGGGCCCAGGCCTACTTGCTGCATTGAATTCATGTAGGCCTTTTGGTCAGCAGAAGATGGATATCGCACTCATCTTCGTGTGTTACATGGTTCCTGGCAACTGGCTAGTCTAGGGCTCCGGTAATGGCATCCATCTTTGCCTGTGGATCATGTCTCCACTTCAGCGCAGGCCATAGGAGACCATGCCGAAAGCCAAGATGCTCTAGTAGGCTATGCATTGTGTCCAGGCCAATCTCCACGTCGTATTTCGTTTTGACAGTAGTAACACACCTTCCTCATATTAGGTATTGATCTAGATCCCTTTGCAGCTTTTACACCTTATGTAACTGCAGGGGCAGATAAAGGAAAGATGGCGGCATATGTGTGGTCAGATGAATTGGAGTGTGGATCATGGCAGTAATGTTTGGTTTTTTGCTGAGTATTGCAGGTACCTGGCTATCTATCAAGCTTGCCTTTAGGATGAAGGCTTTGGATTGCCCAAATGAGATCAAGATACACACTTCGCCCATCCCAGCCTTTGGAGGGTTGGGCATATTATTGGGCAGTCTTTTCTCAAGTTTCATGACGACGTATCTCAAGGGCTCCTCTTGTTTTCACATGCTCCCTATAGCGATAGGGGCACTAGTGATGTTTGTCATTGGATTCGTTGACGACATACAGACTTTTACCCCGGCTTGGAAACTTGTGGGACAGATTGGTGCGGCCGTCACTTATGTGGTTTCTGCGCTATCGCTATCACCAAGGCCGATAACGCCTGTTGGGACTTGGATAATTGGGATGGAGCTATGTTGGATTACCCTTCTATCGGTCGGCCTTTCTAACAGTTTCAACCTTTTTGACGGAATGGATGGCGTGCTAGCTGGTACCGCTGCTATTATGGCGGTTGCAGGTTCGGCAATTGCCAGAATCGGTAGTAATCCATGCTGGAGCATCATGCTGTTTGCAGTTGCTGGCAGTTGTATGGGTTTCTTGGTGTTCAATGCGCCGCCAGCGAGGACATTCATGGGGGATTGCGGGAGTCTATACCTGGGTTATGTATTCGGTATAGCCGTATATCAACTAGCCTTTCACAAGGCGATGCCTATGGCTCATGTGTTTGCATGGCTTACCATTCTTGCGTTGCCCATTTGTGATACCGCATTTGCAGTCATACGCCGGGCTGGTTCTCGAGCCGGTCTTCTTTTGGGCGATAGGAGGCACACATATGATATGCTGTGCGAGCGTCTTGCGGGCAATGAGTTGAACACTGCATTGGTCGTCTGGTGCAGTGCTGCGGTACTGGGCGTTCTAGGAGTCTGGATAGCTCACATGGCTGGTGGCTTTTGGCCTCCCGTAATGACGCTGCTGCGTACTAGTTCTATTTCATGTTGGAGGTCGTCTAGGGTGTCTTCACGTAAACGTCAAGTAGTGCTCACCTGGGTTAGCCCCCGTGTATGCGCAATAATTCCCCGTAAGGAGACGAACATGGACGAGTACCTCACCATCATGTAGGACATATTCTCTCTGTTGTGAGGAGACATGTACATGCATAAGACAACTAATGCCGCAAAACGCTTCTTTGATATCGTTTTATCGCTCATTGCCCTAATCATGCTTTCACCTGTCATGCTTGTCACAGCCTTGATCGTCTTTTTTGATCTGCGATGGCCTATATTATTCCGTCAGACGCGCGTGGGCATGAATGGAAAGCCTTTTGCTGTCCTGAAATTCAGGACCATGCTAAATGCATCCGGTGCAGACGGCAAGCCTTTGCCTGATGAGAAGCGATTGACCCCTACAGGCAGAGCCCTCAGAGCAAACAGCCTTGATGAACTTCCTCAGTTTTTCAATGTTCTGGCTGGAGACATGAGTCTGGTAGGTCCCCGGCCATTGCCAACGACATACATGCCGCGATATAGCCCCAGGCAATCACGCCGACATGAAGTGAAACCTGGGATCACCGGCTGGGCACAGGTTAATGGACGGAACGATCTGAGTTGGGAAGAAAAATTCGATCTGGATGTGTGGTACGTAGATAATTGGAATTTGGCTCTAGATTTTCGCATCCTGATCATGACTGTCGGAAAAGCTCTTAGGCGCGATGGCATCAGCGCGGAAGGTTATGCCACCATGCCTGAGTTTATGGGCTCGGAGGAGTCAGAGCGATATTAAGTGTTGTCTATGTATGGGGAGCCTTTGCCATATAGTCATAAAGTCATCTGAGTAAGCTATCGTCACGGCTGTAGAACGAAATGGCGCTGTCCCCTTGTAATTAGACCTACGTGTTGTTTTCGGCATAATTAGAATGCAGAGATCGGCGGAGAAAATGTCACAACAGCGACTGAAAAAGAAGGCATAGCCACCGCGCCATATAGAATACCTCCTCAGATTAGGTTACGGCCAATCGGGAGGTAATACGGAGTGATAGCTATGCCTGTACAACACTATATCAAGTATGCGTATGAAAACGAAGAGGCGTCGATCAGCGAAATTGCGGAACGGACCGGTGTGTGTTGGCGCACCGCAGCGAAATACGCCCGCCAAGATGACTGGAATGAGCCTGTGCCTGGCACTCGAGCCAGGCGGCGACCGGTTATGGACCCTGTAGCGGAGATCGTTGACACTTGGTTGCTTGAAGATCGATTACTGCCCAGGAAGGATCGCCGCAATGCCGTGGCCATTTTCAAACAGCTTCAAAAGGATCATGGCTTTAAGGGTGGGGAACGCACGGTCAGGGAATACATACAGAAGCGGCGGGGCGAACTGT
>CAZXLH010000059.1:6065-9208 GCA_964641455.1 uncultured Eubacteriales bacterium | reverse complement strand
CCAGTTCCGGCAGCTGTTGAAGCGGTGTCTCGGATGCCATCTCGTATACGATCAAGTCCCTTCCCCCAGCATAAGTACAAACCACCATTATCAGAAAAAAAGCAATAAGCGGCACCCACCACCGCTTGTAAAGGGTATGAGCACAAAAGCAAAAAATGCCTATGAGGATTAGCAGCCGGCCTTGCTCGCGTAGAACCCGAAAAGGGAGTACAAGTATTGACACTATACACAGAACCATCACAATTCCGGCAGTTGCCTGCCGCCTATTTTTCGAAATCCACTCTCTAGGTTCCATCATCCAGGCTCCTTCTCAACCAGCCCCTATTTACCTAATCATGTGAAACCTTTCTTGCCTGCCATCCAGGAAAAACACCTTTCCATCTGTAATTACTATGTCTTCCTCCAGGGCCATGATGATCTCCTGTCCACCCCACTCGGGCACTTCCTGGCGAATGTTTAGTTCCAGAGCATGACACGTATCATCGAAAATCTCATAGTCACCCTTGCCGGGTATACCTTCTTGGTGGTCCCACATTCCAATAGCTGTGCCCGCACCGTGTCCGTGATACCCGATAGGATGGCAGTATACACATGCTTTGATCCCGGCTCTTGATGCCTTCTTCAATGACTCCTGTAAGATTTCATTCCCTGTACGTCCTATGGCAATCTCACCTATTACAATATCTTGGAGTCTGTTTGCTGTTTTCAGGGCGTTCTGTAATCCCTTGGGAGGGCCACCCTCATTCAGCTTTAATACATAAGCATTTTGCTGGATATCACAGGCAAGCCCAAAATACTCAAACCCTACGTCGCAGTGCAAACGGTCTCCCGGCAAAATAGGCTCATCCAGGCCGACTTGAATATTTTGGGCCAAGAGTTTCCATTAGTTTGGTGTACTCAGAATGACTGAGTCCATCTCCCAGAGCAAATGTCTCAGATACATTGATACCAATTGATTTCGGATCCCTTTCTTCAACCACTTTCCTCAAAACCTGCCACTGGTCAGGCTCCTCATAAGGCCAGGCAAGCCTATAGAAATCCTGTCCGATCCCGCTCCTGTCAATGGCGAGTTGTTCCACAGCCTCAGGACCGCCCTTAACATCAGGCCTCCTGTAAAAAATAAGGATAGTCCGCCTTCTGGCCGCCATTACGGGCTGCGGGAGAAGGCTTAGAAGAACCGGGTCTTCGTTATATTCACGTGCAGAAACGATCCACATATCGAAACCTTCTCTGTCCATAATTTCGGGCAATATCTTATCGAACCTCTCTTTAAGCCAGCCGTTTCTGACTTCAGATTGCTCAAAAAATGTAGCAATTTCAACTGTGTCTGCATTACTCATAAATAATCCCTCCTAGTGCAGCAGCATTAAAGTCATGAGTATTCGATGCAAATAAATTGTCACAGTGTGTACTTATCAACCATTTGCAAAGAGGCCAAACGAATTCGAATGGAAACATGTACCGCATATACTTGATAACACCCTTACTCCCAGTAGTCTCCGCGTTTGACTAATCGCTCTATTCGCTATCAAATAGATTTTTCCTTCTTTGCAACTCCCCTATCTTAAAGTGACCCGCAACGTCCCTTTTGTTATAGCCATGAAACAGGCGTGGACCTATCTTTGGGACTCTTTTACAAATAACCCCTCGGCCCCAACATCCTTCCAGTGCTCGAATAGCTAATAAATTGCAGAATTAGGGGAACCCTTTGAACACTTCCGGGCTAACAACGATGGAAATAGAAGCGGGAGTTTGCCATGCTCCGTTCGGTGGGCATGACGCCTAAAAGTTTCAACCGGATGATAGCTTTCGAAAGCATATTTTACGGACTAAAGGCCCTGCTTTGGGGGCTTCCCATAAGCGTGCTTATTGCATGGTTCTTGTACCGCTCAAGCCAAGACGTGTTTGCGTTTGGGTTTACCCTTCCGTGGAAGGCCTACTTGGCGGCTGTAATAGCGGTGGTCGTCATAGTAGGCGCAACCATGCTTTACTCAACTGCGCGGAAAACATCGTGGATGTGCTAAAGAGGCAGTTTGTGTGAGAAAAAGCCGGCCCTGCACAATGGCCGGCTTTTGGCTTTGCTCACATAGGCTACGTCCCTAGCAGCAAGTATCTTGCGGAGATGACAAGACCGACTATAGCGACAATCGTAATCCCTGTTCTCAAGTCTTGCCTCTCCACTAACGATAGAACGCCAACTGCCGTGATACTAATGGCAAATCCTATCTCCGCCCAGAAATTCGGCAAGTCACCCCGATTATAGTGTCTTACGGCATGGAACAAACACAGGATCGCAATGGCTAAACTTAGTACCGCATTCCATCTCTTCACCTTCATTACCCCCTCAAGTGCTTTGCGGGCGATTGTATACCCCATCATATCCATACAACATCTCTTCATCTGGAGCGTCATACACAAAAGAAAGTTGATTGATAGGTCCAAGATACGCCCCGCATTGCTACCAACCGCATTGGTACTAATGTGGGGCTGTGGTACAACCTTTAAGTTTCTGCCAGAACCAGTTCATCTAATGCACTTTGCGGCATACCATATATTTGGGTCAATCGATATCCACCATTTTGCGTATCTCAATACGGCAAGTCTTGATACTGATTTCAGCAAGCTAACTCCTTCAAAGCCCAGTTGTCAGAACGATTTGTACCAGTGTTCTCCACATTCACAGGCACATTCAGCCCAGTGACCATCCGTCCTAACAACCCACGCGTACTGACCCATACACGCTGGTTGATATGGGCATTGTGTACTATACTCAACTGTCTCTTGGGAAACAGTCCCCCCACACTCTGTACAGATCTCAGTCAATTCAAGAATCAATAACAGTATTTTGAGAGCCTGGACCCACTTAGAACTCTTAAAGTAGTATTCGGCGACTATTACCACAACACGAGCACACCACTTACAAAACTTAAGGAGCGACTCTATGATAACGTACTCTCCTTCTGACAATGCCATTGTATCTTCAATGAAACGGCCGTTTTCGAATCTCTGTACAGCAATATTACTTGGCAGTTCGTGAGTTTAAACCTTAACAGCATTTTCTTGGACCACTCTAGCCACGTTTGGCTTTTAGCTATGTGCCTAACAGCAAATGTCTCGCAGTCGCAGTTATAGCGGCACCGACT
>CAZXLH010000059.1:0-5965 GCA_964641455.1 uncultured Eubacteriales bacterium | reverse complement strand
AGTTTCATCTCAGAGATGCGTACCAGTGTGCTCCACATTCACAGGCACATTCAGCGGCAATACTTAGAGCCGCATTCCAACTCTTCACCCTCATTACCTCCTTATCACTCACATATGTTACGTGAGCAGCAAGTATCTTATCGCTATGATAAGACTGGCTATAAAGACAACCATAACACCCTTCCTCAAGCCGTCCCTTTCTTTTACCAGAGGGGAAACAGCATTAGCGGTAACACAAATGGCAACTCCTAAGTGTCCCCAAAAATACGCGAGGTCACTCTGAGCATAGCCTCTTAGGGCACGGGTCAAGCACAAAATCACAATGATAGCGTTTAGCAGCACATTTGTTCTCTTCAACATCATTACCCCCTCAGGCGATGCCCGGAGTTTAGCGACAAACTGCTTAGTTTTGTCTTGATACTATATTCCATATAAGGTTATAGAATCCTTGTAACACAATATATGGCCGGCTCTGGGTTCCTGTATATAGCCCAAATCTAACTCTGGAGACTCTTATGAAGTTTGCCTTGGATACATCTCTCCAAGTGGTCACCTTGGAACTCATCCAGCCAACTCTCAAAGAATGTTATCAAATGTTGCTTTCGGAGGGGACAACCGGCCATGAACTTAGCTAAGACCTTTGTGCTGCTAACCATAGAGGAGTTTCGGGCGAACCTTAGATACAAGCGGCGGTATCTTTTTAGTACCATGACTACGTTTGCGTCCAATCTAATCGTAATGGCAGGTATCATCCTGGTGTCGATGCCCAGCGTTACTTACGGAGATGATGTCAAGACAGTCTTGCAGCTAAGTAACGCAGGCCGACTTATCGGATTCATATATTTCTTCCTTGGAATGTCGGCACTGGGGCTTCCAGAAGGCATTGTCAGCAACTCCAGGCAGATAGGGACTATAGACAACATGGCACTCAGCCCTTTGGGGATTTGTGGGGTGATTGCAGCACAGTTCTTGCCAACCTATGTGGACATCCTTATCAACGTGTTTGTCTCCGCTGTCATCCTGTCCCTGGCGTTTAATCTCCCTGTCGTATGGAACATAGGCCCGGTCATTGCAAACTCACTCATCGCTTCTGTGGGAATGCTGGGGCTGGGCTTTATCTTCGGAGGACTGACCATCAAGTCTAAACAGTTAGGTATGCTCAAAAACCTTCTGTTCATTCTGCTGTTTGTCCTTGGAATTATGCCAATGGGGCTCAAAAGCAGCATGGTCACTCCAGCTGGATGTGTGTTGATTGGGTATGTGAGCGATGGAGGAACCAGGGTCTGCGTCGACCTCGGTAACAATCAGAATTAGCACACATTCCAGCCTCTAACCCACGAATTGTTGGACGTATCTTTTGGTACGTCCAACAATTCGCTATAAATCGACTCTAGCCACGTTAGTTTCATGTTTAGGTACCAGCAGATTTGACTCATCAAGGAATGTCTTAGGATCCCACTTGTTCTTAGAGACTACATCATACCACCAGTTTTCATAAAACTCAGCATCCTTTTCGCTACCGTGAGCTTTGAGAACCTGAGAAAGCCACAATGTTGTGGTCGCTATGCCGCTGGAAGAACTTTGCGCATTGAAAATATCCAGTGCTTCTCTTGCTTTAGCAATAGCATTGTAAACGTCTCCTGACGCTCGACGGATACAAGCTTGGAGAAAGCAAACCCATCCAGGCTCAGGTGGGTATGCACCTACCTCAGATAAGAGGCGAGCTGCATCGGCAAGGTTCCCTTCACGAAGTTCCACTCTGGCAAGGTCAACGGTAGCATCAAGAACCTGGCGCGTAAGTTCCCGCTGTGCAAACAAAGTTTTGGCGTTATCGATGAGCCTCTTAGCTGTTAGGGTATCATCTTGATAATACGCAATCATGCCCAGGCCATGTAATGCTACGCCATCACCAATAGGATCCTCTGTTGCTCCACTTGAAATGAAGGATTCGAAAGAACGTTTTGCATCATTCCATTCTCGTTTTCTGTATTGAACAAGGCCTTTCAAAAGAAGACTCTTATGGATTTCTACTTTCAGCTGTTTGCCATAGGTAGACAGCCAGGAAACAAGCCCATCCAGCCGATCCTGTGCAGCCTGAATCCTGTCCAGTTGCAGATAAACCCCGACGGCATTCTGAAGCAAGATTCCAAATGTTACTAACGTCGGTTCACAGTGAGACAGCCCCTTGTCATACCATTTGACAGCCTTATGGGGATCGCGTGAGTAGTAACAGTTTCCCAAAGCAATGCAAATGTTTGAGAACATCAAAGAAGCATTGCCCAGGCGTCCAGCCACCTCCCAAGCCTGCGTTCCTAACGTTTCGACCATCAGCCAATTACCTGCCTGGGCCATAGCCTCAGCAGCTTCGCATAGACATCTGATCTGGGTATTGGGGCGTTCTAGTATCCCGCTAATCACAGCGGCCTTTTGCCAGTTCTCTGCTGCGGGTTCCCAATACCCTTGCAACTCTAAGAGCGTAGCTGCTTCTATCCATCTTTCCTGAGCTTCTTTGTACTTGCCACACCTAGATAAGACATCGCCAAGTTTGGCTTCGAATTCTGAGCCATCATCCCTAAGAGCTTTCATTGCGCAGGCAAGGGTCAGATAAAGATCATTGATTTCTTTTTGGGTGAACATAGATGAAACGGGCGGTGGCAAAAAGGAGTTCTCGAGAAAGATCCTCAATGAGTCATTTTCTCTGGCTACCTTAAGTACCCCTCTTCTTTCCAAGCTCCTTAACACTTCACTTAACTCGTCCTTGCCCATACCTGTCAATGCCTGAATCCACTCAAGACGGGCACCTGAACCAGCGATATGACACATAGCCAAGATTTCTATTTCTTTATCTTCCACATGCGTCGGCAGTATTCCAAGGGCTTTTCCTTGATCCAAGTTTCTCAGCACTTCAGAAAGAAAATGTGCGACTGCCTTTGCCTCAGCATCACTGAGAATCCCGCAAGACACCTGAAAAGCTAACCTATGCTCTTCAAGCCCGGTTCTCTCCATAAGCAGTTCAATAAGTTCTTTGAGCTGACGTCTCTCGTGGGCAGGAGCTGATAGCGCCATTAAATGGTCTTGCTCAAGGGAAAACGATTCTGAAAATAAGCTGGATACTGAAACCCCAAGGGCGAGGGCGATTCGGTCTTTGTAGTCATCGCTCATATTGCGCTTGGTACCATTCAAAACCAGCGAAAGATAAGATTCTGAGATATTGGTTCTTTCGGCCAAGTCCCTGATCCGCCAGCCCTTATTCTCCAATATCCGTTTTACGTTCCTAGCGAACAATTCTGCGCTGGACACTTTACATTGCACCCCAGCAACTAAACGGAACATCTGCGGTCTGTAAGTTTGAGTTATTCTCATCAGGGGGCCAAACAGGAGGCGCCGGTAGCAACACAGGGCCATCTGCGAGTAAGCCAACAAGGCTTAAATCAAAAGTATTGAGTGCACCTATTCCAATAGACATTACCAATACCAAAATAAGTAGTATCACAATAGACTTTCTCACTCTAATAACCTCCTTCAATGTGACACTTGGAACACTGTTTATTTGATTTCCCCTTCCTGATCCATTGCAGCCTTTCTACAGCGTGTGTTTTGTTACCCTCCTAGCGAGGCATCGAGAATTATAGTTGTGAATCACATAGCATATCTGTGTAGCAGGACCATGATATCTAGGCTTTTCGTGGATTATGTCGCGGAATTTTCCAGTGAGTTCTTGGCTTTGCGGCAACAAGTGCCTAATTGTGTGTTTCACACAGTTAGTAATGACCTACATACCCCCTTCAGCCAAATTATATCAACATTGGGAGAATGAAGCGAATCAACTTGGGGTACTTTTACCAGAAACGTTCCACCCGTGAAGAAAGCGCTTAACTTGGGTATAAAGAGGAGGGAGTATTGTGAGCACAAGCATTGACGTATGGGTAGCCGCGATTTTGACTCTTGCCATGTTTAGCATGACACTGTACAAGGTAAATCCAGTGTACAGAGTGGCTGAACATGCTTTCATAGGAATAGGGATAGGGCACACCCTGGTGACTGCAATACAAGTTATCCAGACGTCTGGAATTAACCCAATAGTGCAAAATGGTGAGCTTCGACTCACTGTACCTTTGCTATTTGGGCTTTTGTTTTTCCTTAGATACTCGAAAAAATACGCCCTCTTATCGCGAATGGCTACTGCCTTGATTGTCGGAACAGGTGCCGGGCTAGGACTGGCAGGAGCTGTGAAAGCCCAGTTCTTAGACCAGGTTACTGCGACTTTCCTGCCTCTTAATTCTATCAACAACTTGATCTTGATTATTGGTTTCCTGACAGGAGTAAGCTACTTCATTATGACGACAAAGTATACCAGGTATCTTGAAGGACCGTTTTCGATTGTTCCCAGAATAGGGCGATGGTTTCTGATGATCGCTTTTGGGGCATCTTTCGGAAACGCCAGTATGGGCTTTTTGTCCTTCTTGATAGGCAGGGTCTTATTCCTGGTCAGGGGTTTCCGCCAAATTGGTGCACCACGTGTACCAATCTTTGTGTTTTTCGGCACCTTGACGGCTGAAATGGTACACTGCGTGCACCATTCTTCCCAACTTTAGCTACGGTTTCTGCAAAACGCCCCCGGCGTAAACGTATTGAATGACAGACAGGAACCTCAACATGTCAGGCGTGTACATTTCAGGCTTACCTGCTCTCAAATAGGCTGCCCTCATGATTTCATCGCTGGCTGCATAAACGTCTCCTTGAGCTACTGTAACCACAAGCCCGCAATCATACCTCGCACAAGTTTCTGCAATATGATGTCGGAGTTGGTGAGGCCCAAGTTCCTCATTGTAGCATTGACATCATCAACGCCAACAACATCCAAACAAAGATCCGTGGCAGTATTATCGCTAATGATGATCATCAAAACCGCTAGATCTTCATAGGTAAGTTGAACTCCCGGGAGCATTTCTTTGAGCACTCCCGACCCTGGACACTTATCCTCTTCTCTCAATTCATGCCTGTCATGAAGGTTAATTAGGCCTAGGTGGGCTTTCCAAAAAACCTCGACCAGAACAGGTACCTTGAAAACACTTGCAGTGGGCACCCGGGTATCAGGGTTGATCGACACTTCATCCCCGGTTTTAAGGTCTCTTGCCATAACAGCAAAAATTCCATCGCGGCCGTTGAGAATGTCATTAAGAGTTGTCTTGAGCTGGTCCACGGTATCAACCTCCAAATTCATAATTGTGCTTGGAATGCCGCGAACTGCCTGTAGGCCTGAAAATTAAGCACCCCCTTACATCTGGTAATCAACTGTACCTAATTGAGTTATATGCGGTGTGGTGCATAGGTCTTGCCTTGAGGAATGCAACGAGAACTTTATGAGAGCTATGTAAGGTAGTTCCAACGAAAGCTGCCGTAGTCTTGCGGTGCAATAGGTAAAACAGTATGCAATTGTTAAAGATTCCATTGGACTTTAGACTATTTCGATAGCCTAAATGATAAGTCCTGCCTCCGCTGAACTTTTGGGGGAGGTTTTGTGGTTTGGATTCAAGACAGTGAATAGGTATGTGTTCCGGGCGTTACCTGTTCTGAGCATCGAAGTGCGTTTACACCATTGTCTACATCCTCGTCTGCACCAAGTTTCCCGACTCGTACCGCTTGAGTCCCAGGTTGAAAACGTAATTGGCCGCAAACAGGAAGAAAAACGATGCACATGCGAGCCCTGCAAAAAATAGGGGATCAAAGTTACGCACAACCTTGACCGGTACCGAGTTAATGAACCCTGCGGGGATGAGAGTAAAGAGTACCACTTTGATTGCACCATGAAAAATAACCGATGGGTATGTAGAGAAGTGGATAAGGGAGTTAAAGATCTGCGCTGCCATGTTCTCAGAGTTGCCTATGAAAAAGGCAAGTGACCCTGCAAGCACAGAGAAACCTGTAAAGATACATGCCACCAGCACCCCTGAGATAAGGAACA
>CAZXLH010000058.1:0-9355 GCA_964641455.1 uncultured Eubacteriales bacterium | reverse complement strand
CTATCATAACGTGGTTTAATGAATGGTATTATCAAACCCATGATCTTATTCTAGAGGAACTATTGCATCATTTTTTATGTCGGAAGCCTCTTTATAAAGTTATCTATCCACCTGCAAACCGCCACAAATATATGACGCAAAGGGATGATATCCTGAAGAAATTTGCTACTGAAGAGCAAATAGAATATTTCTTCTATGAAGATGCTCCAATAAACGTAGCATATAAAGACTTGTATTCCACTCAGGATGTCCTGGATGAGATATTTGTTCACAAGAGCGAACAGGAAATTATACCGCTGTCGGCAGTAAAAGATACTGTGATTAGTCAGGCAAGGTTTGCTTTAGATAAGGACTTTATTCGGTGGTATATAAAATATTAGGCAGGGAGAGATGAGTATGTTAGAAAAGATTTATATGGTCCGGGATATTATTAATTTGAGTGGGGGGAAAATAAAAGGCCGGAAAAAAGTCCATAAAATTATCTATATTACACAACAACTAGCCAACCCCTTTAGTAAGCCCTATGAATATAGATGGAATTATTACGGAGTCTATTCCGATGAATTAGCCACTGAGTTAAATGTGGGCCAGCTGTTCGGTATTTTAAGGGAGAACTATCAGGAAGACTACGGCTACCGCACATATACTATTGAAGCAGTTGATAGATCAAATTCTTCTGGTATAGAGAAAAATGATCAAATGAAAAAATTGATACCATACCTGGCTGATAAAGAATCCAGAGTCTTAGAAGTACTCAGTTCAATTATGTTTTTCAAAAATAGGGGCTTGGCCGGGAAAGAACTGAAAAACAAACTATATGATTTTAAGGGACATTTAGCCCCGTTTTTTGATGAAGCCTTTAATGCTTATTCCGAGCTAACGCAATTAATGGAATAATGTGTGGACACCAGGTGCCTTTGGATATTGCTTGATCAGCACATGTTGATTAGTCTTAAAGCTGAATCAGGAGTTTTTTGCCTAATACGTTTTCACATTGGAAGTGTTTGTGGATAAACGTTCTATCCGGAACACTTTAACCTAAGCATTGTGCGGTCTGCATAATTAAAACTACTAACCGCCACTTGTTGCCGCTACAGAAAGGCTTCCAGGCTCATCTGGAATCGTTTATTCACGGGTGGCATGGCTTCCCACGCTGATACCAAACGCTGAATAAGGGTATCTCTTTATAGTTTGGCATTTGCATGAGCAGAGAAGATTCTTTTTGCTTTTGCTCTTTTGCTTATGATTATTACTGGAGTTATCAAATAATCATAAGCAAGAGCAAAACAGATACACCAAGAAACCCGGAGTTTTCCGGGTTTCTTTTATTAACGGGCAAGGTATGCACCGCGTATGTCTATTTTACTTCCGCTTTTAAAAAACGGGTAGATCAAAATTACTGGTTCAAGTTTCGGGTGAACCTATCACCGCCATACCTACTATATAAACTACACAAACCGCGTATATGGTGCCCACTTGTTTACATGTTCTTCCTTACAAGAAATCGGGAATATACAAGCGGGCACGAGATTCACCCTGCGATTGTGTTCTTCCCCATGTTGCTACCTGGCGAAAATTGGGCACCTTATTCTGTGCTTCCCTAGCGCACTATCTGTAACTTATCTCCAGCCAGTGGCTCAAAAGAAACTTGCCTTCTTCCAAAACTTCATCCGGCATTTTCACGGCTTTTTCAGAAACAGCCCCGTTTATGGCTGAAACTTCTGCCTCGCCTACACTACCCTTGTATTTCCTTCCATAGTCTTTGAAGAAAGTAGCGAGAGCACCCTCTGTTTTCGGCCCGAAAATCCCGTCTATAGGGCCTGGAGCATAGCCCAAAAACTCTAAAGAATCTTGCAGTGCCAAAACATCAGTACCTACCGTTCCCCTTTTCATTGCCCTCTTGAATGCTACAGCCTGGGGCAACTGTACAGATTCCTGCTTTACCACCACGTTAGGCTTAAGGCCCACGTCTGATATCATGGTGCCTGACGGAGTGTAGTATTCTGCTATGGTTAGCTTAAAGCCTCCGAGATCATCTTCAAGGGGGATTAAAGCCTGGACACACGCTTTTCCAAAAGTTCTTTCCCCAACCAACATGCACTTGCCCCTGTCTCTTACAGCCCCTGCAACTATCTCAGATGCACTGGCTGTGCCTCCGTTAATCAGTATGACCGTAGGTATAGGTTCGCTTTGCTTATCGCTTCTTATGACCTGCCTCATTTGTTTCCGCCTTAGCTCAACAATGGGCCCGCTGGGTACCAGCTCTCCGGCTACTTCCACGGCTCCGTCTAAGCGCCCGCCGGGATTATCCCGAAGGTCCAGTACCAGGCCTCTTGCGCCTTTTCTACGCAAAAGTTCCATGATGACGGAAAAATTCTTGCCTGTGGTAGAGGTAAACTGGCTAATCTTTATGTAGAACATGCCATCTCCCAGGTCTTCCATTTCTATTGGATACGCAGATATACGGGCTCTTACCATGTGTAAGGTGAGATTGTCACCGGTACTGGGGCGTAACACGCTGACAGTGACACTTGTTCCCGGATCGCCTTTTAACAAGGCAGACGCATCTTGGGGTTTTTTCCCTCGAAGATCAACGCCGTCGACCCCGATTATCACATCGCCTGGCTGCATCCCTGCCTTTTCGGCCGGGGAACCCTTAAAAACACTGACTACGGTAATGTTGCCGCTTATAAATTGTATGGCAACCCCTATACCGCTAAAATCTCCTTCAAGTTCCTGAGAGAGGTTTTCAAACTCGTCTTTGTCCAGGTATTCGGAATAAGGATCGTCAAGAGATTCAAAAAGGCCTCTTATGGCACCCTGGTAAAGAGTTTCTACGTCAACGTCTTTTGGATAGAGGAGGAGTATAGTGTCTTTTATATCCTGAAACAGATTGAATAATTCCTCTTCTTCTATGGGTATTTCGACCGTAGCCGTGGTAGGCTCTGATGGCGACACTGTTTCTGTTTGTGCAAATACAGGCGCTATGGCAGTTGTGCAAATGAACAGAGCCAAAATTAAGGCCAAAATGCTCTTTCTGTAACGATTGTTTCGATTCCCTGGCATATGTTCCACTCCTCCAAAGTACACCCCAATAACATACTGAATTACATGTTTTGATCACTTCATCTTCTTAAATGGCTTTTGTTCAACCTAGATTTCGACGCGAAATATTGCCTTGCTCCCTGACACTTCATAATTTCCGTAGTCTGCAGAAGGAACCGGAATTGTGATTTTTCCTTTATGAAGCTGGTAAGCTGCATCGCCCACGGTGACACATGCATCCACAGGGGCTAATCCGCCCTCGCCATATGCTCTTATGGTCCTTAAGGTTCCGGTTCCGCTTAATTGTATCAAATACCGCTGAGACGGGGCTATGGCTGTCCTGTCTATCACGCCTAAAATGTCATCGCCATTTGCTTTTCTGATTACCAGGGTTTTGGAAGAATCCGGGTTTTGAGCAGCCTTAATCTTAATTGAGGTTACCCCCTGTTTTAATGAATTCGCTCTTCCAACGACCGGAACCTCGCTAACCTGGTTTCGGTTTTCCATGATTAGGTAGTCAATTTCAGCATAGGATGAACGCCCTTTGGTATATCCTTCAATACATGCCAGGTACCTACCCTTTGCAGGCCCGTTTACACAAATCTGCCCTCTGCCGGTGTCATCTGTAACAGAACTTTTGACTTCCAACCACTTGCCGGAAGTTTCGTCAAGATAATATAGAAAGCCTCTTAGCACACTGGTTTTGTTTGTTCCAAACCTAAGGCAAATGCTTTCAACTTCTTGAGATACGCTAAGCAGCGGTAAAAACGTGGTCTTCCCTGCAGGAATCAAAACTGACTTTCTTTCCCGCCACTCGAGTTGGGGGCTTGAACTGGTGAAACCCAATCTTACAGGCAAGGTTTCATCAGATTTTACAATAAGCTCCTGTACATCCTGAAGAGTGCCTAAATCGGTAATACATAAGCCGGAAAGTTTGGCGTTTACTACGATAACAGCCCTGCCCTCAACTCCGTCTAAGGGATCTCTAAAGAAACATATTTGCCAAAGCCCTGCTTTGGGAAGGCCTACTGTGCATACCCGGGATTCTTCGATCCATCCTTCTTCTACGAGCAGCCCGTCAGGGTTATAGAGCATAAAACGTGCCCCAGAGCCAAGAGCCTCCATGGACAGTGAAACTCCCTCTGCGCTTTGAGGTACCCTGAGAAAGTGCCTGGATACATTGTTTCCTGTTCCAAGCGCCGCGGGAAAGTCAACACTTCCTTCTTGAGAGAACTCATGAGGGATTGAAATACTTACCGCCATCCTGCCGTCTACGCCGATGGTAGAAGGATCGTCTGCCAGGACTTCCCCTGAGTAAAAACCAGGGGACAGTTTCTCGGAACCGTATACCACAGTTGACCTCTGAGCAACAGGTATGATGTCAAGGTAATGGCTCTGGCTTTTAAGCCAATCCTCTGTAGTTTCTATTTCTACGTGCCTAAATGCCGGCGCAAAATTGTCGGCCCAAACAGGCAAAGCGCCTAAACTTTTGCCTTTAAGCCACACCCCTCCGGCTGCTACGTTTCCCATCCACTTGTGTACCAGTTTTAATCTGGAATTGCTTATACCCTTTATGAGCAAAGACCATGCCTTTACAAGGTTAATTTTGCCGTAGCCTTGTTCTACAGGAAGCACTCCATCTAGGGGCTTTGCGCCTTCCAAAAGGCTTAGAGTAGCTCCTTCCAAGGGGTCAAGCCCGAAACGAATTGCCCCTTGCCTTAATAAAGCCACAGATCCTGCTGTATAGGCTGCTGAAACTGAAGTTCCTTCCATGAGCGTAAATTGAAGCGCCTCATGGTAACCTGGTTTAGGCACAGGCGCAATAGCCGGAGCCATAACGTCTATCCCCTTATTGCCCTCTAAATCAGGCCCGGAAGAAGAATAGGGGTACCATGTATCGTTTACAAGACTTGATCCAAACAGCGCTTTAAAGGCCGTAGGCGGGTAGTACCCTGAAGATATGATAAGCCCCGGCCAGGAACTACAAACTGTAAGGGTGCCTACCCCCGGGCCTTTGTTTCCTGCTGCCATGACTATATTGGCGTTTTTGGATTGGGCAAGCCTCTCAATGGCAGCCCAAAGAGGGTCTGATGCAGAGTTTTCAGGAACGGCTCCAACAAGAACCACGCCGGCTCTGTTATTAAGGCAATACTCTATTCCACGAAGTATGTTGTCCCAGCTGCCAAACCCGGTGGAACTTATGGCTTTGGCAACCACAAGTTCAGCATCAGGCACTACCCCTCCGTATCCACGGTCGTAACCTGATACTATAGACGCCATGCCCGTGCCATGGCCGTGCAGGTCGAACCCGAAAACAACCTTTTCTCCGCTTGTGTCAACCAAAGCTGCTACAAGGGATATTGCCCTCTCATTGTCGATCTGTAATTTTACACCGTTTTTTGAAGTGTTGTATTCGTAAATTGTAACTTCATTTCCAAAGTCCAGGTCCAGGTCGGTATCTACCGCTACTGCTTCAAAAACCCCTTCCTTTACAGGATCATAGGCTACAAAATATATATCAGGGTTTGACGGAAACTCTTTTGAAATTATAGAGGGTAGCATACCTACTATGTAAGTACCGCTCAGGTTTTTCAAATCTTCTACATTAAGATCCACATTGTTTACGGATATAATACCGTTTTGTGATCTGTATTTGCCTAAAATAGTGGCTTCCCCTTCGCTTGTAACGTCAAACCAATTTACAATTTTGGAAGTACCGTCTTTTTTTATAAAGCCGGGCATAAGAGGATCTACTCCTGTGTCTACAATTCCAACAACTTGGCCGGTTCCGGTGACACCGGAGCCTTTGATTACCATATCCACGCCAAGAGCTGCCAAATTGCGGTTAAGGGCTGCGTAAGATGCATTGGAATCTATGAGCCTTTCATAGGAACTTATCTCAACTTTTTCGGCTACTGAAGCGGCAACCCCTAAATGGTTTTCTACATAAGCAAGAAACAACACAGGAACAATGAGGAAGATTACAAGGAGCAATCTAAGGGTTTTTTTCATTTCTGATCCCCTTCCCGGCTATTCTATCCGTAAGAAACTACAAGACCTGGTTTTGTCAAGTATAATAAACGCTTCTTCGCCTACGATATTATCGTCCAAAGCAACTTCTTCTTGTGCATTAACGCACCTAACGTCAGACGCTAAGGGGATGGTTACTGTTTCATCTGAATTTTGTGGTTTTATTACAATCCAATTTGGCTTAACGTCAACCAAGGTACCTATAATGTCATATAAGAGGCCAAACTTTCCCATAAGCCCATGAACCAAAAACCCTGCTTCATTGCGGAGCATATTAATTTCGAAAGAGTCTCCTTCTTTTATTTCTAACATGGATACCAGATCGGAAACCTGGGATACTTCTTTTGCCATCCACTTAGGTTCTATGGGCAAAACATCTGCATCCAAAGTACCGGCCCCGCCCAGGGCATTATACATGCGTGCCAGCATAACCAGGTATTCTGCCCTTGTAACACGGTTTTCGGGCTTAAAGGTTCCATCTGGGAACCCTTTGACTATGCCAAATTCGCAGGCAAGATTTATAAATCTAAATGCCCAATGAGATCTATCGACATCCGGGAAGGTAGGGTGAAGGCTCACTGAGTGTTTTGCCAAGTCTGAACAACCCATGGCAGTGACTATGATTTTGGCAGCCTGTGCCCTGGTAAGGGTCTCATCCCAACCCATGTTTCCTTCTCCGAAGCCTACCATGACGCCTTTAGCATAAAGTTCAAGTGAAACCACAAGAGAGACATTAGATGCATAAACCATGGAAGACCAAAATGAAACAAGGAGGCATATTAATATAACCGGAGCGAGTTTCTTATAACGCATTTTCCACAAGCCCTCCGTATGTAACACTATAGGTATTACTTCTGCAGAAAGCACATTAAACCTTCCCAAAAATAACCTCATAGGTTTTGACGCAAGGCCTTGCAGAAAAGTTTCAATTACAGAAGGAAGATGAACAAAGAAGATGTATAGTTGCCTTTTAGCTAATCACTCAGTTCCTCTTTAGCCTAGCAAGTTAATATAAATATTAACTTGCTAGGTGCATTTGATACTATTATGCCCCTAGTTATTTGTTTTTCAATATTTCTGAACTTCTATGATAGGGCCGAGTCGAAGTGTTGGCTTCCATGTAACTCGGCATGGCAAATAGGGAAGAACATCAGGATTTGTTATTTAGAAAGTATGTCCATCCTCGTCCACTTGATACCTAACTAATAATTTTCATCTCCATTAGTTGCTCAATGCTATTGCGTATTTCTTCTACTGAAAAGTGTGGCTTTATTTCTTTTATACGCTGCTCTAAATTAGTCCCATTTTCCTTGGATACATAAATAATTGTCGACTGTAATTCAATCTCTCTTGCAGTCATGGTGCCGAAGTTCTCAATTGCTGTATTTATTTGGTGTTCATATTTCTCAATAAACTCATGCGCTCTTTTTATGAAATGGCCTGCTTTAGCCCCTGGCAGTATCTCGTAGCCCATATTTCGGCCCCAGTTTATGCTAACCCCTTCCAACGATTCAAAAAAGACCAGATCTTCAGCAAGAACACCACTATATGGCCCATAATTATAGAGAATATAATCATAATCGCATGGAACCCCGTAAACTTCTTGAAGAATATATACCATTTTTTGCATTACGGTTTTGCCCAATTGGGGTGAGACATCTTTTAACTTTACAGCCAGGTCTGCTATTAACCCATATTGATTCCAGCGCTCGGAAAATTGAACTGTCATTCTGATGCCTCCTCAACATTTTTCACGATCTGTTCCGCTCTTTCCTTATTTTCTTTTGAAACATATATTCTCCGTTGACGTACCGGTAACAAACCTTTCACAACGCTCGATAGAGACGCCAAGGGAACAGTATGTTCTCTTTCTTTCCCTTTCAATACAACCATAACCTCCCCTTTATCCCTGCTGTACCAAGATTTCTCTGCTTCATCTGCAAAGTGAGGGAAACCCGATAATTTCCCCAAAACCACGTTCGCTTTATCAAGATCGTTTTCATTGGGTACTTCAGGAGTATGGTAAACACACCGATAATGCCTTCTGTTCTTAATAATACTTGCTGCCTCCCCACCTTTGTTTTGGCTAATAAGTCCAAGAACGCGCCAATCATCCCAAGAAATGTACTCATCGATGTTTTTCTCTGAAGTAGGCGGCAAGAAAGTATCATTTCCGGTCTCTTGTAATAGCAATGTTTTTAAGGCTTCAGTAATGTGGTAATCATAAGCCCGTCTTGTATGATGAAAATACACTTGGGTAAACATTAAATAACGAGCTATAATTAATGCTTCAGCCGCATGCATGCCACCTTCTTCTATAGCAATTAACGGTGCGCCGGTTTCTACCAAATCTTTCGATATAGTCAGGCAAATAAGTAAACGGTTAAGGTCATAGCGTCCGTAATTTGCGCCAATATGGTAAGAATCCCTTAGAAGGTAATCGGCCCTGTCTGCATCTAACTGGCCCACCACCGGATTGCGCCAAAGCAATCTGCGGCCAAGATCGACACTACCGGTTAGAAAATCGCTTATCTCCTTAGCAGTTATACCATGGTTTTCGTTTAAAGGATGGTTTTCGATAACGTCCTTAAACTTATATAGCACTATGGCTGCAGAATAATCCTCGTGCTTATATGACTTCTCTGTGTTAGGATTGATGTCCATTAGCCCTTCACCGGCATGGGAAAGAGGCGGATGGCCAATATCATGCAATAGGCAAGCAATCCTTACAAGTCTTTTGTCACGCTCAAGACCCGAATCATTAAAGCCCAGCTTGCTCTCTAAGTATTCTCTATTCTTGTTTACAATATGGTTATACATTTTTGTTGCAACATGCATTACACCAAGCGAGTGTTCAAAACGCGTATGCACCGCTCCGGGATAAACCATATGGGTTAAGGCCAATTGTCTTATGCGACGTAGCCTTTGAAAAGCCGGTTGATTGATTATATCCCTTTCCCATCTATCCATTTTTATAAAACCGTGTACCGGATCGCGGATTTCGTATGTTTTATGCACTTTGCTATTACTCCCCAAAAGGGTATTATTATTGCAACTTTACCGGCTTTTACCTCGCTTTTGCTTTCACTGATTCGCTTCGTCATGGCTGTGAAATGTTCCTGCAAAGTTTAACCTTAATGGGTTACTATCTCTTTCGTGGAGCACGCCCCCGCCTCCAAAAAAGTTCGACAAAAAACAAGACACCCCCCCAGCCACCTCACTACTCCCCCAAGGCATAAAAAAACCCCTTTGGATTTTACTCCGCTGGGGTTCTTCTTTG
>CAZXLH010000057.1:5119-9513 GCA_964641455.1 uncultured Eubacteriales bacterium | reverse complement strand
CGACGAATAGACAACACACTACTAATACCCTTGTAGTTCTGATCTCAACCATAGGCAACTGTCGTAGCTTCTGCAATGCGTGATATAGCCAAAAAACCAGAACGCAAAGCACAGATCCTAGTATAAATGTTTTTGAAAAACTCAAAGTTCCATTGATGACTGCCAAGAAAACAACTGTAATTGCTTTCCGATTTAGCGCGGCGTTGTGCGACATCAACATATAGAATAATGCGCCCCCAAGGGACAATAGAGACTTGAAACCCAAATGGACTGGGGAATAATTCAGCCCGTAGAATCGCGAGAACATGCCGATTCTCTCCATCGCATCTATAGTAATTCTCGACTCGGAGGTATACCATGCCCTGACAAGGCGAAGACCAAATTGTGGGTGGGCAAGTTGGATGCCAACGGCTATCAAATTCAGGAACATTGAGATGCCAAGAGCAGACAGGAGTTTGGAAGATAGCTTTCTTCCATCTATGTCAGGATGATTCCGTAAGCCAGAATATGCAAGCACAACGCTTAGGCTATAGATAAGGACGCCGCGCAGTCGCCCCAAAAGTGTCAACCACTCAACGCTCAATGGAGCATAGGCAAAGACACAAATCATAGTTGACAGCCATTCGACAATCAAAGAAGAATAGAGCACCACACTAAGAAGGAACACGAAGTTGTTTCGTGGAATCTTGAGTCGCCTAGCATCGAGAAACACATAGGCTAGCAAGACGGCACTGGCCAAATACGCAAATGGTATGGCCTTCCCTCCAATGATGTTGAGCGGTGCACAAAGGACTCCAATCAACATGACCATGAGTGCGTCGAAAGTCCGTCCTCTTGAAACCACGCTAATCATGAAGCAGAGCACTATCATGTTCAAGACGTTTTGGATCGTGTTAATAAGCTCCATCTACCCCACCAATTCTCAAAACAGCTTTTCTGTTAGCTGCCACATAAAAACGCTTAGCACTCTCTACTGCATTGTCTTCTAACATGCGTAGGACTCGTTTGCATTGCTGCCCCATCTTGCGGTGTCAAAAGCATCGCTAAACTAAGCTATGATGACGTTCCTGTACTGAGATATCCAAAACCGTATTGGTTTGTCCAATCGGAATTTTGACAACTCCTGCTGCTCCGACAAGCCCTTCGTTCATAGTGTTGATGATACGCTCATAGAACATAAGCGCCATTTCACCTTGTCTCACTTGGCAGACCTGCAAGGAATCGAGAATAACACGCCTCTCAAGTCTCAAGAAAAACGTCTCAGCAAGCTTGAGGATCCCCTCTGTGGGATTGCTAAATCCCAGACTCTAAGTCGATCCCAATATAACTATGGTCACTACTTCTATTTCGCAAGCTTCTTGTATAATGACATCACATCTTGAGCAAAATCACGTTGCTGCTCGACATATAAGTATCTGCCCGTGGGTGAGAAAAGTGCTCTCTGTAGGCAATCACACAACGATTCATCGCAACCAGACTTGAATGTGTCCACTCCGTTCGGCCTACGTATACAGTCGCTGGCGATTACGCGACAACCATGAGCTAACGCCTCTCTTACTGCCACAGAGTCCCCATCCACGTATGTGGGCCTTACATAAACATCCGTCTCAGCAAGCAAAGCGTTGAACTCCTCTGGCTCTAGGTCATCCACAAATATGCAGTTGGGCATTGAGTCTCTCATATGCCCAAGCAGCCTAAGGTACTCAGGATCCACACTTTCCCCAGTGCCATATAGAGCAATTATCAGTATTACATCGCTCTTACTGCCTGCTCTTCCTACAGCCTTCATCAAAAGATCATGTCCATAGGTACGATTGGGCTGCCCTGAACCCACAACCACCTTTCTGCCATGAATAGCCTCTCGGACCTCTCTAGGAATGGTCGTGTGTGTATCTGACGCTGAAGGTTGTATATATGCCGGTATCATATGAACCGTTGATGAATCTAGCTGAAGCTCGCCGATCAAAAAGTCAGCTTGTTCGTCATTAACCACAATCACTGCATCAAAAGATCGCAAGAGCGTACGTATGTAAGTGTAGAAAAGAAGCCCTTTTCTGCGACATTTCCGAACAAATGTGCCTCCGTGTACGGTGATAATACGCGTTTGGGCGCCGCGGGTGGCCAATAACATAGGCCAACCAGCAATACGGAATCTATCCATGGAAGCGACATGAAAGTGTATTGTACAGGCATTACACTTCCTTAGCCATAAGAAGGCCTTCACGCCTCTAACCCACCCACACCCACCTAACCTATGAACCCAAGCTGGAACGTCCTCCCCCTTGTCTGCAAAAATGTCTAGGACACAACACTCGTAGCCTTTAGACAAGCAAGCTTTGCTGAGTCTCTCAACATGCGTTGCCACGCCACCAACCGGAGGCGGATACGGACCTACAAGCACGATATCCAAGCCCTCTATCATACACATCCCACCTATGCTTCGTTTGTTCCACGTAATGACCTATGTATGACTACTCAATCGCAACATGCCTAAGTACAACAATAAGTCTCTACTCTCGCTCAGCCGCGCACTCCATAATCTCGGTTGTTCTCTAAGGCCTCAACCACGTAAGTGGGAAAACCACAATACCCTCCCATAGCACGACAAGTTCAAGCGTCCAGCTACAACAGAACGCCAACTTGTAAGCCTCATTCTCCTTTGAGGAGTTCTAGGTACCGAGCAGTGGCATATTCAACAGTAAAAGGGGTAACTCTAGCGGAAGTACTCATGGATTTCCTGAGAGCTGCCAAAACAGCCCTAGCCAACTCCTTAGGGTTACCTGGAGGCACAAGCATCCCCCACTTGCCCCCCTCTAGAATCTCCTGTGGTCCGCTAGGGCAGTCGGTAGACACCACGGGCGTGCCTAAAGCCATAGCTTCAATAAGCACAGTTGGTAGGCCCTCCCATCGAGATGAAAGGGCAAACACGCTTGCCTGCTTCATGTAATTGAACGGATTCTCTACAAATCCAGGGAGAGATACGTCATCCTCTATGCCCAGTTCCTGAACTAGTGCTTCCAGCTTGGGTCTTTCCTCCCCTTCGCCCAAGATTATAAGCCTCGCCAGGCGCTGTTTTCGCAACAAAGCAAAGCCTCGGATAAGCGTAGCGAAATCCTTTTGCGCGGTGAGCCTACCCACCCCGAGCACAACTGGAGGCTCGCCCGGAGCAAACCAGGGATGATCTAGTGGTTCAGATGCCTTAACAAACAGCTCAGGCGTCACCACAGGATTATATATCACTCGCACTTTATCTGTCGGTATCCCAGTAGTATATGTAACGTCATCGGCAACACCCTGTGAGACTGCAACTATAGCATCAGCCATCGGAAGAAAAGCTCGTACACCGTAATGCAGTAGTCTACCCCTCAAGCTTTGGGTACCAGCAACAGCTTTACTGTAAGTATTATGTACACTTACCACGACGCGAGTCGACACTCTGGCGAGCCTCTTGGCCCAAATAGCCACAACGTTTGCATTGTTTAATGCAGACAGAAGCGATTCCGGACGCTCCGAGCGCAAGTAGCGGATCAAGCCAGGAAGGCTTGCCACTGTGCGCGAGGCCCCCAGATCGATTATCCTCACCTCAGGCGGCAATAAAGCTAGAAAAGGGCCTTCAGCTCTAACTAAGACCAAATCCACCGTCAAGTCCCTCTCGGCTAAGCCCCGGGCCAGATTCGCCATTACTCGTTCAGCGCCTCCACCGCCAAGCGAAGGAATGAACAACGCCACCCTCATTGCCTTACACCAGGCCTGATCCTATCCATTATACTTAATCTATTCATTTCTCCAAAGCCTCCCCATAAACGATATTCACTACAGGTAATCCATAACTAGTTCACAAAGAGCAAAAATAGAAATCCTTAATGCTACAAATGTGTACCTGCGCCAGTAATAAGTATACGTTGCGACTCTCTACAACATCAAACTCCAGTGAGATCTCACTCAGTCCCTATTGTTACGTGGCTAAGTAAACCAGCAGTTACTCTAATTCTGAACGGTCATGCTCCTGAAAGGAACAGGCATCCCATAGTTAATTCAGCTGTCAACTTCTACTTTTCAAAAACGACCGATATATAGCCCTTCCATACAATGTCCGTAGACAAGAATCTGATGACTTGGGCACACGGCATACGAATTCCATTAGCAACCAAGGGTAAACTTCCACCGGACGCATTGCCTTGCCAGACCGAGCACGTCCCAAAACTATGGAAGGGATTGCGTAATTACAGATTCAACTGCGCCCCTCATATACGTCTCTACATTGAAAGCACGCAAGCAGGTATGATTACTGAGGCCAAGTCTTTGCTACCAAACAATACCTTCAACACCTTGTTTGCACGTAGATAGTGGCTCGCCGAACACGACATCGTGGCTTGAACTAAACACATCCATCC
>CAZXLH010000057.1:0-5102 GCA_964641455.1 uncultured Eubacteriales bacterium | reverse complement strand
TCGGTGCATTAGAGTTCAGCGATAACTCTATCAGTTAAATCAAAGTAACATACCACTAATTCATCTCGCGGACTTCACTAGCGCCATATTATAGCAACTCGTTGCTCTTACAGATCCAATCGTTCCCAATTCAACAGCGTTTGCTTGTTCCCTACCACTTCAATCTTCGTATCCTTCAATATAACCCTCACTCCGGCGACAGGCTTCTCATAGAGCGCCTCACTGGATGTCATCCGCCGAACCTAGCATCGGAAAGCCAACTGGCTTTGCATTCCCTCGGTCTGTCTAAATCAGTTCTTCCAAATTTCCCGCAAGCAAGTTCCCCGCGAGTACCCGCTACCCTGTAGCCCTGTGAGTATCCCCAAACCCGCAAATCACCCCGACGGGCAGCTTCTTGTGCTTCATGGAAAATGAGGTGTGAAGCAGTTAGGTGGCACTAACCAGGCAAGCATTGTGCGCTTCCAGGCAATAAATCCTCCTGGCAAACTACCGCCATACGGCATCCTCTTTGCTGCTCAGATATTTATATTTCGACACCACTAGTATGATTCCTTCAACAATCGCACAGACAAATCCTAGTCCCACCCAAATGACTCTCTTCCAAAGCAGCCGACATCTCCATTAGTCTAGCGCTCCCTCAAAACCTAAAAACTCAGCCTCCTCCTTTAACCTATCACCTTCCCTCAGAACTGTACCAGCACCCCGCGTCAACTCATCATAGCAGAGATAATTCCTGACGCAATGTTGCCTCAAAGACTCTGTAGACTGCGGTTTCCGCTGCAATACGTCTAATATGTCTGGCTCCTCCTGGGCCACCATTAAGGAGGATCAATGCCCGAGTGCCAGGGCCACCAATTGAAGCATGCAAACACTTGTCTATATCTTTCTACGTAAACCACTCCGCTGACTCCTCCAAGGAATCAGTAGAAGAGAAAACCAGCGACCGGGCCTATATAGTCCACCCAGACATGAAACTCAGGCCCTACCATAGCAGTTTAAAACTCATGGCCTAGGCGAATAACGCCGGAGCTTTCCTGTACAATCACCCCCCAAAATTCTTGTGCTTGTTTGTCAGACATTCTGATCCCGTCACCGCGCACCCACATACATTTCCATTTAGTCTGGGAGTGTAAAATACTGGCAGGCGATCGGGTTCTGGCATTTGACGCTTGCATCCGCTTGTTGTAAAATGTAATTATTGGAAATCTCAAAGCAGGATTGCCGGGAGTTGCGGAGTGTCGCTTCTTGGAACTATGATATCGGGAAGGAGTCTTTAGCAAACCACTTCGATTACGGTACAACTGACAAGGGTACGATGTGTCTACGGTTTATCGCAGCGATCAAGGCCTAGATAACATCCTTTCTTAGGTGACCACCAACGGATCTTGATATTATTGTGCTGCTTATCGATGGGATTCCGTTTGCACATACACATATTCGTGAGCTAATTCAGACGGGCAGAAGACAGATAAGCGAAAACAGGCGGATGGCAGCGTACGATTGCCTCAAGCAGTTTTCACAACGTTTGGGACAACTTCCCTGTGACGACAGAAAAATGATTTAGAGCGCTGCCATTACTATGGTACGAGTCTCGTTGTAGGGGATGAGAAAATGCCAATTATGAAACAAGCAGTGATTCTTGCGGCAGGTGAGCAAGACGGATTCTCAACCCAGGCTGGGTTATTGGAACTGTCGGACACAACAGTAGTTGGACGATTGATCGACCAGCTTTACAGTGTTGGTATTGAAAAGATTGTAATAGTAGCAGGTTTTCAGGCAGAGGCTTTCGAGAAGTTCGCAAGCGAGCAAGTCTTTATTATCCGCTCCGAGAGGTATAAATGGACTGGGACAATGTACTCTCTATCGTTAGCCCGAGAGTATATAGACGGAGATTTCTTCCTTCTCGAAGGAGACATAGTAGTTGAAGGCCGCGGCTTTGATCGAGTCCTTGCCAATGAAGCCAAGAACTGCCTTCTGATCGCTAATGAGTCCGGCCTGGGAGACTCTTCGTTTGTAGAATTACGGAATGATGTAGTCTTTAAGATATCCAAAGACATTCATCAGTTAAGCAGGCTGGATGGTGAGTTCATCGGCCTATCGAAAATCTCACTGGAGACGTTTGACGACATGTTGGAATACTTCGCGGACTGTTTGAATCCTTATTTGCATTATGAATATGCTTTGCTGAGCGTTGGCGACAAACACAAGCTGGGTTACGTTAGAGTTGATGACTTGGTTTGGTCCGAAATTGATACCCCAAATCACTACCGAAATCTGCAGTATGTCATTTATCCGAGACTGGAGAGACGAGAAAAAACGAGACAGGAGTCTCTGATTTGCAGGATGGTGCTGGACGCATTGGGCCCGGAATATGAGGTGATCGGACCGCTTGAGAAACTAGGGGGTATGAATAACCATAACTACAAAGTGGCAACGAGTCAGGGTCCAATAGTGGTGCGGAGTCCCGGTAAGGGCACAAACAAGTCGGTTGACAGGGAACAGGAGAGGGCGAATTGTGAATTGGCCTACTCAATAGGTCTAGATTGCGAGACCATCCACTGGAATACTAAGACTGGAGTAAAGATCACTCGATACATTCCCGGAGCGGAAACCCTTTCAATTGCCAGCGCCAGAAGGGAACCGAATATGGAACTAATGGCTTATGCTTTACGAACATTACATAGGTGCAATAAATTGTTCAGCAGCCAGTTTGATCCGTTAGAAAACATAGCAATGTTCGAGAAAGATGTGGCCCGAAAGCCCGGCCTTTTGTTTGATGGCTATGAACGGGTCAAGTTAGAATTGCTCGGCCTGGAACAACGGCTAATTAATATGGGATTAGATCATGTTCCATGCCACTTGGACGCGTGGCCTGAAAACTTTGTGATCGGTTCGGACCAGCGAGTTTTCCTGATTGATTGGGAGTACAGTGGAGACTATGATGGCCTTTGGGATGTTGTGTCTGTAGGACTAGAATGCGAATTTACAGCAGACGAGGAAGAGTTGTTTCTTGAGAAATACTTTGGCAGAGAACCAAATATATCAGAAATTGAGAAGATGAATATATTGCGTATAATCATGGACATCCATTGGAGTATGTGGGCACTGTCAAAGGTAGCTTGTGGTGATGAACATTTGTGTACCTACTCGCTTGGGCGTTTTAATCGTGGGAAACACAATCTGCGGAAATATCAATCCAATATGAGAAATGTTGGCTAGGTATTAGCTTACCACGTCAGGAGGGCTATTGATGCAAGCAATCATATTGGCGGCCGGAATGGGGACCCGGCTCAGACCACTGACTAACAGAGTTCCCAAGGCTCTAATTCCAGTCGCCGGTGAACCGATGATTATGAGGCAAATACGTTTCTTGAGAGAAGTCGGCATTGATGATATTACTGTCGTTACAGGGTATTTAGCAGAATGCTTCTCGTTTTTAGAAGGCAAGCACGGGATTAACCTCATACACAATCCCAAGTATAATGTCTGGAACAACTTGTATTCACTGTACCTAGTCAAAGATCTCTTGGGTGATAACTATATACTAGAGGGAGACGTGTACCTAACAAGGAACTTCCTTACCACGGAACTGCGATCCTCCACGTACTTTACTGGTATTAAGTCGAACTTTGAAAAGGAATGGATCGTAAAGACAAATGGTCAGGGCCGAGTCACAAACATCACAATTGCTGATGGTACAGACAACATTATGTCTGGAGTGTCGTATTGGTCTTCTAGGGATGGTGTCAAACTACGTAGCTTACTCGACCACGCGGTATCAAAAGCAAAATTCGAGACGATGTTTTGGGACGACCTTGTTAAGGATAACTTGGAAGAGTTTTCGGTTTATGTTCGAGAAATCGCACCCAGTGATTGGTTTGAGATTGACAGAGTGTCTGACTTGGACGCCGCCGAGAGATATGTAATGTATTATGGTGCGGGCAGCTAAGATCTCGCTTTCATTTGTGCGCATTGCCTCTTGAGCAAAGGGCCCATAACTTAATGAAGTGCCCAGTAAGGAGATCCAACATGATTGAACTGACCTTGGAGCAGATACAAGACATTCAGTTTGATATTCTATGCACAATAGTATCCCTTTGTGAGAAAAACAACTTACGACACTATTTGTTCGGAGGTACCCTGCTTGGGGCAGTGCGGCATGGTGACTTTATTCCATGGGACGATGACATTGACATAGCCATGCCAAGGGACGACTTCGAGAAGTTTGAACAGATTTGCAGGTCGGAGCTTCCCTCATATTACACTTTCGTGAATTGGAAAGATGATTGGCGGATCAAGCACAATATATCTAAAGTATGTGACATACGGACAGTTTTTGTGGAGAAATCACGAAAACTAGAACGTGACGATTACAAAGTGGAGTTGGGAGTATTTGTAGACATATTCCCGCTGGACGGCGTCCCGAAAGGCAGAGTCTGCAAGATACTACATGGACATCTGTTGCGTCTAGCACGCATGATTTTGGCCTTGAATTCACTAAGAAATAGCAAAGAGCGTCGCTTTCACAAGCAAGCGCTGGTAAGTCTTCTCCATGCCTGGGGAAACGAATCACGCATCAAATGGCTACATGCGATGATCGATCGTATCTCAAAGAAGTATTCGGAGAAATCCTCGGTGGAGTGGGCGAGTTATCTGGACTTCAGGGGAGTACACGATTACTTGCCCAAAGCCTACGTTGGGGACGGAACTACCGTGATGTTCAGGGGGCAGCCATTTGTCACTTTCAGTGAATATGATAAATACTTGCGCATTACTTACGGCGATTATATGACCATGCCACCGCCAGAGTCGCGAAAACCTCCTCATAAACATGCTGCGTACTGCCGGACCGAATGGAGGCGTATTATAGAAGGCTCAGGTTTGCCAGTAAGACAAGAGGATAATGAAAGACTGGTAAAAACAACCTTTTAAGGCCTCAGGAATGGCGTGTCAAAACAACTGTAAGAAATCACAGATGCGGGAGCAGTACTCAAAAGATGCAGCCCGCCTTCACGAACGGCTGGGGAAGCTGTCTGCTTTCGATTCAGCTTCAAGCCATCACCCTCCCCAAAAACCCCACCACCATCCCCCTCTTCAACTCA
>CAZXLH010000056.1:0-9661 GCA_964641455.1 uncultured Eubacteriales bacterium | reverse complement strand
GCAAATTAATGTTGGGGGTTATGCGTATGTGTAAGAGCAGGTCAGGTTTTACTCTACTATGGTTATACCAAGGATGCCAAGGTTGCGGCTATGCAGGCAGATTGTGGGATACTTGAAGGTGCTTGCGATACTTGTGTTTTGCATAACAAGGTATTTATGGGTGAGCCTGTTTCTGTTAAGGATTTGCCTGAAAGGCTGATTGATTCTTTAGGTATGGATGCTGTTGTTTATGGAATTAACGGATCCGTTATAGCAACCTATGTTCATTCTTTGAGTAACAATATGTCGGATTATCTTTATGTTGCCACGGGGGTTTATGCTAATAGGATTGTTCATAAGACAGGGTTATTGGATCGCAAGAACAAGTTTTGTTTTTGTTCGAGAGGTTATTCGTTGTGTACGGGTTTAGCGGGTGTCACTCCCGGTGATGACTCTGGTGGTCCAGAAGAAACAGTAATAGATGAAGATTTTGATGATGTTCCATCTTTTGATAATGGTTGGGCGATGTTTAGGTTAACTGCACCTTGGGTTAAGTCTGAGGATGGTGGGATTGTCACTAAGGATGGTGGATGTTATCCAGAAACTGATTATATGTTGCACCATGCATACTATCCGGTAACCTTGGATCGTAACAGTATATGTCGTATGGGTGACAGTCTGGATGCTTTAATGGAGTTTGACGTAGGTGTTGGGGGTGGTTCTATGGCGGCAATATTATTATATTTTAGGGTTTAGGTAGATGATGCCACCTTGCATGGTGGGGATGGTTATTAGACGCTCAGCCCAAGAATCCTTCAGGGGCTTGCCCCAAGGAGCGTCAACAGATATTGAGTGTGACGATACAAAGTTGCGTGTATTTGTTGATGGTTCTAGTGTTAAGTGCAAGGTGTGGAATGGTGACGGAGAACCTGCTGAATGGGTTTTGGGAAAAAGTGATGAGCGTATATCTGAGTCTGGTGCTGTAGGTTTTGGTGCTGTGACAGAAAGTGGTAGTTTTCTTACGATGCGCCATGTGCAATTTACCATGTAATTTGTTGCGGGTGCTGCTTTTAGCGGCACCCTTTAAATTGTAGGATAATTTGTTAAGCATCATGTTTTGCAAGAAGATTAGCAATTTTGGCAGGTACATTGTGGCTCTGCGTTTGTAGAACAATTAATACGGTATAAGTTTTATAAGGACGATTTTTGCTTGAATCTATGATTGACTTTAGTTGTGGGGGTATATCAAAGTGGTAATGTTTTGTTGTTGTTTTTTTTTGCGAACAAGGTAATTGCTGGTTTTAGGGTCGGCAATTAATTATTAGGGAGGGGTGATTTTTTTGCAATATATCAAGACTGTATTGGCCAACTTGTTAACTGAGTCTGCCAAGATAGCTGAGGTAAGTTCCTTGTCCGGGGATCGTGAAATAATGGCGCGGCTTACCGATTTAGGTATTTCGAAGGATGCGGTAATTTCAGCAATAGAGTCTTATTATGGGATTACCTATGTAGATCTTGAGAAAGAGTCAATGCCGTTAGCTACCTTGGAAGCTTTTAGCATAGATGTGATGAGAATGTACAAATTTGTACCGTTTCGTAGTGAGCGTGGTGTGTGTCATTTGGCAGTAGCTGATTTTTCGGCGCATGAGGTTCGTGATGTTCTGAGTCGTCTGTGTAGTCAGGAGGGTTTATCTGCCAGGATATATTTTGCTTTTTCTTTTGAGATAGAAGCCTGGATTCGTAATCTTGAATCTTCGGATGAGTCCGGTGTGGATATAGATGAAGGGCCGGCTGACATTGTATCTTATGCGGAGCAGATAATATCCAGGGGTGTTGATTTGCGGGCTAGTGATGTGCATGTTGAGATTCGTGATGGTCTTCTTCAGTTGCGTTATCGTATTGATGGTGTTTTATCTATAGCCGAGCAGCGGGCCATGCCACCGGATCAGATAAGTGGGTTAATGTCTCGTCTTAAGTTAATTTCAGGTATGGATATAACGGAGCGTCGTCGTTCCCAGGATGGTCATATTAGTGACTTTTCCTACAATGATAATACCTATGATGTTAGGGTTTCCTCCATAGGTACTCTTTATGGTGAGAAGATGGTTTTGCGTATATTTGACAAAAGTTCTGGTATTGGGGATTTTGCATCTCTTGGCTTTTCGTCGGAAGACAAGTTGAAGATGGAAAAAATGTTAACTTGTCGTCATGGAGTTATTTATATGGGTGGTGCTTCTGGGACAGGCAAAACTACAACATTGCATACAATGGTAGATCGGATCAACACGGAAGAAATAAACATATATACCATTGAAGATCCTGTGGAGCGTACCATTCCCAATGTTAATCACATTCAAGTAAATCCTGTTGCTGACATAACTTTTGCGTCTGTGTTACGGTCTTTATTGCGTCAAGATCCTGATGTGGTGGTTGTTGGTGAGGTGCGTGATGCGGAAACCTTAACTCTTGCGATACGTGCTGCGTTGACGGGTCATTTGATAATGACTACCATTCATGCTAATAGTGCGATGGATATTATTAGTCGTATATTTAACATGGGTGCGGAGCCTTATTTAGTAAGTGCCAGCACTCTGGGTTTTGTGTCGCAAGCATTAGTTCGTGTTTTATGTCCAGCATGCAAGATGGATGCTGAGCCAAGTGCGGCTGAAGCTATGTGGCTTAAGCACATTCAAGAAAAATATACTGGTGTGGAGTTTGACAAGTTTTACAAGCCTTGTGGTTGTTCTGAGTGTAATGGTGTAGGCTATTATGGTCGTACGGCGGTGCCTGAAATAATTGTGGTTGACGATGAGATAAAAGAGTTAATTGCGGGGCGTTATGAAGCCAGGGCACTACTTAGCAAGTTAATGGAAGGTGGCTATATTCCTTTGGAGCTGGGTGTATTTAACCGTGCTGTTTTGGGTGTAACATCTTTAGAAGAAGCGATGAAGATATATTAAAGAAGGAGGGTTTATTTTGAAAGATAAGTATTATTTGTTGCCGTCTTTGGTTGTTGTGTTGTTCTATGTATTTATGTTTTTTGTCATACCTGCCCCTGTTGGCAAGTATGAGGTATCTTTGCCTGATGTGTCGGCTATTGATAAATCGGATACGCCTCATCGTTTGGTTAAGCATTATCGTGTGGATGACGAGCAGCTGAAAAGCTACCAAGCCAGGGGTATTTTTAAGTATGGTCGTAGTGATCCCATGTTGCCTTTATCGGGGCTGATTCCGGATGGAGGTATTCCGGATGAGGCTTATCTGGATACTGTTGAGGAAGATAGTGTTTCCGAAGAAGAATTACAGGATGAGTAGAGATAGGGAGTGGGTGAGTTATGTTATTGTCTTTAGGTGTATCTTTGTTTTTATTATCGTTAGTTTATTTGTACGAAACAAAGCGTTTGCGTATCATGTATCCTGTGGTAGCTTCGGTTTTAACATTTGTGCTGTTGTTAGTTTATTATGTTTATCATCATTCGTTTGTATCATGTCTGCATGAAGTATTGCTTCCTATTAGTCAGGTAGTGTTGGTTGTAGTAATAGTTGAGTGTATATTTTACCTAACATATAGGAGAAAAGACAGTGTTTGAATTGATTTATTTTACGTTACTGATGTTATGGGTAATGTTTGAAGATGTGCGTAGTAAGATTATACCCGATGCAATATCTGTTGGTTTGGTGTCTTATGCCTTTGTGTCCAGTTTATTTGGTGATGGTATACCGTTGCATGAAGCGTGTTTAGGTTTATTGGTTGGTGGTGGTTTGATGCTTGCCTTGTCCATAGTAAGTGTTATGGGTGGTGGGGATGTTAAGCTTATGGGGGCGTTGGGTATGTGGTTTGGTTTGAGGGTGCTGGACACGTTTTTTTTATCCTTTTTGGTTGGTGCTGTTGTTGGTATATTTTATTATTTTAAGTATCGTGATCGGAAGCAAGAGATACCCTTTGGCCCTTCCATTGCGGTAGCGGCCTTGTTGCAAATATTTTTTGATATAAGTTTGCTGGGTGATTTATGGCAAACCATTTTGCCTTGAAAGGGGTTTGGTTATGCAAAAGTCGTATTTGCAGATAGCAGCTTGTGTTTTAGTTATTTTGACGGTGTTGGTATTGTTTTTTTATTCTGGTGATATATTTGGATTTACGTATCCTTTTTCCTATCCATTGTTGCAGGATAGTTGTGATGAGTTGGGTATGTTGAAGGACAGGTATTTGTCTACTCAGGATGCTTATGAGCGTCATGCGGCGAGGTATGTAGATTTGGTGCAGATGAAAAATAGTTTAGAGTCGGTAGGCGAGTCTACTGACTGGTCTCTTCATCTTCCTTCGGTATTGATTTACCTTGAGCAGAATGCAGCAAATTTCAATCTAGACTTTTTAATAGATGTGGATGCTATTCGGCGGGATGATATGTTTTTAGAAGTGCCTGTTGTGGTGTCTGGTTCTTACAAGTCTGCATGTGATTATTTGAAGTTTTTAGGTGGTGCGGATTTTATTTATGTGTCCAATGTAGATATGAAGTTAGAATCGAGCGAGGGTTTAGATATTTCAATTTTGCTTGAAGTATATTATGACTTGGGGGAGAGTTTGGATGGCTAGAACCTTGGTAGGTGTTGATATAGGGTCCTATAGTGTCAAGTGTGTCGTGTTGGAGAGGGATAAGTCAAAGTATCAGACTCGTTACAAGAACGAGTATTTATTATCCGATTATGATAACGTTTTTGGTTATCCCTCTTCAGCCTTAGATGCCATACTGATAGATTTTGTGAGCCGTCATCGTATTCAGTCTCCTGTGTTTTGTTTTACTCTTTCCTGTATATCACCGTATGTGTTTACGCAAGTGTATCAAGTTCCCAAGGTGTCGTCGACGGAGTTATCTCAGGGTATTCGTTATGAGATGCAGGAAAGATCTCTTATTGAGGATGTGGATGACTATCATTATCAGTGGGAAATACTGAACACCTTAGATGATGTTTATCAGGTATTAAGTGTGGCTATACGCAAGGATGTTGTTGCCATGTTACGCAAGATCAAGCGTCCGGGGTGGGCAGTTCACACCATAGAGCCGCAAGCCGTATCGTTAGGGCGTGTTGTTGGTGGCAATGTGGCGGTATTGGATTTTGGCCATACTGGTACCAGGTTATTTATCTACAAGGATGGTTGTCCATGTCATGTTCAAAAGGTAGACATTGGTGGTATTACCTTTACGGATATTATCAGCAAGGAATATTCTGATGAGCAGCAGGTGATACATTTAAAGCATTTTGATTGTGCTGTTTTGTTGGGGCATCAGGAGATGGAGTCAAGTGCCACAACGTTACATCTGTCGAGTTTGATAGAGTCGTCGGTTCGTCATTTAAGTATTGAGATTAAGCGTTCGTTGCGTTCGGTAGAGGCGGCGGAGGGTTTTTCCATTGAAGCCATTTACTATATTGGTGGCGGTGCCAGGTTGCGTTATTTGCCTGAGTATTTATCTCGTGAGTTAGGGTTGGAGTTGACGCCTATTAGTCTTTCGGATCGTGGCATGGATGTGTTTGGTGATTATAGTTATACGTTAGCTGGCGGGGCCTGGTTGTCCAAAGACTATGCTTACATGAAGTCTATAAATTTTAATAGATTGACCGGTCGTGCCTTTCGGCCATCGTTACGTAATTATAGTAAGTTGCTTTATGGTTTGCTTGCTGCGGGTTTGTTATTGAATGTTGGCATGTATGATTTAGTACGTCGGGTGCGTGTGCGTCATGATATGTTATCTGTCTGGGAGCAGGAGCTTCAGTGTGAAATGGATAGCCTATCTAGTGAGATTGATAAGTATGACATACAGGTAACTCATGGTTTGCTGGAGCGTTTATCTCGGATAAGTGAGTCCGAGCGGACTTTTTCTTCGAAGATATTGCGTAAGTTACCTTCGTTGGTGCCCGATACGGTAATGTTGCACCGTGTAAGTTTAGATTCTCGGAAGAAAAAAGTAGACATATATGGTCTTTCTCGTGATTATTCCGGAATAGGTTTTTTTGCCATAGCCCTGGAGCGTCAGTTTGCTCAAGAGAATGTGAAGATAGAGTCCTATGATGTTCTTGATGGTGCTTATTGTTTTAAGATAGTTTTGAAGGTGCCGTAATGAGCAGGCGTGGTTTTTTTACATTAGATGCGGTGGTTGCTGCGGGTATTTTGGTTGTTATCATACTGGTTGCTTCATCGGTTATGTATTCTGGTTATATTATAGAGCAGCGGAACATGTCTATATTTATGGACTTGCAGTTAGTGGAGAATCACCTGGACAGCCTCATGTCTTTATCCTGGGATGAGTTAGGCGTATCTGAGGGTATTGGCGAGGGTATATATTGTGACTATGTTGTATCCGAGACTGAGCATAGAACAGTTCAGTTATTAGTTAAGTTTAACATTCATGGTTGTGAGCATTCTTTTGTTTTGGAGAAGAGGGTTGACTGTGAATAAGCGTGGTTATTTATTGTTAGATACGTTGATATGGTGTTTTTTAGGTGTAGTGATAATGGTTGCCGTGTTGATGAGCATTAACAATTTGGTGCGTCATATGCAGTATTCGCGTAGCAGTATGGTAGCTATGAGCAGCATGTCGGTTTTGGATTTAGCCATCATGAACGATCTGGAGCAGGGTTCGGTTCTTGTTCTTAGTGGCGATGGGCTTATTATAAATGAAGTTAATTACGAGTTGGATGATGGGGTGTTATTGCGTGACAATCGTGAAATATTTGCCGGTGAGTATGAGTTTAAATTGGAGGGCAATTATCTGGAGGCGATATTTACTTACGAGGACTATTTAATGGAGCGGATCTATTATATAGGAGGTGGCTAGTTTTTGGGTAAGCGTGGTTATTTAACGGTATCGGCGATAGTGTTATCCGTCTTGATGGTTTTATTTGTGGGTATAATATTGCGTCCCTTAACGGGGTCTGGTTTATTATTGCGTCAGCATTTGGAGGGTGTCTCGCAGCATTATGAGCGTTTATCTGCCCTGGAGCGTGTCTGTGCTGTTTTGGAGGATGACATGTATTTTACGGGTGAGTGTAATTATGCGGATATAGGTCAAGTAATTACAGTGACTCTTGTTGAAGAGAGGGTTGAAGAGGGTATCACTGAGCGTATTGTTAAATTAAGTACCGGCCAGCGTTTACGTATTAAGAGTGGCGAGCGATGCAATATTTTATAGCGTTTATGTTTGGTGCTAGTTGGGGCAGTTTTTTTATGTGTGCCCGTAGTCGTATCAGGTATCGTCTTTCGTTATGGGGTCGTTCTGTTTGTCCTTCTTGTGGTAATGTGCTTGTATGGTACCACCTAGTGCCTGTCTTTAGCTATATTTTTTTACTAGGTCGTTGTGCTTATTGTCGTTCCCGGATATCTTTGTTAGATTTTTTGGGGGAGTTATTGTTTGGGTTAGCATTTTCTTTAGTCATTCATCTTATGGTGCATTAGATTATTCATAAGATGCTTGACAAGTAATTTGTTTATGTTATGATGTTTTTGGTGAGCAGAGGAACTGCAGCCGTAGCGCTTTATAAGTGCAACGAGCTGCGGTTCTTTTTTATGCTTATAAAGTGACTTTTAGACAGAAGGGGGGTGCGGAGAAATTGTTCAGTTACATGCGCAGGAAGCGTAGGTCAGGTTTTACGTTACTGGAGTTAATAGTTGTCATGGCTGTGATAGCCATCTTGGTCGCGATGGGTGTCCCTCGTTTTATCGGTTACCAGAAGGATGCCAAGGTTACTGCCATGAAGGCCGACTGCAAGGTTCTAGAGGATGCCTGTATGATTTGTTACACCGAGGATAACGAGTGGCCTGCAAAAGATGGTGAAGATAGTGGGAAGACTATCAATGGGATACCAGCTAAGTCTATTGATGACGGCAAGGTCAAAGATCTTTACCGTTCTCTAAGTAACGAGGTTGGTGACTACTATCTAGTTACGGAGGGTGATAGCGAGGGCGTGGTTCTTTATGAGCCTGGTTGTGAGGATCGTGGTGGAGATACCTGGTATGGCATTAACGTAAATTAGGGGTAGTAGTGTTTTGCCGGGGGCCTTTGGCCCCCTTATATTAACTTTAATTGGAGGTTTTAAGTTTATGTTTAGTTATATGTGCAGGAAGCGCAGGTCAGGTTTTACGTTGTTGGAGTTAATAGTTGTCATGGCTGTGATAGCTATTTTAGTTGCCATGGGTGTCCCTCGTTTTATCGGTTACCAGAAGGATGCTGCCGTGACCGCCATGAAAGCCGACTGCAAGGTTCTAGAGGACGCCTGTATGATTCACTACACTGAGGAAGATAGCTGGCCTAGTAGTGGTGAGGGCACAACGGTTGACGGTGTAATTTTTGACGGTGATAGTGGTGCCGGTACAAATGTCACCGCAAAGGCTATTAGTGACAATGCTATTAAAGAGCATTATCGTTCTCTTAAGAATGCTGTTACCGACTATGCTCTTATAGATAATGGTACTTATGAAGGTGTCGTTATTTATATTGGTAATGATGGTAATGGCTTGGATGATCGTAGTAATAAGACTTGGTATGGGGTCAATCTTATCAAGAAGGTTGATTAAGTGTACTGGGGGCCTTTCGGCCCCCTATCAATACATTGGGTGGGAGGTTCGGATTTGTTTAGTTACATGTACAGGAAGCGCAAGTCAGGTTTTACCTTGTTAGAATTAATCGTTGTCATGGCTGTCGTAGCCATTTTAGTAGCCATGGGTGTGCCTCGTTTTATCGGTTACCAGAAAGATGCCAAGGTGACCGCCATGAAAGCCGACTGCAAGGTTCTTGAGGACGCCTGTTCAATTTACTATACTGAAGAGGGTAGCTGGCCGGTAAACGGCTCGGGTACAATGGTTAGTGGAGTTATTACCTATGGTTCTGCGGGCAGTGGTACAAATGTTACTGCGAAGCCTATTAGTAATGACAAGGTCAAGGAGCATTACCGTTCTTTGAAGAATGACGTTGCCGACTATTGTCTTATAGATAGCGGTTCTTATGAGGGCACTGTTATTTACATTGGTAATGATGGAGAGGGTTTGGGTGATCGTAGTGGTGAGTTTTGGTATGGGGTTAATCTTGTCAAAAAGGTTGGTTCGGGAGATTAATTAAGGTTACTGGGGGCTCTTTGTTGGCCCCCTATCAATACATTAGGTGGGAGGTTCGGATTTGTTTAGTTACATGTACAGGAGGCGTAGTGGTTTTACGTTATTGGAGTTAATTGTAGTCATGGCGGTGTTAGCGATTTTAGTTGCGATGGGTGTTCCACGTTTTTTGGGTTACCAGAAGGATGCTGATGTGACAGCCATGCAGGCAGATTGTAAGGTTTTAGAGGATGCCTGTATGATTTGTTACACGGAGGATGGTACGTGGCCTGTTGGCGAAAGTTCTAGGACTATTATTGGGGTAGAAGCGCAATCTCTTAACCCGGATAAGCTTACGGATCATTATCGTTCTTTGAGCAACGAGTTAGGGGATTATTATTTAGTTACTGCGGAGGGTGACAATGAGGGTGTAGTTCTTTATGAGCCGGGTTGTGAGGGTCGTGATGGTGTTGTTCGCCACAGTATAGGAGTTATAGAGAAAGTTTTAGGTTTAGATTTTGGTGATTTTATAGGTAATGAGCATGTTGAGCGGACGGTAGATATACCCATGGACTGCACTTTACATTTTATGTTTACTTA
>CAZXLH010000055.1:0-9963 GCA_964641455.1 uncultured Eubacteriales bacterium | reverse complement strand
TACCGTGCGGTTAATATAGCCCTGGTAAATGAGATGGCGCTGCTCTGTGATAGGATGGGGATTAGTGTTTGGGAGATGCTTGATGCTGCGTTTACTAAACCCTTTGGTATCCAGCCGTTCTATCCTGGGCCCGGAGTAGGGGGCCATTGCATTCCAGTGGATCCGTTTTACCTTGCATGGAAGGCACGGGAATATGATTTTTCTACTAGGTTCATAGAGTTAGCGGGTGAAGTCAACCTTTCGATGCCGTACTTCGTTGTGCAGAAGGCAGAGCGGATATTGGGTTTACAAGAAAAATCCTTGCGAGGATCCAAGATTCTAGTACTAGGGGTCGCGTATAAGGCAGACTTGCCAGACTTGAGGGAGTCGCCGGCTCTTAAGGTCATCCAGCTCCTGATCAAGGAAGGCTGCGAGGTAGAGTATTATGATCCATATGTAGCAAACGTAGAGATACTGCTACAGAATCAAGGTCTACAAGAAGAGAAGGAATCTATCAGACTTGATTCTATAAGTGATCTTACTACGCAGGAGGTTAGTGATGCAGATTTAGTGGTTATTCTAACTGGGCATTCATGTGTGGATTATGAGTTGGTGGTTCGGTCGGCGAGGGCGGTGTTGGATACGAGGAATGCGACTCACAAACGTGAAATGACTCATAATAATGTGTGGCAACTATGAATTGAGGGCTCAATTCCATAGCCGGAGCATAGCACTGTTGTGTAGAGGTATATTATGTACATTACTAGAGGATTATTATCTACGAAGTCATTGCAAGTGTGGGTGAAAACGTGTGAGACGAGAAGTCAATACAGCATGGGTATGCTTGGCTCATTAACAGAAAACTTGTGCATCGGTACGTCCTGGCTGTGGGCGCTCAATGCTGGAATGTAGCTATGCTGTCTCCAGATAAGTGAACCAATATTTGTCTCTTGATTCCGGTCATAGTCTCTTTGGCATACACGTGAACTCTCTGCCACTTTATATATGTCCTTAACTTGCAGTTCTTAATTTTGAAAGGAAGGTTAAGAGAAATGGCGAGAATAATATGCTCTAATAACTTTGATACCTACAAGAGGCAAGTCAATAGAATTGCACAAAATGGTTTGACGAATTACGAGAATATAGAGTTGAATAGAGCTTATGTTGCCATTTTTCAGAAACGGATGATCAAAAATGAGAACTGCCTACGTTTTCCTAATGGCGATTTTATTGGTAGCGCTGGGACATTGATATATGATTCACTATTAGGAAAACCAGCCCTGAAGAAACTTTATCATGATTTCAATGGCAATGTTGCCGATGCAAGAAAATGGTGTATGGGCAATTATCTTATTTTACTTAAGAAAAATGGAAACCTCTATGGTTTCGTTGACAAGTATCAGACGTTACATGTCTACTACTATTGCATTAATGGTTACTGGTTTATTAGTAATTCTTTAGCAGATGTAGGTTTTTCACTTACGGACCCCAAAGTAGATGAGTTTTCTCTTATTCAGGAGTCGTTACTTTGCCAACGGGTTGGTAAGCAGTCTATTTTCAAAGATGTTTACCAGTTGTATGGCAATGAGTTTATTAAAATTGATATGAAAACAAATCAATTCAGTCTCATACCGCTTTCATATCACAGGCAAAGACAAAATCTGGAAGACGCTCCGATAGAAGCCATCGTAAATCAATATGCGGAACTAGTCATCAAAAACTTTGGAGTTATTGCTGGTGCGTTTGGTAATAGCATTGGACTTCATATGACGGGCGGACTGGACACGCGAACGGTGTTTTCAGCATTTTCAGCAGTGGGCTGCACGCCTAATGTCCTAATGTATGGTGTTGGTAATACTGAACTGACAAACACAAAGAAAGAAGATATGAGGATTGTTCTAGAATATGCACGAAGGTTTGGAGTAGACAGCCATATTATGAATTGGAGACATCAAAAGGAAGATTTTGACATAGATAATTGGGATAAGTATTTCAACAAGTATGGCTTTTATTACTCACTCTATGGATCGTCATCGAATTTCTTTGCGGAATACGAAGGGAAAATACCGTCATATCCTTTGTTTATGGAGTGTGGCTATTTTGGAGAAAATCTGAGGCTAAGGGAATGGCTAAAGGAGCGTACACAAAAGAACTTCAGTATAGAAGAATTTGTAGAAGAGTATTGCCTTAAGCCTTTCCTAAAAAGGATTTACCCGAATTATGACAGACTCCTATCCTATTTGACAGCCTTATTCGAACAGTATTCCAAATTATATGGTATACTAACAAGCTCTCAAGAGGTTGATCATGACAACTTTGATGAGTTCAGGTGGCTTGCTGCGAGGTATGCTACTTCTAGAATGGTTAACTTGTTGAATGAATTTACGTATTCGATAGCTACATTTGGTTTGCCAGAACTACATGAATTTCCATTTGATATCCCAGCTCGTTTCAGAGAAGATGGGAGATTTCAGTTGATGTTAATTGACAAATTGAATCAAACTGCGCTTGATATACCCATATTCTCTCACTGCCATTATCAAGAATTAGATAGAATGAATTATACGGTAACCCCAATGTTAAGAATTGAGAATAGAATTAGCAGATTTCTTAAAGGGCATGGGATTAATGGCCATTTCTATGAACTGCTAAAGAAAATCTATTTCATGGCACAACGCGGCAAAGGTCAACATGATCGAGCAACTAGTATAGGTCTGAGGGAGTTTCTAATAGAACAAATTAGTCAGGACGATGATGGAATGTCTTTTATAGAACCTGATAAATTCTATGGAGATCTAAGACATCTATGTAATTACGCTCAATACTTACACGGGATAAAAACTATCAGCGGATTTACAGAAGAGAGAGTAGACTAGTTTGTCACATCCTGAAAGAGAGATTGAGTGAATCACTTAAGCCTTCCCTTGGGAGTGTTCTCTATTAATTCATTGATTTGTACGTTGCGTTAGGTGTACAGTCTCAATGGAAAGCGAGGATATTGCTGAAGGCTTACCACGCCGTAGCAAGCTTCATATCCAGGCAAAAAAACTTCAATGAGGCCTATAGCGTTGAAAACAGAAAATGCTTTTGGTGCGTATACAACAGTCTTGTATGAGAGCAATCAAGAGAAAGGTCTTAATTGGCGATTTAGATTATCCATCTCTGATGACATTTGCAGCTAGTAGGATTGACTTAGCATATAGTAAGCTGTCTGAATTTGAGGGATAAGCGTTATGTTTATGAGTGTTATATATATTGCGATATCTGCACTAATTCTATTTCCTTATCCTCTGGATATTGAAATAATGGGATATCCTTTTCGCTTATCTTATATATTGATGTTATTGGTCTTCATATTTCTCCCTGTGGCCTTTTTAAATAGGAATTACTGCCGTTCATTGTTTACCAAAATACTCTGGTTAATGAGATTGGTTTTTATCTTAATTTTTCTTACGGCGTCTTTCAAGTTTGGATTGACTTTAAGTAGAGTTGCTTCGTTTATCGGTTACTTCATGCTTAGTTTCTCATACGAAATACCATTTATCTTAAACATTCAACATGAGAAATTCTTTAAAGTTTTCAACATGGTATTTGTCGTCGTTCTCCTGTATGCAACTTTCGTTATATGTTATTATACCGTTCCGATAGGTTCTATAAGGTACAGCATGCCTAGTATTAGAAATGTTCTAGCTTTGTACCCCAACCATTTTTCAATTTTGCTTATTTTGGTATTTTGGATTAGGCAGTACTTTATTGATAGATCCAGTAGACTAGTAGATATGTGGATAATATCATTAATCTTAATATCTTTGTCAAGGGTAGCTATAGCAACATTTTTGCTTACCTTTGCTGTCAATATTTTAATTAATCTTAATATTAAGAGGCGGAAAAAGCCTCTGATGCTTATTCTGATTTTAGTTTTACTTATTCCAGTTTCAGTATGCTTAATGCAAGTGAAGGAACAGTCGAAGGGTTCTGCCTTGGAGAGAACCTTTTACTTAAGAGTTGCAAGGTGGTCGGCCGCATTTGATGTAATTAAGGAAAACCCTATTATAGGAACTGGTTTTGACAGAACTACTGACCTTGTGCCTATATTTGAGTCCCACATAAGTGGACGGTCTTTAGAACTGGGTTCTATGCATAATGATTATGTTGATTTGCTGTTGAAGGGAGGAATCATAGGGTTTACAAGCTATTTAGGAGTACTGATAGGTATTTTTGCTGCAGGAATCAAGTATGACAAGAGTTTAGTTGTTCTGCTCTTAACAATAGTATCAACAGCATTTTTTCAGAATCCAATCAAAAATGTAAGCATAATGTTCTGTTTGTACTTTACTACAGGCGCAGTAATCTTGAAGGCAAATCATGGGTCACTTAAGAGGCGCTAGAGGCAAGTTTTACGATTTACCATAAATACGACGACGCTCCAATGTGGCTATGATAACCCCACTGGTCGACTGGATTCCTGATCTTGATTGAATGCAATCTCTTCTCAGAAATAACGTGCGACTTTTTGAGAAACGAGTAGAGACTAAGACTATTCTCGATTTGATTGATTGCGGCGGCTACAAGAACGTGTACGCATTTGAGCCTCAGCTGAAAGGGGCATTGGTAATATGGATCTCTTAAGCAAATTCGTTAGGCTGGAACGGGCTGCAGACATGTTTTCAATTCGGGAACAGGAAATTCCGATTTGGTGGTTCATCAGGCCTAGAGCCTTTGCATTGCTCAAGAGTAAGGCAACTGGTATTGACCATTTAGAAAAGACTGCAGATTCCCTTGGGTCGTTTCAGGCACTAGGTAGAGGGCTAGGTGCTCTTGGACAGGGGCTGTTGCACCCCTATCGCTCCAGTGAAATCCTGGCATTATCTACATCCTCTGCTAGAAGGCATGTTACTGAGAACGGTCAGGCTTTTGATGTGTTTTTCGATTTTCTTTCTCTCGTTCGAGATTGCGATTATGCAGTTATGGAGTTCCCAGATAGGCGGCCCCACAGCGCTCGACCATATTCTCCGAAAGTCATTCATGGGGACTGGATGGCGGCTCGTGGCAACCTGGCGAGACGATTCTCAGCACGGTTGTCGTGTCGAGGGGCTGAGGTTGAAATCCGTGACAAGTTTTTGGATATAGCTCGGGACATCGGGGTAGAACTTTCGTTTCGGGAGGCTGACCATTTGGTGTGCAGAGAAACTGCATTCGTTAGATCTACGATGCCCTTGGCTAGAGCTGTCATCGATGCGATCAAGCCGAGAACAGTATTGGTGGAGTGTGGATATTCCCCGTCTCACATGCTGGTTCAGATAGCGGCTAAGCAGATGGGTATACCGGTGCTTGAACTGCAGCATGGTCTTATTAGTGATCAGAGCGTGGGCTATCAGTTCGGGATTCGAAACGACTCTATTCTGGAAGACTCTCCTTTTCCTGACAAGATACTAGTCTTTGGTGACCACTTTAAGCATCTGCTGATGACGAATCCTTACATCAGAGAGGACATGATTGTCTCAGCGGGGTATCCTTACCTATGGCTGAACCTGCATAAACACCGAAATGCGAGCGGAGCCATGAGTGAGTCCATTCTCATCACATCTCAGCCAGGTCTTGGTGGGTTTTGGTCAGATTTCGCAGTGAAGGTTGCAAGGAAGACCGGACGACGTGTTGTGCTCAAACCACATCCGGCGGAAATGGATAGGATAGGCAGCATCTTTGGCAATGCACTGTCTTCGGGTTTGGTAGCTGTCATTGCCGACCAAAGTTCCTTGTATGACCTATTCCCTCGCACCGAATTCCACCTGTCAGTTGGATCCACAAGCCACCTCGAGGCTATAGCGTTTGGCGTAAAGGACATAGTGGTGTGCGCTGGCGGAATGGAGGATCAGTTCACTTTTCTTAAACAGTTAGGGCTACCTTTTGCGAACACCCCTGACGAAGTCGTGCAGATTATGTGCAATTACCCTGACATTGAGCCTGTGAAAAGATACGTTGATGAAAAGGTCTTTTCGCTCCATAAGAATCCTCTAGAGATTATGACATCAGTCATTCAGCGATCCATAGAGCATTCCGACCGTCAGATCTCTTGGGAAAGGGGTTCATCATGAGCAAGTTTGGTGAATACTACGATACATGTCTTTCGGTTGCAGTTTCAAATCCGAAAGTGTATATTATTGCTGAAGCAGGAGTTAATCACGATGGGAACCTTGACAAGGCCATGAAGCTAATCGATGTTGCGGTTGATGCTGGGGCCGATGCCGTCAAGTTTCAAGCTTTCCGTGCTAACCGAATGACGAGTTCGGCTGCTCCCAAGGCGGCATACCAACTTGAGCAGACCGACGCAGAAGAGAGCCAAATGGAAATGCTTGAGAAATGTGAGCTTTCAGAGAAAGCCTTTTATGACCTTGCAGATTATGCTCAAAATCGTGGCATTGATTTTATTTGCACACCATTTGATGAGGAGAGTTTGGAGCTAGTAGCTGCTTTGAAGCCAGCCGCCATTAAGGTGTCATCCGGGGATTTGACAAATCACCCATTCTTGAGGAGTGTAGCTGCAAAGGGATATCCTGTGATCCTATCTTCTGGAATGTCCACCATCGGCGAAGTGGAAGACGCATTACGCGTAGTAAGGTCGGTAGGTCTTTTAGACATTGTTTTGTTACATTGCACATCGAATTACCCCGCCAGTCCCGAGAACGTCAATCTACGTGCTATGAATACGCTTAGACAGGCTTTTGCGGTTCCGGTTGGCTACTCAGATCACACCGTTGGTCTTGAGATATCAATTGCAGCTGTAGCAATGGGTGCCTTAGTCATCGAAAAGCACTTCACTCTAAAGAAAGCGGACAGAGGTCCAGATCACGCTATGTCGCTAGAACCATACGAATTGCATGCGTTGGTTAGTTCGATCCGAGCTGTAGAACGGGCACTGGGTGATGGAGTAAAGCGGGTAAATCGGAGTGAGTTAGATACAAGAATAGCTGCTCGTAAGAGTATTCATCTCGCTGTGGCTGTCTCTAAGGGAGAGGTTTTGAGTGCGGACAAGCTTTGCTATCTGAGGCCAGGTGATGGGATACCGCCGAGTATGATAAACTTAGTTATTGGGAGGCAGACTCGGTCATGTTTGTCAGCAGGTCACAAACTGTTATTACGCGATCTGCAATGAGCATGGGGAGGAGGGGATTTGCTCTAAATGGATAGTATGGAAGTTATGGGAATAATCCCTGCACGGGGTGGATCGAAATCTATCCCTCGAAAGAACATTGCTATTTTAAATGGAAAGCCGCTAATATCATATACTATAGAAGCAGCACGGCGTTGCAAGTCAATATCAAGGTTAATTGTCTCAACAGATGACGCGGAGATTGCTGATATCAGCATGGCTCTGGGGGCAGAGGTGCCATTCATGCGCCCGAAGGAATTGGCGCAGGATTCTACTCCTACTATAGCCGCTGTCTTGCATGCTCTAGATGAACTGGAATGCAGTAGTGGGTACTGCCCGGACATCGTCGTATTACTTCAGGCCACTTGTCCGTTGCGGAGTGCAGACGACATAGATGAAGCAGTATCAACGTTCCTCGCCGATGGGGGAGATGTAGTCGTTAGCGTAGTTCGGAGCGAGGAACATCCCTATAACATGTTCAAGGTGGAGGGGGCTTACCTACATCCTCTCATTGATGAGCGTGATGTCAGTGTGACGCGGAGGCAAGACTATCCGGAATTCTATCGTTTGAATGGTGCTGTGTACGTTTCTACGCCGCGAACATTAAGGCGATTTCGTAGCTTCATGAAAGGGAAATTGGTACCCTATATCATGCCTTGGGCACGTTCAGTCGACATAGATTATCCTCTCGATATGGAATATGCGTCATTTCTACTTAAAAAGTTTGAGGAGGCCAACTAGATTGAGAAGGGTTTGTGTCATCACAGGGACGAGGGCCGAGTATGGCATACTTCGTACTGTGATGAGGAAGATAGAGTCAAGTCCCGGTCTTTCTCTTCAGACGTTAGTTACAGGGATGCATCTTTCACCGCAATACGGGTTTACAGCTAAGGAGATTGAGAAAGATGGTTTTAGAATAGATGCTGAGATACCGATGCTCTTCGATTCGGATTCAACTTGGGATCCTGCTAGAAGTGTCGGAATTGGCATCCTTGGTATGACACAAGCGTTCGAGATGCTAGAGAGTGATATTGTCTTGGTTTTGGGAGACAGAATTGAGGCTTTTGCCGCTGCTGTTGCAGCCTCGCTTTCGAACCTCTTACTGTGCCATATTCATGGAGGGGACAAGTCCAAGGGTGGACTGGATGAAGCGATGCGCCATGCGATCACAAAACTAGCCCATGTCCATTTTGCTGCAAGTAGCGTTAGTGCCCGGCGAATCTTGAAGATGGGCGAAACGCCTGATAGAGTATTCTTAGTGGGAGCTCCCGGACTCGACGAAATTGCTGAAATTCAGCTAATGACCGAGGAAGAAGTAGCTAGTATGCTAAGTCTCGACTTGACTAAGCCTATAGTTACTGTACTCCAACATCCCATATCTATTGAACCGGGGGACGCTCAACGGCAGTTTAGGGAGACTCTCGAAGCAGTTCGCGCATTGGACGTACAGGTTGTTGCCGTTTGTCCAAACTCAGATCCCGGGAGCCACTCAATGTTTGATCTTCTTGAAGAGTATCAAGCCACAGATTTCAAAGTTGTCAAGAACCTTCCTCGGCGTGAGTATCTTAGCTTACTGAAAGCGTCTAGTGTGCTTGTGGGTAACTCCAGCAGTGGGATTATTGAAGCACCGTTTTTGGGTACACCTGTGATCAATGTTGGAAGTCGACAGGAAGGGAGAGAGCAACCAGTCGCGGTCTTGCAGGCTGATTATGATCGTGCGGATATAGTGCAGAAGCTTTCTCTTGCGATCAACGATGAGAAAGTAAAAGATTCTCTCAAACATGTCCGACATGTTTACGGAGATGGAACGGCTGGGCAGAAGATCGTCGAAATACTTAGAACAATCTCACTAACAAGTAGCTTCAAGCAAAAGACGATAGCCTACTGAGGTGCGTGACAATGTCGAAGATAATGATAATCTATGGTGCTGGCGGGCAAGGACGAGTTGTTCTAGATATTCTTCGTTCGCGCGAAGATGTTGTTGCATTAGGTTTTCTTGATAGCAATGTAGATCTCCATGGTTCGACCATGGATGGGCTCCCGATTATCGGGGATATTGCTAGCGTACCAATGCTTTTGTCTGCACACCAAGACTTGTCAGCGATAGTGGCCATAGGTGATAATCGGGCAAGGCTTGACATAGCTAGACAACTGCGGGAGCGAAACATGCCCTTAGCCAATGCTATCCATCCCAGAGCTTTCGTTGCCCCCTCGGCTACCGTTGGAGACAACGTTACTATTGCGCCGGATGCCATGATCTGCGCGCATGCTAGAATCGGCAATGACGTCATCATCAATACTGGGGCAATCGTGGAGCACGAAAACATCATTGAAGATGGAGTTCATATAGCGCCCGGAGCCAAACTTGCTGGGCGTGTTATCGTCGAAAGGGGTGCCTTTGTGGGCATTGGGGCCACAGTGATTGGGAACTTAAGGATTGGAACATCAGCCGTAGTAGGTGCGGGGTCTGTTGTATTGCACGATATAATGCCCTTTTCGGTTGTTGCAGGGGTTCCTGCCAGGCCTATTCGTGGTGAAGGCTGAGAGACATTGTCGATTGCTGTGACCCATTTCGATGCAGAAATGGGTCTTCGTCCGCAACATGCTGGACTTGGGGACACTCGGCGAGACCCTTACAGCGACAACAACTTATTAAGCTGCACGAGATGTCAAGCCCAGATGCAGCCATGGGGCTTATGTATCACTAAGTAGATTGCAGCGTGAACGGATCAAGTTGAGTCGTAAATTTGCATTTGTATCTTAGGCTGTTAGTAGCTGTTTGCTGCTTCAATGCGGACACGTAAATTTCCAGATGTGTACAGTCCATCGTGGAG
>CAZXLH010000054.1:0-10556 GCA_964641455.1 uncultured Eubacteriales bacterium | reverse complement strand
GTGAAAGCTTATGGGTATGCGCAAAGTGCCTGCCAAAGCTCATACATGGCTAGGAAGTATTACCAGGGCCGTGACCGAACCCAAACCTGCACAAGTGAGACCCCGATTCTGACATAAAAGCTTCCTAGCAATGGTTTTTGCCTCTGATTCTCGGTACACTAAGGGGCGAATCTCGAGCTGCAGATCTTTATTGACGTTATTGTGTCACACAGACAGTCTGTTCTAAGCCTCGAGGTCGATCCTATGAGCCTTGGCAGGCTAGAGATGAATAGTATTCCTATGAACAACGGTAATATTGCAACTACGCCAGAAGTGTTGGATGGCCTTGTTGTAATAGCCTTGTCATACTAACCTTTAGCCGCTATCTCTGTATATCACTGCCAGAATGCAACTTGATTCTCTCCAGCGGATCAATTAGTACCGTAATAATCTCTCCTAGCATGGAAAACCCAAAGATCGTAAGCGCCATGAATAACCCTGGGAAGAATGATGGCCACCACTGACCTGTAATCATTGTGGTTCCGCCGCTGGCAATCATTGAACCCCACTCGGGTGTAGGCACCCTTACTCCGGCGCCCACAAAACTTAAGCCTGCCGTTAGCAAAATGCCAAAGCCCATCACAACAGATAGCAAGGCGATCACAGGTGTAATTGCATTAGGCATTATGTGATGAAATGCAATTCTCAATTCAGAGTTCCCAACCGCACGCGCTGCTTCCACAAAATCCTTTTCTCTTAAAGAGATTGCTTCAGATCTCGCCAACCTGAGATTACCGGGAATATTTGCAACAGCGATCATAAATATCAGATTCTGAGGACTTGGACCAAAAGCGGCTACAAGAAGCAAGCCTAAGACGAAAACAGGGAAAGCTTGAATAACGTCCATTATTCTCAAAATCACCAAGCTAATGGACCCCCAGAATCCACTCTTCCCGTCAAAGTATCCCGCTATAATACCTAATGGGGCGCCAATGAATAAGGCCATTAAGGCTCCGACTACTGCGATGACTAAGTCTGTTCTATATGCAGCTATTGTTCTGGAAAAGATGCACATGCCATTTACATCTGTTCCAAACCAGTATTCGTACGATGGCGGCAATAAATGTTTACCCGGTACGCCTAGAGTAGGTGAGTGTGGGACAATATATGGGCCAATTATAGCCAGTATTATGGAGATTATCGAAACAACAAACCCAAACGCCTGTATGGGATGAGACTTCAGATACAAGACTAGACGACTGTCTCTAATTTGCGAGGTAGTTGTGGAAAACATGACTTGCCTCCTGCTTCACTTATTGTTATTCGTCCTGGTAGCATTATCATTCATCCAAGATTCTTTATCCTGGGGTCAACCATATAGTAGATAATGTCAACAAATATATAAATGACCAAGTTTAGGATTGCCGAGAATAGGACAACTCCTTGAATAGCAGCGAAGTCAGAGTTGACAACAGATTGGACAGCGTATTGACCAAACCCTCCCCAACTAAAGACAGACTCAACAAGAACAGCCCCGCCGATAAGAAAACCGAAAATCACTGCAGTAAAAGTTGCTACAGAAGGATAAGAAGCCTTGGAGATATAACGTTGAATATCTTTCTCCGGCAAACCACAAATTTCAGCGTAATTAATGTAATCCGATTTCCTAACCTCATTCGCCGAAACCATCGCCACTTTCAGAATGCCCCCTCCATACACAAAGGCCAGAACAAACACTGGTAATATTAAGTGTGAGCAAACAGATTTCAAGGCATCCCAATTACCAGTCAGTAGACTATCGACAATATAGAAACCGGTTAGACGCTGCGGAGGTACTACCGCTATGTCAAATGCGCCTATCGGAGATGGCACCCATCCCAAAACAACATAAAACACAAATATCAATATCAATGCCAGCCAAAAATCCGGGAATGCCCCTGCAGCCATTCCATATAGAGTGAGCACTTTATTAGCAAACCTATTTAGAAACCCACCTTTTGAAAATGTTGCTCTTATTGCCAGTGGCACCATGATCGCTAGGCTTACGATCAAGGCCAGTATGATTAACTCTAAGGTTGCCGGTAACCTTAATAAAATATCCTCAAGAACAGGGTTTCCTGTTACCCATGATCTTCCCAAATCACCCTGAAAGATGTTTCTTATATAATACAAGAGCTGTACAGGTAACGGTTTTGTTAAACCCATCCTTTCTCGAATCAACTCAACCCCCGCTTCATTAACAAGAGAACCTGCGATTATTCTCGCGGGATCCCCCGGAATCATTCTTACAATAAAGAAAGTTATTAAGGTTACTCCGAGTATCTGCGGTATTATAAATATCATGCGTCTTCTAAGGTACCGCCATAACTTCATTTCCTGAACCTCCTCACAAGTTGCCGGCACAATCACTTTCCAATTTAGGAGTTCGATTCTTGCTCATGACATGCTGAATAGTGGTCTTCTCCTACAATCTTGAGTTTAGGTAATGACTCAAAGCAAGCATCTCTTGCCAACGGGCAACGCGAAGCAAAGTTGCATTGATCATTCTGCAAGTTAACCGGACTTGGCACTTCCCCTTTAAGAGCAAAACCGGTTCGCCTTTGATCAGGATCAGGAAATAGAGTCGCCGCCAGCAAAGCCTGTGTATATGGATGGTTAGGAGTGTCAAAGATGATATCAGGCGGCCCTTCTTCCACAACTCTCCCAAGATACATCACTGCTATCCTATGGCTAATCTGGTATACCACATTCAGGTCGTGAGAAATGAATATGTAAGAACATCCTGTTTCTTTTTGGAGTCTTTTTAGCAGAAGAACAATTTCCCCTCTGAAACGAACATCCAGTAACGAAGTAGGCTCATCGAGTACAACAAGCTTGGGATTGGTGATAAACGCACGGGCAATGCTCACTCTCTGTTGCTCTCCTTGAGTCAGCTGAATAGGATATTTCTCCAAATAGCTGTTATCCAACTCGATCATCGCCAGTACTTCAGTAACACGTTTTAACCGCTGGTCCTTAGCTTTAACTCCACTGACAATAAGGGGTTCCTCCAGTATTTGCCTAACAAGTTTCCTCGGGTTTAGCGAACCATACGGGTCTTGAAAGACTATCTGAATCTCTTTTCGCAGATTCGTCAGACCGGGTTTGGAAAGTTTAGATATATCCTTGCCCCTAAAAAGGATTTCGCCCTCAGTTGGCTCAAGCAAGTGACAAACGCATCTTCCTATGGTTGTTTTGCCACAACCGCTTTCACCAACTAGTCCAAGGGTTTGGCCCTGCTCAACTGTAAAATTCACACCATTTACAGCACAGACAGAACGATCTTTCTTGATAGGGAATCTTTTGTGCAGATTTTTCACTTCAAGTATTTGCATTATTCAACACCCCTATGACATTTTACATAGTGGTATTCACCGGTCCCAATTCTCTGCGGAGTCTCTGTCCAGCATTTTTCTTGAGGTATCAGGCAGCTATCAGCAAAAAAGCATCCTCGGTTATGCCTACGATATGTATCTTTCGTAGCTATATTGAACTTCATATCTTCTTCCTCAATTTTCTGATTAGACGCAAATGCTATCTGCAATAGATATTTACTATATGGGTGCCTTGGCCTCTTGAAAAACTCTTGAACGGGGGCAAGCTCAACTATTTCCCCTCTGAACATTACAGCAACTTTCTTGCAATAATTCGCTACTATCCCTAGATCCCGTGTGGCCAGAACTATCGATGAATTCCGATCATGAAAGAGAGAAGACATCAAATCCAAAACCTGTCTTTGAACCGTAACATCCAAACCCATGGTCGGTTCATCAGCCAATAAGAGTGTTGGTGACATTGATAGGGCAATCGCTATTGCAACTCTCTGAACCATCCCTCCGCTAAGCTCGTGGGGATAATTGCTGAAATTTTGTTGCGGATCAGGCATCTGAACTAGTCTAAACATCTCAATAGCTCTTTCATAAGCTTCCTTATATGATACCTGGAAGTTAGCTCTAATGATATTGCTAAACTGCTCTCCAACGGTCAGTAGCGGGTGAAATCTGCCCCTTGTGTTTGACAGAATGAAAGAAATGTTTCTCCCCCATATCTCTCCCATCCGTTCTTCATTTGCATCCAACAGATTCACTAACTCACCTTTGTAACGGAAGAGCAATTGACCCCCTGTGAGTCTTAAGTTGTAATCCAGGTTTTTTCCAATTGCGTTTATCAATAGTGATTTGCCCGCCCCGGTTTCTCCGACAAGCCCCAATATTTCTCTGGGTCCTAACTTGAAATTGATATTTCTTAGAAGCGCAAGATCTTTCTCGCCAAACGTATTAAGCGCGTATAAGTTCAAATCTTCTACCACCAGAATATCTCTGCTCTTCATTATTCCTAACCTCTTTAAATTGATATAAAGCAAGACATTTGGAGGCCGGCACAAGCGGGGTACGCCGGTTACCGGCCTCCCGAGAATTCAGGATATTCTTCTTACTTAATGCTCATCAGGTGGAACCAAGTTCCTTGGCTGGCAAAATTCCAGTTGAAGTTTTCGACATTATCACGAACACCGGCTGTATAGTAAGATTCAACCAACCATCCCATCGGAGCGTCTTCCATAATTGTTCTTTGCGCTTTGTCGGCTATTTTATACTGCTCCGACAATGGCCAGGTCTCGACTCCCTTCAACAATAAGTCATCTAGAACAGGGCTGTCATAATAGCCGAATGCACCATAAGCGCCCCCTGCGCGTTTGCTCAAATAGTATAATGAACTGCTGAAGAAAGGATTAGGTATGGCAGGGTATTCATGAAGAATGGCAAAAGGTGCTTCGTATGACCGGACAAGAGTGTCAAACGAGCCTGTTGGGGTTTTTCTCAAATCAACATTTACTCCGATTTTCTCCAGACTATCTTTAACCATGACAGCTGCTGTTTCATGAGCCGGCCACCCTGCAGAATAATACAGTTCGACACTGAATCCATTTCCATAACCGGCCTCATCCAGTAGTTTTTTCGCTTTACCCAAATCGTAATTGTACTTCCACTCTTTCTCGTTCATGGTTCCGGGTATCATTGACGGAATCACTGCATGCCATGGTTTAGCCTGGCCATAGTAAGCCGTCTCAACAATCGCGTCTTGTGGAATTGCATAGTTAATAGCCTGTCTTACACGCTTGTCTGCGAACGGCTCTACCAACTTCTGATTTAGAACAAGGAAATCATTTGTATTTGCAGGAATACTAACGATTTTTACCCCAGGTGCTCCTTTCAAGGAATCGACCTCTCTAGGTGCAAGTTCAGTAGCTATGTCAATCTCTCCCCTCTTGAGCATAGCTACACGATTTGAGCTTTCCGGAATTACCTTGAAGATCACCGTACTGATTTTGGGCTTTCCTTGCCAGTAATTTGGGTTGGCCTTAAGCATAACATGCTGACCTGCAACCCAGTCTGCAACATAATACGCACCAAATCCTCCGCCATGTCTTGATATCCAATCTTGTGCCCAAGGATCATCAGGCGTAGCGTGTTTTCTTGCTTCAGTAGAATCCCATATGGTGTCATATAGGTTTGTGGAAACCAATTCTTGTAAGGTATTTGGACTCGTGGATTCCGTGACATAAGTATAGTCGTCTATGATCTTAATGTTTTCCGTACCATAGATGTCAGTTACAGCCATAACAAAACGACCTACCGCACCCAGAGCAAAATGCCTCTCATATTTCCATAGCACATCTTTGGTGGTCAGTTCATTGCCATAGGCGCTCTTGACACCTTTTCTCAAATGAAAAGTTGCAGTCTTTCGGTCGGGAGATACTTCCCAGCTTTCATACAACTGAGGCTGCAAATTTGTGAGATCGCTTAGATCCGGAACCAGTACATGATCCATTCCGGGTTCTTTCGATCTTACCAACGGAAACATAGCTCCGGGAGCCATAACGTTATCCAGGATCATGTACTGGGATGCCATCCCTGCGCCCACTTCGTGGTCAATGGTGGGTGGGGTGTTTGCAACTCCAATAATCAGTGTGTCTTTAGATTTTCCATGACTGACAAAAGGAGTAGTAATTATCGTAAGCGACAGTAGTAAAGTCAGGACTAAACACAAACTGATTTTCTTATACATTAATCTCATACTCCTTCTCTTGAACTATCGTTCCGATCTTTCTTCAGTCCGATTAAGCTAACGAACTCAAATATAATGTTTGCTACCAGTACGGCAGTGATATCCCCCACATCATGAGAAGGATTGAACTCTGCGGTATCAAAGCCAACATAGTCAATTCTCTCTAAACGCCTAAGTATGCGAAAGACTTCACTGGACGTCAATCCGCCCGGCTCAGGCCTGGCAGTACCGGGAGCAAAGGCAGGATCCAGCACATCAGTATCGAAACTCAGAAATACCTTCTTACCTTCCAGTCTGTTGATGATTTTGGAGACTACTTCCTCTATACCGACCTCTTGAACTTCTTCTGCAGTGATTACCTGGAAACCAAGGTCCTCGGAGACTTTGTAATCATTTTCTGAATAGAGTGTTCCCCGCAAACCAATCTGAACCGAGATTCCAGGCTCAATCAGATTCTCTTCAACAGCCCTGCGAAAAACGCTACCACTTGTGAACCTTTGATCGCCAAAATAACTGTCATGTGTATCTGTATGAGCATCAAACTGGAGCAGCGCCAATTCCGGATATACCTTGTTCATGGCCTTAAGCTCGGCATATGTTATTGAATGATCGCCACCTACACAAATGGGAACAACACCTGCTTTAACAATCTCAGTCACTTCTTCTTCGATGTTAGCGAATGTCTTCTCATATTGTGATGGATAAGCTGTAACATCTCCATAATCGACAATCTTCAACATGGAAGTATCATATAGATGGTAGCTATTTGTGGATCTTACCAACCAGGATACATTGCGAATAGCGCGAGGCGCATGGATATTCCCAGGCGCAGAACCCATCTCAAATGGTATTCCAAGAATTGCAATATCTACTCCGTCCAATTCCCTTGTATGCGGTTTGTTGAGAAATGTTGGAATCCCGCAATATCTCGGTGTGTCTTTTAGGCTCCTAGATTGTCTCAATACTTTCACTCCTTAATGTATATCCAAATCAAGAATAGTGATTTTCCATCCCTCCCATCTACAAGCTGGCTTTGGAGAGACCTATCAGTATCACCCCCTGAAAAACAGTAGACTCCTATTCCTGCTAAATATCTAGTTTTGAAGAAATAGAGTTAAACAAGCCATAGCACTCTTCGAAACGTCTAACCCTAGTGTTATCAGGCGTACACTCCTCACCTTTTTTGACCATGTTATTACAGCCTTCTTCTATCGTGTCAAAAATACCGACCCCAACTCCGGCTAAGATAGCAGCCCCTAATGATGTCTCTTCATCTGTTGCAACAGTCCATATCGGCTGCCCCAAAATGTCACTCACAATTTGCAGCCATGTCTTGTTGGTTACCCCTTTTCCTGCACACCTTATTTCATTAATCTCTGTTCTCTGCCGCAGGACATCCATACACTGGCGTATGCAAAAACCAACTCCTTCCATAGTAGCCTTAATCAGATGCTCGTTTTTGTGGGCACCACTAATGCCATAGAAAACCCCTGTTGCTTTGGGATCTCTGTTCGGACTCCCCTGACCTTGTAAATAGGGCAGAAAGACCAGCCCCTCGCTACCCGGCGGTATCGAAGCAAGCTTCCTCTCGACCGTGCTTAACCACTCTGACGAGGACAATTGATAATTGGGTTTCAAGTCAGCGTTTCTTTCCTCAAGTAATCTATTTGCTAACCATTGAAGAGAAAACCCGGCTGATTGTATTAGACCTATGAGATACCATTTATTTGGTATTGAATTGCAAAACAGATCAAGCCTTGCCTCAGAATCTCCTTTGGGCTCATCCAGTTGAGATAGAACAATACCGGCTGTCCCAATGATAATCAAAGCTATTCCTTGTCTGTGGATACCACTGCCAATTGCCGCACAGGAGTTATCACCACCTCCGGCTACGACAGGTGTTCCTTCTTGTAATCCTGTATGTTTAGATGCGTAAGCCCCGATCTCACCAATAACCTCTTGCGACTCATATAAAGGAGGAAACCATTCCCGTGGCAACTCCAGTTTGCTTAACAGTTGCTCAGACCAATTTCGTTTTTTGACATCCATCAGCAAGGAACCTGATTGATCCGAAACATCACCGGCAAAGACACCGGTAAGCTTGTGGATCACGAATTCCTTTGGTGTACATATGTGTGAGATTTTCTCGTATTGATGTGGATGGTTATTTCTTAACCAGATTATCTGAGGCAAGGAGAAAGTCGTAGCAGCTTTGTTACCGGTTATGTTAATGAACTCATGTCCCATTTTCTCATTAAGCCAACGGCATTCTGCCTCAGTTCTTGTGTCTGACCACACAATGCCATTTCGAATAGGATGGAAGTCTCTATCAAGAATAGCCGCGCTGCGTACGTGTCCGGACAATCCGATAGCTCGGATTCTCTCAGGTTCAACTCTTACCGTGCTCACTAATCGTGAGATGGTTCTAACTGTTGCACTCCACCAATGATTCGGATCTTGCTCGACCCATCCGGGAAACGGGCGATAAGTTGGATAGCCTTCATTTACAACGCAAATACGATTACCGTGAGTATCAAACAATGCTGCCTTTACATTAGTAGTACCAATGTCAACCCCTAATAAGTAAACCACTTGGCATCCTCTCTCTGTCATGTTAGCTTTTTCAATCACTGAAGGCTGGAGTAAAGCCAATCCGTTTTCCATATGGACCTACTATGTCCATATGTTCATAAAGCGTCCCACTTCATGTAAAAATAACTTCTCTCTTTCATTTAAGCCCTATATTCCGTGTTAAGCAATTTCAACATTTCTTTGGCAGCCGCTGAATCTGTTATCAGTATGTGTTGTTTCTTGCTTTCCAAAACAGCTAAAATAGCCTTTGCCTTTTTTGCCCCTCCAGCGACTGCAATTATTGTCCCGATATTATCCAGGTCATCCAGGTTTATTCCGATGCTTCGATTATCAACTATCTTTCCGCTAATATCAAAAAAACAGCCCAAGGCTTCGCCAACTGCTTTCTTACTAATCAGATTCCGGACTTCTTCATTGCTAAATCTGCGTCGCTTAGCCATCTGATAGGCATCACCAATACCCTTAACCAAAACATCTGCTTTCTTGATGAGAGCTATTGTTTCTCTAATCATTGGTTGCTGTTCCATTATTAGGGCCAGGGATTGTTGTTCAAGATCGTCAGAAACATGTAACAAACGGTAATTCGCACCTAGTTTTTGTGCTATACTAGCTGCCAAGGCATTGGCTTGAATATCTACTTTCTCACCTAAACCTCCTTGCGCGGGGACCACTAACACCCTTTTCTTGTAGTTTCCTAAGAAAGGAGTCAATTGTGATAGTGTTGTCCCACCCGTGACAGCAAGGATATCATCGTCCTTCAAGATCCCGTTTAGGATTTTCCCTAATATCTTTCCCATAGACATAAATACAAGTTCGTCATGCTCGCAATCCCCGGGTATGATAATGACCTTGTCTAAGTGTAATCTTCTTTCCAACTCAACCTGGTAATCAGGCAGTTTCTGAAGAGAAGATATGAACTGCTGCAGAGCCCACATAACTTCTTCTCCTGTTTGAGTAGCAATAACACCATATGGTTCAACTTTCACCAATCCGACATCCCTCAAGAAATACACTTCTCCACGCACAATTCGCTCGCCTATTCCTATGTGTTCAGATATAGAACGTCGACCGATAGGTTGTCGAAAGCAAATTGTTTGAAGGATTCTATACCTAAGTAGTAGCACATCCAGCAAATCCGGAACTATTCTCTGTTGAAGGGAAATAATCTCGTCGATTGCTATGGACATATTCTGCCCCCACCTCAATTCATGTCCCGCTCTCTTTTTTCTACATGGATCAAGAAAGTCCTTCTAGAATCTCTAATTTTTATTTGGACCTACTGAACTATCACCACTGGTCAATGTCTGTTTCTTGGGCCTGACGAAGATACTTCATTACACTGCTTTAGTATTCCTCCGGCATCTTGAGCAGTTGCCTCAACGTGAACACCGGGCCATCACGGCATACGTACTTGCTGCCGATATTGCATCTCCCGCACATGCCAATGCCGCACTTCATGCGCATCTCAAGGGTAGTTACAATTCTGTCCGGCGAAAAACCCAGGTCAGTCAGAACCGGAAGGACATACTTAATCATTACAGGGGGACCGCAAGTAACAGCAATTGTGTTTTCAGGATGCGGCGCAACTTCCTTTAGGACAGCAGGCACAAAACCTGTTCGCCCGTCCCACCCATCCTCAGGGCGATCAATTGTGACAATACGATCTACATCGTCCCTACGCCCCCAACTTGTAAGCTCATACTTGAATACCAGGTCGCCTGAGCTTCGCGCGCCGTAGATGATTCTTACGGCTTGAAACTCCTCTCTATGTTCTGAAGACAGCACGTAAGTAATGAGTGAGCGGAGGGGAGCAAGGCCTATCCCTCCTCCGATGAAAAGGACGTTCTTCCCTCGCATTTCATCTATGGGGAACGTATTCC
>CAZXLH010000053.1:0-10652 GCA_964641455.1 uncultured Eubacteriales bacterium | reverse complement strand
AACCGGTCACCCGGTTGCCGGTAGTCTCTTACACTACCTTTTCACCCTTACCTTTGCTCCAATACCCTCGTTGATTACCAGGAGGCTGGGCATGCCTCCGGTGACGCGAATATTGAATACAAAGGCGGTATGTTTCTGTGGCACTTTCCCTAAGGTTACCCTTGCTGGGCGTTACCCAGCGCCCTGCCCTATGGAGCCCGGACTTTCCTCAGACGGATCACCGCCTGCGACTACCTGGCCTGCTTACCCAATACAATATAACAAGGCCGGTGGAAGGCGTCAAAGCGTATCTAACGCTCGACATCCATAAATACCGGCTTATTAAGTCTACTTCTGACATGCTTATTATGTCAACCGGCACCATTTGGCGTGTGTTTCCATTCCGGGCTAATAAGTCCCAGCCGGCCAGGAATTACCGGAAACACCCTCTGCAATGAGTACATGGTTTGCTAATAATCACCCATCTATAGCACAAATACACATAAATCATACTTTTGCCAGGCACACTTCCATTCACTCTTTTATCAGTATTTGCATTTTTTCATGCTCTATAAGCATTTACTGTTAGAATTCTACGTGAGGTGCTTCAGCCGCGCCTTCTGCCATTTCGAAATATGTTCTTGGGCCGAACCCCATCATTCTGGCAATAAGTACGACAGGAAACTGCTTCACCTTGGTATTATACACCTTCACTTGCTCATTGAACCTGAGGCGCCCTACAGCAATCCTATTTTCAGTGCCGCTTAGTTCATCCATAAGCCTGGTAAACTGTGCGTCCGCCTTGAGTTCCGGATAGTTTTCTACAATAACCAGAAGCCTTGCAAGAGCAGATTCAACTTCATTGGTTGCAGATACCCGTTCTTCTGCAGTAGATGCCTGGTTAAGTTTGGCCCGTGCATCTGCAATAGCAGTGAAGACTTCCTCTTCATGCTGTGCGTATCCTTTCACTGTGCTCACAAGGTTAGGAATTAGATCATAGCGCCTTTGAAGCTGGTTTTCTACCTGGGCCCACTGGCCGTCAATAAGTTCATTTTGCTTTACCAGTCCATTGTATGTTGATACAACCCAACCTACAATAACAACTGCTATTACAACTAATATAAGAAATACTGAAACACCCTTTTTCATAGCCTTCCCTCCCATTTAAGTACTGCAATAATGCTAAGCCAAATTTCTATTGTCTGGTTACGTTGCAAAAAGAAACGCAAACTCAACTTACCACTTTCTGGTGGCCCCTCCTCCGCCACTTCTGCCACCGCCAAGCCCTCTAGGGCCTGACGATCCTCCACGGCCTCTGGACCCTCCAAAGCCACCGCCGAAAAATCGCCCTGATCCCTTAAAAGGAGGTAACCGCCCTCCTGAGTGAGGAGGCCTTATCATTGGGCGAGTTCTGTAAGGTTGGCTACGATAGTAACCGCAAACATGGCACCTAAACATTCTAACTGCATGCCCACCTGAAGAATACGTAGCCTGTTGAACTACTTTGTCTGTTACAACCAGCCTGGACTTGCATCTTGGGCAACGGTTTTTTCGCCTTGAGGCATACAGCCAAACCGCAAACAACAAAAAAATAACTGCGACAACCCGGAACAGGATCTGTCCTACTGAAAGAGCAGGATAAAGGTTCTCTTTCTGGCCGTTAATTTGCGGAAGATAGTATTCTTGCCCATCTTGAATCTTGAGCTCAATTCCTGCATCATCTGCAATATACTTAGCCGCATGCAGAAGCCCGGCATACAAGCCTTTGCCATATTCCTGGTTCTTAAAATACGGAACCATCTTATCCTGGCTCTCGCCTGCTCTGCCATCTGTGATGACAGGCTCAAGCCCGTAACCTACTTCCATGCGAACAAGCCGCTCACTCACAGTAACCAAAACCAAAAGCCCTTTGTGCTCATTCTTGTCACCTATACCCCATTTTTCATAGAGGTTGGCTGCATATATCTCGAAACTCTCATCACCGTGAGTTTCAATAACAGCCACAAAAATAGGTACGCCGGTTTGGTCTAAAACTGCTCCCACCAGATTCTCGAGATTTTCTATGTCAGTTCCCGTTAAGACACCTACATAGTCATTTACATTTGCTGTAGGCTCCGGATATACAGGGCCGGCAAATACTGAAGAGCATATAAAAACTAATATGGCTACAGCCAGAGCCATGGTTCCGGCTGATTTTCCATGGTTATGGCAAGACAAGATTGATTTTCGATTGGCAAGTGTGCAATTCATCATCTTCGCCGCAATCCCCCCGGCTCATCTCATATTGTGGCTAGCCTTTCATAATATATGTTACGCATACTAACATAGATAGTCGCATTCGGAAATAATCTCTCTTTACAGCATATAGCATCTTAGTTCACATAACATCTTGCATAATGGGAATTTGGAGTTACTTGATTGAATTACTTGAAATAATGGCTCTCTCATTAAAGAAGATATGTTCCGGTTGGCAAAACGACATTTACAAGGGGTTGAAACCTTAATCAACCAACCGGTGAAGCCCAAAACCGGCCAAACCGACACCCTTTATATTGCTAACTTCTTAAGCCCGGTTAATCAATCTTTGAAGATCCAAGACCTGGTCGGTCAAAGAATCTGCACGTTGATTTTGCTCTCTTGGTATATGGTGAATTTCCCATTTCGAAAAACTTCTCAGCATTTGCTTCACTTTATTGTAAAGCGGAATCAAGTTCTTGCTTGAAACCTTGAACGCGCCTCTTAACTGCTGAACGCATAAATTGGAGTCGGAAAAAATGGTCACTTCTTCTATGCCTAATTGCTTGGCCTGCTCCAGCCCCAACACAATGCCTGAGTATTCTGCAATGTTATTTGTAGCATTACCCAGAAACAAGCCAAATTCCTTTTCCGGAAGGCCTTCTGCAAGTATTACGGCAGCACATGAAGCAGGGCCCGGATTCCCCCTGGATGCCCCGTCTATGTAAATCGTAGCTTTCATACCAAAACCTCCTTTCGTCCCATATACTTTGACACAAAAGAAGTGACTCCTTCAACAATAATGAGAAGAACATTATCTAATGTTCCTTATATGTTTCATTTAAGACTTCTTGGTAGCAACAGACAAAGCTATCTTGAAGAAGCCTTTTCTTTGAGAAAAAATATCTTCAAGAGCATTAAGAACATGATCTATTTGATCTTTGGTTACTACCAAAGGAGGTTCGAGCCTCATCACATTTGGATTATTCAAGGTATATGCTGTTATCACCTGATGGCTGTTCAATAATTCTCCTGCTACAAGAGAAGCATAGTATTCCCTGGCAAATTCATTAATAGCGCCGGCTGTCAGCTTATCAAGCAGCCCTTTTACAGGCCTATCAAACTCAAGCCCTATCAGCAAGCCCTTGCCCCGAACCTCTTTTATGGCCTTGTAGTTTTGCTGAAGCGTCTTCAGCCCTTCCAATAAGTAATCGCCTAGCTGCCTTGCCCTCAACCAAAGCTTCTCATTGACAATCTTACTGATAGTCAATAACCCTGCAGCACAAGCCCTGGCCCCTCCTCCAAAGGTTGACGTGTGCAAGAGAGCCTTTGAAAGCCCTCCATAAGCCTTATCCCAAACCCTGGCATTTGCAACAGTGGCGCCCAGAGGCATCACTCCGCCGCCCAGAGCTTTGGCCAGGCACATTATGTCCGGAACAACGTCCTCGTGGTCACAGCCAAACATTTCACCTGTTCTTCCAAAACCTGTTTGTACTTCATCGAAAATAAGCAGTGCATCGTAAGCCCAGGTTAATTCTCTGGCCTTTGTCAAATAACCATCCGGAGGAACTATTACTCCTGCCTCACCCTGAATCGGTTCCATAATCACTGCTGCACATCGGTGGGTTCGCAATGCATTTTCAAGCGCAGCCGCATCGCCAAATGGCACCTCTACACAGCCAGATACAAGAGGTTCAAACGGATCCTTATATTTTCTACGTCCACCTACAGACAACGCACCTAGGGTTTTCCCGTGAAAAGCGCCTGTACAGTGTACAAATACAGGTTTCCCCGTTGCTATCCTTGCCATCTTAAGTGAACCCTCTACAGCTTCGGCGCCGCTATTGCAAAAAAATGCAACGCCCAAATCTCCGGGTAAAACACCGGCAAGGTCATGGGCCAGCGCAGCCTGAAGCGCACTGGTTTGGGCCTGAAGAAAGTTTGGCCGCTCGCTAACCGCTTCTAAACCTTTCAAAATATCTTTAGGGTTATGGCCAAAAGGCAAACTGCCATATCCCCCTAGAAAGTCCAAATACTCGTTGCCGCTGTCATCAAAAACACGAACCCCGTCTGCGCGCACGAAATTCTTGTCAAATCCAATTGCAGACAGCATTGTCTTCAGTCCTGGATTTACGTGTTTTGCAAATAATTTTCCTGAAGGTTTTCTGTCTAAATTAAGGGCATTTTCTAAGCCGAGAAGCGAATATGTACGTGGTTCTCGACTTTTAGGCATTCGATGCTTCTCTGCCATAATCTCACCACTTCCTTTTTCAATTTACAAACAACATACATAGATCATCAATTTGCGGTTTGCCGCTCGCCAACCGTTAACGAAACAGTTTGCCAAACCGCCTCGCTGCTTGTGCACACTTCAGTGCACGTTTATCTTATATGATTTGCATGCCAGGGCACAACATGTATCTGACAAATTTCAGTATGTGATCAGTTAACCTGTCGCAAACATGCCCAGCCAGGGCCTATTTGAATTTTGCATATATAACTCATAACTTATGTCACCCAGAGTATTATGTCAACATATTGTGTATCAGTATATATACTGCTCATGGCGCGGCTTCTCTCCTCCCCCGGAAGCCGCGCCGCCCGCTTATCATGAGCTTACTCATCGCCCACAGTTGCCTTACCCAGAGGAAGCCGTATTAACCTAACCAAATATCTGCTACATGTTTTCATAATTTCGGCTGAAACTTCTGTAACCCCATTATCGGCGTCAACATAAGATAACGTAGATTCTTGTAAACAGGAGGGATATGAATGGCTGGTACCACCTTCTTCAATGAGCAGCTGGCGTTTATCATTTTCCTAATTCTGATTTTGCTCATCTTGGGCATTAACTAAAATTTCAACAAAGGCTTTCGTCAATCAGTCGCTGTAAACAATTTCGCTTCTCTGAAAAAGGGGGAGGTGAATAAGAATGGGAAGCTTCATGATTGACAACCAGCTGGCGTTCATTATCTTCTTGATTCTCATCCTACTTGTACTAGGAATCAACTGATGCCACCGGACAATATTAGGGCATCAAGAAGTAGTGGGCCTCACACCTGCATAGTAGCTCCGGAATTCCGGAGCTACTGGCTTATTCAGGCAAGCATTCCTAACATGAAATACAATGTTTTCCCGGCGCTCGTCAGCGGCCGAGATATGTCATCTATACGTGTTAAGATTTCACAAAAGCATGTGCATATTGGCTCCAAAATAACTTAAGTCCACATTTTAGCCTTTCAAGTTCTGTAACTCTGATGAACTCGTTTGGGCCATGGGCATTGGAATCAGGGCTTGACATTGCAAAGAAAAACAAGTACGTCCCCAAAATGTCCAGAAATGCCGGGGCTATTGGCAGTGTCCCTCCTAAGCGCACATTAACAGGCTTGCGTCCGTACAATTGCTCCAGTACGTCTTCAACTACAGGCAGCGCCGGATGATCATGAGGAATTACATAGGGTTTTGAATTTCCGGGAAACACAGTTACGTTCACGCCAACTCCATCTGGAGTATGCCTCTTGATATGCTCCTCTAACAGCTGGCATATAGTTTCAGGATCCTGGTTTGGCACCAAGCGGCATGTAATCTTGCAACCTGCTTTGGCAGGAATGATAGTCTTAATGCCCTCGCCTTGGAAACCACCCCAAACCCCGTTGGCATCAAGAGTTGGACGTACCCACATACGTTCAATCACACTGTACTTCGGCTCTCCGAAAAGCGCAGGTACACCCAGCCTCGCCCTATGAGCCTCTTCGTCAAAAGGCACTTCCGAAAACCTCTGTTTTTCGTCTTGAGAAACCTCAACAACATCATCATAAAAACCCTCGACAAGAATTCGTCCCTGGCTGTCTTTCAGAGCAATTAGAATTTCAGCCAAAGCGTGTATGGGATTTTGAATCACCCCACCTTGCCCGCCTGAATGAACATCAGTTTGAGGGCCGGCCACTTCTATCTCAATAGCTGCAAGCCCACGGCTTCCCGTTGTTATAGAAGGTTTGTCTTTAAAAAACATTCCTCCGTCTACAGACAAAACGAGTTCGCATTCAAACAAAGATTTGTTCGCGTTAAGTAATTTCTTAAGTGAAGGGCTGCCAATTTCCTCTTCGCCTTCAAACAGAAATTTTAGGTTAACAGGCAACGATCCTTGCTTTATCGCTTCTTCTGCCGCAATAATCGCCGGAAAAATGCCGCCTTTGTCGTCTGCAGCACCTCTGGCAAATACCTTGCCATCTCTAATTTCAGGTTCAAAAGGCGGAGAGCGCCACTCATCAAGGGGATCGGCAGGTTGAGTATCGTAATGGCCATAGATTAGCACAGTAGGAGCCTTAGTACTGTCGAGCGTCTGGGCATTCTTCTTGCCAAAAACCACCGGATGCCCTTTTGTTTCAATGATTTGCACGTCTTCGATTCCTGCTTCTGCCATTCTATGTTTTAGCCATTGTGAAGCCTTTTTGATATCCGCCTTGTGTTCAGGAAGTGCACTGATACTGGGAATTGATAGAAACTCGATGAACTCTTCTATGTAACCCACGACAAAGCCCCCTTAACATATCTCTTATTTAAAGCATCATACCTTGTATGTCTTACCTTCGCCAACAGTTTCACATGATTTAAAGGTTGTCCGGCATTGAGCCAAAAGATCCTTTTCGTCATAAAAAGGCCAAATATGAGTAAGGAGCAATCTTTTGACTCCGGCTTGCCTGGCAATTTCCCCTGCCTGAACAGCTGTTAAGTGCCCGGAACTCGCAAACTCTGCATCTTCTTCCAGGGCCGACGCCTCACACAAAAAAAGATCTGCATTTTTGGCAGCGCTAAGTAGGCCCTCGCACGGAGTAGTATCCCCTGAGTACGCTACAACCACACCTTTGGAATCTTCAAAACGGACAGCGCAGGAAGGATACGGATGCTCGGTTTTGAAGAAAGAAACCTTAACACTCCCGATCATCGTGTCCAAAGTACTTACTGATGGATCTTTGGTTTCATTATGCTCAAGCCCTGGAATTGGAATTACGTCTACCCCTCTGTATGACAGCATACCAAAATCTCTCGAAGGCTCAGGGGGCGCATAGACAGTTATATGAGGAGGAAGCTCTTTGAAACGCCGGTCAGGAGTTGCTGCATATCTGAGTGCCAAAAAATCTGACATATGATCAAAATGAAGATGAGATAATATCACAGTTGAAATATTCGATAACGGCACATGCTCCTGAAGCCTGGAAACTACCCCTGGCCCACACTCGAGCAGAATTCCGGTATCCTCTGAAGTAATCCAGTACCCTGAACAAGCGCCTCCTACCGGAGGAAACGGAGAATACTTGCCAAGAACCAGAATTTCCATTGGTACCACCTCAAAAAAGTATATTTGCCTATATTGTACACCAAGCGGGTTGGAACATTGTGGAAATTTGTGGCCGGTACCGTTAATATAGCTACCCAAAAGAATCAAACGATCACTAAAACTTATTAGCCGCAAGCCTACTTACGCGAGGTTATTCACAACCACTTAATCTATCAATATGGCCAATACAGTGCCTTATGGTGCCTTTGACAGGCCAACAGGATAAGGCAAGCAAGAAAAACAGATGTTCTGCCCGACCATTGCCACGCTACTTAGAAACTAAGTAACATCATAACGGAACTACTTAATAAGGCTGTTTTGGTAATCAAATATCATTCTTGATATCTGGCCAATCCTTTCAAACCCGGCTTCAACATCCTCGTGGCCTTTTGACATGATAGATAAAATATACGGCCTTTCTGCATAGACCACACCTACATCGTCTGCCACTCCCATAATGTCCCCCTCCTTATGGGCAACTTGCACTTCGGCAATATACCTGTTTAAGCCTGTATTCCATATGGTATGAGCAAGATCAAACATAAGTTTTTCACCTTCAGGATTAGCCTTGGAAAAGTTTAATGCAGCTTCCATATACGTAGCGTTATCTCGAGGTGTAGAAATATTTTGTCCGCCTGGATAAACACTTTGGCCACCGATTTCTTTCATGAAACCAATAATGTTGTCTTTGCCAAGCCGCCGCTCAAGCATCTTCCACGCCACATTGTCACTATGAGTAATTGCCTTTTCTGCCAGTTCTCTGATGGTAAACGTATCTCCGTCCTTTGCAGTATACTGAAGGGTACCGGCCCCTCCCCGCCAATCTCTGTCACCGTAATACGTGAGCCGCTCGTTCCAGGAAAGTTCTCCACGCGATACCAGGTTGCTGGTATATAGCACCACAGCAACCTTTACAGTGCTTGCTGCAGGCACTTGCAAATCCTCATTTACGCCAAATGTCTTGCCGGACGTAAGGTCTTTGAAAAATACCCCCCATTGCTGTCCAAGGCCCTCTAAACCATTGACATAATCCTGAACCCTGGCCTGAATCTCGGTATAGTCAGGATTCCATGAATCGGATCTTCCGCCTGGGCTACCATCGCCTGGGCTTCCATGCTGATCCTTACCTGAACCTGTTTCACCTACTACCCCCTGAACAAGCGCCATGCAATTTTCCCGGAAAATCTTAAGTTCTGAACGCTGCATTGATATTTTCCATACCACTCCTGTGCCCGGAACCGCCCGGTATGCCTTGCCGTCATTTTCAACAACCCCAAAATCTACAACATACATTGAGCTGTCAGGGCCGAACTTGACATCGACCGGATGGTTGAATCCTGAAAGACTCGCCCCTGCCGGCGCAAGAGACTTGTTATATGCGAAAACCTCGTGTGTGCCTATGCTTAGGTCCAATGCAAGCACGCAACTTCCCAACTGTTCCGGCAAATTACCTGGAGGGCCGGCAACGATACCGTGTTCAAACCCCTTGGAGCCAAATTGAGCACACGCAAGGTCTCCTTGTCCGAAAGCCGCTACATACATACGTTGGGAATTATCAAAGATTACCGGAGCAAATCCGAATTTCATCGCTCCGGTTCCAGGTTGAAATAGCGCAATAGGTTTTTCCACCAAAGGATGTTCTTTCATTATGTAAGACAGAGGGGGACTGCTTTTTGAAGAAGAGAACTTTGAGTCGCTAATTGGCTCTCCACCTGCGAAATCAGGCCAGCCGTACCAGGCATCTTTATCCACATGGTAAAGTGAATCAGGTGCATTGGCTACAGGGCGGGATCCTCGATCTTGATAACCTTGGTCGATAGCGATTAGCTGGCCATCAGAGGCAAATCCAATTCCAAACGGATTCCTAAACCCCCATGCATATACTTGCACGTCAGTTCCGTCGTTTCTAACCCTCAAAATCGCTCCGCCGGCTTCTGGTTTACCGGCAATTACCTGGCCCGGATTTGACACAGTGCCAAAAGGCAAGAACCCCCCTGTTTGAACTTTGTCAAAAGGATTTACGGTTTGTGGGTTAGAAGACGAAAAATTCGCTCCTGCCAGAATAATATCTCTTGCAGGAATATCATGTTGCTCGGGATAAGATACCGCCCATCCCCGCCGGAAGTTATCTTCTCCTACGATACCTGAGTTTGTAACGGTACCATTTCCAACATACACCCAACCTTGCTCATCAAAAGTGATTTCACCTGTAAAGTGATCTCCAAAAGGCAAATCTTTGAGCAAGTCGTACCGCTTGTTGTCATCTATGGCTGAAAGATGGCCTCTGTGGGCTACATACATTATCCGTTCTTTTATCTTCACGTCTGTGACCGGAGCATGCAAATCATCAAATAACACCTCACGCAAATCAGGAGCTACTTTGACGATTCGCCCCCTGCCTGCCATAATTTTGGCAGCATTACCTTGCCCGGCCACAGCTGAGCCTAAATTTTTGTCACTATCAACGACAGCTTCGGCAACATACATTACACCGGCGTCATCCCATGTTATGGCCGTGGGAAACGTTAAGCCGGTAATGTACTGCTCAATCCTATAACCGGGAGGTAAAACCACGCTTGTAATGCTCTCGGCCTCCGTACGTCCTGCTACAAAGTAAAAAACAAACACTACTGCAAATATGGCTACCAGTACAATCACAAATGTTCTCCGGCTCATCTAAGAAACCCGCCCTTTCTGCACTAACATCTTATTTGCAAGTTATTTGCAGGATACAATCTTTCCTTGCTTATTATTTGAGAGATGAGCAATTCCTAAACCTACCGGCCAGGCCGGCTAAATCCCTTCGTCGGCAATTCTGCATTCGGGCTGTCACCTTGGTACCGGCCCGGTTCTCCGTATAAGATGCCCGATTTTCGGCAGGCTAACTTTTTCCCTTATGCTTACCGGCAGCAAGTTCAACTGAACCCAATCTGAAATTCTGTTTAAGACAAGGTCCCCACGGAAACTGCCTAATTTTCATACAGGTTTTCGATTTCTCCACGCCCGGCTTTTGCCAAGATGTGTTGGGGTCACAGTAGAAAATCTTTTGTTCTTCGTTTGCCTTGGGGCGAAAGTTCAAGGCTCTTGGGATCTTTGAACT
>CAZXLH010000052.1:2888-11672 GCA_964641455.1 uncultured Eubacteriales bacterium | reverse complement strand
TAGTATAGCATAGCCTATAGTAATAGTCAAGGGGGGCCAGGTGTTCAATTTAATTAAACACCGGCCAACCGCTCAACCATACATTATTTAATAAATAGGAGGAAGAAGAATATGATTAAATATGTTAGTGTAGAGGAATTAGATTCGAGTTTTAAGTATAACTTCGAGGCATGGTTTCAGGCAATGATGACTACTGAGCCGATAGTACCAAAGAGATTAAGGTTAGTGCAGACAGAAGATTATGTAATTGATAATGGTAAACTTTATTTATCATGTGATGGAATGGTTAAGATAAAGACATTCATACATCTAAAACAGACCATGGACTTGAAAGACTGGTTCGAGAATTGTGCAAGGTTGAAACTGACGAGTTTTATTGACGAGTTTTGAGAAATCAGGACTGGGTGGCATGAATAAAATGCCACCCCACAACAAATCATATCATTAAGAGTATAGGAGTGAGAATATGGGTTTAATAAGTCTTATTACTAAAGGAATGATACTTGGCGAAAGTTTCTTAGCCGCATTATCAGGTAGATTAGATGAGGGTATAATGAAGATTATGTCAGGGGATAAAAAGACTCGAATAAGAATGATGAAGAAGTTAAAGGCATCACTTGAAGACCGAGGTTATGATTTATCTAAGCTGACAATGAAGTTCCGTGGCTATAGTAAAACTGTATTTATGAAGGCTGATTCATTCTTTAACAGAATGAATAGATACAGAGTCATATTTGATTTAGTTGCTGTATATAATGAATATGGCGATGAAATTGATGTTGGGGATATCATGGAAGCTATGATGTATGAAGGAATATTTGGCGACGATGATGACATCGATGGATGGGGAGACGGGTTAGACTTTTGATAGGTTCGGCGGGTGGGATCAATCAGCCTCAAGGTCAAGTTAGCCTGCCTATCAACGCATTTACCTGAGTACCGGATTTGGCAAATTTTAAAGTTCGAGGGAACCTGAAATAACATACCGCCCCACATGAATTGACAAATCATTGGATTAGTATTATACTAAGAGTAAAGAAACAGAAGGGAGGGTAATAAGATATGTCAGGTAAAAGGTTTACTTATAAGCAGTTGAAGGCTATTGAACTGCTTGCTCGACCAGATAACGAATTAACCCTACAACAGATAGCTGATGAGTTGGGCATCAACAACTCTACATTATGGAGATGGCGGAGAAATGAAGACTTTCAGAAAGCTGTGACTGAACTAGCATATAGTTACCTGAAGGACGAACTTCCTAATCTATTCAAATCTTTAGCAAGTAAGGCTATTGGTGGCAACGTAAAGGCAATGGAGCTCATGCTCAAGTATGCAGGCAATTACGTTGAAAAGATTGAAACTAAGGTATCCGGAGATTTGGACTTGGGGGGTATGAGTGATGCTGAACTGGACAGACAAATCAAAGAGCAAGAGAGATTACTTAAACTTGCTGAAGGAAAAGAATAAACGCATTAGAAAAGAATACGCTTCAAAGGGTATTCTTCAGTTTGGCAAGACTTACTTTCCAGAGTATTTCTCATTACCAGTACCTGAAGTGCATAAAAAGATATATGATGATTTGAGAGTCATTTTAGAGGAATCGAAAGAGTTTCATGTGCAACACCATTATGCTTTAGCACTTCCTCGTGGTACAGCTAAATCAACTATACTGGACTTTTTGTACCCACTGTATTGTGTTTGCTTTAACTTAAAGCGGTTCATTCTAATAGTATCAGCATCGCAGGAACTAGCAATGTCATTCTTAGCCAACATTAAGGATGAATTAGAATTCAATACTTTATTAAGAGAGGACTTTGGAGACCTAGTAGGTAAGATATGGAATGCTGAAAACATTGAAACAAGTTCAGGCATTAAAATCAAAGCACTTGGTAGCGGTAATAAGATAAGGGGTCTTAAGAACAAGGAAAGCAGACCAGATTTAGTTATATGTGATGACTTGGAAGATGATGAAACAGTCAGAAGTCCTGAACAACGTAAGAAGTTGAAGGACTGGTATTACAAAGCTCTTTCTAAAGTGGGCGACAAAAATACCGACTTTGTTTTCTTAGGAACTGTACTGCATTACGATTCCCTATTAGCTGACGTTTTGAATAACCCACTATACAACAGTAAAAAATACTCCGCAGTAATTAAGTTTAGCGAAGCATATGAGCTCTGGGATGAATGGGAAAAGTTACTCACTAATATGGACGATGAGAATAGGCTGGAAACTGCTAAAAAATTCTTCGCCCAACACAAAGAAGCCATGTTAGAGGGAACAGAAGTACTATGGGAAGCAAAATACAGTTATTATGACTTAATGGTTATGAAAGTTACAGAAGGAGACTCAGCCTTTAATACTGAGATGCAGAACAATCCTTTAAACCCAGACAATCAGATATTCCTTAGGAAATGGTTTCAATACTTTACACTTGAAGAAATTAAACCTAAGTTTAAAGAACTTGAGCTCTTTGCGGCAATTGATGCATCAATGGGTAAGAAGAATACTTCAGATTTTAGTGCTATTGTTGTATTAGCAAAGAACAAGAAAACTGGACAAATGTATTGCCTAGAGTGTAATATGAAACGTAGACATCCAGACCAAATCATTGATGATGCGGCGGATATTTTACTCTATTGGATGGATCTTACAAAACAGCCATTTAGAGCATTAGGAGTTGAAGATGTAGCTTTCCAGTCGTTCTTTAAAGACGAACTCAGAAAACGCTTTATGTCAAAGAACATCTATGTTAATATAAACGGTTTATCAAATAACCAAGACAAGCAACTCAGGATTGAAAGGCTACAACCTGATATTAAAAATGGATACATCAAGTTCTTACGTGATCAGAAGCTACTCTTAGAACAATTAGAGTACTTCCCATTAGCGGCACATGATGACGGTCCAGACGCATTGGAAATGGCAAGAAGGCTCATAGGCAGAAGTGTTAAATTATTAAAATAAGGAGGGGTAGACATGATACCTAAAGTTAATCCGTTTGCAATCATAGCTGATTACATCAACGAGTTTAAGACGAGCAAACAGGCCGAGTATCGTAAGTATATGAATTACTACACAGCGAATCACCCAATACTAAACAGAACAATGGAAGAGGGTAAAGCAAATACCAAACTCGTTTTCCAGTTTCCTAAGTTCATTATTGACACAGCTCACAGCTACTTAGTTGGTAAACCAATTACTTATGCAAACAATACGTCAATTGAAGATCTCAGTTTTGCTGACACTGATGAGTTTATAAAGACGTTGAGGGATATCTTTGCTAACAATGACGAATCATTTCTCACAGCGGAAATACTCAAGAATTGTTCTATTGTGGGAGATGCTTATGAGTACATTTACCTTAAGAAAGATGGAACAATAAAGATGATGGAGTTCCCTGCTAGTGAATGTATTCCAATCTATAATCCATCTACAAAAGAACTTGAAGCAGTTATTCGTTTCTTTGAGATGGAGAAACTTGATGCAAACGGCAAGAAAAAGATTGTTCATAAGGTTGAGGTTTATGATAACGAAAAGGTTACCTACTACGATATGGAAGATGGGAAAGTAACACTTGATTTAACAAAACCTGCCACCCCACACAAACTCGAAGAAGTACCTATAATTCATTATAAAAATATAACTATTAGCAATATGGATTACGGACTCAGTGATATAAAAGATGTAGAAACTTTGATCGACGAGTTCAATGAGAGGGCATCAGACCTGAGCAACACCTTGCAGTACAACTCCAACCCACTATTGAAACTTATCAACTGTACTATGGATAAGGAACAGTTACAGGAGATGATAAATAGTAGGTGCATACAGTTACCTGAGGGAGCACAGGCTGAATACTTAGTATGGGATCAGCAAATCAACGCTATTGAAAAGCACCTTGAAAGACTTAATGATTGTATACTCACACTCAGCTGTACACCGAAACTGTACAAAGACAATGATGAAGGCAATCCAATGTCTGGTATTAGCATAAAGATGAAATTCAGTGGAGCTGACTTGAAAGCTAATAACAAAGAGCGTAACTACAGGCTGGGTATAAAGAAACGTATCAGACTTATTAGTAAGATACTTGCTTTAACTGAAAATAAGGTTTACAATTATAATGATGTAGACATTATATTCAACAGAAGCATACCACAGAACTTGCTTGAACTGGCTGATATCGTTGTTAAGCTGAAAGGAACTGTTAGTGATGAAACATTGCTTGGCATTCTACCGTTTGTTGTTGACGTTACAACAGAGATGGATAGAGTAGCGAAAGAGAAACTAAAGGTAGATAATGAGACTGATACTACTCAGCCAGACACCACAAACACCGACCAGGTCAAGTAACATCAGCCAATCAATGAATTTACCTGAATACCGGATTTGGCAAATTTTTAAGACCATCGCTATAGACAACTAATGGCAGGGTATGTTATACTGTAGTTAATGGAAAGATATCCAAAAATATGAAAGGGCTAAGCACTAAGAACTTCTTTTAGAAGGGCGACGTGTTTAGAACTTGAAGGAGGGTTTATTATATGGCACTTGATTTAACAATGCCGGAAAACCAAGAAGAACTAGCTAAGTTGATACAAAGTGAAACCGACAAGGTTAGAACAAAGTATTCAACAGAGATGAAGAAACTGCAAGAACAGTTGACACAGCTTCAACTTCAGAGCATGGATAGTGCACAGAAAGCTGAATTTGAATTGAAACAAAAGACGGACGAGCTTGCAAAGAAAGAAGCTGAGCTCAACAAAAAGATGTTGGATCTGGAGACAAAGGAACTTATTTCAAGTAAGGGCCTTAAACCAGAACTAGCAGTACTGCTCACAGCTGATACTATTGAGGGGAGAAAAGCTCAACTCGAAGTATTAGTAAAGACAATGAACCTCGAGGTAAAGGAAGAGATTATCAAGAAAGTCGGACAGGACGACCCACAGCAGTCAAATGTAAAGAATAACGAGGCGAAAGGGTACGACTGGAACAAGATGAGCTATGCTGAGAAAGTTGAGTTGTACCAAAAAGATCAAAAATTGTATGAGGCGGTGAGAAACGCCGCTCAAAAGTAAAGGAGGTAATTTATCATGGCTACTGGAACAACTGTAAAATCAGATATGATAGTACCGGAGGTATTTGGAGATATCGTAACCGCAAAGTTTAAGGGGAAGCTGGTTATCGCTAACTTTGCTCTAACTGACACTACGTTAGTTGGAAACCCTGGAGATACTGTTCATTTTCCAAAATGGAACCCAATCGGGGATGCTGAGGATCTTGAGGAAGATGTTGCAATGGTTCCTGAAAAACTTACTTCCAGCGATGCTGATGCTACCGTTAAGGAAGTAGGTAAGGCGGTTATTATTAGTGATCAGGCATTACTCAGCTCTATTGGAGATCCTTTGGATGAAGCAGGTGCTCAGGTAGGTAAAGTTGTTGCAAGAAAAATTGATGCAGACCTTATTTCCGAAGCAGTTACTAACTGTCCACAAGGAAGAAAGATCCTTGCCGCAGTTACTGACGAGTTTTATGAAAAGGTTGCTGATGCAAAAAGTTTGTGGGGAGACGAAGCAGAGGAGATCGCTGTATTGTTAGTTCACTCCAAAATGTACACCGCTCTTTTGAAGGATCCAAACTTCATTAGTGCAGACAAATATCCTGCAGGTGTACTTATTACTGGAGCCATTGGAACACTCTACGGTGTACCGGTTATGATCACTGACAGAGTTCCTTATAAGCCTGAAACAGGTGTTGCAACTTCGATCATGCTTGAAAGGAACGCACTCGGTTACATCACAAAGAGGGCTCCGATCGTTGAAACTGGCAGAGATATCCTTAAGAGGAACACCATAATCACAACCAATGTTCACTACGCTGTGAAGCTGATCAATACAGACGGTATCGCAGTTATCGAACATGACCTAGTTGTGGACACGCCCTAGTTGTGGATGATTAATAACCGCCGGCTAAGGAATAAGACTTAAAACATCTTATTCCTTTAGTCTTTACATAACTTAATAAGGAGGGAGTCTATATATGTCAGTAGTACAAAATGCAGGATATCAAGATATAAGAGACTACATTCAAGCTAACTGGAAGTATATAGAGCTTAGAGACGGAGAACAGAATCCTGTTCTTAGAATAGGAATAGGAGACTCAAGAGTAACTTGGACTCACACAGCGGGAGCTCAAACCTTGGAAATGACTTGCGTTATAAATGGAAGTGACCCAGATGTAGCACCCTTACTACCGAAGACATTCGCGGGTGCGGCATTGTTTAAGGTAGAAAGTGATGGATTAGCAATGTCGGAGGAGGAATTTACAAACTTTACAATGAGCTCAGAATCAGACCAGTTAACTATTATATACCAGTTAGAAGTTCCACAGGTTTCTTAATGTGAAGGGTTATATACTGATAATGGTATATAACCTTTTATTATAATAGAAAGGAGGTAAGAACTATGCAGGGACAAGGAACATTTAATGATCCATATTTAGTAGAAACAGTTGCCGATTTTGTATCCATGAGTGGATATGGAACCGGTGTTTACTTTGAACTTGCAAATGATATAGACTTTGGAAGTACCACTTATACTGCTGATGTTATTGATACATTTAGGGGTATATTCGATGGTAAATTTCATAAGTTGTTAAACTTCAAGACTTCTGGTCTAGTGTATCTCATTAGAAACATTCAGGGGGATGCTAACCATCAAGCAGTATTTAAGAATGTTGGAATTGAAAATATAAATATGGATTCTCGTTCAAGGAGTTTTACTAATGGTCCATTGGGGGATATAAGTGGTCCTGGATTAGTTGAAAAAGTTTATGTGACCGGCACAATAACAAACACTTGGAATGTCTATTCAACTGAGTTAATGGGGACACTATTAGAGGGCATAACAGCAACAACTGGAACAGCATTGGTTCAAAACTGTTACAGTATGGTTGATGTAGTTTTACCCAACAAAGAGAAACTTTCACCTGATAGTAAGTTCTTTATATACTCGCATCAATATGGTGAAGTAAAGAACTGTTGCTTCTTTGGTAGTGTTACAATAAAGAGTGGATACTCAATCCCAACAACATTATCATTTGGAGTAAATACATCCGAAGCTATAGCTTCGGGTAACTATGTTGATAAGGAGAGAGGTAAACTTACAATTACTTCTGAACCTGGAGTAACCTACTACACTACAGCACAAGCATTAGACTTTACGGCTAACTATCCAACACTTGACAGAACGATTTGGAGCAAAGACAATAACATTAATTATGGGTATCCTTTTATAAAAGCATTTAATTTCCCTAAATCATGGGAAACTACGGTAAGAAGTCCTCTTTCTTCATCAGGATATCAGGATATTAGGGATATGGTGCAGGCAAACTGGACACACATTCAACTTAGCAAATATGATGGAACTCCTATCATAAGGCTGAATTGCGAAGACCCAAGAGTTGCGTGGACACATAATCCTGGAGATCAGGTACTTGAATTAACAATCACACTCAAAGGTAGCGATGTTGATTATGAAATACCAAACACATTTGGGTTGATTGAATTGTACAAATCGGACTCAGGTGGAGTACCACTCACTCACGATTTGTTCACTCCTCAATCCATTTCAACAGCTTCAGATACATTGTATTTGAAATACCGCATTCAGATTCCAAAGGTCAAGTGACATCAGCCTATCAATGAATTTACCCGAATACCGGATTTGGCAAATTTTAAAGACTGGAGGTGAAAAGATGCAAGGACTTGGAACAATTGATAATCCATATATAGTTACCACAATAGATGAATTTAAATCAATAGCAAAGGCTCCAACAGCCTGTTATAAGCTAGGAAATGATATTGATATGTCAAGTAGCCCAGGGTTGGCATGTAATATTTTCGCAGGTATATTTGATGGAAACGGTCATAGGATAATTGGACAAACTGGTAATTTACAATCAGCTTTTTGTAGATATCTTCAAATGGGGGCGGTTGTAAAGAATGTAGGTTTTGCATTAAACCTCAACTGCATTAGTGGTAGAGCTACTGGAGGTGTTGCCGCTGAAGTGAGGGGAGACTGTACTATTCAGAAAGTTTGGATAGAACCAGCAACTCCAGGCACTATCGCTTATGTAAGATCTACTGCTTCGAATCCATATTACAGTCCTTACGTAGGAGGTATTGTTGGAAGAATTACTAATGGTGTTGTTTTAATCGAGGATTGTTACTTAGCTGACTATGTTCAGGTAATGGCTACAGATCTTTCTACATCAGCTCCTTATTCTCCTGCAAGAGCCGGTGGTGCAGTTGGTTCATATGAAGGTGGAACTCTTACATTACGAAGATTTTATAAAGTAAGGGTAGTAACCGCATCAGGTTTGTACTCAACTGGATCATTTGATCAAATCATATACAAAGCTGGAAGTACTGCACCAATTACTTCTGATAACTATTACAATCGTGATTATTCTAATCGAACTTCACCATATGGAACTCGTAAAACTACTTCTGAGATGCAGTCTCAAGCAACCTATACTAACTGGGATTTTGTTAATACTTGGCAGATAGATGGAGGATACCCAACATTAAGAGTTGAAGCCATCCCACCAAAAATAGAATCAAGAACTATTAATAGCAAAATTCAATTTGTCTTTGGAAGAGCTAACATAAGTGTTACAGTTAGTGCTAAAAGTATTGTACAGAACTTGACAGGAAGAATTACAGCTAATATTAAACAAATTGGAACAAGGACAGTTATTAGCAAAATTAATCCTATATTTGG
>CAZXLH010000052.1:200-2788 GCA_964641455.1 uncultured Eubacteriales bacterium | reverse complement strand
ACTCTTAAAAGTACTTTAAATCCATTAAACGGAAAAGTACAAACAACTGCCACTTATTCCATTGATTGCTTTGTAGACGAATCAACTAGTGGAGTGAAAGTACTTCAAACAATTCCAAAAGAAAAAATTATCGAAACTGCAATAGATGAAATAAACCAGGCAATACTAACAATCACCCCACATAAAACCAATCGAGTTGTTACAAGTGTAATTAATTCCATTATAGGAAAAGCTAACACTACAAAAGAAAAGACTGAGAGATTAAAGAGCTATGTATCACCAATAAATACATCTGCTAGAAGATATTCTCATTATAATACAGCTTTAAGAATTGTTCGTAGTATACTAAAGAAGATAAAAACAGACATTGACATTAAGATTCCTGGACTTGGGGTGAAGGTTAAATCAGATAAGATAGGAACAACTGATGTTAATGTTGAGAGGATTTACGACCAAGTAAAGGTGGAAACTACTTCACCAAATGTAACAGTGGAAACAAATCAAGGACAAGTGGACACTACAATTAAATACCAAAAAGTTATAATAAGAATAGGAGATGAGTGATATGGCATTTATTAATGGTACTGTTAAAGTTCATATGGAGTTTGTTACTGCAGACGGCAGTTATGCTGATGCGAGCAACATCAAACTCAACGTTTACGACTTGAATGGTGTACTAATTGAGTCGGTAGACATCACAGATGCAGACAAAATATCAACTGGAGTGTATGAAAAGGATTACACAGTACCTGCCGGCTATACAAATGTTATAGCACAGGTAGTTGGTAATATAGGTTCAGCTACTATAGTTGGAAATGCAGAAATCGACACTCAATCGGCAGACAGTATTAATCCTAATGATTACTTGAATGATGTAAAAACTGCACTTCAGATTCCGTTAAGCGACACTTCAAAAGATGCCTACTTAACAACGGTTATACCTTATATTATCCAGTTTATTCAGGAGTACTGTAAAACGGACTTCAAAAATAATGCTGGACAAATAGAACTGCCATTAGGGTTAAAGTTGGCTGTTGCTAAAATGGCACAGTACAATATGAAAGATGTTAGTATAGACTCAGAATCATTTGCTGGACTTGCACTTAAAGTGACAGAGGGATATCCAAAGAGTATTATGACTATGCTCGATAGTTACAAGGTAAGGAAAATATCATTTATGTAAGGAGGGTTAAACCATGGACAGCGGAGTATTAAGAATGATTCAAGAAAGATTCGATAATGCCATAAAAAGATATGGCGAAAAAGTTATTATTGATGGTGAAGAGTATGATGCTGTTATTCGTCATAAGCCGGTAGGATTCTCTACTCTGGACTATGACGACAAGAGAATAACAACCGCCGCCGACATAACAAGAGGTACCATTATTAATTATAAAGGAAAAGATTATGTAGTTATTAGCGAAGTAAACGATAAAAGATATGATATTTATTATGAAGCTATAATGAGAAGAGTTCCTATAGTACTTGATGTGGAACTCTGGAACTCAACTAGCTCAGGAGGTTATACTGATACAGGCAAAACAATCCAGGTTCCATGTTTTGTATCGACTATGTCAACTACTGAAGAAGGAAAGTATGCTTGGGACTTTCAGAAGATTATAGTGATAGTTCCAGACAGACCTGAATTTAATACTCCAAAGTTAGGCAAGGTAGTGTTTAGACTATTCAATACCGAATGGAAGTGTAAGGCAGAGTACATGGACACATCAAAACCAGGACTAAACTTTTGGCATTGCGACTGGGCATTTTTGTTGTAGGCATTTCTGCCTACCCTTCAGGTCAAGTTAAACCAGCCTATCAACACATTACCAGCCTTACCGGATTTTCTGAATTTAAAAACCAACCCTTGCATTTACGGGGCACATGAATCACTAATTAGTGAGAAGTGGCGAAGCCTGTATTTGCAAGGGGTTCACTATCATAGGGGTTACTGGATTGATACTGCAGAAACCTGCAAGAGATGGTACCAGATTTTGAATTGTAAAAATATCGCTACAATCAAGTTTATATTTACGGAACATGCAATTACACTAGGAATGTATTATTAGCCGAAGACAAAAAGAAATACAACGCTTAAACTAAAGGTATATTTGCTAAAAAGTATATATATACTAATCATACATGGCTTTGGGGCAGGCAGATGGTTAGTTATTGTGATACTAGGACAATTGGGTAGGTTAGTTAGTGTGTAATACAGTACAATTTATATACACACAAACGTACTGAAAACGCATGTAATTCTGTTTGTCTTCCACAAACTATATAATTTAGTACACAGTGTATACGATAAAGCTAAAAACTAAAGACAAGTTGGTGCTGGGCGGTCTTTTTCTAAAAACTCCTTATGGAAACTAAAGCTCTGTTCTTAGTAGAAAAATTTCTTAGGATGATTTTTTTTTAAAATACTAACCATTTCTTTGCGAAGCAAAGAATGGTAATTATTATTATTATTATTATTCTATTATTATTATTATTATTATATTATTATTAATGGAACGTAATTCCACATCCCATGGAACGTAATTCCACATCCCATGGAACGTAATTCCACATCCCATGGAACGTAA
>CAZXLH010000052.1:0-100 GCA_964641455.1 uncultured Eubacteriales bacterium | reverse complement strand
TTCCACATCCAAACATTTTTAAACTGCATCGGGGTGCAATAGTTAAAAGTCGTTGACAATTCAACATAATTCTAGTATAATTATATTATAAGCAAATTAT
>CAZXLH010000051.1:0-12675 GCA_964641455.1 uncultured Eubacteriales bacterium | reverse complement strand
AGCTATATTGCAGGGACCGGCAAAGCAATAAAAATGCACGGTTCCGGCCTGGTGGCAGCCGGAAGTTCAAATAGCCAGTTGACATGGATGGATGCTCGCGTAAGCGGAGTTCCTGTGACACCACGATATGGTTTTGCAGTTGAAGTAAATGCTTTGTGGATAAGGGCGCTTTCTTTGTATGGAAACTGGTTAAGTAAACTGAAAGGTGAAGGTGCAGAGATTCGTCATTTAGATGCCACTCGCCATAGGTTGTACTCAAGACTTGCTTTGAAAGCGAGCAGAGAGTTTGAACGATTATTCATATGGCCCGGAGTAGGGCTTTACGACCGAATTGATGAGAAGGGGCCTGTGCCTGAGATTCGGCCAAATCAAATCATTGCCGGCAGTATTGGTGATTTGTCATTGCCCAAACATGTATTGGTTGAAATCTTGCACACTGGATTCGACAAATTGGTGTCACCTCACGGTGTTAGAAGTCTTGCACCGTTTTCCACAGGCTATCAGGGAAAGTATGCAGGCGATCCTGAAAAGAGAGACAGTGCATACCATCAAGGAACTGCCTGGCCATGGCTTTTTGGGCCGCTTTTTGATCTATGTGTGAGGTTTATGGGAACAGGGTACACGGCATCTAACCTTAAAGACGTAACCCGGCTGTTTTTGTCACATATACTTAGGTTAGATAACAACACGTGTGTTGGAACCATATTTGAAGTTGCGTCAGGCGATTCTCCTTTCCAATCGGGAGGAACTGTATCTCAGGCGTGGAGCGTATCTGAAGCGATTAGAATACTCTCGTTTTTTAACGGCTCCACGCCTGAAAAATTCGTCGGTTAGCCGGTAACTCTTTCCAGCATTCTCATGCCGAAAAATACAGCCCATGGCTTGCCGCTATCGTTTAAGTAAAATTTTATGACTTTGTCGCGGCCTTTTTCATTATATACCAAGGTGTTTTGTGAACTTGCTCTGAGCGGGTATTCTTTATCCATGACTCGAATTTTGACTTGGCCCTGGTCTGCAAAAATTGCCACTTCGCCACCTTCACGTGACTTATATATGCCGCAGAAGTTAGCCGTGTCTTCGAACTTCATTGGATAATCAGGTTCGTAACTTGTTTTTTGGCCAATTGGCAGCCCCAGAGCTGTATTTACGGCAGCGAGCCAAATGCTATCAGCAGGGGCGCCTGAAACATTTGTGAGCACTGCCACTCCTATGTTGCTTTGAGGCACAATCCCAAAGTTAGATGATACACCTGGTTGGCTTCCGCCATGCTCAACAAGGGTAATCCCTGAATAGTCCGGCGTTATTTTGAGTGCGAAGCCGTAATAGGCATTGCGGCCGATTTTGTACACAGGCTTCTGCATTCTGTGTAAGCCTTCAGGCGATACAATTGTTTTGCCATTAAGTTTGCCATGATTGAGATAAACCTGTGCATATTTCATAAGGTCAACCACATTAGAGCGTACACCGCCGCCAACTTCGTAGTTACCAAGTTGAGGCCACTGGGTTTCTTCCAATGACCCGGTTTTCTCGTCAAAAACATAGGGTACGGTGACGTTATCATACATTTTCAATTCTTCCAGGCTATAAGTTGAACGGTTCATGCCTATGGCGTCCAAGAGGTTTACGGTCATGTACCTCCTGTAGAGTTTCCCGGAAAGCCGCTGGATAATTTCGCCAAGAAGCAGAAAGGTATCGTTACAGTAGCTAAAGTATTGCTTCGGTTTTCCCAGCAGGTTGTATTGTTCAGTTTCAAAAAAATCTAAGTGCTCCCGGAACTTGGCCAACTCTTCGTTTCGTCTCATTGGAGGGACGCCTGTTGTATGAGAGAGTAAGTGGCAGACCTTAATAGCGCTCATGTCCTCGACGCCTGGCAGTTTCCATTCCGGAATATACTTGATAACAGGATCGTCTACACAGAGCATCCCCTTGTCCTGGAGCTGCATTATAGCCAATGCAGTGAAGGACTTACTTACTGAAGCAATTCCAAATATTGTCTCGGGGGTCACAGGTTCCCCTGTAGACTGATCACGCACTCCAAACCCTTTAGAGTATATAATTTGGCCGTTTTGTGATACTGCCACAGCTGCACCGGCTATATGGTGCTTTTCCATTAGGTTGTTAGTATACGTTTCGAATTCCTGCCAATTGCCTGACTGATTTGACTTGTTTGTTGTCATTGTGCACCCCTCCGGTTTTGCATTCACAATCAGTGACTGTACTGTTTCAAAGGATACATCTAAACTGTAACACATTCTACCGGCCAAGTATTTAGGTAAGAGCGGGTATTTATGTGTGCTTGCTTGACTTTAATAAATTTAAGAAAACCTGGGTATTACCAAGTGTTGAAGAGTTAAATTCCTATAATGCAGGCTTTCGGCATAGTCGGAGGGAAATCAGAATGGCTATTAGAGTTTTGATGCTTACATGGGAATATCCACCGGACCACGTTGGCGGCCTTGGACGGCACGTTAATCACTTGTCAGAAGCAATGGCCGATCAAGGAGCAGAGGTTACAGTGCTCACAAGGGGAATACCTGAGCGGCCGTCTATACGTGAGCAATCAGGCGTGAAGATTGTTTCAACTGTCCCTTATGATCTTCACCCACCCAATTTTATAACATGGGCAGCTCAGTTCAATGTGAGCCTTATGGAAATGTGTAACAAGGCCTTTTCCAAAGGAGATTTTGATGTTATCCATGCCCATGATTGGATAGTCGCTTACGCGGCAAGGGCACTCAAACATTCTTGGGAGGTTCCCTTGATTGCAACTATACACGCAACTGAGTGTGGCCGCCAAAAAGGGCTTCATACGCCTATGCAGCACCATATATCCCAAACAGAATGGTGGCTTTGTTACGAGGCATGGCAGGTAATTGCATGCAGTGCCTATATGAAAGACGAAGTTCGCCGGCTTTTCTCACTGCCTGATGATAAGGTTCAGGTTATACCAAATGGCATTCCGGATTCATGGTTTCAAGTTCCAAAGCGCCATGAATCTGAACCGTTATTGCTGTATGTAGGAAGGCTAGTGCCTGAAAAGGGTTCTCATATCTTGATTCAAGCTATGAATGATATTATTAATGATTACCCCACTGCCAAATTGATTCTTGCAGGCGGAGGCCCTATGGAGGGGCACCTAAAAGCTGAGGTTTACCGAAATGGGTTAGGCCGGATAATTGAGTTTGTGGGGCACGTTGGTGACAAGCAATTACGAGATCTGTACTCAAGAGCTTGGGTAGCAGTATTTCCCAGTTCCTATGAACCTTTCGGGATTGTTGCATTGGAAGCAATGGCCACTGGCACTCCGTGTGTTGTAGGCGATGCAGGCGGGCTTCGAGAAATCGTGGAAAACGGAGTAACAGGGTTTAAGGTAGAGCCTGACAATCCCAGAGCGCTTGGACAAATCCTAAAGTATCTCGTGGGCGACAGCTCAAAGCGTTACCAAATAGCTCAAAATGCGAAAGAAGCCGTAGAGCGAAAATACTCATGGAACGACATAGCCACTGTTACTCTTTCCATGTACAGAAAAATTCTTGAAGGCAAGGCAAATGATTCACTTGGTTCAAGAGTGGTTTCACATAAAATACCGTTAACCAAATCTCCTGCTGCAGTTTTCCAACCGGTGGCTGCAGATGATCAGGGAACGGTGGGCACCGGTGATGATGGCTGAAATGATGCGGTTCTATGTTTCAAGCGGCTTGTGTGAAATAATGTGCAAACATTATTGGTTATGTTATTATTAATCTGGAATCGGCTTCATTCGGGACGGAGATCGCGGGGGTGGCTGGTATGGGTGTGGAGATGATCCTTACGGCTTTTGGCGGAGTAAGTTTGTTCCTGTATGGCATGATCAAAATGGGTGAGGGGCTCCAGAAAGCCGCAGGCGATCGTATGAGGCGCATTCTTGAAACTTTGACCAGTAACAGGTTTGCCAGTGTAGCCGTTGGAGTAATTGTTACGGCAATCATTCAATCTTCTGCTGCAACCACAGTAATGTGTGTAAGTTTTGTCAACGCCGGCCTTATGGCGCTAGAGCAGGCCATTGGGGTAATAATGGGCGCTAACATAGGCACTACGATTACCGCCCAAATGGTTGCTTTTAAACTTGAAAGGCTGGCTCTTCCGGCAATAGCTTTGGGCATGCTATTTAAGCTCTTAGGAAAGCGAAAGGGAGTAAAAGGGTTTGCCGACTGCCTCCTGGGTTTCGGAATGCTGTTTTTGGGTCTCACTATTGTTGGTGATTCTCTTGAACCGCTCAAGACCTATGAACCTTTCCTCAAACTTATGCTGATAGGGCAAAACAATCCATTCCTGGGCGTGCTGGTAGGCGCTGTCTTTACCACTATATTGCAGTCTTCATCAGCAGTGTCCGGGCTTCTTGTTACCATGGCTACCCGGGGCATAGTTAATTTAAGTTCTGCACTCCCTATCATATTAGGGGCTAACATCGGCACTACTTCAACTGCTTTGATATCTTCTATTGGCACATCTTTGACTGCTCGTCGGACAGCCCTTGCCCATTGTTTGTTTAATGTATGCGGCGTACTTGTTTTTCTGCCGTTTCTAGGGCCCTTTGAGACGCTTGCAGCAAGGTCAAGCCTTGAGGTTTCAAGGCAAATTGCCAATGCCCACTCGATATTTAACATAACTGTAACTGTCTTGCTTTTGCCGCTGATTCCACAGTTTGCTACCTGGGTATGCAAGATACTCAAGGGTGACGAGACAATTATTGAACATGGCCCCAAGTACCTGGACGCCAGGTTGATTTCCACACCGTTTATGGCAGTTATGCAGACTAAGAAAGAAGTGCTTAGGATGGCCAACCTATGCTTTGACAACCTGGAAACTGCCGTTTCCATATTCAGGGGAGACCAGACCAAGGACAGAAGGCGTTTCAGTGATATAGAGGAAATAATAGACGAAATAGAAGAAGCGGTAAGCTACTATGTAGCCAAAGTGTCTCAGCATGATGTAAGTGATCGTGAGGCCAAAACCCTTACTTCTGTAATCAACATTTGCGCTGATTTGGAGCGAATTGGAGACCACGCCGTTTCCATTGTTGAACTCGCTGATTACAGTGTCGAAAACAATCTTCCCTTTTCTGAAGAAGGGCTTAGTGAATTAGATGAGATGATATCAATGGTTTTGGAGTCGGTCACAGTTGCACTTGAGGCGCTCGAAACCGGCGATAAGGCTAAGGCATCAGGTATTGTAACCATGGATGATGCCTTAGACGATTTAGAGCGGGAACTAAGGGCCAAGCACATACGAAGGCTGAACCAAGGAATATGTTACCCTGCTTCCGGAGTGGTATATCTTGACATGTTGAGCCATCTTGAAAGAATAGGAGACCATGCGGTGAATATTGCTGAAGAAGTGATTTCCGCTTAGACTGATATGACTTTTGGCTCATTTGAGTAATATGCAAATTGCTGCTTAATACATTTCAATTGAACATGGGGATGTGGCTGATGAATCTGCTGCAGGCAGTTATTCTTAGTGTGATACAAGGTTTTACGGAATTTTTGCCCGTTTCAAGCTCAGGGCATTTGACTTTGGGCGCCAAGTTTTTGGGGTTGCCCAGCCCTGGATTATCATTTAGCATATGGGTCCATGTGGGTACGGCTTTTGCTACAATCGCAATGCTCCACCGGGAAATTGCCTGGCTTTTCAAAGGGCTGTTTGCACCTGAAACCCAGGGAGACAGGCAAAGGGTACTCACTATTATCGGATATATTATTGCCGCTTCAGTTCCCGCTGCTATTGTTGGGCTCTTGTTTGACGATCTTATAGAATCTTCCTTTTCATCAAGTATAGTTGCTTCTATAGGGCTTATTGTCACCGGTTGTTTCCTGCAATTATCAAAGCCGGGTAAGAAAGCCGGGGCTGACCGGGTGCGCCCTGAATATGAGCAACAGGTTCTTGCCACTGCAACATTGCCTAAGTCTCTCACGGTAGGAGTTTGCCAGGCGATTGCAATAGTTCCCGGTATATCCAGGTCCGGAATAACCATAACTTCGGCGGTCTTGTCCGGCATGTCCAGAGAAGACGCAGCCCGGTTTTCGTTTTTGCTTTCATTGCCTGCTGTTTTGGGTGCAGGGCTCTTGGACATTAGATCTGCTATGGTTGCACAAGTTCCTCTGATCAGTACGTACAGCGTGGTTGGCGCATTAATATCGTTTGTGACAGGGCTTTTTGCCTTAAACTTCGTGTTTAAGACCGTTCGCAAGGGTGAATTATGGAGGTTTTCGTATTATTGCTGGGCAGTTGGGGCATTTTCCCTTATCTTAAGTTTTCTCGGCTCATAGTTTCCGGCTTCAAGATTTTTGCTCTGAACTTTGTTACACCTCATAAATTGCTTTGGCATAGCATAGAGAGATAAGAAACTGTGCACCTTCTCAGGGCACTTATATGGGGGAAGAAATGTATCGTCCGCAAACTTGGTCATATGCTCCTAACTTAGGGAGAATAGTAATTGACATACCGTCCAGGCTGCTTACATTTTACTATTCGGGGCGGGTTTACGGCCCGTACCCATTGGCATTAGGGAAACCTTCTACGCCAACTCCTGCCGGAAATTGGCATGTAGCAGAGAAAGACCCAAATCCTTGGTGGGAGGTCTTAGGGTCTCGTTGGATGGGATTAGATGTTCCTTGGGGAGTATACGGCATTCACGGGACAAATGCTCCCTGGAGCATTGGCCACTATGTTTCCAATGGATGTATTAGGATGCACAATGTTGATGTAGAGACTATCTATCCTCTTGTGGTTCTGGGAACCCCGGTAGACATACAAGGAAGTTACGGCAGTTCCCGGTATAGGTGGCACCGGCGTAGACGGTTCAGATGGTTTAGACATTCTGATTCCCGGTAACGGGTATAACCTTTGCATTACCTGTTCAATATATGTTGTATTGCTGTTTTCAGTTGAACCTTCAAATTTATACGATCTCTTGTAGGCGTTCATGATCAACACAAACAATGCTATACTGCCTCAAGGGGGTATATCCTTGAAGAAACTAGTAATTGTGTTGCTTGTCGCAGCCATGGTGCTTGGCTCCTTGGTTGGTATTTTTATGTACGCTGGGCATGGCCCCAATGAGGACGGTGGTTTTGCAGATATCCCTGCACCTGTTATTGGCTCTAACCGTTTTCTCGACCTAAGAGGAGCAGATGTTTCAATGATTAGCTTCAAGGATGAGTCGAGCATATTTCACACATTCACTTTTGATACCGGGACTAAGTGGCCAGATGGTGACAAAATGCCAGAAGCTCAACTTCCAGGCCGGATTCTCGAGCAAGGTAAGCATTTAGGCTTAAGCCTGTCTTCTCTTGCACAAAAAGGAATAACAGGGCTAGGGGTTTCAGTGGCCGTAATAGATAAACCGATCTTGAGTGGTCATGAGGCCTTTGGTCCTAACTTCCGCTACATAGAGGTATTGCCTGGCCATCCTAACATAGGCCGGTTTCATTTCCGGGGAGCGGCAGTTGCGGGGTTGCTTGCAGGCCGATACGGTGTGGCTCCTGAAGCTAATCTATATTATTTTGCAGTTCCTGATGATACTGAGCTGTACGTGCGATACACCGAGGGTATAGAAAAAATGCTTGAATTTCAGAAGGCTTTGCCAGAGCAGCAGCAAATTCGCATAGCGGTGATTGGCCAAGGAGTAGACCCGGTAGATATTGCCTCAAATTCAAGTGGCGCAAGGGATTTGAATAATGCAATAGATAAAGCCAGGCAAGAAGGAATTGTTGTTATATATCCGGGTATGCCAGGGCTGTCCCTTACCGGTGCCGGATGCCCGCCTGAAAAAGACAGGGATAGTCCTGCAAACTATGAAGTCTGGACTTGGACTCAAGTTAAGCGAGAAGTTGCCCAAATGCTGCAATCACAGAATCCAAGATCATGGGATGATGCCAAGACTATATTGGCCGGCCTTTTAACCCGGGAAAAGTCTTTGGATTCGCTTCAAGCAGAGGCAATTAACACTTTTTTATACATTGCTTATATGTACCGGGAACATATTGATTTTGAAGAATGGTTAGCCATGAACCTTGCTGATTCAGTTGAGGTTTTGGCTGTGCCGGTAGATTACATTACAGTTCCCAATTCGACAGGTGCCGATGAGTATACCTATTATGGATCGGGTGGGCTCAGTTGGTCGACAGGCTATCTTGCCGGGCTAATCGCACTTGGCTTTCAAGTGCGTCCCGATGCAACAGAGCAAGGGATATTTGATCTCTTGTGGGATACCGGCACACCCTTTGAAGGAGATGCCAGGCTTGTTAATCCAACCGAGTTCATTTATGAGCTCATGGGCCTATAAGGCCCGCGCTCGTTAGGCTAAGGCTAATCTCTGTCACTTTGTTGAATGTTACTGTCGCGGCCTGGTGCATTTGTGTTGGTTTCAGGGCCAGGCTGTTGGGTTTCGCCTTGGTTTCCAAACAAACGCAGATATTCGCTTATGGTTATCTTAACTTCCCTTGGTTTTGAGCCTTCATAGGGGCCTATGTATCCCTTAAGTTCCATGGCATCGATTAGCCTGGCCGCTCGCGAATATCCAATCGGAAGCCTTCTTTGAAGCAGTGACACTGATGCCTGTTTGGCTTCAATAACAATGCGAACGGCTTGCGGAAATAACGGATCGTCTTGAACTTGAGGTATCTTAGGCGTGGATACCGGCTCAGAAAGAACTCCCGGGGCAAACTGAGGTTTTGCCTGGTTGGAAGTAAAGGACACAATCTCATCTATTTCACGTTCAGAAAGATAGGAACCTTGGGCTCGCAACGGCTTGACCGCTCCTACAGGGAAGAATAGCATGTCTCCACGGCCCAAGAGTTTCTCTGCTCCGGCCATATCCAGAATGGTTCTTGAGTCAATCTGAGATGACACCGCAAAAGCGATTCTGGAAGGAATGTTGGCTTTGATGGTCCCTGTGATTACATCTACAGATGGGCGTTGGGTTGCAACAACCAAGTGGATGCCGGCTGCTCTGGCCATTTGTGCAAGCCGGAAAATTGCATCTTCCACTTCAGCAGGAGCCACTACCATTAAGTCTGATAACTCATCGATTATGATAACCACATATGGAAGAGCAGGTTTAGTGCTTCCGGGAGGCGTGGCTATTTCGTTGTACCTTTCTACATCTCTGGTGCCTACTTTAGTGAATTTCTCGTATCTTGATTCCATTTCTTTGATAGCCCATCTTAAGGCAGACGCAGCTTTTTTCGGATCGGTTACCACCGGCGCGATTAAGTGAGGTATATTAGACCACGCAGCAAGCTCTACGCGTTTGGGATCAATAAGCAAGAGTTTTACCTGGTCCGGACGGGCCTTAAACAAAATGCTGGCGATTATTGAATTTATGCATACACTCTTGCCGGTGCCGGTAGCTCCGGCAATGAGCAAATGAACACACTTGTCCAGGTTGGTTACAACAGGCCTGCCTGAAATATCCTTGCCAAGAGCAACAGTAAGTGTGGAAGGGTTACCTCTAAATTGCCTTGATTCAAATACGTCTCTAATGTGGACTATGGACACATCTCTGTTAGGCACTTCGATTCCTACTGCTGACTTGCCAGGGATAGGTGCTTCGATCCTGACGTCTTGCGCTGCCAATGCAAGGGCCAGGTCTTGTGATAGGTTTACTATACTGGATACCTTCACTCCGGGTCCGGGTTGTAGTTCAAAACGAGTGGCTACAGGCCCTCTTGCCACGTCAACAACCTTACCTGCCACTCCAAAGGATAGCAAGGTTTTCTCAATTATTCTTGCCCTTTCCTGAAGCAATTGAGAGCGGCCGGTGCGCTTTCTAGGCTGAGATTTTTCAAGTATGCCAAGAGGCGGTAATTCGTAAAATATATCTTCACTCAGGGGAGGTTGGGTCATCTGCTGGGTAAAAGATAGGTTGTCACCTGCCGGCTTGTCAGTTGAATCGGTTTGAGCAATGCTTTCCTGAGATGAGTCCTTAGATAACCGCTCACGAAGTTCTGTAACTGTTGCAGAAAACTGGCTGGTTGGTTGCGCTTCAGGTACTGTTTCAATTTGGTTGTCGTGTTCTTGTGCTCCTAAACTTTCCAAAGCTTCATATTCAATGTCTTCTTCAGGTGGGCCCTGAGCCCTAAAGAGGTCGGCAAACCATGATTGTATTTTCTGCCAAACAGTCAGACACAACATCCACAATAAGCTAAATGGAGTGTACCATGATTTGTTTAGCAGTAAGCAGAGCCCGATCCAAATCCCCAGGCAAATGACTAGGATGGCGCCAAAGCGGCCTAAAGATACGCGTAAGAACCAGTCCAAAGCCGCTCCGACAAGGCCTCCGCCGGCGCCCATTTTGGCCATTGCGAAAGTGTTACCCCATGGAACTTTGATATCGTGCCAAAGAGCTGTTGCCAGCAGAAGGAGGGTCCAAAGCCCCCAAACAGGTTTGGAAAGAGGGGTTGCAGGCTTGGTAATCTTCACAAGGGAGGTAAGTACAATAAGAAAGCATAGGCACATTGCCAGGTCGCCTGCAATTGATGCAATCATTCTTGCCATCCAAAGGGTAAACGTAAGCGCCCACCCGTGCCCTGTAGGTTTGGAAGTTGATACTCCAAGTGCTGTGACAAAAAAGATGCCCAAAATGAGAGTGGTTATCCACGGCCACCTTGTAGGTTTTAATTCCTCAGGCTTATTTTTTCCACCAGTTTTTGCTCTTTGTCTTCTTGCCAATAATAACCCTCCAGAAAACCTTCTCAATAATGTTCTCGTATTACATGGCACCCTGTTCAAGTCCAAAATTCGAGTGGGCTGCAGAAACTCCTTCTTTTAGAGGCCAAAACAGCCTGAAAGCGTTAAGGTATGTTATGCATTCTTAGTTTACAGCCACAAGTGGCAATTATCAAATGCTAATAAAGGACATTGCTCTCAGTATACAGAAATTGAACTTAGCTGGAGGTGCATGCCGCATGTCAGATGCAGTCAAAGGTTTAGTAATGGTTTATACAGGTGATGGCAAAGGTAAAACAACTGCCGCTTTAGGGTTAGCCCTGCGGCAAGTAGGATGGGGCAGAAAGGTTCTCTTCCTGCAATTTATGAAAGGCGAAGGTAATGTTTACGGTGAAAAGATTGCAGCTGAGAAATTTTTGCCGCTTCTCGAATTAGAACAGTGGGGAAGGGACGAGTTTGTCAATCTTCCAAATCCTGATTCAATAGATGTAGACATGGCTCAAAAAGCAATTGAGAGAGCAAAACAAGCAGCTCAATCTCAAGGATATGGGCTTTTGGTGCTTGATGAGATTTGTGTGGCTATGGCTTGCGGTTTGGTATCGGTAGATCAGGTTATAGAACTTTTGGCTGATAAACCTGAAGAACTTGACATAATTCTAACCGGGCGATATTGCCCGGACAGAATTTTGGAATTTGCAGACATGGTATCTGAAGTAAAGGAGATCAAACATCATTATGCAGAGGGGATAGGGGCAAGGAAAGGTATAGAGTTTTGATTCTGTGTAAAGCGATGGCCGGCCTAAAGTTTGCCGTTTGAAGATATAGCAGTTTGAAGATACAGCAGTCTGCAAAGGGTTTATGTTACTTACCGATCCACCATACCGCATAGACTTGTTTCCTTGACGCCTGTTCTGGATTGGATAATAGCTCTTTGCCTGACTTTAGGATTCACTTAGTTGCTCCATTTTTCTGTTTAACGCTTCTAATTCATCGCTTAATCCTTTTAACTGTTCTTCGGCAAGTCCAATATAGAACTCAATTTGCTTTTGCCTTTCCGGTGAACTTCTGCCTAGCATGGTTTTGCACTCTCTGTAGATGTCCAAGGTCCTGTCCATCTCTCGCTTCAATCTGGCCGACTCCTCACGAGCGGCTTCAACGGCATCTTTTACATATGAAGCATTTGGCAGCAGCACTTCCTGATACCATGGTGATTCTTCAGCATTGTCAAAGTCGAACATAACGCAAATTTGGGATTGGTCACCGCTTACTGTTCGCACAAAAGTCAATGGGCTCGGTATGGAAACACCCCTTATGGTTGCTTTAAAAGGTTCATTGGGCCAAAGCGCACTTCGTCTTATACATAATCTAACGGCTACATCGGCTCCTGTCAGTTCCTGAACAAAGTGAACACGGTCAACCTGTCCTACCAGAAACCCCAGCAAATAGCTTAGCAATGGATTTTTGATTACCATGAGACTAAAATTATATATTGCTTCAAGCTTCTTTTCTCGTGATATCAATTTGATGCCACCTCATGTTTATTGTACCTCACTGAGTAATTATAGTGTCGATCAAAACGTGATTTAGTCAAATGTGGACCATAGAGGTATGGCATATACTGCTTAGTCAGCTGCCCAAAAACACCTTTTCCAGCTTTTGTCGGGGCCTGTATGGAATCTATACAGCTTTCTGGAAACCTGCATGAAAATTAGGCAGCTTTCTCAAAAGCTGTAGCTTTTCTGTACAACTGCTTGAAAACCATACAGCTTTCAGCCGAACCTGTATGGAATCTATACAGCTTTCTGGAAACCTGCATGAAAATTAGGCAGCTTTCTCAAAAGCTGTAGCTTTTCTGTACAACTGCTTGAAAACCATACAGCTTTCAGCCGAACCTGTATGGAATCTATACAGTGATCTGGTCAAGCCTAAGCGGACAGTAAAAAGTCGGACTGATTGACTTTTTCA
>CAZXLH010000050.1:0-12768 GCA_964641455.1 uncultured Eubacteriales bacterium | reverse complement strand
ATTAAAATGGAGCTCACAACCGGAATCGAACCGGTGACCTCATCCTTACCAAGGATGCGCTCTGCCGACTGAGCTATGTGAGCACCATATCTGTTACGTAATTTGGTTGCGGGGGTAGGATTCGAACCTACGACCTCCGGGTTATGAGCCCGACGAGCTACCTGACTGCTCCACCCCGCGTCGCTGATTATGGTGGAGAGGGCTGGATTCGAACCAGCGAAGGCGTCTGCCAACAGATTTACAGTCTGCCCCCTTTGGCCACTTGGGTACCCCTCCACACGAACTATATGTTACTATGTTTTCAAAAGTTCCGCAACCTATTAATAGGTTGCATTTACATGCACCTGAAACTCCAGGTGCGTCCTCAATTATACACTGCCCTGCACTATAATGCAATACCTATTGGTTTGGGGCCATGCTTTCATACAGGAAAACAGTATGGCGGGCCCACGCAGCCAAAGGATCTCATTGGCCACTACTTTGCCGTTCTCATATACCTTGGTAAGGCCCCTCACCTTGTAAACTACCACAGGCACACCTCCTGTATCAGCCCCGACGAAGGGACTGAATCATCCTACCGGGACAACATCGCCCTTTATCCTGATGCGCGGGAGTATATAGAGCCCTCAAAGGCAACACACCAAGAGTTAGGGCGCTGCACCAAGAAGTTTCTGCATGAATACTAGCCGAAGAGAAAAACTCAAGGCAGGAATGCATCATTCACAAGAAGAAAATTATGATCCAAGAGGTGATAAGTGTGTATTCGAAGGAAAACTTCACAATAGCTTTGACAGGCGACTCTTTCATAGCATCAAAAATCTCAGGTTACAGTGAACCTGATTTTACCGAAGTTTTTGATATTATAAGAGCTCAAGATCTTGGATTTACCAATCTGGAAGTGCTCCTAAACGATTACAGAGGAATCCCTGCAGCCCAAAGCGGCGGTACATATGCAGGAGCACCTACTGCATTAGCAGATGAAATTATATGGGCCGGATTTCATATGGTTGCAAGAGCCAATAATCATTCTCTGGACTATTCATACGAGGGAATGCGAGTCACTGCCGAAACCCTTAACAAGAGGGGAATCGCCCATGCAGGGGTAGGGGAAAACCTTGCCGAGGCCAGGTCCCCCGTTTACCATGAAGCTCCTTTTGGCAGAGTAGCACTCTTATCTGCAAGTTCAACTTTTGCACCCTGGGGAAGGGCCGGCCATACAAGGCCTGATTTTCAAGGACGCCCTGGCCTGTCCCCGTTGAGGTACCAAACCAGGTTCCTGATTGCCAAACAACATTTTGATGCAATCAAGCAAATAGAGGAATCTTTAGGCCTCAAAGCCGTCAAAGACAAATACCGCAAAATGGGATGGGCAAAACCTGAAAAGGAAGGAGAGTTGTCACTTGGTGACTTGACCTTCGTCGAGTCAGATAGCCCTGGAATAGAAACTAAACCCAACCCGGATGATGTATACGAAATAACAAAGTGGATTAAAGAGGCAAGGCGTCAAGCTGATTGGGTCTTATTTACTCTTCATGCCCATGAATCGCACCTCGACAGAACTATACCTGCCAACTTTGTGGTTGAATTTGCCAGGGCATGTATTGATGCAGGGGCAGCCATGTTCATTGGACATGGCCCTCACGTGCTGCGCGGAATAGAAATCTATAAGGGCAGACCCATCTTTTACAGCCTAGGCAACTTCATATTCCAAAACGATCTGATATACAAGCATCCTCAGGATATATACGACAGATTCGGCCTTCCGTTGGAAGCCACCCCGGCTGATATGTATGACAAAAGAAGCAACAACGACACATCAGGTTTCCCAGGAGACCCTATTTACTGGGAAAGCGTAATAGCCATTACTCACTACCGCAACAACAAACTTGCCAAAATCGAACTTGTTCCTATTTGCCTCGGCCACCGGAAACCAAGGCCACAAAGAGGCAGGCCGTTTTTGGCACGAGGCGAGAAAGCGCAAAAAATACTGAAGGATTTAAAGCGCTTCTCAGAGCCATTTGGAACATCACTGGTTATACAAGAAGACAAAGGTTTAATTACACTTTGATGTAGTTAAAAAGAATCAAAACATATCGGAAACGGGCTGCCATTTGAATTGGCAGCCCGTTGGGTTTCTATACCGTGATCATGAATCTCAGGATTGTAACCCTAGAGTATTCCCAGCCAATCGCCTAACAGATACTGCAGCCGGCCGATAAAAAGTGACAGCCTGCCCATAAGTGTGTTTCCAAAAGCAGAGCCAAAAGCTATCATCATAGTCATTCTGCCTATTTTATTAAGCCCGGTTACAACCTTATTGTCGGAAGTAAAGAAGAAATAAGAGATGGTAGCCAGAGTCCCAAAAACAATGATCAGGTTGTTGAACGTCCCCAGATCAAGCATGGTTCCACGGATTTGACCGACCAGGTCCGACTGAGCAAACCGGGTGAAGGCCAAGCCCGTACCGACTCCCACCATCATAGCCGTCGGAATTCTGTTAAGCCACTTGACTTGCGAACCCATGAACCTTGTATACAGTAACAATCCCAGCAAGATGGGAATAACGGCAGAGATCTTACCCTGGGCAGTCATTGGATTGATAGCCAGGTTCTTAATGTTTAGCCAGCCCATAACTATTGCCTGTCCTGCGGCAAGTCCTACATACAAGTGTTCTGCAAAATCGAAAACCGGGTTTTCTTTAAAAAGGATACTCCAAAACGCAAGTGTAAGAAAAGCACCTATCCAAATTCCCAGATCACCCATTGTTAACTTCCTCCCTTCCTACGATACGCCCTTAGATTTTTTGGTGGCAATTTCGCCAATGTTGCCTAAAATGATGAGAACGGCTATGAAAATATGGGCCGCTGATTGGGCATCCATGGCTGCTGTAGCCGTTCCTGCCATATCTAAGAGTTTCTCGTATTCAGCTGCGCCTCTAAGGCTTCCGAGGTACCCTTCAAGCTGTCCTGCATCAGCATACGACTGGTACCGGGATATCTGCGTACCTATGGCGCCTCCGGTTACAGGCTTTCTGTAAGGGCCCTGGAAATACTGAATAAATGGCAATATAGACGATGTGCTTATACTTATGAACAAGTCCACATCATCTGCTGTCTCAATTCCATCAAAAACCGGCATTCCTTGCGTGCTGTTATTGTAATAGTCACTGGATACAAAGCCCGGAATGTTCTTGGCAAATGACGCAAGGGCGGCTTCTCCCCCTGCAAAGAAACCAAGGTTTACAAAATCCTTGCCATACTCCTTGCCTTCTTCCTTCCACTGCTCCCATATCATGTCGGCAAATCTTGACCCTTGCTGGTCAAGGGAAAACCCAATAATACGGATTCCTTTTCGCATACAATGGGCAAAAAATACCTCAGCCTGGGGATGTACTTCAGCAGCACCGCCGGGGTTATACCCAAAGTCGAATACCACTGCACTACCAGGTTCCAATGATTCGACCGCATCAAAAGCCTCCTGAGTTTCCTCTGTAAGGCCAAAGGGAAGCCCTATGGGCCTGGCCAGTGGAAGTGCAACAATAATGGCCAATAATACGTAAATGATTCTACGGTCTATGTTAAGCAACTTCTCCATCTAGGTTCCCCCCTCTTAATTGCCCAAGTATCTGCGTTCCAAACCTAACATTACACGCAGTGAAGTAGACATAACGCCAATTGCCGAGCATATGATAATACCTCTCTGAGCGGCTACATTAGGAACGTTTATAATCCAACTGGCCAGTTTTGGAAACGCTTCTGATATGCTGCCGCCTATCGGCGCCTTACCAAGAAGCACTATAAGGCCTGCAACCAACAAGACACCGGCTTCAGAGCTCCTAACTCTAAACGCTCTGTAAGCAGCAGATGAAATGTAAAAAGCCAAAGAAGCATACACTGCTGCGCCAAGTGGGTTGAGCATATTGTCGAACATAAACAGGTAGTATTTGTCACTTGTGCCGTTTACAAGGCCCCGAAAAGTCATAAATAACATCGCAGCTATAAGAACAATACTATTAATCCAGCCTTTTTCCTTTCGGGAGATCTTCCTGCCGTGAAGCCTGAACAAGGACACTGCACCGAGTCCCAACGCAAAAGCAGATACCACTACTGTCCAGTTCTGAACTTCTTTTGAAAGATTCTGTAACCCAGGATTCTGGAATAAAAAGTCACATATCATCAGAAATCCTGAAACTGCAGCTACTACTACAGGTAAACTACGCTTCATCATTTATCACCTCACGCCTCAAACTACTTTTTCAACATGTCTATAAACACAGTTGAACCGAAGGTTACTGCAAGAGATCCCAGTAATATTAGAACCCCTGCCATAGCCTTAGCCACGTCCTGTCCTGCAATGGTGCCCAAAGTCTCAGGTTCCCTTTCAAGGTAGGCGGATACTGCATAGACCTCTTCTCCAATCAAGCAGTAGTCGCATGCCACAACAAAGAAAGGAATCTGAGGCATAACAGCAGTACCTGCAATCTGAATCGCTCCCAGGTTATGCCCTGTTTCAGCAAGAATCAGTGACTCTGCTGCAAAGTAGCCTATCATTATATTAGCTGCAACTTTTTCCCTGCTCATAATGCCAATTGCAGCAGTAGTGTAGGCAAATTGGGCAGGAGACAAAAACCGCACAACAGATGGGCCATAAGCATCAGGTTTTCCTGCTTCAAGATACGATGTACGTACAACCTCTTCAGCCACTGAATAAGTCTCTGCGGCACCGACTGTTACAACCAGATCGGTACCCATTTCGGCAGCCTTTCGCGCTACATACCTGGATACCGAAATACCTGACAATATCATCGGGCTTGCTGCAGATGACATGATACTCTGATAACTTAGGGCCTGGTGTATAGGTTTGCCTAACTCGGTAGCTCTCCCAACTGCCTCGTCTATAGCATCCAAAGCCGGCAACCTTCTTATTTTGGGAAGCCGCCCATTTTTAGCGGAATACACCTTCCACAAAAACACAACACCAAACACTAACATGGCTACACCGACAGAAGCCCTTCCTTCAAAAATCATGATTTTTCCCTCCTATTCCTCATCTATGAACCGGGCAAGAAACTCAGCCAAACGATTAAGGGCTGTTTCAATAGCCTCCTTGCCAAATTCATAACTAGACTTAGTTGCATCACCTAAAGCCCCATTTTTTGAAATCTCGTCCCAATAACTGGCTTGCTCAACAGGCAATTGCTTCCACGTATCATAGATATGGGGGTAGATGTCTCCCTTCTCCAAAGCATCTTTTTTGACAGCGTCCGGCCATAAGTAAAGGCACTGAGACATTTCACTCTCACAGGCATGTCCAACTATAGGAGACGAAACGTTTCGCTTGATTACATCGCCTACCACTGATGTTGGAGAAACCCAAGCGGCATCAGCGCCAAGATCGTATTTGATCTTGTCAACGACAATACTGAGAGCAGGGCGATTTCCTCCGTGGCCGTTTATAAACAGAATTTTCTTGATTCCATGCCGGGTTAGTGACCAAGCAATATCCATGCATACGGCAACAAAGGTTTCAGGCCGAAGGGTCACCGTCCCTGGAAAACGAATGTGGTGGCCTGATATACCAAATTGCACAGGAGGAGTCACAATCACTTTAGGATAAAACCTCTTGCCAAGCCTTATAGAAAACTCCCTTGCTCTGGCAGTATCAACCTCAAAAGTACCGTTGGGGCCATGCTGTTCCACAGAGCCCGTAGGTATTATAGCTGCTTTTACCTCTGGAAGCGCTTTTTCCACCTCTGGCCATGACATATCGAATAAATATAAACCTCTGTCTTTAGACTGATCCATGAATTTACCTCCAATCTTTGCTTAGTTTCAATGAAACAACCAAAATTACTTGTTTCCTCAACCACCTCCTTGTTTGTTGTAGCTTAGCCTGGGCCCACATTCCGGTGCCCCGTATAATGCCAGCACCTCTTCAGTCTCTGCAAGGTTATTTCGCACTCTTTGCTTGTCCAGAAAGATTATTGTCTCAAGAAGCACATCAATAAGAGCCATTGTTCCAACATGAGAGTGGCCATAAGAGAATCCTTTTGAATCTATGGTAAGAATATGGTCGCTTATGCCGGAAACAGGTGCCAGCAAATCATCGGTAATTGCTATAACTTCCCCGCCTCTGTCTTTGACTATCTTTAAAAGATCATATGTAAACCTGCTATAACGGTATAACGTAATCCCCACTGCAACATCATCGCCGGTAACACTTCTTAAGTGGTCATAAGAATCTCCTGCCCCAAGGGTTACGACACGAGTGCGGCCTAACATCTGATTAAGGTTCAACCCCAAACAAGCAGCAGGCCCGAAACAAGCCCTGAGCCCAATCACGTAGCGGTTGCGAGCGTTCATCAAGCAAGTGGCAGCGTCCATTATCACAGAATCACTGTTTTGCTGAAAGACCCTATTAACGTTTTTGATTATTCTATCGCGGCTCGTAGCAAACAGTGTTTTGTGATCTCCGGGCACCGGGGTAGAATCCAATCGTTTTACCATGGTGCTTTGAAGCACGGCCAAAGCCATTTTCTGAAGTTCACGCTGCATTTGAGGATAACCTAAATAACCTAAGTCAGAAGCCAACCGTATCACTACAGTCTCACTTACTCCGGCTCCATCTCCAATCTTTGCTGCAGGTAAGAAAGCTGCTTCATCCCAATGTTCCAGTAAAAAACGGGCGACTTTGCGCTTGGCATTGCTTAGTCGGCCGTACTGACGGCGTATGCGTTCAAAAATTGGGGTAGATTCGTATACCATAAAATCCCGCTTTCTATTACAACGACTAGACCGACTCAAAAATCATTTTGCGATATGTTTATGGCTGCTTTCCTATACATGTTATGTCTTCCAAATCGAAAAGGCATCATATCCTGTCGTAATGCCTGCCTGTTAGCAGGATTTCCTTCTGTTGTGAATACTAGATTCGACAAAATTGTGAAAATTCCTGCCTATAGGGATAAATGATAAACAAAACCTTGTGCCAATAAAACGCACAAGGTTACAAATTGACGGTAAAAGTCTTATATATCCAAGGTTGTGTTGGAGCCAGCGGCCGGATTCGAACCGACGGCCTACTGATTACAAATCAGTTGCTCTGCCAACTGAGCTACGCTGGCACCACTCGAAAATCAGTAAATTCTATAGTATACGCTGACCGCCATAATGTCAATATGGCTGTATATTTGGATTGACGGTTCCATAACGATTAGTATCTGATGTTACCTAAAAGAGGCATATTCACTGTCACTTTGAGCATTTTTGGAATCTAAATAGCGCTCGAGTTTTCGCTTAACTCGTTGAAGGGCATTGTCAACGGATTTTACGTGCCTATCGAGTTCATCTGCGATTTCAAGGTATGATTTTCCATCCAAATACGAGTTGAGTACTTGCCATTCGAGGTCGCTTAAAATTTCGGTAATTTTCTCTTCCATGTTTCCGATCTCTTCTGTGTTAATCACTACTTCCTCAGGGTCCAGCACCTGTTTGCCGGGCATAATGTCCAAAAGAGTCCTGTCCGAATCCTCATCATAAATAGGCCTGTTAAGTGAAATATATGAATTAAGCGGAATATGTTTCTGCCTGGTAGCAGTCTTAATAGCGGTAATTATCTGCCTTGTTATGCACAGTTCCGCAAAAGCTTTAAAAGACGCCAACCTTTCTGCCTTAAAATCCCTTATTGCTTTATAAAGCCCTATCATCCCTTCTTGTATGATATCTTCGCGGTCTGCTCCTATGAGGAAATAAGATCTGGCCTTTGCCCTAACAAAACTCTTGTACTTCCTAATCAGATATTCTTGTGCCTCTACCGAACCCGCTCTGGCTACTTCGACTACTTCTTCATCCTGCATATCATGAAATACTGCATAAAACTCATTCTGAGGGTCAACAGCCAAACAGCACCCCTCCCCCAGTGTTTTTAACCTTTTTCTGTAGATTCTCCCAATTGAATTTGTGGCGCCTGGACAAACCTATTATACGTGTCTTGTCCGCAAAAAATCAATACGGCGCCAATTTCATTGTCATTTACTGCCTAATTCCTCTGTCTCTGTGCCTCGTATATGGCCATTGCACATGCGACACCTGCATTAAGGCTGTCTATCTTTCCAAACATCGGTATCCGTGCCAGGAAATCACATCGTTCTCTGACTAACCGGGACATTCCTTGGTCTTCACTGCCTACTATCAAAGCGATAGGGCCTGTAAGATCCAGATCCCATAAGTTCTCGTGCCCTGCCGCATCTAATCCATACACCCAAACACCGTTTTTTCGACACCATTGGATAAAATGGTGTATGTTTGGCACTTCACTGATAGGCTGGTAGAAAATAGCCCCTGCCGAAGCTTTGAAAGCCCCTTCCCCAAATGGCGCAGTCCGCCTACGTGGAACAACAAGCCCATGGACGCCCATTACATGGCAAGACCTGCAAATAGAGCCCAGGTTTTGAGGATCTTGAATGCCATCAAGGGCAACAAACAGGGGATCTTGGTTTTGGGGAACTTCATCCATCAATTGCTCCAAACTCCTGAAAGCCACATGGCCAATTTTGGCAGCCACTCCTTGAGATGCCCTAGCATATTTTGAATCAAAAGCCTTTGGCTTAACAAATGATACGTTGATACCCCGGGAACGCGCTTGGCTCAAAATATATTGAGAAATTTCATCATTAGCGCGTCCACGCATTACTACCTCAAAAACAGGCCATCCACTCTCAAGAGCTTCTTTTACAGGCTGTTTTCCGCTAATATTAATCTTGTCAGAGCCTTTCATCAATTGTCTCTTCACACCTGCTTCATTTGATCTCGTTTATATGGCTGTTCATTGAGTAATCTCTTGTAGCCTGCCCTTATGAACCCGGCTTCTTGCCGACTTTGTATGCTTCTTTCAGTTGCTCTAGGGTAGGTGCCCTTCCACACGACATTTTGCCCTCGGGACAATACCCTAACTCAACACAAGAAGCGCCTGCACCATAGAAGATATTGGGGGCAATCTGTTTGTATTCTTTAAGTAGTTGAGTAAACATATTCCGGATCTCCCACTGTGCCCTTTGACAACATCTGAGGTTGAACATATGCCTAAGATGCCTTGCATTAGTCGTAATCACAAACCTGGTTTCAGTAGCATTTGTCAACGCAAACCTTACATCTTCAGGAGGGATACCAAGGGACAACCCTTCCCTCTGTATGTCCATTACTTCCTCTTGCAATTGCTTAAACCGGCTTAAAAACTCTGGATGGGCCGAAAAACCAGGGGGAATTACATACTTAAAATTGTCTTCTTTGACATATCTTTGAGACTGCTGGAGTTGGGAAACATCGGCAGATGCCTGGACCGGTTGGTTAAAATATACCACACCTGAGTCTTTCAAGACTTTCATCAAGCGGTGCCTGTCATTTTGCTGGCTGGATATCCTGGAATACCCTTCAACAGCAAACGTGGTATACCAATGCTCCAAAACTCCAAGGTGGCCGGACTTTATTAGGTTCCGTATAAACCTGCCGACCTCTTCTTCAGAGGGCTTGTCTTCAGTCAAAAGCGATTCGAGGGCCTCAGTGCCCATAGGCGAGTAACACAAACGGCCCAACAGAAGTAACCTTTCAGTGTCTATGCCTGTGCCCATAAATGGGTAATGAAGAATCTTGATTTTCATCTGAGATTCCTGTGAATTGTTTTGAAGTTGGTCACCCATACTTATCTTCTCCTATACCCGTATTGCCAATTGCTGCTTACCCCTTCACTCGTACCTTTGTTCCTAAAGGCGTATCTTCCAGCACTATTCCAAAAGAAGCCATCTTGTCACGAACGTAATCTGCAGCCTTGTAATTCTTTTGTTTGCGGGCTGTATCTCTAATATCCAGTAAGAGTTCGATTAAGCCTTGAGTAATTTGATCATCTTTTGAAATTGCAGCCTGAGACACCTGAGGAACAAGCCCAAGAATTCCAAGACACTGGAGAAGAAGCCCATAAGCTTCGGCAACCTTTTGCCGGGCAGCCATGTCAGACGTGGTTTCTCCCCTGGATACAACATGGGCGTTTATTGCATTTATTAAATCGAATACCGCCGCCAGAGCCGTTGGGGTGCTAAAATCATTATCCATTGACTCAAAGAAAGCAGTCGCACATCGCTCTGTAGCCTGGGCCAATAACGATACATCCTTCAAACCCTGAGGCAACGGGTTTGAAACAAATTCCAACGCATTTGCGTAGCCTGTTTGAATTCGCTGCCAGCCTTTTTCAGCAGATTCAAGAAGTTCCTCAGAAAACTCAAGTATCTTTCGCCTATGAGCTGAAAGCAGATACAACCTAACAGCCATTGGATCATGCTTCTTGATAATCTCGCTGAGGGAAACCACGTTGCCAATCGACTTGGACATCTTTTCGCCTTCCAAGTTAAGCATCTCACTGTGAACCCAATACTTAACATATGGCTCAATCCCGGAAAACGCCTCTGCCTGAGCTATCTCATTTTCATGGTGCGGGAAAACCAGTTCTGTGCCGCCGCCATGGAGATCAATGCTTGGGCCAAGATACTTATGGACCATGACCGAGCACTCAATGTGCCAACCCGGACGCCCTTTTCCCCAGGGGCTGGGCCATCCTGGTTCGCCTTCGCGCGAAGCCTTCCACAAGGCCCAATCCAAAGGCGATTCTTTCAATTCAGATACCTGGACCCTGGCTCCAGGCATCAAATCTTCAATATTTCGGCCCGATAGTTTACCGTAATCTTCAAATTTGCCTGCCCTAAAATAAACATCTCCTGAAGACTCATAAGCAAAGCCTTTATCTATGAGCACTTTCACCGTTTCAATAATATCCGGTATTACTTGGCTTGCACGAGGATAGGCATCAGCCCGCTGCACTCCCAGTTTGTCCAAGCAATCCACATATTCTTGTGCGTACTTGTTAGCAATGTCCATGAGAGGGATACCCGTTTGTTTGCTCTTGTTGATAAGCTTGTCATCAATATCTGTAAAATTGGTTACGAAAGTAACATGGTATCCCTTATACGAAAAATAGCGCCTTACAACATCCCAAAATACAGCCGGCCTGGCATGGCCTATGTGGCTGTGATCATATGGCGTTATACCACAGACGTACACCTTGACCTTGCCTTCCTCAAGAGGAGTGAATACCTCGTGCTGTCTTGAAAGAGTGTTATAAATTGTAAGTGTCATAGTGAGACCCTGCCCTTCTTTACAACAGTTGCCGCACAAAAAGCAGCTATTCCTTCTTGTTTGCCAAGGCTGCCTAACATCTCAGGTGAAGTAGCCTTTATGGAAACCCTGTCCCTTGGAATGGAAAATACTTCCGAGATGTTGTCTTTCATACATTCCATGTATGGAGCCAGCCTCGGTGCCTGAGCGACCAAAGTACAATCCAGATGAACAATTTCCAAGGTTCGCCATGCGATTGCCCGGATTTCACGCAAAAGATCAACGCTTCTTGCATCTTGAAACCTAGGATCTCCAGGCGGGAACCACTTGCCTATATCTCCCATGTTCAGCGCCCCGAGCACGGCATCTGCAACTGCATGGCATAAAACATCTGCGTCTGAGTGGCCCAAGAGCCCTTTTTCAAATGGGATCTCCACCCCACCTATAATACATTTGCGTCCATGAACCAACGGATGGATATCAAACCCAAACCCTGTTAGCGGATACCGTTTTCTTGTTCTCCGCGGGCTTCTGGCCTGGCATAACCGGCTTCCTGAAACATTGTTTAACTCAGATGCCCGATATAGAGGCGCCAACACCAACTCAACCATCTCAAAATCTTCAGGAAACGTAACTTTTAAGTTCACACTCTCACCCTGGACTATAGCTACTTCGCGCCCAAGCCGTTCCACCAATTGGCTGTCATCAGTTCCGGTAAAACCATCTTGCCTGGCCACTTCATGGCAATGTTTCAAAAGACCCAACCTGAATACTTGAGGAGTCTGCACCGCAATGACTCCTTGTCTGGACAAAGTGCCTTTGGCCAACCACAAACCTTGTTGTTCGGATTGCAGCACAGATTTTACCGTATCTGTAATGTGAAGCCCACATATGGCAGCAGAGTACCTACGCGCTGCCTCGATCACACGCCTGGCCAAATCATGAGACAGAAGTGGCCGAGCAGCGTCATGGACCATAACCCAGGCAACTTCAGGGGGAACTTCTTCTAAAGCCAAACGTACTGATTCCTGCCTTGTTGCAGCGCCTGTTACTGTAATTATGTTTTTTGGCCGGGCTCGAACAAGTGAAGCAATCTTCCGCCTGACTTGTTCATGAGAGTTAAATCCAGGCGGAAGTGCTATTACAGCGCCTTTGACCTCGGGCAAAGATAAGACTTTTGTTGCAGTCCATTCAAGCAAAGTCCTTCCGCCTATTGTTACAAACTGTTTTGGTTTGGAACAGCCGGCCCGTACGCCCAGCCCGGCTGCAGGAATCACTGCCCAAAGTTGTTCAGTCATGTTCATCTGCCCGGTCAAGCAATTTCGGTTTAGCAAATATCATTCTCCCTGCAGGAGTAGTGTGGCAATTAGTAACTACAATAGGTATGTCCTGGCCCACAAATTTTCGTGCTTGTTCAACGACCACCATAGTTCCGTCTTCCAGATAGCCAACTCCTTGTCCGGGCTCTTTGCCTTCTTTTATCACATGGATAATCAATTCTTCACCTGCAGACACAATGGGTTTAAGCGCATTGGCCAATTGATTGATGTTGAGAACTCCAACATCTTGAAATTCAGCAATCTTCGCCAGGTTGTAATCGGTTGTTATG
>CAZXLH010000049.1:0-12989 GCA_964641455.1 uncultured Eubacteriales bacterium | reverse complement strand
TACACCTGTTCCTTAAACTCAAAGTCTTCTACGCTGTTCAGTTTTCAAAGACCGACTTGTTACTGTTTTGCTTGCCCCCGCTCGGGGGCGCAAGGGATAATATAGCATCCTTCTGAATTTAAATCAATAGCTTTTAGCGAAATTTCGTGTTTTTTTACCGTTAAATTTTGCTAACTCAGATTCTATCACGGTTTTGGCCTCATCATAGGGAATAAAATAACGTCCCTTATTGATGTCGAACCGGTTAAAAGCATTACCAATCTATCGATTCCTATTCCAAGGCCTCCTGCAGGAGGCATACCGTACTCAAGTGCAACAAGAAAATCTTCGTCAAAAGCATGGGCTTCATCATCCCCCATGGCCTTGGCTTTGGCTTGTTGCATAAACCGCTCTCTTTGATCAATAGGATCATTGAGTTCAGAAAAAGCATTTGCAATTTCTTTCCCGACTGCAAATGCTTCAAACCTATATGTAAGGTCTGGCTGCTCGGGTATTCTCTTAGCCAACGGGGATATTTCCACCGGGTAGTCCGTCAAAAACGTAGGCTGCACTAACTCAGGTTCCACTTTTTCATCAAGCAGTTTGTCGATTACATTGGCCTTGGTAGGGGGCTTATCCATTTTAAGATCAAACTTTTTGGCAATAGCCTTTGCATCTTCGTCATCTTTTAGATCCGAATACCGAACCCCTGCCCACTTTTCCATTCCATCCCAAACCCGTACCCTTTGCCAGGGAGGTGTCAGATCGATCTCATGTCCATCATATGAGACTTTATCTGTTCCAAGGACCTCCAACGCACATTGATAAATCATATCCTCAGTGAGTTCCATCATCGCCTTGTAATCACCATATGCCTGATATACCTCAAGCATTGTGAATTCAGGATTATGGCGGGTATCGATACCTTCATTCCTAAAGTTCTTGCCTATCTCGTAAACCCGCTCCAATCCGCCTATAAGCAACCGTTTCAAGTAAAGTTCAACTGCAATCCTCAAATATACATCCATATCCAGAGCATTATGATGAGTAATAAACGGCCTTGCATTGGCGCCGCCTGCAATCGTTTGAAGCACCGGTGTCTCTACCTCAAGAAAACCCCTATCGTCAAGATAGTCCCGAATAAAGGATATGATCCGGGTTCTTTTTACAAAAACATCTTTTACCTCTGGATTTACTATAAGATCTACGTATCTTTGACGATAACGCAAATCAATATCTGTAAGCCCATGCCACTTTTCAGGAAGAGGACGCAATGCTTTGCAGAGTATGGCCCATTGGTTCACCTCAATGGTTGGTTCGCCTTTCCTGGTGCGAAAAACCTTACCGCTAACTCCTATAATGTCACCAATATCAAGGAGATCAGAAAACTCTCGGTAGCTTTTCTCACCAAGAACGTCTTTGCGGGCATAAATCTGAATTCGGCCTGTTCGGTCACGTAAATCTCCAAACGTGCTTTTTCCGTGGCCTCTAAGAGCTGTAAGCCTTCCGGCCACACTAACTTGTTCACCGGCTAACTTGTCGCATTCGGTTCTAACAGCCTCAGCTGTTGATGAAACCTCATACGGGCCTCCAAAAGGATCCATGCCGCAGCGACGAATTTCATCGAGTTTGCCTGTACGCCTGTTAATCTCGTCTACGGGCCTTGAATCATCTTGTACTTGTTCATTGTTACAAGACACACTGCATCCTCCTGACATGCTACTAATTGTTTGTCCAAAAAAAGAAAATCCAGGTTCCTACACAATTTCCCACCATGAGCATCGGTTCAGTTTTCAGCCATCATCTATTGATACAATCTCATACTTGAATGTACCTGCGGGAACAGTCACAGTAACCACCGCTCCCGGCTTCTGGCCCAAAAGGGCTTTACCAACAGGTGATTCATTAGAAATCCGTTTCTTACCGGGGTCAGCTTCTTCAGAACCAACTATTGTATACTGCTGCGTTGTTCCGCTGGATAAATCTTTCACAGTAATGGTAGAACCTACTATCACTTTATCAGATTTCTTACCATCGTTTTTCGTTATCACGGCGTGCCTTAAAATCTGCTCAAGCCTTAGAATGCGCCCTTCAACAAATGCTTGCTCGTTTTTTGCATCTTCATATTCGGCATTCTCTGAAAGATCTCCAAACGCCCTGGCAGCCTTAATCCTTTCGGCTACTTCTTTCCTTCTTACCAGTTTGAGATGATTCAATTCGGCTTCAAAATTCTTCTTACCTTCAGGAGAAAGTAGTATTTCTCGTTCAGCCATCCTCCTGCATCTCCCGCCTTTCATAGGAATTTACAAGGGCTCTGCCTGAGCATTGCCCGAATAAACTCATATCAGTGTATGTTTCGGCGATTTTATCTATGCTCAGAGATAGATAAGGACCGCTGCCGATAGTTGGACGGCAGTGGTCACGAGAGATTATAGTTCATCAATTGTCTGGGAGTCAATACGCTACCTCCATGGGACAGTTATATTGCCGGTGATTGCTGCATTTCGCTTTACAAGTCCGATTTCCTCCGCTGTAATAGGCTTTTCGAAACTTCTGAATCCTGCCAATTCAAAACCGTGTTTTCTGGCCAGTTTAGCGATTCCATTGACCTGAGCCACCGAAAGTTCCCTTCCCAAAGACCAGCTTTCATAATAGCCTTCCAAAGCCAATATCATGGTCTCAGCCATACAAGCATAGCTTTGGCCTTTTGGAAAACCGAAATCAAAATTGAATTCGACGTTTCCTGGAACCTTGACAATCCCTCCTTCAATCACCAAAACGTCATTCCGCTTCTGCTTAACTTCGTAAGACACGTTCCTTGGCCTTGCAACATCACATACCAAAGCACCCGGTTTCAGGTCTTCAGGCGCTATTAAAACATCCAATGAAGAACTCACGCACAATATGACATCGGATTTTCTTACGGCTTGCTTTACATTACCCGTAATCCGCGGAACCATTCCTGTTTGCCTTGTAATAAGCTGTGAAACTCTTTCAAGCCGGTTCATATTTCTGGCAGCCAAAGTCAGATTCAGGCCCTTATCTGCAAGAATCAATGCCAGGACCCGCCCTATGGAACCTGTTGCCCCTAGCACAAGCACTTGCGCCCTCTCCATATCGATCTCCATTAGTTCTGCAGCTTTAAACGTCCCTTCAATTGCGGTAGCCACTGTGTAGCTATTTCCTGTTGTTACAGCAATATCTACATTATTCTTGACTGTGATCCCTGCATCTCCGACTACTGACGTAAAAGCCCCAAGCCCCACAACCCCGGCTCCTAAATCCTGAGCTATCTTGGCAGCTCCTATTATCTTGTTCATCACCTGATGTTCAGGCAATTCAAACATCATACGTGGCGTCAACGGGCATGAAACGAACCATCCCTTTGCACTCCCGTAATCAGACCGGATACCGGTGATTTCTGAAACCTTAAATGACGGCATAAACCGCAGCGCATATTCTACAAGCCTTGCCGGAAAGTATTTGGCCAAAGCAAATTTTCGCGCCACGTCTCGTGTTTCAATAGGGTGAATAATAAAGGCAAAACTACCCAAGTAGCTTCACTTCCTTTAAGCAATCAATTAAGCAATCAAAAACAGTGTTCTATGGGGATTTTATGATGTCGAAGCCCCAGTAGAATTCAAGGCTTCTACCCTCGGCTCAAAATTGAGCCTATCCAACAGGCCGTTTATCTCCTGATCGGAAATTTGGTCAGGAGTCTTGTTTAGCAACGCAACAATGAGCCCCTCCATTACGTTAGTTCCAAAAGAACGCCCATCCATTTCAGGTGTTGTTGTAACGAGAGTACCCACTCCGATACTCGCCAGGTATTTTACATCTGCTTCTGTTACTGTGTTTGTAATAAGGGTCTTGCCTTTCATATCTTCAGGCATATATCTTTTCATGTAGTGAAAGTCTCCGGCTATAATATCTGCTTCATGATAGTATTGGGCATGTACCGTCTTTTTTCGGTTATTGCCTTCTTGTTTGTCGCCTGTCGGGTAAAGCATAGAAAACGGGAGCTTACACACAATAGGCGCAATAGCTCTTGCAACCTTGTCAAGTGCATTCAAAGAACGCAGTGGGATAGGAAGGCCCAGCACAAAAATTAAGTCTCCTAAAATCAAGTCGCAGCCGGTTTCCTGCAAAGCCTCGGCCATGCCGAAACGATCCATACCGCTTACAAGTAACACTGTCTTTCCTTCAAAATCCACTTTTTGATTGTCGTATAAATACTTAACAACCCTTCGCTCCAAAGTCCCTTTAAGCCGGGAACCATCAACAATTGGGGTTTTTTGAGCAGCCTTGGCAATTGGTATAGCATCTCTTAACGTATATCTTTTTTTGCCACATGCAACGTAAAGATCGATACCGCCCATTCCAAACGCATCAACCTTTCCGTCTAACTCACGTATTATCTCGATTGCTTTGTCAATGGACCCATCAGTGCCTATTCGCTCCACAATAACTTTCTCACCAAGAAGTTCTTGCTCGGTTCGCTTGTTTCTTGTAGATGACCCTATACTCACACTCACTACATGCTTCACAGTAGCACCCTCCCCTTTAGCCCTTGATTTGTTTGATCATGTGGCGCAACGATTTTGGATTAAGATAAACATCTCCGGCCATAGGAGATCTTCCTATGACAATTTTAATAACTTCTGTGCGGCGGTCTAACAGGCCTTTCATTAATTCAAGCCTTCTGTCTGACCCTATAAGTATTACTTTGTCGTAACCGCGCACGGCAGCTACTAACCTGAGAAGTTCGTTAAGGAGATCGATTCCGTTTTTCTGCCTAACCCAATCCCATCGCTCCTCATCAGTCATGACAAAAACAAAATCTACTCCTTCTTGGCTTGCTACCTCGCGGATTTCTTCACAATTTGCCAGGGGAAAACCTATTATTGCAATTGAACCGCCTTTTCTAAGTTCCCCTAAAGTTTCAAGACGAGAAACGAATGTGCGATCTACCCCTATTTTCGATGCTACATCAGCTTGAGACATACCCTGTGCACGTAAACTCAGAATCTCTTCAATGGCATCATCAATCTTTTGCCGGCTGACAACCTTATCGCCTATCCTCACAAAGTCCAAACCCTCATCACCACCATGTGCACAATCTTGTGTACATATCATATCAGTCCGGTTTGCATGTATCAAGTAAAATTTTGAATTGAAGAACTAAAAGCAGGTTAGGCATGGAAGTGTACCAATAGAAATATTAACCAAGATGAGAAACTTAAGTGAAGTATAATACAGTTACTCGATTTGAGATGAGAATCGTTCCAAAATACCGGCCATCTCACCTAAACAGCCGGCTCTGTGTATAGACTCTCTGAACTTTGAGGCGCCTCTTATTCCTTTAAAATAAAGCGAAAGGTGTTTTTTCAGTTCCAAAAACGCACGGTGCTCTCCGTATCTTTTACAGGCACGCCTTAAGTGAACCCTGGCCGTCTCAATACGTTCAGCATTGCTTGGAGCCTTTATTGACGCTCCCTGAATCAACTTATGTAACTGCTTAAAGAAAAATGGGTTGCCTAATATTCCCCTGCCGATCATTATGCCTGAGCAACCGGTTTCATTCAGACAATCAATGCTTTGCTGAACCGATACAATATCACCGTTGCCTACCACCGGTATATCCAAGGCCCCGGCAATCTGCGATATCACTGCCCAATTGGCTTTCCCACCGTAACCCTGGGAAACCGTTCGCCCATGAACCGCTATCATATCTGCCCCGGCGTCACAGAGGTTAGATGCGAAATCAACAGCACTTCTGCAATCATCCCATCCTGTGCGCATCTTAACCAAAACCGGAAGGCCTGCCGCCATTTTTACTGCTTGCACAATTTGCCTGGCCCTGGAAACATCTTTAAGCAGCGCTCCTCCTGCCCCTTGAGACGTAATTTTCCTGGCAGGGCAACCCATGTTAATGTCGACAGCATCAAACCTTGCATCGTATTGCTGGATTTTTTGAGCTGCATTGAACATATCGTCAGGTTCAGAGCCAAATAGTTGGACAGCCAAGGGCCGATCCCAGGGTGAGTGATCCAAGAGTTCTAAAGTGGCCTGGCCTCCCAAAACCAGCCCCTTTGCGCTTATCATTTCGGTATAGCAAAACGGGCACCCAAATTCCCGCAGTATTTCCCTGTAAACACTGTCTGTATAACCTGCCATTGGAGCTGCAACAAAAGGCGGCCATACAGAAAGACTTCCAAAACGTAAGGGTTCGATTGTTTGACTCAACATAGCCCACCTGTTAGATATTATTGAACTTCTGAATCCTGAGCAGAAATACCGGCTTCAGCCATAACTTTCTCGTCTACGTATATAGGCGCTTCTTTCCTGAGAGCAACGGCTATTGCATCAGACGGCCTGCAATCAATATCAATCGTTTCTTCGTCTTTAGCCAAGACCAAAGAAGCGTAAAAAGTCTCGTTTTTAAGTTCTTTTATCATTGCCATTACTACATCAGCGCCTAACTTTTCAGCTACATTTATTACCAGATCAGCGGTCATAGGCCTTGGGGGTTTAATCCCTTGTAGGGGAAGAGCAATAGAAGTTGCTTCAAGGGCTCGAATCCAAATAGGAACAAACGTAGTCCTGGTAAGATCCCCGAGCAAAACTACCGCTTGATCACTATTTTGATCCAGTCCGATTCTATCGACGGTAACCTGGATCATAGGCTTCATACCTCCTAATTCCATGTTATGGAGCCAACATGAGGATAGCCGGCAAACTTCTTCTCGATGATCTTCTTGATTTCGGACAATTGTGATTGTGTTTTGGCTTCTGCCCGTAACACCAACGCCGGCTGAGTGTTAGATGCACGTACCAGCCCCCAACCACCGGAAAACATCACTCTGGCTCCATCAACGGTAATTACCTCGTAATCTTCTGCAAACTGCTTTTTCAAGTCATCTACAACCTGAAACTTCTGATCGTCTGAGCAAAAAACTCTCACTTCAGGAGTTGAGTAATACCTGGGCACTTCATTCAGCAGTTCTTTCAGAGCCTTGTCTGAATTTGACAGCACTCGTAACAACCTTGCTGCCGCATAAACCGCATCATCAAAACCATAATATTCGTCGCGGAAAAACATATGCCCTGACATCTCACCTGTAAACAAAGCTCCTGTCTCTCTCATACGGGCTTTTATCAATGAATGCCCGGTCCGCGTAAATTCAGGTTTCCCGTCAAGTTCTTTTACTACATCAACCAGAGATTGAGAGCATTTGACTTCGATGAGAGCAAGAGCTCCGGGATGCTTTGGAAGTATCTCTCTCCAAAACACAGTTTGAAGTTCGTCACCCCATACAGGTTTTCCTGAACTGTCAACAACTCCGATTCTGTCAGCGTCGCCGTCAAAAGCTATGCCAAGATCAGCCCCGGCCGCCGTTACCTCGCTGATTAAGTGTTCGAGATTGTCAATTCGAGTAGGGTCAGGATGATGATTGGGGAAATTGCCATCAGGTTCAAAGAATATCCCCTTGTACTTAGCTCCTATTTTATCCAAAACCTTGCGTGCAACAGGCCCTGCAGAACCGTTTCCCGCATCTACCACGCAAAATACTTCCCGCGGGCCCAGGGTTACCCTGTTTCCAATATCATCGGCATAATCTTGCAGCGGATCTTTGCGCAGAACTTCCCCGCGGCCTTGTGCAAAAGTTTTTGAACCGGCAATCCTGCGGACTGCCTGAATTCCGTCTCCATAAAGCGTATCAGGCCCAAAACCAAGTTTAAACCCGTTAAATTCAGGCGGGTTGTGGCTACCGGTAACCATTACACCGCCTTCAATCCCATACTTTACCCTTGCAAAGTAGAAAAGCGGGGTTGTTACCATTCCTACGTCTGTAACATCTATTCCTGTATCGCAAAGGGCCTCCAGCACCGCTCGTGAATATGCATATGAAGAAAGCCTGTTATCCCGGCCCAAAACAGCAGACTTAATGTTGTTTTGCCTGAGAAATGTACCATAGGCCCGTCCTATTGTATAAGCTATGTTTTCGCTAAGATCTTCGCCGACCAACCCACGAATATCGTATTCTCTGAAAATCTGAGGATTTATCCCACTCATCTGCTAACCTCCTTGTATCTTACATTCTACCCTACCTTGGTAATTCCTTTACTGTATTAGCAACCAACTTATGAGGCAAAACTATTACCACTAGGAGGTGACCCTATTTTGACCGATGTAAAATGCAATGTTAGTTCGTGCCATTACTGGGGTTCAGGGAACATCTGCAAAGCTAATTCCATCCTTGTAGACCATGATCAGAAGCGGTCAGATACAACCAGAATGGAATCCTCTTCCCTGGATTTCGACAGCGATAACCTCTTTTTCGAATCCCAACGTTCAAGAAGCAGTAGGCGGCTTGACGCCTCGAAAGAAAGCAGCAGGCTCGAGTCAGGCATGCTAGGTGACACAATCTCAACCTCAGAAGCCACCTGTTGCAGAACTTTCAGGCCAAAAGGTTCACCTAAACTATCCTAACCGTCTGGTTGCCAATGTCGACGAGGGAGGCCGTTTGGCCTCCCTTACTTTTATGCCCTGTTATGCTGTATTCATGTTCTGTTCATTAAATAAATCAGATACAAACCTTCAAGGGTCAAAGTAAGATCAACCGCCGTTATTGTACACGATTCGGCAGCAACCAGTTGAGCCTGGCCTCCAGTGGCTACAACCCGGGGGCGGCCTTCCAATTCGTTGGATATACGTCTTACTAGAGCATCTGTCTGGCCGGCAAATCCAAATATAATGCCTGACTGCATACTTTGAACCGTTGTCTTGCCTATAGCCTGAGGCGGCCTAACAAGCTGAATCCTGGGGAGCCTTGCAGCTTTTGCAAACAACGCATCAGTGGCAGTCATGATTCCCGGAGCAATCGCTCCGCCTAAATATTCACCTACCTTTGATATAACATCAAAGGTGGTAGCAGTTCCAAAATCTACAACGATCACCGGCCCGCCATATTTGTGGTAAGCGGCTACAGCATTTGCAATTCTGTCCGGGCCAACCTCCTTTGGGTTTTCATACTTAATATCAACCCCTGTCTTGGTGCCAGGGCCAACTATTAAGGGCTCAATCCCTAAATACGTTTTCATGGCTTTTTGCAGAACCGGTGTAAGCGGCGGCACAACCGATGCAATTATCCCGCCGCTTACAGAGTGTCTTGTAATACCTGCATGGTCAAGCATGAACCTAAAGATAAAGCCGTATTCATCTTCAGTCTTAGGTTCTTGGCTTGCGATTCGCCAATCATAAAGAATTTTGCCGTTTTTAAGGAGCCCTACTACAATGTGTGTATTACCAACATCAACTGCAAATAGCAATGAAACCCCCTCCGAATAAGCACTTTACCAGGCTAATTAGTCAATGTTTCCTTATAGGCCTGGTACCTCGATAAATTAAGTCTGTTAGCACCATGGCAACTATGGCCTCGGGAACTCCATGCATTATTCCTACTGTCACTGCAGCTTGAACCGGCAAATATCCAAAAACTGTAGATAGCCCCATGACTCCTATAGTATTGGTTAGGCTGCCGGAAATAGCTGCCAGAGCGGCCCCTTGTTTGCTGCTTTTACGGTTAATGAGAATCACTGCTACCAGGCCTGCAACTGCAAATAAAATAGCAATCACCCAGCGAAAAGCCTGGGGTTGTTCAGCAAAACTCCAGTAACCTGTATGGCCTAAAGCAAACATGAGCATCAACATTAGGACAACCTGCCCTATGGTTCCTTGAGACGTTGAGTAAATGTAGTGAGATACAACTCCAATAAGAATCCTGGGCAAAAAGGCTATTACAGGATTTGTAAACATAAGCTTTGCCACAGGGTTTGGATTAGTCTGAGCCCTCCAAAAACTAAACCCACCGAATATAGCGCCGACAATGGCGCCGGCAACAGGCCCTTCAAAAATACCTGCCAAGATGGTAGGTATGTGCATAGTGGTAGCTGAGCCTGCAGGGGTCGGCACAGGGATAAAACCACCTATAGGTAAAAATCCAAGTGCCACCGTCAATGCCCCAAGTATGCCAACCAAAGTAATCTGACGAGTAGATAACTTCAATAGAGGCACCTCCGTTCCGGCTTCCACTCATTTGGAATACCGTTCGAAATATCGTACTTCGGGCAAGCTTGGCGGTATGGCGATGAAATTCATCTACCATCCTTTAACTGCTTCTGCCCTTTGTCTCAATTATTGATAACACTGGCCCAAGTTTATGTCAGGCCTGGCCGGAATTCCAGCTAATCCTTTACACGAAGTTACTGCATTTAGCACTGCATCTACTACAACTTTTTGCGCTGCAATTCCAACCTCAGCTACAAGAGAAGCCCTTAACTCATTAGCCAAAGCAGATACGCTGCAATCTTGATCTTGTGCTTTCCCGGTGGAAATAACGAAAATTGCATCTCCGTCAAAGGGTGTAAATGATGGCCTAATAACCTGGGCAAGCCCGCCCATAGCCATAATTGCAACTCGCCGGCATTCTTCTTTGGTAAGATCCGCATCAGTGGCTACTACGCCTATTGTAGTATTTTTCCCGGCTAATCCGGAAGATTTGCTTAATTGCTCAGAATCCCGGTTACGGTAACCCAGAAACCTGCAATTATCGCGATCATAAGCGCCTGCCAAAATCTCCCCTGTCTCAGGATGATATACATCTCCCGCCGCATTGACAACCATAGTGCACCCTACAGTAATTCGATCCTGAAGTTTTACAGCAGAATTGCCCAATCCTGATTTCATCATATACTGAGGGCCCATGAGTTTGCCTACGGTAGCTCCTGTGCCGGCGCCTACATTGCCTGAGAAAACTTGAGGTTTCCAGGCATTTACACAAGCCTCATACGCCATTTCCCCGGTAGGGCGAACCTTGGGATCACCTACCCCGAGATCAAAGATCACTGCGCCTGCAACAATAGGAACTTTTGCCACTTGAGTATCAAACCCAATGTCTTTTTCTTCAAGGTACCTTACAACACCTTCGGCAGCATTCAACCCAAAAGCAGAACCACCGGATAAAAACACCCCATGGATTTTTGTCACAGTAAAAGATGGCCTCAGCAGATCTGTTTCCCGGGTACCCGGCGCTCCGCCCATTACTGCTACACTGCCCGCGGCCCCGTCCTCGCATAACACTACGGTAAACCCGGTCACTCCTTTTGGGTCACCGGCATGCCCTGTTTTTACTCCCTTTACATCTGCTATTGAACCCATTTTCACTCTCTTTTCAGCAAACAGGCTGTGCAGCGTTGTTGTTAACCAACACAGCACAGCCCTTATCTGCTAAGTTTCAGAACCTATGTCGCAAAACTTAGAACAAGCCTATGACTCTTCCGTCTTCATCAAGATCCATACCGGTTCCTGCCGGACGCGAAGGCAGCCCGGGCATGGTTCTCATTTCACCCAGAAGAGGATACAGGAACCCTGCACCCATAGACGCCCTTACTTCTCTTACCGTTACCCTAAAGCCTCTTGGACGCCCTTTGAGTTTGGGATTATGTGACAGTGACAAGTGTGTCTTGGCCATGCAAATAGGTAGGTTGCCAAATCCGAGCCTGTTATAGCGGCGAATTTGCCGGTTAGCAAGCGGTAGATAATCTACACCGTCTGCTCCGTATACCTTCGTTGCAATTGTCTCAATTTTCTCCTTAATAGGAGCATCAAGCGGATAGAGGAAACGGAACTGTGTTGGCTCGTTTTCGGTCACATCGATAATAGCTTTGGCCAGGTCTATGCCGCCGGCTCCACCTTCAGCCCAAACTTTGGATACCACTGCTGCAGAAGCTCCGGATTTTTTGGCTCTGTCCAAAACAAACTGAACTTCTTTGTCGCTGTCAGTGGGGAAGTGGTTAAGAGCCACAATACAGGGTACTCCATGCATGGTTACGTTTTCAATTTGCTTATCCAGGTTTTCACAGCCTTTATCAAGCGCTTCCATGTCTTCCTTGGCCAACGTTTCGTTGTCCAGCGGCTTGCCAGGAGCAACCTTGATAGCGCCGCCGTGCATTTTCAGTGCTCTTACCGTGGCTACCAGAACAGCCGCGTCAACCTTCAACCCGCTGTAGCGGCATTTGATGTTGAACATTTTTTCAGCACCGATATCAGCACCGAATCCGGCTTCTGTAATAGTGTAATCAGCAAGCTTTGTTGCCATCATATCTGCCAAAATTGAAGAGTTACCATGCGCAATGTTTGCAAACGGCCCTGCGTGTACAAATACAGGAGTGTTTTCAAGGGTCTGGATAATATTTGGCTTGATAGCATCTTTCATTAGCACTGCCATAGCGCCGGCGCCCCCAAGATCTTCAGCGGTTACTGCTTTGCCATCATAAGAATAGCCTACAACGATGCGGCTCAATCTCTCTCTGATGTCCTTCAGCCCGGTGGTAAGCGCCAAAATAGCCATAACCTCAGATGCTACAGCAATATCAAAACCGGTTTCTCTTGGATAACCGTTTTGAGACCCACCTAACCCAACCACTATGTTACGAAGCGCTCTGTCAGAGATATCAACTACTCTGGGCCACGTTATTGTAAGTGGATCTATGTTAAGAGGGTTCTTGTGCAAAATACTGGCATCAAGAAATGCTGCCAGCAAATTATGGGCTGTGGAAACAGCATGAGTATCTCCGGTGAAGTGAAGGTTGAAATCTTCCATAGGTACGCACTGAGCATAACCACCGCCGGCAGCCCCGCCCTTTATACCGAAAGTAGGGCCAAGAGAAGGCTGTCGTATGGTATTGATTGCCTTCTTGCCAAGCCTGCCCATTGCCTGTCCTACCCCGATAGCAGTCGTAGTCTTACCCTCACCAAGAGGTGTTGGAGTAATGGCCGTGACCACTATGTATTTTCCTCTGGGGCGATCCTTAATATGGTCCAACAAATCCAGGGTAAGTTTGGCTTTGTACTTACCATAATTCTCAACGTACTCATCAGGAATCCCAAGATCCCTTGTGATTTCGTTTATCGGCAACATTTTAGCCGATTGAGCAATTTCAATATC
>CAZXLH010000048.1:1637-14259 GCA_964641455.1 uncultured Eubacteriales bacterium | reverse complement strand
GATGTAATAGACAAATCGCAGATTGAAGAGGTTCTGGAGATTCTTAAGCAAGACCCTACGCCTATGTCTTCTAACTGGAACAGGCGCTACCGCAGTAACCTTGAAAAAATCAAGACCGGCGACATATTCGAAGTAGCAGGTGTGGTAAGAAACCTTGCAGCCAGACACAAAGAAAAAGGTTTGTCTACAGGCGAACGAAAAATGCTTGATAGCGCCAAAGAAATCCTGCTGTCAGAACTTATCCTCGCTAGCGATTGGGACAGGGAGCAAGCTGTCGAAATCATCGAACAGATCCTTTCGTAAAATGCCTTTTCTTGACTCTTGACCCTGGCTAAAGTAAAATTGTTTTACACACTTTTTTAAGTGAGGTGGGCGTGTGGCTCAGAGGGAGAGCGTTCGGTTCGCATCCGAAAAGCCGCGGGTTCGAATCCCGCCACGTCCACCAAGTATCTCCTGGTAAACCTTCTAAGAGGTGAGAATAGTGAATGACCTGCTCTGCGATGGATTTCAAGAAGCTGTTAACGAATATCTAATCCGGCACAAAAGTATCCTGGATGTTCTAAGTAAGCTCAGTGAGTCCAGCGGCCGGGTTAACCGGGCAGTAGCAAAAGCGGTCACCTCATGCGGTTGCATTCGAATAGACGCCACTAAACAATCGATCCCTCCTGATATAGGCTCATTAGCATCAATTAGAAACTACATGAGAGACCATGTTGAAGGCGAACTTTGCGAGTACTGCTCCGAAATACTGGAAGATGAAATCGGAAGAACTCTGTTTTACCTAGCGGCTTTATGCAATGTACTGGAGTTAAATCTTTACGACATCTTGCGCAAAGAGCAAGAACGTGTTACTTGTCTGGGCATTTTTAATTTTTCATGATATCCGACTTGGTTTCATGTTTTGCTCTTGACTAGGGCGTTTCGTACCCCTTCTTCAACGGTCGAGACGCCTATTGCATTAGAAGGAGAACTGCTGTCTATGAAGCCTTGTGGTACAAGCACACGCTTAAACCCCAAGCGCAAAGCCTCTTTTACTCTCTCTTCCATCCGAGGCACCATTCTCACTTCCCCGGACAACCCAACCTCACCGAAACAAGCCACATCGTGCCTTACCGGTATGTCATAGTAGCTGGAAACCAAAGCTATCCCGCATGCAAGATCTATCCCCGGCTCGTTAACTTTGGCTCCGCCGGCAATTTTCACAAACACGTCCATTTTGTCTAAGCCCGGAACCAGGTGCTTCGATATTACAGCCGCAGTTAAAAGTACCTTTTGATAATCGATTTCACCTGTAACGCGTCGAGGAGTTCCGTATACACAAGGTGTTACCAATGCCTGAACTTCCACAAGAACAGGTTTGTTGCCCTGAACGCAAGCTGACACGCAACATCCGGAACGATCAGCAATTCGTTCAGAAAGAAAAAACTCAGACGGGTTTTTTATTTCTGAAAGCCCTTTCTCAGTCATTCGAAACACCGAAACCTCATTTGTAGCTCCAAAACGGTTCTTTCTTGCTCTGATAATGCGGTATAAGTGGCTCGAATCTCCTTCAAAATACAAAACTGTATCTACAAGATGTTCCAAGAGCCTGGGGCCTGCAAGATCTCCGGTCTTAATCGTATGCCCAACAAGAATCACTGTAACATTTTCTGACTTTGCATACTCTTGTAGCCTGTTGGCGCAAGCCCTAATCTGGGCAAGGCTCCCTGGCAACGATTCTATGGAATGATCTTCACAGGTCTGAATTGAGTCTATTACCAAAAACTTCGGCTCTATTTCCGAACATATTTCAAAGATTTGGCCTATGTCCCGTTCAGATGCGAAGTACAATTCTTTGGACTCAATATTTAGTCTGTCGGCCCTAATCTTTACCTGCCCAAGAGACTCTTCTCCGGAAATATATAATGAGCGCCCAAACGAACACGATACATTATCAGCAACAGACAGTAACAATGTGGATTTGCCTATTCCGGGTTCACCGCCAAGAAGCAGCAATGAGCCTGGTACAAACCCACCTCCCAAAGTCCTATCAAATTCTGCCAGCCCGCTTGAAAACCTCTCTACAGTCTCAGGAGCCGCACTGGATAAAACAACAGGGGTAACTCTTGCAGTTGTGGTTCGCTTACGCGCCCTTGGCTTTTTTTCGACAATATGTTCGTCAAGAGTGTTCCATTGGCCACACTCAGGACAACGGCCATACCAGCGCAATGACTGGTAACCACAAGCAGAACAAATATACTTACTACTGGAAGGCGGCATAGATCTTCCCTCTCTCTCTAAGGAAAGTTCTATGCCGCATCGTGGTTTTCCTCTCAATTCCTATGCTTACTTCACCGGTTCCTCAATAACGTCATCAGAAATTTTAGAGGCTGCCGGCTCAAATTCAAGATTCCCATTTTCATCGAGGCTTACTTTCACCTTGCCGGTGTTCTTAAGTTCCCCTCTGAGGACCATTTCCGAAAGCGGATCTTCTATGAAGCGCTGGATAGCTCTCCTCAAAGGCCTTGCTCCGTAATCAGGATCCGTTCCTTCTTCGATCAGTTTCAACTTGGCCTCATCTGTAACTTCCATAACCAACCCTGCCGACTCATACAATCTCTCCTCAACATCTCTTAGTTGAAAGTTCACAATCTTCTTCAAGTGTTCAGTTGTAAGCGCATGGAACACTATGATCTCGTCGACTCTGTTGATAAACTCAGGCCTGAATATTCGCTTTACCGCATCCATTACACGCGATTCCATCTCATCATGAGCTCGCTGGGTATCTTTTTCTACAGTGAAACCTAAAACCGCTTTCCCGTGGATGGCCTCAGCGCCTGCGTTTGACGTCATGATAATGACTGTGTTTCTGAAGTCAACAGTACGCCCTTGTGCTTCAGTTAGCCTTCCATCCTCAAGAACCTGCAACAGTACGTTAAAAACATCAGCATGCGCTTTTTCGATTTCATCCAGCAAGATCACAGAATAAGGCTTTCTTCGAACCGCTTCAGTAAGCTGGCCGCCTTCTTCATATCCCACATAGCCCGGAGGCGCACCTACAAGCCTTGAGACAGTGTGCCTCTCTTGATACTCTGACATATCCAGCCGAATCATTGCGTCTTCATCGCCGAAAAGCACCTCAGCCAACGCCTTGGCCAGTTCAGTCTTACCTACGCCTGTAGGCCCCAGGAAAATAAACGATCCTATCGGCCTCTTGGGATCTTTCAGCCCTGCCCTTGAGCGGCGAACAGCCCTGGCCACTGCTTCAACAGCATCGTCCTGGCCAATAACACGTTTGTGCAATTCGTCTTCTAAACTAAGAAGCCGTTCAGACTCGCCTGCAGCCAGTTTCTTGATTGGGATTCCAGTCCAATCAGCGACAATAGCTGAAATATCGTCACCTGTGACCGTGGTTTTCTCAGGTATGTCGTTTATCTGCCAATTCTTTCGCTTTTGATCAAGAAACTTTTTTACTTCTTGCTCCTGATCTCTTAACTCTGCGGCCTTCTCGAATTCCTGAGACGCAACCGCCTCTTCCTTTTCACGAATTAGTTTCTCCAGCCTAATCTCCAACTCTCTCAGATCCTTCGGCGCTTCAAAAGCCTTCATGCGTACCCTGGATCCGGCTTCGTCGATTAGGTCAATAGCTTTATCAGGCAAAAACCTATCAGATACATATCTCGACGATAGGTTAGCAGCCGCTTCAAGAGCTTCGTGAGTATATTGCACTCCATGGTGAGCCTCATAACGATCCCTAAGCCCTTCAAGAATGTCTATGGTTTCATCTACAGAAGGCTCTGAAACCAACACCGGCTGAAACCTGCGTTCAAGAGCAGCGTCTTTCTCTACGTGTTTTCTGTATTCATCCAAAGTGGTAGCGCCAATACACTGAAGCTCGCCTCTCGACAACATCGGTTTGAGAATACTCGATGCATCTATGGCTCCTTCAGCGGCGCCGGCTCCAATTATGTTGTGCATTTCATCTATGAAAAGAATTACATCTCCTGAACGTCTTATCTCTTCTAAGACTTTTTTGAGACGTTCTTCGAATTCTCCCCGGTACTTAGTGCCGGCCACCAACGCAGCCAAATCAAGAGTAACAACCCTCTTACCTCTAAGCATCTCCGGAACCATTCCGGCTTGAACATCCTGGGCCAAACCCTCGACAATTGCTGTTTTTCCTACGCCAGGTTCACCAATCAAAACCGGGTTGTTTTTTGTCCTTCTGGAAAGTATCTGTATAACCCGTTCAATCTCTTTTTCTCTGCCGATAACCGGATCAAGTTTGTCTTGGCCGGCGAGTTCAGTTAAGTCACGTCCAAAAGCATCCAGGGTAGGAGTCCTGCCACGCCCCGGCCTTGCCTGTTTACCGGAATCCTGTTCGGGAACCTCTCCGCCTACACGTTTTACAATCTCGTTGCGGACTTTATCGTAATCTGCGCCTAGGCCGGAAAGTACCTGGCCGGCAACCCCCTGCCCCTCGCGAATCAAGGCAAGCAGTATATGCTCTGTTCCTATATACGAGTGGCCCAGGCCACTTGATTCTTCTTGCAGCATTTGCAGTATCCTTTTGGCAGACGGCGTCACCGCGTCAATAGAAGGCACTGCAGGTTTTGTCTCAATTGACTTTTCTATTTCATTTTTGATCTGTGCAGGAGAAATGCCCAAGGTTTCAAGCACCAGGAGCGCAACGCTTCCACGTTCCTTAAGAAGCCCAAGCAAAATATGCTCGCTATCCATAGTCCGTGCGCCACGGCTTCTGGCTTCCTGTTGCGCCCAGGTAAGCACTCTCATTGCACGTTCTGTATATCTTTGCCTTCCGTCCATTTGTCTACCTCCTTCAACTCGTGGTCAAACACCTTTTGAAGAAAGATGCTCTCTTATCAAATCTGCGCGCCTGGTATCCCTCTCTTGAGGAGAAAGTGTTTTATTAAACACCTTCTGAACATAATTAGGCCGCGACAGCACAAGAATTTCATTAACATCGCTTATTGTTAGGCCGGGTATCATGTGAAATTCAACTCCCAGCCTTAAGTCCGACCAAAGCCTGATTGCCTCGTCAGACGTTATTTTTCGTGCGTTAGAAAGTATGCCCAAAGCTCTGAAAACCCGGTCCTCAACTTCAAGACGGTTATTCCTAAATAGGGTTTCCCGCACTCTCTTTTCCTCGGTTACCACTTGTTTTACAACCAGTGACAAATTTTCGATAATTTCCTTTTCTGTCTGCCCGAGAGTAATCTGGTTAGATATTTGAAAAACATTCCCCTTGCCTTGGGTGCCTTCCCCGTAAATTCCCCTAACCACAAGCCCTACTTTGTTTACGGCAGTAAGTACCCTTGATATTTCATTGGCGACAGCAAGGGCAGGCAGGTGGACCATTACTGAAGCCCTTAGCCCGGTCCCGGCATTGGTCGGGCACGAAGTAAGATATCCAATTTGCTCGTCATAAGCAAAATCAAGGCTCTGATCACACAGATCATCTATTCCGCTTGCCAGTATCCATGCTTCATCCAGTTCTAACCCTGAACGAAGACACTGGAGCCGCAAATGATCTTCTTCATTGACCATAATTGCAACTGATTCATCGTGCCTTAAAATTAACCCTTTTCCAAATCCACTTTTGGCATGTTGGGGGCTTATCAAGTGTTTCTCAACTAAAACCTGGCGATCCAAAGCAGAAATATTTTTTAGATTGGCCGTAATTATTGGCCCTCCGAACCCTCTTGCGCCAACTTGGCCCACTGCTTGAAACACCTTTTCCAAAACCAAATCTGCATCTTTCTCAGAAAGCAGATGGGGAAAAGCAACATCTTTAAGGTTACGCGCCAACCTCACTCGTGAAGAAATAACCACATCGCCGAGATTTCCGCTTCCATCCATCCAGGGTGAAGAAGAATTATATAGTATGTCTTGGATAGTATTGGTTTTCTTGCTCTTCACACCTGATTCCCCCCTAGTTTGTCCTCAAGTTGCCTAATTCTGTCTCTGATCTCTGCAGCTTTTTCGTAAGCTTCAGTCGACACAGCTTGAGCCAATTGTTTCTTCAATTGTTGTACTTCTCTTCTGGTTCTGGCTTCCTCGCCGGTTGCCACAGGAGCCTTTCCCACATGCCTATCTGAACCATGAATCCGCCTAAGCAGCGGTTCCAACCGATCTTCAAAAACCTTGTAGCATCTGGAACATCCCAACCGGCCGGCCCGGGCAAAATCCTTATAACTCATTCCACATACAGGGCACCTGGGTTCTTCAACACCAGGGCCCAATGAAGGTAATGCGTCCATCTGGGAACCAAGGAATGCTGACAGCAAATTATTAATTGAGAAACTGGGCTGGAAGAAAACATCTAAACTCAAGAATCCAGAACGCTCAGCGCATTCCCTGCAAAGATGCATAGTCGTTTTTCTACCGTTAACTATCCTTTCGATGTGTACCGTTGCTTGGTTCTTTCCACACTCTTCACATAACATAGCCAGTCACTCCCCGTCTTCAATCACCGAAAAGCAAGCACTTAACAGAGCTTTAAATATTCGAGCTCTGAGCCAATCTCTAAGAGGCAGATCTACAGCCAGGGTATCTCTGGATATGGCTGCTTGCATCATTTTAAAGGCCCGTTCATCTATCAGTTCATCATCAACCAGCCTAAGAAGGTACCCATACGCTTCGTCTTGGGACAAGTATGACCCAATGTTCTTAATGATATCTGTCGCACCGTCTGTCAGTTCCATTTTCACTACCCTAATGTACCCGCCACCGCCACGTTTGGATTCTACAATATAACCTCGTTCTGGTTGAAAACGAGACGTCAAAACATAGGTAATCTGAGAAGGAACACACCTAAAATAACTGGCAAGATAAGACCTTTGTATTTCAGCTACTCCTCCTCCTTCTTCAATAAGCGACAAAATATGTGCTTCAATAAGGTCTGTAAGGCTAGCCACTTGCTATCACTCCAGCATTAGCATTGACTTTGACTATCGTTGACTATAATTCTAATTCTATACTATATGATTTCCGGAAAAAAACAAGGCCTTTGAAAAAATACTTATCTAAAGTTATCAATGAGGTATTTTTCCAGAGCCCATGCTGCAACCGCACCATCACCAACTGCTGTAGCTACTTGCCTGAGCAATTTCTCTCTTACGTCACCTACGGCAAACAGTCCTGAAGTCTTGGTAGACATATCATCCCAGGTCTTAATATACCCATTTCCTGTCAACTCTACCATCTCTTCTACAGGGCCTGAGTTCGGAACCGAACCCACATAAAGAAACACGCCATCAACCTCAATTTCTTCTTTCTGCCCGGTTATTACATTATTGATAACCAAAGATTCAAGTTTGCCGTTTCCGTTCATCTCTTCAACTGTGCTGTTGAGCCTGGTAGTAATAAGGGGGTTGCCTGCAACTCTGTTTACATTGGCAAGCCCTGCACGAAACCCGTCTCGTCTGTGAATCAGCATTACTTCACCGGCATACCTGGTTAGAAACTCGGCTTCAGTAAGAGCTGAATCTCCACCGCCAACCACAGCGACAATCTTGTCTTTAAATAAGGCCCCATCACAAGTAGCGCAGAAACTGACGCCCCGGCCTATAAACTTATCTTCCCCGGGCACTCCTAACTGTTTAGGCGTTGTTCCGGCTGCCCAAATAACACTTTTGGCCTCATAGTCTTTGCTGTCACCTGAAACGGTAAACAAGCCATTGCTTTTTCTTACCGAATCAACCTCGCCGAAATCGATCTCGGCTCCAAAACCTTTAGCCTGCTCAATCATAAACTCCATAAGTTCAGGCCCTGGCACCCCTTGAGGAAACCCAGGATAATTGTAAATCATGTCTGTAGTTCCTGCCTGGCCACCTCCGCCCATAGGGTCAAATACCTTGACTCTTAAACCGGCTCTTGCAGCATAAATAGCAGAAGTAATGCCAGCCGGCCCGCCTCCTGCAATAATCACGTCATAAGCCATTCCAGAACCTCCCTCAAAATCCATCTGTCTTGATGCTAGCACGGTAAAACTTGCAAACTCAAGACACGTTCATGTTTTACATCGACTGCCATTTGGAATGATATAAGTGCGGAGGTGTGTACCTAATGGCTTTCAATTCCAAGAATATTGATAATGTTTTCAAAGACAACAAGCTACTTTTGATACTCGGAGCAATTGCAGTTGCAATCCTCATCGGAGTAACTAAAGGACAATACACCAAACCAAGAAGCACCATCCCTTCTCAAGAACCATCAATATCAGTTTATTTTCACCAAACAGGCGAAATCAAAACAATGCCTATGGAAACCTATTTAGAAGGAGTGATAGCGGCTGAAATGGATCCTAACTGGCCGCTGTCCGCCCTGGAAGCCCAATCCATAGTGGCCAGAACTTTCACTTTGAAAAAATTGGGAGAAGGACCATTGCCAAAGCATAATGCCCAGGCCAGCACTGATCCGAAAGAATTCCAGGCATACGATGCATCTAAGGTAAATGACAATGTAAAGCAAGCGGTGAAAAACACCAGGGGACAGGTAATTACTTATAGGGGCGAACCAATTATTGCTTGGTTTCATTCAAGTTCCGGAGGAAAAACAGCCAGTGCAGCAGAAGGGCTCAACTTCAAGAAAGAAAACACTCCGTATGCGCAACCTGTCACCGATGTTCAACAAGAACCCAGCCACAATTGGACGGCTACTTTTTCAGCCGGAGAAATAATCCAGGCGGCCCGCAAGGCAGGCGTGACAATCGACGATACCCTTACATCAATCAGTATAGGCCGAAAAGGAGCCTCGGGCAGGGCCGAAACATTGAGCATCAACGGAAAGGAAGTACCTGCCCCTCAATTCCGGTTAGCCATCGGCGACAAGAAAATGCGCTCGACCTTAATAGACACCCTCCGTCAGGAAGGTGACTCAGTACACATGAATGGAAGGGGGTTCGGCCACGGAGTGGGTATGTCACAATGGGGTGCGTGGCTTTTAGCCCAGCGTGGAAAAACCGCCCAAGAAATTGTAACATACTATTTCAAAGGCGTTAGAATTCAAAACTCATGGGAGTAATTGGGATGCATTGAAATGATCAGAATCTGAAAAACTGCAGCCCCGGTGTTTGCGATAGATTTCAATATCGCATGCCGGGGCTCATCTTGCTACCATGCACGATCTCGAATCGGTGCTACCTGTTTTCTCTAGCCTTCCTGGCTTCTTCGATAATATCAGTTGCAATATTACCTGGCACTTCTTCATAGTGATCAAACTCCATGGTAAAAAGTCCACGCCCTTGAGTCATAGACCTTAAGTCAATCGCATACTTTTGCATTTCGCTTAAGGGAGCAAGGGCCTTAATCACCTGAATGGGGCCTTTTGATTCCATGCCAAGAATCTTTCCTCGTTTCTTGTTGAGATCTCCCATGATGTCTCCCATAAATTGATCAGGGACTGTAACCTCAACTTTGACAATAGGCTCAAGAATAATCGGGTGAGATTCTTCACACCCCTTCTTAAAAGCCAGAGAAGCAGCGATCTTAAATGCCATTTCAGACGAATCAACCGGGTGGAACGACCCGTCGTATAAGGTAGCCTTAATATTCACTACCGGATAGCCGGCCAACACACCTTCTTCAAGAGCTTCTAATAAGCCTTTCTCTACAGCAGGAATGTACTGCCTGGGAACCGCACCGCCGTAAATCTTATCTACAAATTCAAAATCCTTATCAGGAATATGTTCAAACTCGATCCAAACGTGCCCGTATTGGCCACGCCCGCCTGTCTGTTTCTTATGCTTCCCTTCAGCTTTGGCAGAGCCTTTAATCGTTTCTCTGTAAGGAATCTTTGGAGTTGTCACATCAACATCAACGCCGAACTTCTTCTTGAGTTTGGTAGTTGTTACATCTACATGGACTTCTCCAAGGCCTGATAAAATAGTCTCGCTAGTCTCTGCGTTACGCTCTACGGTAATAGTTGGGTCTTCCTCGGTAAGCCTGGATAACCCTGAAGAAATCTTTTCTTCGTCACCTTTTGTTCTGGGGTTAACTGCCAACGAGTAAACAGGGGCAGGGAATTCGATAGTTGGAAACAATACCGGATCTTCCTGTTTACAAAGAGTGTCTCCTGTAAGAGTTTCCTGAAGTTTGGCTACGGCTCCAATATCACCGGCCACAACAAAGGGCACAGGTATTTGGCTCTTGCCTTTGATTGTGTAAAGCTGGCCTATTCGCTCTGTATGGTCCTTTGTTGAATTGTAACAGCTGCCATTTGAAGCAAACTTGCCTGAGTAGACCCGGAAAAGCGTAAGTTTGCCAACATACGGGTCAGCAGTTGTCTTAAATACCAGCGCTGATAATGGTTCCGAAACGTCTGCACTCCTCACTGCTTCATCTTCAGTTCCGGGGACTACACCTTTCACCGCCGGAACTTCCGTAGGATTGGGCAAGTAAGCAGCTATAGCATCAAGAACCGGCTGCATACTAACTAATTTGCTAGCTGACGCCGGGATGGCAAGCACGATTTTGCGGGCAATGCTTGCTGCCCTAAGCCCCTTTCGAATCTCATCGTCAGTGAGATCGCCTTCATCGATGTACTTCTCAAAAAGATCATCATCACCATCGCATGCAGCCTCTTTTAGCTCTTCTTTCATGTCCGAAACATCTCCGGCCATGTTTTCCGGAATTTCTTCTTCTGAAATCTTTCCATCAGGTGATGAAATAAGGGCTACTCCCCTGATGATATCGACGACACCTTTAATATCTTCTTCTTTGCCTATAGGCAGGTAAAGGGGAAGCACCCTGCCAAAAACATTGTTTAATTCGCCAAGTGTCACCAAAAAATCTGTGTTTTCTCTGTCAAGCTTGTTTACAACAAGTAATCTGGGAATCTGATATTCATTTGCATATTGCCATACCAATTCAGTTCCCACTTCAATTCCACCTGTAGCATCAACAACGACCAATGCCCCATCAGCCACTCTAAGAGCCGAACGAACTTCTCCCACGAAGTCAAAATAACCAGGTGTATCTAAAATGTTAATTTTGCAGCCATTCCATTCAACCGGAGCCACTGCTGTAGATACAGTGGTCTTACGTCTAATTTCCTCTGAATCGTAGTCTAAAACTGAAGTCGAATCATCGACTCTTCCGAATCGGTCGTTTCCGCCGGTAACAAACAACATAGCATCGCCAACAGTGGTTTTTCCTGCACCACTATGAGAAACAAGAGCAACGTTTCGAATGTTTTCTGTGGAAAATTCCTTCAACGACATCTCCTCCTAACAACCAGGCTACGAAGGTCTCTTCGGCATATTATCAATTATATCCTGCCTGGTGCAAGTGTAAAATCCGGCCTGTGACGTATATGGCGTCAACATCTCATACCAATATAAGGCTTCTATATGCTAAGAATTTCTGAGTATTGAAGAACCTCATAATCAATAAGAAACGAGGCCGGAGGCATACTCCGGCCATATCGATGAAATACGCGCTTGTTTCTCTCTGTAAAGCCTTGTTGTCAGATGTCAGGTTTCCCCCATCAATTACCAAACGTAGAACCAGTTTTGAGCAACTATTGAATACCAACCAAGGTGAGCTACGTTAGAGCGTATATCTACCTGATAAGTTCCAGGTGTGAGCCCATTGAGGTTTACAAAGACATACCTTGTCGCTCCCTTTTCAATTGTTCCCAAGGACTGGCCCATTCCTACATTAGGAAGATACTCCTTGGCTCCGGCCTTCTTTACCAAAATTTGATATCCGTATTGATAAGGAAGAGTAATATCTTTATCTGTCATGTTCTTAATTGTTACTCTTAGCCGGGGATTTGGGTTAAACCAAGTTGGCGCCAGGTATTCTACACTATACTTGAGCGGCTCATAACCCTGAACCCAGATATAAGACGATGCAACAGGCGACCATTTGGTTTCGCCAAGATAATAGGCTTGTGCAAAATAGGTTCCTGCAGGAATCCACGGCAAAGTTTCTTTATATATTTTGCCTTCGCCAGGCTTAATTGTCTCATTAGTAACTACCTGAGCGTAGCTCTTGTTAGCACTTGCCCTCCAAACCATCTGCCCGTTTTGCCATAGCACAAAATCAGCCATCTGGGCTGTAGGTGCAGACACAGTGATGGGCTTATCAGTTGGATTATACACATAAAGCACTAACTCGTTCGACTCAGGTGCATATCTTAGGTGATATCCCAGGCCTGTACCGGGATAAGTAGAATAACCCCAGCCTGGCCATACCGGGAAAGGCTGCCATCTGGAATACCAGGGCACTTGCCAACCGGCACCCTGCTCCTGCCAAATTGCTTCGCCGGGAGCAGCCATTGCCACAGGTGCAAACATGGCCATTACCAAGCCCATGACCATAATTGCAGTGAGTATTCGTTTAGTCATTCTCCCATCTCCTTATCTAAATTGACTAAAACTTCCATGAACTCTGAAATGTTCTTATAACCTTCTCCTAGCCGTGTTAACCAGGTACATCATTACGCAGTGATGTAAGATCCCAGGTTAAAGGCAGTTTATATAATATCATACAGTACTGGGTCGTTATAGGAGCAATGTTTTCTAGCCTTGCCATTAAGATAACATTCTGCAGATATATGGCCGGTGAAACATCGGGGACGGTCTTAATCATTTCATTTGCTGGAACATTGGGCTGGA
>CAZXLH010000048.1:0-1537 GCA_964641455.1 uncultured Eubacteriales bacterium | reverse complement strand
GGTGAAACATCGGGGACGGTCTTAATCATTTCATTTGCTGGAACATTGGGCTGGAACATCGGGGACGGTCCTAATCGTTTCAGCATGGCCCCAAAATTGTGTAAACCCAAGCCCCCAGCCAGTGTAGTTACCTGTATAGTTACAATTAGGATTTTTTGCGACGACGCCTTTCCTACTTTATCCACAAACTTTTCCACATATCCCCAAGCGTGTCAACCTGTGTTATTGTCCGGCCATATCTGCTCAGCTATGGCTCCAGTGATTAAAAACCTTGACTAACCGCTCTAAAAATGACCAAAACCGGCCTTGCCAAATGGCCTCCAATACCTCACAAACTCACTTGTTGCACAAGGTAATTTACCGTATATTTACCTGGAGTGATTTAATGTAAACTTGTAGGTATTGCTCCTGGTTTCGACAAATTAAGGAGGCAAATCAATGGCTAAATATCAATGTAAAGTATGTAGTTATGTATATGATCCTGACAAAGGCAACCCGCCCTGATGTAAAGCCCGGAACATCGTTTGACGACTTACCTGAAAACTGGGTTTGCCCTGTATGCAAAATGGGAAAAACTGAGTTTGCTAAAATGGATTCAAAGACAGAGGACTAGCCCGTAGTAAGACATTACACAAACGGGGAAATCATTGTGACCTGGCAACCGGCTCTGTGCAATCACAACAGCAACTGCTGGAAATCACTGAAAAAAGTATTTGACCCTGAAAGGCGACCATGGGTAGACATGAGTACAGCAGATTCAAAAACTATAGCCAAAGTAATAGACCAGTGCCCAACGAAAGCGCTTACCTGGCAAAAAGCAACAGATAGGTAATGGGTAAAATATTGCCCTCATTTACCCTCACATGTGACAGGTACAATCAGTTCTTCCACTGGTGCTCTACCAAAGTGGGAATAGTGAATAGTCCTAATAGGTATTATTCCGTTTGGTGTTGCAGCGGTGTTGCAGCGGTGTTGCAGCGGCATTTCAAAATCGTTCTCACCATTCAAGCCATGAAACAATTAGGACCGTCCCCAATGTTTCACCAACCAGGGTGAGAAAGATTGAGATATGATATTTTCCGACAGCGGCTTTCCTATGTTATCCACAGGGTTTTCCACATATCCCCAGGCATGTCAATCTGTGTAATTCGTAGGGCTATATGGTACCCCGGGGCTACTTGCGCCCATTTTCTTACTTTCATCTTTATCGTTCTTAACAATCGAATCAATTCCCCCATTTGACATTTCTATCAATTCATTAGCGTGATCAGCTACTGTATGATTATGGGACACCACAATCAGTATAGTACCTTCCTGGTGGATGCTGTCGAAAATGTCGAGTATATGTCCTTGGTTTACTGAGTCCAGGTTGTCGGTGGAGGATGAGTAATGGGGGGTGGGTTCATCGGCCAAAAGCAGAGCAGGTTGGTTGATTATAGCCCGTACAACAAGAGCGCCGCCCTCATCCACCCTCAAACATGACAGGAATAACCAATTCTTCCACTGTTGCTCCGCCAAGAGCCGGAGTAGTTCTAAT
>CAZXLH010000047.1:0-14362 GCA_964641455.1 uncultured Eubacteriales bacterium | reverse complement strand
ATCTTGCACCCGGTTCGGTAAGCAGGGTCGAGGCCTAGCACGACCTTCCCACGCATAGGCGGTGTCAACAGCAGAGCCTTCAGATTGGCGCCAAACACCTTGATGGCCTGCTGCTCCGCCTGGTCGGTCAGGGCGTTGCGAACATCCCGCTCAACCGCCGGGCCCAGCAGGCGGCCATAGGCATCTTCCGCAGCAAAGGCCAGTTCCGAGTCTGCCGGGCTCGATTCCGCCCCTTCTCGAGTCAATCGCCGCTCCAGGAATTCCACAATCGGCTCAGCCTCAGCCGCAATCCGCACGCGCAGCGCCTTCTCCCTCTCGCCCCTGTTTATTGCCAGAACGCGGTGGGGAGGAATGCGGCTCACAGGCTCGCTGTAATCGTAGTACTGCTCATAGGGGGTACGCGCCTCGGGGTCGGTGGCCTCTGTTGCCACCTGGCCGTGGCTCGTTGTCCACTGGCGAGTCCATGCCCGGATCTCCGGATCATCTGCCAGCATCTCAGCTACTATGTCTTGCGCACCTGCCAGCGCCTCGCGAGCGCTGTTTACGTCAGCCTCAGGATTCACATAACCCTGGGCCTCCCCAAGAGGATCACCGTCTTCAGGCCTTGACATCAGCCACTGGGCCAGAGGCTCCAATCCACGCTCCCGCGCCATGCTCGCCCGGGTTCTGCGCTTTGGACGGTACGGGCGGTATATGTCCTCTACGCGTTGGAGCGTTTCAGCCGCCTCCAGCGACTGCCTGATCTCAGGTGTCAGCGCTCCCTGCTCATCTATGAGCCTGGCAACCTCGAGTTTACGAGTCTCCAGATTTCGCAGGTAGTCAAGCCGCTCATCTACTGCTCGAATAGCCTCTTCGTCAAGTCGCCCGGTCTGCTCTTTTCTGTATCGAGCCAGGAAGGGAATGGTGTTCCCATCGTCCAGCAGCCTCATAACGCTTTCCACTTTGGGCCTTGCGATCCTAAGCTCCTGGCTGATCTGAGTTGCTATCCTCGCTGCCATGCGCGTGGCGGCTTCTGCATCGCCCGAGCCTTCGCCCTTTGCACCATCTCCGGCGGTCATGCCGGGTTCATCGCGCTCATATGCTCCACCTGCTGAAGGTTCTTCTCTCATATCCAAAACGGCCCCCTGTGTTCTCCAACTGAATGCATGGCCTAGTATACCACTTTCAGCGCAGTTGCCGAGTTCGACCTTGACCGCCAGCTCGCCGTGGAAGTCAGGCCTTAGATCGCAGGCGACTGCCTGTCTGCACAGAAAAGCCTGCAGGGAAAGTAGAAAGGACTCTATCCCCCGCAGGCCACTGGCATCGTATATGGTCGATGTCATTCTGCACCAGAATGCATCTATAATCCATGTTTCATGATTACATTCCGAGCAAGGTTTCCACGATAGATGAGATATCCGTTATCGAGTTCACGCCGTCCAGATCTATGCTTCCCGCGTTCGGGCCAACGACTATGAGAGGCACCTCGACATCCGTATCCAGAGTAGTGCCATGGCTTCCCAGTGTGTAGTCCATGAAGAGCAGTGCCTCTATGAACATGTAGCCGCGCTCGGATACGGCGATCAGAGGAGGTGTACGGGGATGCTCTATGTGGAGCTCTGCGCGTCTGGCTCCATCATCGACATCTATGATCTCAGCCACACCCTCGCTCTGTCTCAATGCCTCGGCGATCGTTCCCCGGTCATCACCAGCCCAAACGTATAGAACGCCTCCGTCAAGGGTCATGGGGATATCTTCGTCAGTCACATCGCCAATGATGTCCCTTGCAGGAATTCCAGTGTCTACCCTTGTCATGCCATGGTCGGCCGTAATGATCATAGCCCAGCGGCCCGGACGTGTTGCGTCCAGTGTTGCAACAAGCTCCTCCAGGCCTTCACTGACGGCACAGAGAGCTTCAGCAGTCTCCGCGGCAGGCACAGGTCCGAACCTGTGTCCGCACTTGTCGAGGCTCCCTACATTTATGCCTACGAATGCAGGACTGCCGTTCTGCTCCAGATACGCTTCACTCGTTTTCAATACCCAGCGATCCAGCTCAATATGCCAACCGGCGAAATCACCGTATTGAGTAGACTCATCCGGTGGAGGTCCTACAGTCTCGATCACCCAGTCCGGCACCGACGCCGGCCAGATTGCAGCGTCAGTCGCCCCCGAAAGCATTTTACATGCATTGGCTTTTGATGAGATCATTGCAGTGCCAAGTCCTTTGGATCGGGCCACATCAAACAGCGTTGGGACATCCAGCACTCCGGGGTTGTTGAACCTGGAGAGTTCCCCGTCATCGTCTAGATACTCTTTTCCTGTTACCCCGTTTGCCCCCGGATAAACTCCGGTGAAAATTGCTGCGTGCCCTGCAGCTGTTGATGATGGAAATACTGCGTCAATCGACTTATGCTGGAACCTCTCATCTGCACACAGCTGCCTGATATACTCAGTTTCAGGCAGGTAGGTAAGCGACAGATCGGGACACCCATCTATCACACAGACTACCACTGTCATTGGATCCTGTTGCTCTGGCCCGGCAGCGCTGGCAACCAGCGCCGCCTGAGGCCAGGCTATTACAGCCAGTAGCAGCAGCAACAGGAACCTGTAATGCTGCTTGCGAGTTCTCATTTCGTTTTCACTTCGATGGTGGTGACGAACCAGTTCCAGTTCTCCTTAGGATACTCCTTGTTGAGCCCCGGGTTATCATCATACGGGAAAACAAGCTTGACCGGACCGCCTAGTCCTGACCCGATTGCCTTGCCACCATCTTTCGTAGCAACCATTATCTCGTACTTGGCAACATCCGCTCCCTTTATGACGACTTCTTTGCCATCCTTGGCAATGACCAATACTTCAGCAACATCCTTTGGCGCGCCCGCGTATGCGAGGATTTTCGCAATTGTAACACCGCTATATGTCTTATTGCCCAGCCATGGATCTTTGACTTTGTATTCAGTGATGCCCAGGCCCTCAAGCGTCTCAAGATCGAATTCAAATCCGTCTTTGGCATTAGTGTTAGCTAAGGGGCCTCTTACGGTCAGAACCACCTTGCCGGTGGGTTTAGCCGTACTTGCAAAGCACATCGAGCCCAACATCACACACATCAAACACAGAGCAACGACTAGTCTTGATTTCCGCATTTCTTCTCTCCCTTTCGACATGTTTTTTGGTCTAGAGCCGCTTTGGTCGATCGCAAGATTCCTGAATCCAAGCTTCTCACGTCTATCCTTGCCCCTTAAGCACCTCCCTGACAGAGTGTGTGGCAGACCCTTGCCTGATCAGCATTGTTCCCCCAACCACAAGAAGAACAGCAGCTATGTAAAAAGGCATGTTCTCAGATGCGGAGTACAGAAGGCCTCCCAGGTAGGGCCCTACTATTGATGCCCCCCATGTTGCGAGATTGAAGAGGGCAAAAGCTTTTCCGTCTGCACTGCTGCCCAAGACCTCTCCCACGCCTGCGAATGCTACGCCGTGGCCGGCCATGAAACCGCCCAACAGGAACAGGCATATGACCACAGCAACCTGGCCTGGAATGGCTATGAAACATAGCATCGAAATCACAAAAACCATCACATTCATGCCTACGGCGACGAGCGCGCCCTTGCGATCTGCCATTCGGCCGACAATGATAGTTATCAACGTTTGCCCGAGAGACATCAAGGACCCAAGCAAGCTCACAATGCTTATGCCTGTGTTCCGCACATCGCTCAGATACTGGGGTATGATCTGCTGCACCATGTAGAAAGCAAAAGCACACAGAGAGTAGAAGATGACGAATCTCATGAACGGCCTGTCCGCAAGGAGACTTGAGTATGTAGACTCACTCGCTGCGCTCCTGCCCTCGGGCTCTGGAGGCAGGAAAGCTATGACGCAACATGCTGCGGCGAAGAATACGAATGAGAGCAAGAACAGGTTCCTGACAGCCCATACGTTAGAAAGATATGCTGCCAGTAGCGGACTTGCTATCATTCCTCCTGAGAATCCTGCGCTTATAAGTCCAAATGTCCGGCCCGACTCGCCCTCCGCCGAGCAGGCCCCGGCGTAGGCGTTGAGTGCAGGGTAACCCAGCATTGACCCGGAGTAGAGTGCAATTCCCAGGGCCGCCATTTTCCAGTCCTTTGCGAAGTAGTACAGGATGACAGATGGTGTTCCGATGATCCACGTCAGGAGGACGACTTTCTTTCTGTCATACCTGTCGGCCAGAATTCCCCCTGGTATGCTCGATGCAGCCATGACTGCCATGGATATTGAGTAGACGAACCCCACCTCCTGTGGGGTGCATCCTATGTTGCGGAGATACACAGGAAACATGTATGAATGAAGACCATAACCGAATCCCCACAACAACATGCCTGCAGCGATTAACAGTATCCCTTTGGGCATTCGACTCGTTCGCATCTTCATATGCGCTACCTCCGATCGTTGCTGCATGCTCAACGCTGCGTAGCCCAGATGGCTGCTGCATCGTTCCAATAGTCCTGCAGGGCACTTTCAGCCGTGCAGAATGTCGCATAGCCGCGGCTGTATCCGTCGTCACAGCTGTCATGCGCGCTGCATCCACTACGCGGCATAAACACAGTATCCGTAAAGACCATGGCGTCACCAGCTTCCTCAAAGCTGGTGAACATCTCTGCAGCTACTCCCGCCAGAATTGCCGCGCCCAGAAGCGTGCCTTCATTCATTCTCATGCGTGCTACAGGCAGATTCAGTACATCAGCCTTCATCTGCAGCCAGCCATCATGCCTTGCTCCGCCGCCCACAGCTCTGACCTCAGATGCCTCCATCGAATCGCCTAACGCCTCGATCGCCTGGCGCATGGCATAAGTGCATCCTTCAAGTATTGCACGGATCATATCGCGTGGCGTATGCTCCGGCCGCAGTCCCAGAAAGGCGCCTCTTGCCGTCGGCACTGCGGCAGGACTCCGCTTGCCGACAAGATACGGTAGAAAGACTAACCCGGATGCCCCGACACTTGAGCCATCGAGGGCCCCGGCAACTGTGGCGCTCCAGTCGTGCTCACTAGAATACACATCCGGAAACAGAAGGGACATACCCCAGGCGAGGCATCCGCCGCTGTAGGATATGGGCGAAACTATCAATCGAGCGCCGGGGATGACGTGTTTGACAGTCTGCAGGCTGCATTCGCCGCCCGCCACTTTCGACACGCATGTAGACGTGCCTGTTGAATCACATATCACTCCCGGATCGACCAATCCTGCACCCAGAGCCTCTACGAATGCATCAACACTCCCCGCCGCCACAGGTATTCCCACTGGAAGGCCTGTCTCCTCTGATGCCTTTCTCGTCACGGTCCCAATCGCTTCCCACGGATGCACTACCCTGGGGAAAAGCCGTGCACCAGGATCAGATGAATTCATGCAAGAGGCCGCAGAAGAGTCGATGCACATCTCCCCCGTAAGCCTTAATCCTATGTAATCCTTGGGCTGCAGAACCCGAACACGGCCGTCCAGGTCTTCCCTCCCCGACTCTTTCTGCAACTGCTCATCTATCCACTGGGCGGTTGCCTCAAAAGACGGACCTCCCTGAGTCGTCGGCTCTGTCTGGCAGCCGGGCCCCATTAGCGGTCTCGGGTCCATCCATGTGATTATGTTGCCGACTGCGTTTCCGCCATGGTCGACTGGCACAAGCGACGGTCCGTGGCCGGACAGGCCCACACCTGCAACACTGCCTGCATCGCATTCTCTCAACGCCTCACAGATGCACTCCTTCACAATCTGCCAGAGTTTGTGAGGATTCTGTTCAGGGATGGCGGTGCCCTCGTTTGATACATAGGACTCCCTGGCGTGACGGTACACCACTCTGTGGTTGCCGTCTGAACGCCAGAGCAATACCTTGACCGCTGAAGTTCCTATGTCTATCCCCATCAAAGAGAAGTCATGCATCGCCATCAACCTTCAAGAGTATCTTAAGAGCCTTCCCGGAAGAGGCCATGTCAAAAGCCTCTACCGCCTGGTCAAGATCGAACTGGTGTGTGATTATGCTCCCTGCATCTATTGCGCCGCCGGCCAGTATGGTCAATGCAGTATGGAACTGCAGCGGGGTGAAACCGAAACTTCCGGTCAGAATTACCTCGTCGTAGTGCAGAATGTGCGGATCCACTGTGATACGGGACCCACCTGGCAGCCCACCGAACAGGTTGACTGTTCCTCCCTTTCTTACACAGCCAAAAGCCGCCTCTACAGCGTCAGTAGATCCGACGCAGACGAATACCACATCTGCACCGACTCCGCCCGTCTGCTCCTTTACCCATGCAGATACGTCCACACCTTCCCCTGCCGGGTTCAGGACCACGGCCTCCTTTTCAGCGGCCTTGTTTCTTCTGAAGTCGTTTGGCTCACTCACCAGTACCTTCGAAGCACCCACAGACTTGCATAGCTCCAGCATTAGCTGGCCCATTGGGCCTGCGCCTATTATCATGACGACATCTCCCAGGCCAACGCGTGAATCCTGGACAGCATTCACACAACAAGCAAGGGGTTCAGAAAGGCATGCCAGCTTGAGGCCTTCTGTTGACGGAACGTGGAATGTCCCTTTGCTGACGACCCCAGCGGGAATCTTGATCCACTCTGCGAAAGCCCCCTCGATGCCATCCTTATTAGTGCAAAGCTCCTCCCTGTCGTTGCGACAGTGGGCACAGCTGTAGCAGGGCACATATGGAGCAACAGCCACCAGGTCGCCGACGGCAATGTCTGGCCTGGCGAGCCTACCCTCGATAGCCTCTATTCGCCCAACCACCTCGTGTCCGAGGATGCAAGGGGGAGTAAACATGTGATGCCCGCGCCTGTAAGTCTTTACATCCGTCCCGCAGAGGCCGGAGTATAGAACCTTGAGCAGCGCGTCTCCCTCGTTGAGAACTGGATCATTCACATTTTCAATGCGCAAGTCGCCAGGGCCGTGATATACGACTGCTTTCACAGTTACCTTCCCTCCTTGCAGCGGCAATCCTCATGAACAATGCTGTATAGCTCTCTTACCTTTGCTGTCGGATCGGGAGCCTGGAACACGTTACGCCCGAAAGCGATTCCCGCGGCTCCTGCAGCCATGGCTCGGCGAACTACACTGTTGGGATCCTCGACCTTGGGGCCGCCTGCAATGACAATGGGAACCCTGCATGCCTTGACTATCTCCTCAAAGCCCTCTGATGTGCAGTAGGTCTTTATGGCGTCTGCGCCCAGCTCGTAGCCGACCCTCGCGCACACACTTATCCACTCTGGATCGAAGCTGTGTGACGGATCGCACGGGATGACCTCTGCAAGAACCGGAATGCCAAGAGAATGCGAATCGGAAACTACCTGTCCCATTATTTCGAACATTTCCTGCTCGTAGTCTGAACCAACGAGAAGCATTATGCAGACGGCGTCAGCGCCAAGTCGGCATGCTTCCTCTACGGAGCAGACCAGAGTATGAAAAGTCGGATTCGGGCTGAATTTGGTGGAACCCCCTGTCACTCTCAGCACCAGTCCCGCCTTCCCCGCATAGCTTTCCCACTCAGTGGCAGCCAGGCCCGGGTTGACTAGTATGGCGTCGCACCCTCCCTCCACCACCTTGCGGACTGCGGCAGAAGGGTCAAATAGCCCCTCCACAGGTCCCATGAAACCGCCGAAATCCAGTGGACATATGACCGTCCTTCCGTCCTCGCCGAATATCCGGCGAAGCCTAATATCTATGCCAGCCATTATGGATGTGTCTCCTTTCCCTTACAGCCATGAGAATCACCGTAATCGCTTCAAAATCCAAAGCATTGACTTCCTGGACTGTATCTATCCATTCTTGCGGGAACGCATCGATACCACGCCAGGCGCCTGTTAGTGCCCCAACCATGGAAGCCAGTGTGTCTGTATCGCCGCCCATGTTAGCAGCTGCAGCTACAGCACTTTGGGGATCGCCGCCGTGCAAGAGGCAGAGCCCTATCGCCGTCGACACAAGCTCTGTTGGATCCATCCCAACTCCGCACGTTGTGTAGAGGCGATCCTCCGCTTCGGCCACACTACTGCTCTCTGCTACAATCCTGAGCGCAAGCTCAGTTCTGGCACTCACCAGCGCCCCTGCCCACTGAATGCCTAGGCCTTCGCCGAAGCGTGCGCCATAGACAGCCCCGTCAATCACTTCCTCCAGCGACTCTGCTGTCAAAGCAGCCGCCACGCCACAGCAAACTGCACATGCTCCGGCAATCGCAATGTTTACCCCGTGTGTCGGCAGACACGACATGTAGCACTCTTCGGCCGCCCTCTCCAGATCAGGCGAATTGACTATCCCAATCGGCGCAACGCGCATGGCAGCGCCGACAGTGCCCCCCGATGACCCTGTTCGACGGGGGTCTTCTCCTACTTTCAGCCTCTCTAGAGCCTTGCGAGAACTCGGCCCAAGTACCGATGACTCATACGCGTTGCATTGATCCGCCCACTTCAGGTAGGCTCCGGCAGCAACCTCCGGGGTTATCGTGCCATGCCTCTCCAGAGCCTCTATGATCGCCAGAGTCTGTTCGGTATCATCTGTGATGCGGCCGGCGCCCATTCCAGAGTGAATGTGCCCTTCATGGGGTGCGCAGAATCCGTCTATCCTTCCATATACGTCGCGAATCTGTTCGCGCGTCATGAACTCGGACGGCATTCCCATCGCGTCCCCGATTGCAACTCCGGCAAGCGCTCCGGCTATTCTCCTGGGATCAATCCTATCGCTCAGCATTCTGCAGGAACTCCTCCAGTTCTCTCGCCGTCGGCATAGCCTCCCTGGCGCCAATCTTCTGTATGGCCAGCGCGGCGCAGGCATTTCCTCGCAGAAGGCACTCAGCCAAATCCATCTCCTCGAGCAGACCTGTTATGAACCCCGCGGCAAATGAGTCTCCTGCGCCAGTTGTGTCCACTGCTTCAGCAATGCGGAAAGCCTCAACACGGACTGCCTTCCGATTGCGCTGGCAGTGGGCACCACCGTTGACGTCCCCGACGCGGAAGTGGCATTCGGATCCATCAGGGCCCAGGGTGACCACGACATTGCGAACTCCGCTCTCAAGCAGCCGCTCAGCACCTTCAGCGGGAGTGGAACATGATGTGACTGCACCAAGCTCTCCCCGGGAAAGCAGAACGTAATCGCACGACCTTAGCAGTCGGCCCAGTGTCTCTCCATCCATCCAGGAAATCCCGCCTCCGGGGCCATAGACGACAGTGGCACCACAAGACCTCGCCGCCCGAATGGCTCGATCCGCTACGTGCGGAAACACCTCTCCCATGTAGAGAACCTGCGCATCCTCCATCGCCGCATCGTCGAACTCGTCGGGTTCCAGAAGAATCGCCTCTCCCCCCAGCGAGTAGATGACTCTGTCGCCGCTTTGATCCACGGCGATTATGGTCTGGGCAGTCCTGCCTCCCTCGATCTCCGCAAGCCACCTCGCGTCGACCCCGTCAGCCTCGAAGGCCCGCCGCAATCTGCGGCCGTTCTCATCCTTCCCGACCCTGCCCACAAACCTTGATTTGCAGCCCAGGCGCCCTATTCCAGCTGCAATGTTGGCAGTTGACCCTCCTGCAAAGAAACCCGGCTCTCCCTTGGCAAACACCATTTCGTCCGCCTCGGGAAGCTTGTCGACTGTGAACATCATGTCCACCGCGGCGGCACCAAGACAGACTACAGCACGATCCGTCTGGCCCATCCTACAAAGCCCCCATCTTGAATACGGCGAGTGTTATTATGCTCGCCGCCAAAGCCATGATTGATACGACAGACATGATCCAGTCAGGCCAGCGCATATGGTAAGGTCTTATCAATGTGAAGTTCTCGCTGTATCCAAATGCCCGAGACTCCATGGCCAGCGCCATCGTGTCGGCCATCGTCAGAGCATTGGCAAACAGCGGAATCAACATGCTCGTGGTCTTGCTGATCTTCTGGGCAAATGAGCCCGAATCGAAGTCAACCCCTTTGGACCTCTCTGCGTCTCTCAAAGTTGACATCTGCATCTGAATCACTGGCACAAACTTGGAAGCCGCCGAAACGACAAACCCGGATTTGTACGAGAGGAACGGAATGCGCACTATGATCTGAACTACCTCAGATGGGGATGTCACATACCCAAAGACTGATATGGCAATCAGCACGACGAACACCTTGAAAGCCATTCCGACCCCGTATAGGAACCCTCCAACCCGTATAGGGCATGCCGGATTGATGCCAGGGATCCAGCCGGGTATCAAGTGGAACAGGACGCGGTCCGGGTCAGCGAGGGATACCGTCTTTGGAACATATGTGGCTCCCTGAACCAGCGTGATTATGGCGATCAATATGAGCAGGAATGAGAACGTTCCTTTCATCTTCGCCCAGGGGAATGCCCCCATGCAGCCAACGGCGATAGTCACCAGGCCCAGTGCGGCCAGGTATAACGGATCTGTCCAGATGATGCTGATGATTATAGTAGCCATCAGCCAGATGAACTTGGCTCTGGGATCGAGCTTGTGCATTGCCGTCTGTTTACTTTCATACTCGACAATCACTTATCGGACACCTCTGCATTCGTCCTTGATGATCCGAAAAGCCTGCAGGCTGCCTCTTGAGAAGTGAGTGATACCTCGCCCCACAAGATTTCGGACAGATCAGCAATTGCAGGCCTCCGCAAATAGGCTTGCTCCATAAGATTCTGCTGTGAGAACACTTCGCGCGGGGTTCCTTCCCCAATCACCCGTCCATTTGCCATGACTACAACTCGTCTGGCGTACAGACTGACTATGTTCATGTCATGGGTAATAATCAATATCGTCTTGCCCTTTTCTCGACGCAGTCTCTCCAGGTAATCCAGTATCTGAAGAGACTCCAGCCAATCCAAGCCCGTGGTTGGCTCGTCGACTATGAGTATGTCGGGATCCATGGCTGCCACAGAAGCCATCGCAAGCCTCTGCCTCTCGCCCTTGGTAAGGTAGCGCGGCCACACCTGCCTGTATCTTTCAAGGCCTATGTCAAGCAGAATGTCGTTCACGGCCTCTTCCAACCTGTCCGGGTCCATGCCTATGTTTGAAGGCCCAAACCTCAGTTCATCCTCGACAGTAGTGCAGAAAAGCTGCTCATCCGGGTTTTGAAAAACGTAGCCCACCTTGGAACAGAGTTTGGTGGTCGGCTCATTTAGAATCGACTTTCCGAAGAGGCGAATGTCGCCAGCTTGAGGCCTGAGCAATCCATTTAGATGCCTCGTCAGAGTCGTCTTGCCAGCTCCATTCTGCCCGACGATGGCTACGAATTCACCAGGATATACCTTGAGGTTCACGCCATTTAGGGCCCTGGCACCCATGGGGTACTGAAACTCAAGATCCAGCACTTCCACTATGGGACCCTTGCTGGAACCCGACGGCGCCATAGCGCCGCTTTGCCCGCCATCACTGATGCTGGAGCAAGGAGCCTCTGGGCCCGAGGTCGCCTTCCAGGCTTTGCGCTCAACCAATGACACAGCTTCTTCCACGATGAAAGGCGTTTCGTCGGCCCCTACAAGGTTTCCGAACTCAACAATGTGTGGGACCCTTATGCCGACCTCTTTCAGCTTGTCGACATTAGCAAAAACCTCGCGTGGCGTGCCGCCCAACTCGAACCTGCCTGACTTCATGACATAGACGTGGTCTGCAAGCTGAAGTATGTCGTCGACCTCTTGCTCTATCAGGACAACAGTCATTCCGAGAGTCTTGTTCAGGTCGCGCACTATTGAGAAGACACGCGCCTTGCCCTCTGGGTCAAGCATGGAAGTAGGTTCGTCCAATACCATGATCTTGGGGAGCATAGCATATACTCCGGCAATTGCTGTTGCCTGCTTCTGTCCCCCGGAGAGACGATGGGGAGCTCTCTCCTCCAGGCCTGTGAGCCTCATGTCATTTATGGCCCGCTCTATCCTCCGCATGATCGTGTCATAGTCCAAACCGAGGTTAGCGGGGCCAAACGCCACATCCTCTTCTACCGTCATTCCAAAGAGCTGCGTGTCGGGATCACCAAAGACCAATCCTACTCGCGATGCCATCTGGGCCGTTCCGACCTTGCCTGGAACCTGCCCGTCAATGACTACTTCTCCATTCAGTTCTCCCTCGATGAACCGCGGGACTGTTCCGTTCATCACACACGCCAAAGTGCTCTTCCCCGCACCGGTGGGTCCGAGGATCGCTATGCACTCACCCTCCTTGACGTCCAGAGAAACGCCTCTTAAGGCTTGTCGTTTTGAGCCTTTATAGGCGAAAGTTACATCTTTGAGTGAAATAATGGTGGGCGCCAACTAGAACACCTCTCACATATTCAAACTTTCATCCTCGGGCTCTATGAGCTCTTCATGGTCGTGCTTCCCATGTTTCTGGGCACTCTTGAGAGCCGCTGCCACCGTCAGGCCGACTGTCGCATTAACCGCAGATCCAATGATCTGAGATGGAAGCAGCGCAATCATCAGAGGCGTGCCTATCATGATTGCCCACGGGCCCAGGCACGTTACTGTGTTAACTATCGTGCCGACGACGATAGCCAGCACAATGTTGGTCTTTTTGGCGACAAAGACTCCGATGGTGACTGTGAGAGCCATTCCGCACAAGTAGATTGGCAGCATCGGGAGCCAGCTCGCGAATCCTCCCAGAGCGTTTGCAAGGAAGCATCCTATGGCAGCAACAGTGGCGCCAATAGGCCATCCAAAGTAAGCTGCTGCAAAGTAGCCTGCAGCAGCATCTAGAGCTATGGTAGTCGCAGGTCCGGGTATTTTGATCATAGCCCCTGCCCCTGACACCGCAGCAAGTATTGTGACGCGAGAGATTGTGCGCGTATCCCATACGACCTTATGCTCTTCCGGATACTGCCTGCTCAGTATGGCTCCCATGAACCTCATGAGAAGCAGGTACCCAACGGCGAGTGCGTACGACACTCCGAGTCCTAAAGCTCCCTGTCCAAGCGGCATGTGGATTTCCTCCTTAGATAGATTTAGTCGTATCGATTTGAACCTGGTATCACATGATGAACACTATGATGACGACATTTCCAGAACTCTGCGAGCAGCAATATCGTCAGTGACAAGTACATCTATCACACCAGTCTTCAGGGCACCGAGCAGAGCTGTAGCCTTGTTGGAGCCTCCGGCGACCACCACGACACAATCTATGCTGCGCAACTGATCAAGGCTTGCTCCGATGATTCGCTCCGCGAGTGGCGTATCAACAAGCTTCCCCTGTGCATCGAAGAACCTCATGCACATGTCGCCGACCACGCCCATGTCTGCAAGCTCTGCCAATTCGTCGGGGGGAAAACCGCCCTCCTCCAGAAGCGTTGAAGGCGGCGCAAAACAGCCTACCCCGACAACTGCCACATCTGCCGAATCCCACAGGCTGGCTACATTCCTTATGTTGCTGTCGTTCATCATCATGTTGCGCGCTTCGGGTGTGTCTACAAATGAGGGTGCATGCAAATATCGGTGGGAGCCTCCGAACGCCATGGCCAGCCGCGAAGCAATCTCGTTCACTTGAAGATCAGGGCTGGCTTGCCCCTGCCCGCCGAGGAGCGGAATCACCATAATATCCCGCGAGGCTGGCTTGATGATGTCTGCTGCAGCTACAAGCTCTCGCAGGGTCGCGCCCCACGAAAGGCCTATCACGTCGCCTGATTTCAGCACCTCATCAAGATACTTTGCACCCGCCATCCCCAGACTCTGTGTAAGCAGTCTGGACGGGCCGGCCTTGCCTGAGATCACTACCGCCTCATCGAGCCCAAACGTGGAGCATAGTTCATCTTCGAGATCCGCGAAATCCAACCCCGGGGGAATCACCTTGATTACGACTATCCCTGCATCCTTAGCCCGTTTCAGAGCCCTGGATACCTGGCTTCTCGATATGCCCAAACTCGACGCAATCTCGCTTTGCGTTTTCTCGAGTTCGTAGTAGTGTTTTGCAACTTCATAAAGGAAACGCTTGTCGAACGCCATCACGACACCCCCACGGGTTCTATTTCAGGCGCACCATCGCGGCCAGGCACGAGTATTTCTAAGGATGCGCTCCGGGCCGGTGTGCTCATGCACATATGTGCAGCACATTTGTGCTATGGGCTATCATTCTACGCAGACTGCGATATTCCTGCTTGAAGAGGAGACTGTTCTCTGATGTTTCGATTTCACCCAGGGAAAGACGTATTTGAACTGCCCCCAGAACGGGTTCCAGACACGAAAGCTCGAGTGGTTGGAGTGGTCAGGAATGCCGTTCGACGGCAAGGGAGTGAGCATGTGGCAGAGGCCTCTGCGGCCCCGGGCAAGCAAGAGGCTGAGCCTCGCACAGCTTTCAGTTTGCTAATACAACATCCCCGGCGGTTTGGTTCCACCGAGGATGTTGCGTTGATGCCTTATTAATATTCTGTCTCTGTCAAGCACGGGACGCGGCCC
>CAZXLH010000046.1:0-14730 GCA_964641455.1 uncultured Eubacteriales bacterium | reverse complement strand
AGACTTGGCATCTTTCCGACAATCGCGGAACAGTAGTGGGTTATGACACGACATCCTCATGCAGTAATCTAAAAGGGATTTGTTCGCTTGCTTACTTCATTCGACAAGGCTCGCACTTTTCCTTCCATCGTCACCGAAGTCTCGATTTAGTGGCCACACAGGGGTGCCGATTTGTTTGCGGACCTGGTTTTCCGCACCCACTAATGGGCATATGGATTAGGACTTGAGAACCTACTCGGTCTCTGGTCAATGATACGATGCAATGAACGCGTCAATGCATTCACGCACGCCTAGCCAAAAAAGCGGCTCTGTCTCGTTGTTGCGGCTGATCTATAGCTAAAGTGGATCTTAGAAAACTCATAGAGCGAACTCATTGTCATCGCATATACACCTCTTCGGCAGCAGGATCATCCCCCCTTGATACTTCGTTGAGCACCCTGCATTTATACAACTGGTTCAAACACCTTCAGAACTACTGCCTCCAACAATAACTGCCGAACCCCTACACGAACATCAGCTCAGTCAAGGAGCCCTCCTCAACCCTTCCTCCAACACCTGAGCCACATACTCAACCTCTTCCTGGCTCAGGTTGCTGTGGAACGGAATGGCAATGCTGGTTCTGCCGGCGAATTCTGTGTTGGGAAAGTCACCTTGTTTGAAGCCGAACTCCTGTACATAAAAAGGCTGTAAGTGAATTGGCGTAAAGTACGGCCGGCAGCCGATACCGTTGTCTATGAAAGTCTTCATGACGTGCTCACGGATTTGGGCCTGGCGGTCCGGATTAGGTTCGTCCACCCCTACCCTTATTACATAAACAAACCAGCTCATTCTGGTGACTTCGGGACTTATATAAGGAAGTGTCACACCGCTTATCTGAGACAGTCTTTCATTGTACATGTCTGCGACATGCTGGCGTTTCTGGATGATCTCCTCGATTCTCTCCATCTGGGCAACTCCCAGGGCAGCCGACAGCTCGTCCATTCTGTAGTTGAAGCCAAGCCTTTCATGGGAGAGCCAGACTCCTGATTGGCCTCTTCCCTGGTTGCACATGCTCTGGCACAGGCGGGCTATGTGGTCGTCGTCGGTGACAACTATGCCGCCTTCCCCGGTGGTGATTTGCTTGTTCGGATAAAATGCAAACACACCGCCATGGCAGAACGCACCGTGGCCTGCTTTGATTCCTTTGTACTCGGAACCCAGCGATTCGCATGAGTCCTCAATAACCACAAGGCCGTGACGGTCTGCTACCTGGCGGATCGAGTCAAGCCTTGCAGGTTGACCGAAGGCGTCTACCGGTAGGATGGCCTTGGTCCGAGAAGTAATGGCGTCCTCAATGAGATCCGGGTCGATGTTGCCTGTGTCTTTCTCTATGTCCACAAACACAGGTCTGGCCCTCTCATACAGAATACAGTTACTGGATGCAATGAAACTGAAAGGAGTAGTAATGACTTCATCCCCTTCCCCGATGCCGTAGGCCCGGATAAGAAGGTGAAGGCCACTTGTCCCACTGTTACACGCAATCCCATGCTTGCGGCCAATGAAGGAGGCTATAGATGCCTCAAATTCCTTCAGGTATGGCCCCAATGCAAGCACGGGTGTGCGAATAACCTTGTTAACTATATCCATTTCCTTTTCTGTGATATCTGGGCGAGCGAGATTTACCTTCATAACATAGCATGCCTCCTGCATAAAGAACCCTCAAGCAAATGTGTCAGGTCTGCTAATAGGCTATCAAAAATGCTCCTTCAAACGGCGCTTTGACTGCAAGAACTACAACTTACATTGCCTAATCGGTTTTGCCGGCACCCCTACTGCAACTACATGGGAGGGAATATCATTCACAACTACGGCGCCAGCACCAATAGTCGTCCAATCCCCTATTGAGACTTGGTTTATAACAGCAGCGTTAAGCCCGAAATAGCACCCATCACCGACTCTGACTTCGCCAGCTATATTTGTCGCAGGCATGAGACTGGAGAAAGCCCCCAAAACTGAGTCATGCCCCACTTTGCAGTTCAGGTTCAGAATGGAGTGCCGACCAATTCTTACATTGGTAGTCAGAATGCTACCAGCACAAACCACAGAGCCGGGTCCGATTTCAACAAACCTCGAGCTCCTTACTGTCGGATGCATCAATGTGATAAACTCAAAACCGTGTTCTGCATATCGTTCCACAACTGCTCTTCGTACCACAGGGTCACCTATCGCACATACTACATTAGGCCTGGGTCTTATCGACAGGAGCTTTTCAAGCCCACCCAGAACATCAAAACCTTCTACCGTCACGCCGGACGAATAGTCATCAACAAACCCCAGCAACTCCCACGTTGGTTCGTCACAGTTGATCTCATCTACCAGCCAAGCAACTTCCCTTCCGAAACCACCGGCTCCAATTATCACTAAAGGCCTCCTCATAGGAGACTCCTCCTTTGGACTGACCTCTGTCCACATAGTCATTCGCTATCTACAACCATCTAAAGTCCACTTCCAGCTCCCGGTACACCGCTGCTTCCAGTGAAAGGCGGCATGGTAGCATGGCCTTCTTGACTTATGCCCTCTCGCCTCAACACTTTCCAGACGGTCAGCAACAATATCTTGACATCCAGCCCCAGTGACCAGTTATCTACATAATAGACGTCCAACTCGAATTTCTCTTCCCACGCTAGCAGATTCCGGCCGCTAACCTGTGCCAAACCGGTGATCCCGGGTTTCACGTCGTGCCTGCGAGCCTGGTCTGGTGTGTAGAGAGGAAGGTACTCCAGCAACAAAGGTCGTGGACCTACCAAACTCATATCACCATTCAAAACATTGATTAACTCCGGGAGCTCGTCCAGACTGGTTGACCGCAAAAACCGCCCCACAGGAGTAATCCTAAGGCCATCGGGTAAAAGATCGCCCTTCTCGTCACGCAAGTTCACCATAGTCCGGTACTTATAGATAAAAAAGGGACTCCCCTTATACCCGGGTCTTTGCTGGGAAAAGATAATCGGCCGACCGCTCTCAAAGAGTATGGCTATTGAGATCAGAATAAACAAAGGGGATAAGACTATAAGTAGTACGGAAGATATCGCTACATCCAGTACTCTCTTCACAACTGACTTGAACCCACCAATTGCTAACCTGTCACTCACTTTGCATACCTACCTAATTGGATCAATACATGAGTTCTCATGGCACATAACCTTGCAGTCAATCCTCTAACCTTACGCTCTCAATAAGGTCCATCAGTTTCTTTGACAATACCTTGAAATCAAAATCCAACGCTCCGACCTTGGCATTCTGCCCCAGTGTCTCATACTTCTGGGTTGGCATGTTCTTTACCTCTAAGATTGCCCCAGTCAGGTCCTGGCCAAAGCACTTTCTAACTCGAGTCCGCACTTGCACTGGTCGATTATGGAATATCCCACTTCAGCCGTTAAAATAAGTGGTTTACCCGAAGCCACGTACTTAAAGAGATTGTTTAATCTGTTGCCTCTTGGTTATAGCATCATGGAAGTAATCCAAAATGGAGAATCACAAGTGGATCACTTTTGACTATCATAGATGGTCACTTTCTTAGTATCATAGTGCTCAATTTCTAGTTGACATTCGCAGGCGAGCGCGAGATGGCGTAAAGTCAAGTTCAGTGATTTCGAGCAAAGGCAAATGAGAAGACTCAGATTAACTTCCGGGAATTGACAATCCAGCTGAAGATCAGAAGGTGACAGCATCACCAAGCACAACCATGGTAACCTCGTGAGACCCTAATTTCGAACCAAATCCCAGTAGTAATGAATAATACAGAAGTTCCAATACTGAAAGACACTGAGCTCACAAGGCTAACTATCAATATATCTCCTAATTGCGCCAATCACATGCTCAATATCATCACTGGTCATAGATGTTCCCGAAGGTAGGCAAATCCCGGTTTGAAACAGTGCATCAGATACACTGTAATTCTCCTCGTGCGGATAGTATTTTGCTCCTGCAAACAATGGTTGCCTATGCATCGGTTTCCAAACAGGCCTGCTTTCAATGTTCTGCTCTGCCAGATAATCTACCAAATCCCATGGGTTTTGCTTAATGACATCGGGATCAAGAGTCATAACCGTCAACCACCTATTACTTCTACCAAAACTGGCTTCAGGCATGAAGCTAACCCCAGGGATGGAACCCAGTTGCCTCTGGTATGCATCGAATATCTCTCGCCTGCGTCGAACTCTCTTATCAAGAATACGTAGTTGGCCACGGCCTATAGCAGCTAAGATGTTGCTCATCCGGTAGTTGTAGCCCATTTCACTATGCTGATAATGCCGGGCAGGATCTCTCGCCTGGGTAGCCCAGAACCTGGCCTTGTCCAATGCGTCAACATTATCCGATACCAGCATCCCGCCACCTGAAGTTGTAATGATCTTGTTGCCATTAAACGAAAAAACCCCGAATTGCCCGAATGTCCCACTCGCCTTACCCTTGTAGTAAGCTCCTAAAGATTCAGCTGCATCCTCAAGTACTGGTACTCCGTATTCCTCACACGATGCCAAAATGGGATCCATATCAGCGCTCTGGCCGTACAGGTTAACCACGATAACAGCTTTAGGCAGGCACTTGTTAACTGCAGCGTCCCTAAGTGCTTTTTTCAAAACTTTTGGAGACATATTCCAAGACTCTGGTTCAGAATCGATAAAGACCAGCTTAGCGTTCTGATACAACACGGGATTAACGCTACCAATGAAGGTCAAACTTGAGCAGAATACGGTGTCCCCGGCATCGACTCCCAGTAACCGCAGGCCTAGATGAATAGCAGCGGTACCTGAACTTAGAGCAAGTGCACCCTTTGCTCCTACATATGAAGCCAATTCCTTTTCGAATGCATCTACCTGAGGTCCCAGTGGTGCGATCCAATTTGACTCAAAAGCTTCGTGTACAAACTTCAGTTCCTCACTACCTAGGTGAGGAGGCGAAAGGAATATTCGATTGCTCACAATTATACCACCTTCATATCTTCAACACGTAACTATATCCGTAGACGAAGTTGCACTATCTGAAACGAACTCTCACGCCAAACCCATAGTCTCAAGAATAGTCGCATTTACTTTTCTAACATCGTATTTCTTCACAGCAATCTTTCGACTTTCTTTCCCCATCATGGAAATTAATTTGGGGTTTAGAATAAAGCGTTCTAGAGCTTGAACTAGGCCATCTACATCTTTCACTGGTACCAGATAACCATTCTTACTCTCTATCACTGTTTCTCGACAACCAGGTGCATCAGACGTAATAATCGGTCTCCCCATAGACATGGCTTCAAGTACTGTTCTTGGTGTCCCTTCTCGATAAGAAGGCAAAACATATACACTAGATTCCGCAATGTATGGCCTAACATCTCTGGTCTTGCCTAGATACTCAATTACTCCTTCATCGTGCCATTTCTCTATCTTCTTCTTAGGAATAGCAGATGGGTTACTATCAAATGGCCCCACCAGCCTAAAAACAACCTCAGGGTAATCCTGTTTAATCCGACGCGCAGCTTCTACATACTCATTAATGCCTTTATCGCTAATCAAACGCGCAATAAGCAAAAATACTATTCTCTCTGTAACAGGTGGAGTTTCTCGATAATATTCAATATCGACACCAGACCCATTAATTAGAACACATTGTTCACATCCTGACACAAGATTCATGCTCGTAAAAAGTTCCTGGTCGTCCGGGTTTTGGAAAAACACCTTTGTATTATTTCTTAGAGCTACCCAGTACATTGGTTGAATCATTGTTCTCATAAACTTTTGCTTTAGTGATGAATCGCCAAAAACATATCCCACACCAGTAATCATCGAAAAAACATTGGGCACCTGACCAAATTTTGCAGCCAGGGAACCATAAATTACTGGCTTTATCGTATAAAGTAGAACAACATCAGGTCGACACCGTGCAAATAACCTTTTGAGGCCAATTAATGCTCTTAAGTCTGATACCGGGTTAGTTCCTGTTCGTTCAAGAAAAATATCCTCATGACTTACCCCTATCTCCGCTAAAGCGTTAACCACATGTTGAGGACTTTGAGGTGCACAAGCAATTACTTCGTGACCATTATTCACCATATCTTGCAACAATTGTCCACGGAAATTAATAAGCGATCGAGCATAACTACCCACAACAACAACTCTCATTAGTGTTAACCCACACTTCCCTCTGCTTGACAAACACTCACTTATTATCCCAGCTAGATTAGCAGCCTTCCAAATTGTTGGTGCATCTTTTGCGTCTCTTAACTTGCAGTGAATCAGATCTACAACAGTCTTCGCCACTACTTCTCGTCTTGAAACCACCTGACTGTTCTTTCCAAACCCTTTTCAAAAGACACAGGCGGGCTATATCCCAGAAGTCTTCGGGCGCTCTCTATCGAAGCCATGGAATGACGCACATCACCAGGCCTAGGATCTACATATTTAGGCTCAAGTGAAGTACCACATAACCGATTCAATGATCTAACCAGTTCGTTCAACGTATAGCGCTTACCACAACCTACATTGAACACCTCGCCCGATACATTTGGAGCCTTTGCCGCGAGAAGATTAGCTACTACAGCATTATCAACATATGTAAAATCCCGTGATTGCTCACCATCACCATAGATGACGGGTCGCTTGCCGTTACACATTAGGGTGATGAACTTCGGAATAACCGCAGCATATTGGGAGTTAGGATCCTGATAAGGACCGAACACGTTGAAATACCTTAAGCATACCGTTTCAATATCATACAATCGTGCAAAAACTCTAGCATAGAGTTCTCCAACAAATTTGGTCACTGCATAGGGAGATAACGGATTTGCCTCCATATCCTCAGCTTTGGGCAGAATTTGAGTATCGCCATAAGCCGAGGAAGAAGCCGCCAAGACTACACGCCTTACCCCACAATCCTTGGCAGCAACCAGTACATTAAGCGTACCATCTATGTTGTTGGAGTTACTCGGTATAGGATCAGCGATTGACCTGGGAACAGACGGCAAGGCAGCTTGATGAAAAACCACTTCTGCACCTTGAAATTCAGATTTGAGTAGGTTTAAGTCTCTAATATCCCCTTCTACAAAGTGTATCTCTTCAAGTATGTCAGATAGACTCTCCATATGACCCGTGGAAAGATTATCAATTACCGTAACCCTATCTACTTCTCTAATCAATCGTCGCGCTAAGTTGGAACCAATAAACCCAGCTCCACCGGTAACCACATAATGATGCAAGACCACTCCCCCCTGTTTCAAACCTCTCACAAATTCAAAATAATATAGTCATATAATATGCTAGACTTGCTTCTTCGTAGCCACCGTCTCCTTAAGTGTAATACCACCATCCAGCGATTGCATACTAGAATAGAATTCATCCGGAGTAGGAAGGCCTGTGCCAATCTGAAAAATGTTAGGCCTCTCAATATCCTTAAAAGCATTTCTAGTATCCAAAATCATCCTAGCATGACTGGCGATAAATCCATAGTCAAAATCGGAATGATCGGCAAGCAAAACAATGCAATCAGCCGCTTCCAAAGTCTTCTTTGTAATAAGTACACTAGTGTCTCGAGCACCATCTTCACTAACCACCGGAACATGTGGGTCACTGTATTTGACAATAGCCCCTTGTTGTCTGAGCAATTTCATAACTTCCAAGCCAGGTGATTCTCGAGTGTCACTTACGTTTTTCTTGTAGGCAACTCCAAGGCACAGAACTACTGACCTCGAAAGAGCCTTTCCCTCAAGATTAAGAATATCAGATACCCTCTGCACTACGTGATAAGGCATGTTACCATTAATATCACTTGCAAGTTCAATGAAACGATTGTAAAACCCATACATCTTGGCCTTCCAAGAAAGATAAACGGGGTCCAGAGGAAGGCAATGCCCACCAATTCCGGGCCCGGGATAAAATGGCATGAAACCAAAAGGTTTAGTAGCTGCTGCCTTTATAACTTCCCAGATGTTTATTCCCATGCGATCGCACATTAGGGCCATCTCATTGACCAGTGCTATGTTCACAGAACGAAAAGTGTTTTCAAGGAGTTTGACCATCTCTGCGGTACGAGCACATCTAACAGGCACAACCTTGTCCATTACCTGGCCATACCAAAGCGCACCCATCTCAGTGCAACCAGGTGTCACACCTCCGATGACTTTGGGGATATTCTTGGTTACATATGTTTGGTTACCAGGATCTACACGTTCAGGCGAAAAACAAAGAAAAACATCTTCACCTACACGATAACCTTGCTTCTCTATTTCAACCTGAACCAATTCCTCAGTTGTCCCGGGGTAGGTAGTGCTCTCAAGAACAATGACCATCTGTGAATGCAATCTGCTTCCTAGTTCATTGACCGCCGAGACTATGTATGAAAGATCCGGGTCTTTTGATTTTCGCAACGGAGTAGGGACACAGATACTAACAGCATCAACCTCATGAAGTAATTCAAAATCAGCTGAAGGCAAAAACTTGCCTTGCTTTACAACATCTTCAATTTGGTTATCAGGAACATCTGAAACGTATGACTTTCCGTTCCTAAGCAGATCGACTTTGCTGGCATTTATGTCAATACCTGTTACCGCAAAACCCGACTTGGCAAACTCGAGGCTTAACGGCAAGCCTACGTAACCCAAGCCGATTACAGCTACTTTAGCTGATCTAGATAGGATTTTCTCTCTTAGATTCAATAAGGCAACCTTCTTTCATGCAGCAAACATAAACATACCGAATAGGACAAACAGTATCTTATACATCCCAACTTCTGATTGGGTATCACCGACTATTTCACATCCATTAGTTCCTTCGTGAGCAGTCCGTTTCCTCCTGGAAAAGTGTCAAGCCCACTTTATCCTTCCGACCAAATTCAATTGCATTGCCAATTACACTACACCTATTGACCTCCAGTAGCTACTAAACCTAGCAACATCCATAGCATGCTATTCCTTATGCCATTATGAACCAGCCCATAGACCAGTATTATAGCGAAAACAACGTACCATCTCTTGAACCCATCATTTTTCAGTGCCAAATACACAAAAAGTGAAAACAAAAATATTCCAATGATACCGTAAGAAACCAAAATATTGCCTAGCGTTGAATGAAGTTCTAAGCGCTGCCCAAACCTAAGCAAATACTCACCTTCTCCTGCACCGAATATCAAATACTCTGGATACTCGATTATGCGATCATAACCTCTCTCGTGCATGATTCGGCTCGCTTTTTGCTTTGCAACTCGTGCTCTACTCACAAGTGATTGAATCATTATGCTATCGATTTTGCTGTCGTTAATGGGCAATGTCCTAATACAAACAAATGCTACAAGTAATAAGGCGATCACCCCAAGCGCCAGAATCGGGTATTTCCTTTTTTTACATCGGACCTTGGTCAAAACAAATAATACCACTAGCCCTGAATATGAGACAATTGCGGCCGTAGATAATGATGCAATTACAAGTATAGAAGATAACACTAGCCCCAGAACAAGCGATCTAGTGCTAATGTTTGTGCTACCACTAAGGTATATTTGAATTGATGCTACCATCAAGGCGTAATAACCCAATTGGTTAGGATTGCTAAAAACGCCTTTCATCCTTGTTCCAGTAAATCCTCCTGCCAACAGAAACATAATCGTTTGAAGAGATACAGATATTAATACTCCTCTATTGGTTACTTCCACGATTTTCTCTCCGTAATCAGTATACAGACCCACCATCAGTACAGTAATAAGGAAATTGTACAAGTAGAAGAACGAGTTTACCCCTACATCACGAGAACTCAATATCATCATCCATGTCAAGTTAGTATATGTTACATAGACTACAAAAGCTAAACCGGATAGCAAAAAGAACCTTGTTCTGTTCATAAATCTGAACTTCATATTCTTCTTAATAGCATACAAAACGATTAGCAATACCAATATTAGATCTGCAATCTGCGGTAGTCCACTAGTCCAGAAGTAGAATGGAGCAAACACAAAATACATTGTGTACAGCACAAATATTACTTTATCATACAGGGAATACTTGTTCACTTGTAGCCTATAGTATGTCTCGTATGTGTATTGCACCTTGGGCTCTCACTCCCGAATCGTGAGATTCAATCCTCTTTTCAAAATCGCAATCAATCTATCTCAAAGTTCTAATCGAACTAGAACTCAAGGATCACAAAAACACCTACCGTACCATCAAGTGGAGAAATCAAAATGGCCATCGACATCTGAAACGGCCTGTCCCCACATTGGCACTGATCCACTTTTACAGCATTGCACGGACTCTACTAGTCTGAGACTTAGCTGAGACTCCTGCCAATGATCAAACCTTGCTGGAAATTACTATCAAAGAGGAGAGATGATGCTGCGACAACTTAATAGCAGAAAGATTCCGATAGTTTTGCTAGTTACCTTTGGCCAGTAGATAGCTAGCTGCCACCTGCCCCATAGTCATCACTTGTACCCGGCCCCTGTCTCTCTCCTCATCAACCATCGTGAAGATTTCTTCCAATCCCATAATCATTCTTCTGTCAGACGCTATGTTAAAAGGATGAAACCACAAATGGAATATTTTCCTTTCATCTATGGCTCTCTGTATTCCTTTTTTGGCTTTTCTAACTCGACTTCTCAGCGGAATATATTTACGAAACCCATCCATGGACAAATATAACATGGATGCCGGAATATCAACCAAGTTATTAGCAGTACAAGTTGGCATAACCACAGGCGGTGTGATGGCAAATACTTGATCTAGTATGTGGCAGATCTTTCTAAATCCTCCGCATGTACTAACATACCAGGCGGGCTCCACTCCCCTGTAAGTGATAAACCCTGCGTCCGCTAACTCTTCCAGATAGTCAATAGTGTTTCTGGGAAACACAAAACTTACTGGCTTTTCGCCCTGTTGCTTCACCACTTTCATTCCAAGCCTAAATTCAGTTGACGCCCTTTCTCGAGTTACGTTCTCAGCTCCCATCACTAAGTGAGTGAAACCATGTGAACCAATTTCTTGCGGCGTCGAAGCAGATTTTATCCTCTCAAATATGTCCTTGCAGCACCAAATATCTTGTTGCTGCAACGAAGCCAAATACTGATCTTTAAGTATTGTTTTCAGTCTCTTTGTAACGTTATTGACAAATTCCTCGCAAAAGTCAGGCTGATCTAACAACAGAGAACCAACTAATGCCCACGTCGCTGATATTTGATACCTATCAAGCAACTCAATTATCCCATCTATAGCCCCGCGCGTATTATGAAAGTACACCAGGTTATTGATTAGCGATACCGGTTTATCCACCATTCCCCATGCCAGTTCGGTATCCAAACTCAAAAGAAATATGCCCCTATCAAAACCAGTACCAGTCTCACGATTCATGCTCGATCACCCTTAGTACGTATCCTGATCCCCTGATCTCAGGTTTCAGTTGCCACCGTCATATATTTTCTGTAGAACCAAATCGCTGCTATTAACCCTGGCTAGGAAATCTCTTTCCGGCTGCACAAGACTGAACAGAAACTGGAGCTTATAAACAGAACGAACCTCAGTTACGAGCCTATATGCCCCCTTTTCGGCACAACCCAACAGGCTGACGAAACTGCATTTCTGGCGACGGAAGCCTCAAGCATCCTCCGCACCACTACGAGAGACTGTCTTTGTCAGCGAAATTAAAATCCACTATTTGACCCTTGTTGGAATCCAATCTACGAGAATAAGCAGTAATCACATAATCCATGGGACTATCTTCCTTTCCGGCAGTTCAATATCTGCAATGCTTATCAGGTTGTGCCGCCAATTCAGATATTCTTTGTCTTTGATACATGGGCCTTGTTTTTCAAATCTTTATAGCCCGTCAAACCCTTTCGACTGTTCTAGGCTTCGTACGTCCAAGCAAAATCACTTTTTTAGGGATCCCCCACAAGAAAGGCTTCATGTCAGTACGATCGAAAGTGTTAACTACGGTATTCTTTCCGTAAGTGACTCTTAAATCATTAATCAACCGTTTCAGTGAAAAATCTTCCACCTGTTCTTTTAACGTTGCAACAATGTCCCGGTGTATGTCGACAAACTGAACCTTTCCCTCAACCATTTCACCCATCACTGTAGGTATGCTAATACATTCATGAAAATTACGATATTTCTTGCTCAGAATTGGCATAAACCCCCAAGGCCGAGGATTCACATCCAGCAAGTATCCTTCACCGGACAATGTATCTTGCAAAAAATCAATCTCAACAAAGCCCGTGTAGCCTAGAACTGTCAATACGCGAGCAAACTTCGCTTTAATGTTCAATACTGATTCGCACTGGCATTCTGGTGCGTAACTGCTCACTCCCCTAGGATATTGCCTGGCTTGCTCCACAACAATGCTCATTTTCTCGCTTCCATCATAAAAAAAGGCTCCGTATCCCAATTCTCGCACGTTCTTGCACACGAATCTTTGAAAAATGAGGTTTTCGCCAATTTTTGACTCCAGTTGAGAAATGCTAGTTGCTACTTGCGTTAGTTCTTCTTTGGTATCAATAATCGTTGTTTTTCCTATTGTGCCGGCCCCGTCTTGGCTGGCATGATATAGATTAGAATTCCATTTCAATATTATGGGGAATTCTTCAATAGACTTATGCTCATGAAAGAAGTAGAATTTCGGACAACGTACGCCAAAACTAGCAAAGAGCCTGGCTGCCTCGCTTTTCCGATTTAGTGTCGTCATTAAGGGCAAGTCCGGACCAACAACGTCTAGCTTTGTGAACAGTTCTGGCCATTCCCGCAGAATCAAATCCAGATACCGAGAGCTAGCTATAAAAGCCTTAATGTCTTCAGTGGGCTTACATTCTTCAACTATGCGATGGACTACGTTCTGCAAATCTTCAAACGAGTCCGCCAGCAGTTTTACACCGTATTTCGAATGAAAACCGATATCCCCGCTTTCCCCGACTGCGTACACCTTGTCGCCAGTTTTTACCAGTTCTCTCATCAGGAACAAACCCGGGGGTGCAAGGCCAAATACTATGTATGCCATACAATCACCGCCAAGTATGTATCACATTGCCCGACTCTACCAATCAAAGCACCCACTCCAAATCACACTATTCTGCTTAGAAGGTGCATCACATCGTACCTACTATTAGTTTTCCAGCTCATCACCCTAATCGACAGTCTAGGTGTTCTTCGGGGACCTTATGCAAAATTGCTTGTTCCTTACGAAGTGTGACTGTTGACCATACTGCACAAACACCTTTTCACATGATCCCCATTCGAGTCCCGTGTTTAGACAGTCATTTGCCGGGGTGGCCATCATGAGCACTATCATAGGTCAAAGGCGTCTCCCAACACCAACTCCACCAGTATAGACTCAGAACTTTCAACATTCGTTGTTCTTGAAAACCCATCCTCTTGTAATTATGTAAGGAAATAGCATTTCCGGGATTGATGTTTACCTCCATTACAACGTTTCCTATGTTTTCCTGTATATACAAAGCCCTGTGATACAACAAGCATTTGTGAAGCCCCCTACCGCGATATGATGGGTTTACCCAGTCACCACAAAGCCAAACATGACCCGGTCTCAATGGATAGTACCAGACCCGCCTTGTTTTCCGGTTGCTATTGACGTTAATCCAGCCGATAGCACATACTACACTTTGATGGCGCACGCAAAATCCTTCAGACCCGGCAGAAAAGTGTCTCCTTGCCACACGCAAGTAACCTGGGCGACTCTTTTCAATACTGGGAAGCAATTCAGGCCTTATACGCTCAAGACTATATCCTCCGCGCAGCTCATAATCATCAGCGCCAGCAACAACATCCTCGGTTCTAGCGGCTAATATGACGTACTTGCCGACTCTTCGTCCAATCCGTGCAAAAAGCGTTATCAAACGCTTCAGTTTATCCATTTTGCAACACCTTTTCACAGTTCGATCTATAAATCTAAGCATAGCTCCTGAGTTGCTCAACACCCGCTAACCCACAAGTTGACTTTATCCGGAAAGCCTCGATACCTTGTATTGACAGTTGCTGTAAACTAAAGTGCAAATCACAGATTAGGCCTTGCATTTCTTCCTCCAAACACCTCTTCCAGCACGTTGTCTGTCAGTGTACCAAAAAGGGGTCCTACAGTCAATTGATGGTGGTTTATCCCCTGTCCTACCCGCATGTTGATTTCAATCAGTCCAGTTTCTTGCTGTCCGCTTAGGCTTGACCAGATCAACTATCCGAAGACCATGAACACGGCCTACCAGGTAGTGGGCACATGAAGCCAGCTGCAGAGTACCAAAGACGCCTTGAAAGAGAAAACAGGCAGCTTAAAAATGAGGTTGAGTTCTTAAAAAAAGCAGCAGCGTACTTTGCCGGGGGCCAGAGGAAAGGTACGCGATGATAAAAAAGGAGCACAGAAACCTGGTCACCATCAAAAGGGCTTGCGAATTGTGCAATGTATCACGCAGCGGGTACTATGGATGGCTCAAAAGGCCCGAGAAGAAAAAGGTAGATATCTTGGCCCAGAAGGTGAAACGGATTTTTAAGAAGAGCCATAAGGCCTATGGCACACGTCGAATTAAGAAGCAGTTAGAGGCTGAGGGATTAGTTGTTAGCCGCCAAAGGATCAGGCGAAAAATGGCTGAGTTAGGTCGAACGATTTGGAGTTAATCTCTTTCAAGTCAGCCCTGAGAACTGCCAGATCACCTACTGCAAGTTACACTGACTAGCAGCCTGTGTGAGTAATGCTCAAACGAGGCAAAATACTGGGACTGCACCCT
>CAZXLH010000045.1:12007-14888 GCA_964641455.1 uncultured Eubacteriales bacterium | reverse complement strand
ATCCGTAGCCAAAGCCACAGCTACGCCGCTATCCAACATTTTCCTGCCGGGAGCGCCGGGGAATTCACCCAGAAAACACGACGTAGCAGGAAGCAACACAGCTATTGTGTCAGAATCCGAGAGCTTGTCTATCCCCTTAGACGACACTTTTATCAAATGATCGCATGATACAGCGCCCAAATCACAAGCCAGTTCAGTTGCGCCTGTATTCTCAAGTTCATCAGCATGGATCTTAAGTTCAAAACCATGCTTTCCGGCTTCTTCAAGAATATACCGGCTCTCTTCTATGGTAAAGTTGCCGGCATCACAAAACACATCTGCGAACCTGGCTAGTCCTTTGTCCATAACAGGTTCCAACATCCCTGTTACTTCCTCAACGTATCCCTGACGGTTTTTCTTGAACTCTGTAGGTATTGCATGAGCTCCGAGAAATGTTGGAACAAGGTCTACGGGATGGCGTCGATCACATTCTTGAATAACCTCAAGCTGCTTTAGTTCAACCTCTAAATTTAGCCCGTAGCCGCTCTTGGCTTCACAGGAAGTGGTCCCCATAGCCAGCATTTGATCAAGAAAACCGAGAGTCCTCTCGATTAATTCGTCTTTGGATGCTTGCCGGGTTGCTTTGACGGTACTCATTATTCCGCCGCCTTTTTCAGCAATCTCCAGGTAAGAAGCTCCTTGACATCTTTGGCCGTATTCGCCGCCACGCCAACCGCCAAAAACTATATGGGTATGGGCATCTATGAAGCCGGGTGATACTACCCGGCCCCTGGCGTCTATAAACTTAGCTCCGGGAACCGGCGCCACTCGCCGGCCGAAATGACGCTGTGGGCCAAAGGCTACTACTTTGCCTTCAAAGGATGCCAAAAAAGCATCCTCGATAATTCCTAAATCCCCGGCCTCAGCCCCTCTCTTTGGCCCGTTGCCCGGATTCATGGTAAGAAGCTGGCCAATATTGGTTATGATCAGATCAGCCTGGGGCTTATGTATGTTCCCTAAAACTTTATTCACGAACTGTTCACCCTTTATGCACCATAATTTCAAAACTTCCGGTTCATGTTCATGCTGCCACTGCCTTTTCCAATATTGAAAAGTTGAGGGCCAGCGTCTTCCTTTCAAGTTTTGCAAAACAGCGTTGCCAATGGCGTTCTTTAATAGCAGCCGGCGCCTTACTCCACAATAGATTATAAGCAGCTTGTCCGGAAAGAAACAATAAGCCCGTTAACAATCTCTTGCAATAGGGCTCTAAAAACATATCTTGCCGGTGTCAAAACAAGTAGCCAACACCTCAAATTTTGCTTTTGTTTTAGTTGCTGATTATTACACTTACACAACTCTGTTTTTGAAAACAGTCTATGCCTGTCATAACAGTATCCAGGCCCAGGCTTCTCAACATTGATCCATACGAAAACACATTTTCTCCTACATCGGACAGGTGAACCTGGCTTTGCCCTATGGCATCAAATGAGTTAAACAAGGTGATAAACCGTCCTAACATGGCCTTTTTCGCCCGCTCAAAATCTTTCGAATCAATGCCGGTGCTTTTGATTCTGTCTATTTCGCCCAAAATCGCTTCGTTAAGTTTATGAGGTTCCGCACTCTCAGCTCCGACGAAAGCAAACCCATAATCAGGCCATGCTTCGTACGAAAAACTCAAACGATCGGCCAACCCTTCTTCATGAACTCTGGTAAAAAACGAAGAACTTTGCCCGAAGATAAGATGAAGCAATACGGTTACAGCAATTTCCCGCAGTACCATTTCGCTTCCGTTTTTGAGGTTGTTATCTTTCCACCCTATCTGAAGCATAGGTGTAGGAACAGGCATAGAAATCCTGACATCCTCGCCTACCTCCCATGGCTCCTCAGGCCGAATTCGAATAGGTGGCTTCTGAGGCCTGGGCCCTAATTCCGAAATAACCTGTGCGGCCAAATCCAAAGCCTGGCCCGGGTTGAAATCACCTGCCAAATACAAACTGGCATTCGGGCCACAATAAAAATTCTCGTGGCAAAGATAAAGAAGTTCTTTGGTTATTTCTTGAACAGAACTCCCGGTACCGGCTATATCCAAACGAACCGGATGTTTCAGAAAAAGAGACGACAACATTTCTCTGAATAGCCGGGCACCCGGTTGATCTTGGTACATACGAATTTCCTGGGTAATTATGCCTTTCTCTTTTTCTACGGTTTCATCAGTAAAGTACGGAGAAAACACCACTTCCATAAGAAGTTTTAAAGCTTCTGAGAAGTTTTCAAGTGTCCAAAACAGGTAAGATGTGTAATTATTGCTTGTGTATGCATTGGCAGAAGCGCCAATGTCACTGAACGCGGAAAAAGCTTCGCCCCACTGTTTCTCAAACATCTTATGTTCAAGAAAATGAGCAATTCCGGCAGGAACACAAACCTGTTTGTCAGTCCCATAGGGTGTAAATATGGTATCGTTAGACCCGTATTTAATGAAAAGTTCAGCGTACTTTCTACAGAAGCCCTTTTTGGGTAACACAAAAACTTTGATGCCTTCTACTTCAGCCCTATGTATCTCCTCATTAAGAATCTCATCTCTAAGAGTTTCCGGCCTATTCAACAGTATCATCACCCTTCGCCCTAAGAGCGTACACGGCTTTAAGCTTCATTCGCGATGCTATATCAATTACATCTTGTTTGCCCACTTTCAAAATAGCATCTACAAGTTGCTCTTGTGTGGCTACACCACCAAGAATTTCCCGGTTCAACGACCGCCTCACAAGAGCGGCTTGAGAATCGCTTTGGGTTCGTAGCCTGCGTACCAGCCCCATTCTGGTGCTCTCCATTTCCCTATCAGAAATCTTTCCTTTTCTAATAGCATCAACCTGATCAATAATGAGGCCTTCTACTTTCGGCCTAT
>CAZXLH010000045.1:0-11997 GCA_964641455.1 uncultured Eubacteriales bacterium | reverse complement strand
TCTCCAGGTATTCGGAACAGTATCAGCAAAATATGCAAGGCTTTGCTGCTCCCTTACAACTGAAAAAAGTTTCGAATGAGGGAATCCTCCTAAGATACCATCGCAAAGTAACATGGCAGGCAATTCAGGATCTCCTTCGTGAATACCTGTATGAAACGCCATACATAAAACTGTTTGCTCTCCCGGGATACTGTCTTGTACCCGAAGAACCTCTTTTGGCAGCGGCGGAGGTTCAAGCTCCTTTCCAATGTCTAAGATCTGTTTAGACCTGGCGGACGGAAATTCCAGTTTATGATTGCTGAGAAACTCCCCCACCTCCTCTGCTCCATCTCCTATGGCGTAAATACTAACCGGGCACTTAGAAAGAATCTCCTTCCATATTTGCCACGTAGTTTTTGGGCCTACAGTCTCCAAATCAGACAACCGTCCCCATGCAGGAAGCCCTCTGGGATCTCCTCTTGAAATCTCCTGAAACAATCGAACAGTAGCGTAATGCGGCCGGTTATTGATAATTCCGATTATGTCGCGCCTATGCTCATTTCTTTCAATTTCAAATACGTTCTCAGGATAACCACCGTCTACAACATTTGGGCAGCAAACAACATCCCAGATAAGAGAGGTTGCTTTCGAAATGAGAAGGGGCCCTGCATCAGATTTCCCAAAAACATCAGCGTTCAAATACGCAGGCGATGGAATATCTATGCCAAACCCAATAACCTGAACAGGCCCAACCTTTCTGGCATCAGCACCCATTCCCGCGCCGTACATATCTTCAAGATGCCGGGAGACAGACTGCAAAGTAGGCAGATTCGCTGTGCCTCTGGTTGCCAGCCTGGGCACAAGGGCCAAAGAGGTTATTTTGTCTACCATGACAGGAATTTTGCAGAACACATTGATAGAAAGATTCTTCCATTTAGATGCTTGCATGTAACGAAATACCATACCCGGTTCAATATCGACACTTTTCCACAGTTCTTGCTTCTTAGTTACTTCTAGCGATCCCATTGGCTACACCACCTGTTATGTTTGCTCTCTTATCATGTGCAAATAAGCAAGCAATTCTCAGGGGCAAGGCAAATTTAGTGCCTACCCTGCTTACATGCAAGACATCGACCCCGGAAACCAATGCAACTTAGCCTTTGGGCTTCTCTGCTGCAAAATACGCTCTCAGCGTAGCAATTGAAGCCGGCTTCATTGTGTTTGACTCGTAAATGCCTTTTACAACAAATCCTTCATCTTCAAGCCATTTTGCAACGTCTTCAATTGGAAAAGCCCTTTCCCGGTGGATTTCATCAAACCGGTGCCAGTGCCCGCATTGTTTAATGAAACCAGTGAGATCAACCTGCCACCACTGGTTTGGTTCATCCCAATAATCCCGCCACACCACAAAATACCATGGCGCTTCGAATATGCTGGTATCCCTGACTATGGTTGACAGCCGAAATGGAGTGTTCATATCAAACACAAAATACCCTCCGGGGTTCAATGCTCGAAATACAGACCTAAAGCAAGACTGAATATCTGATGGCTCCAAAAGGTAATTAAGGCTGTCAAACACACAAACCGCTGCATCAAATTGCCGGCCTGTTGTAAAATTTTTGATGTCATCTTGCATAAACGAAACATAAAGCCCGGCATCAATGGCTTTTCGTTTTGCAACAGCCAACATATATTTCGAACAGTCAATGCCGGTTACTGTGTATCCACGCCTGGCCAAACGCAACGATATGTTACCGGTTCCACAGGCCAGATCTAACACAGTGTTAGGTGAGAAAGAGTGAACGGACCAAATCGCTTCAATGTAATTGAGCCATTGGTCATAGGGAACATCAGACATGATTTCATCGTAAACTCGTGCAAATCCTACATAAGGATGTTTAAACGACAATTAAATCCCACCGTAAATTGATATACATCCTTCTCGACATTCTTCTTCGACATTCTTCGTTTGCTGAAACAAGTCCTTCATTCAACAAATACTAACACAAAACGGCCGCCAAATTAGCACGGCGGCCGTATCTTAGACTATATTGTTTTCAGCCGGCAAACCAGCATGTTACTGATATGCCTGTTATCACCATTATTGAACTTCCGGAACAGGCGTAACCCTCCCTGACCTCTTTACTTCGTCGGTAAAACTTTTTCTTAACACGGGTTTGGCAGCATCTGATGCATCCTGGCTTGTTGTGCCTGCTTCTTTTGCTTCCTCTTCCTCAAGCGGCTCCCCTGAAAGAAGTTGCTCCAATTCTTTGGATTTCAAAGTTTCTTTCTCAAGAAGCGTTTCAGCAACCAGAATCAACCCGTCACGATTTTCAGTTAGTATAGCCTTTGCCCGGTCATAACACTCATTAATAATCACTCGTTCTTCTTGGTCAATGGCAGCGGCAACTTCCTCTGAAAAATCCCGCTCCCGGGCCAAATCTCTACCAAGAAACACCTGGCCTTCCTTCCTGCCGAAAGTAAGAGGCCCCAGTCTTTCCGACATGCCAAACTCCATTATCATACGGCGAACCAGCTGGCTTGATACTTCCAAATCGTTTGCTGCTCCGCTTGAAACTTCTGAAAAAATCATTTCTTCAGCAGCTCTCCCTGCCAGTGCCGATGTAACCTTATCGAGAATCTCTGATTTTGTAACAAGGTATCTATCTTCTATAGGAAGCTGAAGCGTATACCCAAGAGCTCCACCCCTTGAGACAATCGCTACCTCGTGAACGGGATCGGCATTAGGAAGCTTGTTGGCAACCAAAGCATGCCCGGCCTCATGAAATGCAATAACCCGCCGTTCCTTTTCACTAATTATCCGGGATTTCTTCCTTGGCCCTGCAACTACTCTTTGAACTGCTTCTTCCATTTCGTGCATCCCAATACGTCTCTTCCTGTGCCTGGCTGTAAGAAGCGCAGCCTCGTTAACTACGTTTTCAAGATCAGCAGGCGTAAACCCGGGAGTAGCCTTGGCCACAGTCTCCAAATCAACGTCTTTAGCCAAAGGTTTCCCGCGGCTATGAACCTTTAAAATTTCAGTTCGTGCGTTAAGATCCGGCTTATCAAGAACTATTTGCCGGTCAAACCTTCCAGGACGCAAAAGCGCTGAGTCAAGGATATCAGGCCTGTTTGTAGCGGCCATTACAATGATCCCTTCGTTTACATTGAAACCATCCATTTCAACCAATAGTTGGTTCAAAGTCTGTTCACGTTCGTCATGGCCACCGCCCATTCCGGCTCCCCTCATACGGCCCACTGCATCTATCTCGTCAATAAACACAATTGCCGGGGCCCGTTTCTTTGCTTGCGCAAAAAGGTCTCTGACCCTGGCAGCGCCAACGCCTACAAACATCTCAACAAAGTCAGAACCGCTGATTGACAGGAATGGAACACCTGCTTCACCTGCAACCGCCCTGGCTATAAAAGTCTTGCCGGTACCCGGCGGCCCAAAAAGCAAAACTCCTTTGGGAATCCTGGCACCTATCTCAACATACCTTTTCGGGTGTCTAAGGAAATCCACAACTTCCTTAAGCTCTTCTTTGGCTTCTTCACAACCGGCAACATCATCAAATGTAATTTTTTCATGCGAGTCAGACTGCAATTTGGCCCTTGATCTGCCAAATTGCATTACCTGCTTGCCTCCGCCTTGGGTCTGTTGAATCATATAGAAAAATACTCCAAGCATTAACAGCACAGGCAACATGTTGGACAGAAGAGACACCCAAATTGACGGTTCTTGTGGCAATCTCAGCTGCACCACAGCCCCGGAAGCAACCAACATCTGGTATAACTCGGGGTCAATTGGAATAACAGTCTTGAATTTCGTACCATCTTCAAGAGTTCCTGTTACACTCCCGGTAGCGGACTTTTGATCAGTTACCGTGATGGTAGATATCTCACCGTTTTCCACATGCGAAAGAAAACGGTTAAAATCCATTTCAGTATACTGATCTTTGGGGGTAAAAAGATCAGCTAAAGAAATTGCCACAAACATGAGCAAAACGTAAACTGCAAGGCTTTTCCATAGTTTACTGTTCATTAAAATCCCCCTCTCCATTTCGAAGTGCTTTCCAAAATGCTTTTTCCATTTTGGTTATGTTCTACCCTAAAAACTGAAAGTAACTTGCTAAATCGTAGCACAATTCAGGCTATGCCGCAACAACGGCTCAATTTGGATTTCAAGTACCTTTTGGGTACTTGATTCAACCTTAAACTGCTCACTTAACCTGAGCCCTCCCACCCAAACAATGCTTTCCCCTGACGTAAATATGGGAATAAAATTACGGTAATATCGTGGAATACTCATAGATATGAGCAGGTCTTTGATTTTCTTCTGTTTCCCTTTCATCCCCAAGGGCGCAAGCCTGTCCCCGGGTTTTCGTGTCCGTAGCCTGATTCCGTCTGTACATTTATTGTAATCTGCCAACACGTTTAATTCCAGCATAAAAAAGGAAGCCGGGCCGGATACTTGTTCGCTCCGGTATCGAGCCAACTCAAAATCTTCAGGCTTGTCAAGGACCTTGGTAGCAACGGAAAGCCCCAATTCAGGGACAGGGGTAACTCCCGGCACTTTCACTGCAATATCTAAGCCCTGGGGCGGAGCCGGGTAGAACCCCACATACCCCCGGTGCCTGTGAACGGTTACCTCCCGTGGCAAAGATACAGTATCGTCCCTATGCCTGAGGATCCGCAATATATGGCTTACTTCCAGGTTACCGGTGTCCCCAGTGCATTCGCGCCATGCCTGCTCAAGCACCCTTGAACTTAGGGCAGGAGGCAACCTTAGCAAGCGTTCTTCATCAACTAACGTGACTCTCCCTTCCTGCATGGAAACCTTGAAAAAAGCCTCTTGCGCTTGCTGCTCCAGAAAATCGGCGTCCCATCTGAGAACCCTGGCTGTCTGAGAAAGAGTCTCAATCATAGACGGGTTAAGCATCTTTTTAAGTTCAGGAAGGACTTTGTACCGTACCATATTTCTTGTGTATTTTAAGTCGAAATTGTATACATCGGTTATCACCGGAAGGTTTCTTTCTCGGCAATATTCCTCGATAAGGCCTCTTGTAACATATATGATTGGCCGAATAACAGAGCCATAAACAGGCGGAATACCAGCTAACCCCTGGGTGCCTGCACCCCGTGCCAATCTCATGATTACAGTCTCGGCTTGATCGTTCATATTGTGCCCTAAAGCGATTTTATTTGCTCCTATCTTACTTTGCAGCTCAAAAAAGAATTGGTACCGGGCAATTCTACCGGCTTCTTCGACTCCTACTCCAAGCGTTTCCGCCAAATCAAAAACTTGTTCGTGGCCGACTGCCGCCGGAATTCCTCTTGATTTACCAAAATCCACAACCAATTCTGCATCTTTATCGGCTTGTTCGCCACGCATATGATGGTGAAGGTGGGCAATTTGAAGACTAAAATCAAACTTATCAGAGAGAATATGCAAACTGTCCAAAAGACACATAGAATCAGGGCCGCCTGATACAGCACAAATTACTGTCTCACCTGGTCTAATCATATTGTGTTCTTGAACAGTCGAAGATACGATATTAAGAACTTCTTCTACAGGATCTCGAACCGTATAAATCACCCCGGAAAAACTATATTCACAAATACTCATACCACGTATAGGAAACATTTTCAAATGTTATCAATAAGAGCTCCTACCACTGTTATATCATCGTTTGGTACCTGCCTTTGATAGCGCAGGCTATGATTCACCAGGGATTTTACACAATCATCCAAAATATTCTCTTTCAAACGGGCCAATCTCATCATGAGCATATGCTCTGCCCTTGCAGGCACCGGGCTAGACCTGAAAACACCGTCTGATACAAGAAATATGAGATCTCCAGGTGTTACAGGTTCGCTGCTTCCATAGCAGAACACATCTGTAACAGCCCCGGCAGGAGGTTTAGATCCACGAACCACCAGTACATTTCCATCACTTTTTTTGATAAATGAAGGCGGAGCCCCCAGTTTGTAGAAATACGCCCTTTCTACTTCGGCATCAATCACAAGGCAATCCAAAGCCACGAAACTGTCAGGCCTCCATGCAAGGTAAAGGGCAGAATTCAAAAAAGATATGCAAGATGCATGATCCAGGCCACAGTCTATGAGAGATTTTAAGAGGCTAATCGTATCCCGGCTTTGCTTGGCGGCTAATTCGCCTTTTCCCATACCGTCTACCAGAACCAACAAAACCTTCCCTGATTCCAGATCATACCTGGCCCACATGTCCCCGGGCTTTTCCACACCTGAGGCAGCAACTGTAGTTCCTTTTACAGATACCTTCGTTGATTGAGCATTGGCACTTATATCAGCGGCCTTAACAGGCTCAATGCCTGCCATCAGCCGGCCAAGGCACCTATATTGGAATGCCAGGCAGCTACTGGTTTCAGATTCAATCGAAGAAAGCCGCTTTTGCAATCTGGTAACCTGCTTTTCGTGATTTATGTGAATCACCAATTCCCTAAACCTGTCACAACGGTCAGCAGTGATCAATGAGCTGTCAGATAATCCCAGCCTACCTGTTAAACGGGCTTTACGGGCTAAGTTGATGAATCCTTCGTATGTATCTCCAAAGTGCTCCTCCCAGCAAAACGCACGGTTGGGGCAGTCGTCACACACTTTTTCAACCAGTTGCTTAACAGTAGTTATGTCAAGGACACTCATATCTGACGCTTCAACGCTACGACTGCCGCCCCTGGTTTTTGAACCATGCCTTGGCCTGCCGGAAATTCTATTCCTTAGCATGTCACCTGTCCTTGTCCGTGTAGCTCCCTCGGGAAAAACAGCATCTGAAACCGCTGTGCCAGCGGCAGCCTGGCCAAAAAGCCGCCCCATTTCCAAAAACGTATTTGAAATTGCATCCAACCTGGGTATTTCTTTGCTAAAAAGCTGTTGCTCGTTTCTGTTTGCCTGAAGATTAGGGACAAAACAAGAAGTATATTCCAGCAAAGAGCGCTTTATGTCATCGTTAATTAATACAATAACCACAGTGGCTATTATCTGCTCCAAGAGCATATGCCTTACAGAGGAAGCCGAATCAGCAAAAAAAGACATTGCCAAACCTGCAGATAAATAACCTAAAGTTGCTTCTATCTTGCCAAACCGCCCTCCTATGCCGGAAAGAACCCCCAATATGCCTAAGAACCCAATAATCGCCGGATCTTCTCCACCTGTTAAACACGCTGCTAATCCACCCAAAACACCTACCAGCGCTCCAACGCTTGGGCCTCCTGAATAAGCCAAGCCGAAAGTTCCGGCCATGACAACCATAACGCCTATGTTAAGATTGTACACATCTATGCTATGCAACCCGCCAACAGCAAATAAACTCAACAACACCAGCGTCTGATTTGCCTTGCCTGAATGCAGGGCGGGCTTATCCTCAGCCGGTGCCAGCCCCCTAAGCGCTGATACAAAAATCAGCCCCGAGACCATAGTGCACAAACCTTCAATGAATGCGGACAAATAAGCTGACAAACTGGGTTTGGCCATAACTGCAATAGCAGTTCCTATGCGCGCCATAAAAACACAAAATCCGGCTATAAGCGTATCCATGATACGTGACCAACGTGTTTTTTTACCTGGTTTCGTCAATATGGTAATGGCAATAATCGCCGCCAAACAAGGCACAAACCAATTCCACTGCCCAAGAGTGGCGCTGCCGGCAAGTACTGCAAGAGCAGTAACAAGTGAAAAATTTCCTAAAGCAGTACGGTAGCTTACATAGAATGCAGGCCCAAACGGAGCAATCCAATTAACAATTAATGTTCTTCCAAGCAAAAACGCCAATAACAATATTAAGTAAAACGGTATTCCTACTTGTGGATTATGTCTTCCAATGGCGCCACCATTTGATTCTCGCTGCGTCATACCAATTGGGCTTAACATCTTACCGATAAGGTCAGTTATTTTGCTCACCTAATATACCCCCTAGTGCTTTCCAGTGCTTTTGGGAGTTAACTCCACGGTTTTGATTGTTTTGCATGGCAAACTGCATCCGCTCACACCGGCATGGCAGGAAACGAAATTGGAAAACAACCTGTTTACCAATTTTGTACCTGCTCTTACATTTTATACCTTAAGGAGTGAGATCTTTGTCGGGGTTTGTCCGCGAAAAACACAAGGAGGAGCAGATGTCGTCGAATGATAAACATCTGCCTTAAATTATTGAATTAGGTACAGCAATCTATAGGCTCACATGTTGTCTATGGCTTAATCCTGCAATATCACACACAGGAACCGTAAAGGCAATGCCTTTTCCAGGCTCTTTCAGTTTGCCTGCTTCAACTACCGCAGTAAGTATGTTCTGCGCCTTATCTTTTCTGCACAAAATTATTATGATTTCTTTTGACGACTCGACATGCAAATGACGAAACATTTTCTTGAATTCGTCATGCCCTGTGCCTCTGCCAAATAAAATTGTAGCTCCTCCGGCTCCCTGCTCTTTGGCCTTCTTGACTATGAAATCTGCCTTTCCTCGTTCAACTATCGCAACTATCGCATATATATCAGTCATCGTAGTCTCCTCCCGAAAATTCTCTAAACAACCCTACACTGCCCCAATTATTCGCCTGACGATCTGACGGCCATGTATTGACGTTCAATCTATCGCCTGCTTAGTATCCCAAGTATCAACACGGTTAAGGTAGGCCCCAATGAAGTGAGCCCTACAAGCCCGAAACCGTTTAGCAGCGGGTCAACATCACTTATAACATTAGCAAGCCCAATAGCAATTGCCATATTAATCGGAATATTAACCGGCCCGGTAGTAGCGCTCGCCGAATCAAAAGCTATGCCCACAAATTCTTCCGGAGCAAGCAATACCAGAATACCGGCAATTATTAACATGGGGATAACCACGTTACGCGACGGAACCTTGTTCAAAATTTTAAAGAGGCCCAAGGACATACCTATTCCAACTCCAATCGCAACAGTGTGAACAAGAATTCCTTTACGGATTGCGCCTACGGAAACTTCTTCAACCTCAGCTGCCAGTGCCTGTAGGCCCGGCTCAACCAGTGTAGATGCGTATCCCAAAATAAACGCTACTACAACTATAAGATATTTGCTGTCTAATATAACCAGGTTTCGCCCTACTTCTCCGCCTAAAGGAATAAGGCTCATTGAAATTCCCTTTAGGAAGAAAAATAAACCAAATATCACAAATATCAGGCCAACTCCGAAGGACCGCCAATCCGGAATGCTTTTTTTAAGCACAAGGGTTTGAAAACCAACCAATACTGCAATTATCGGCAACACATTTCGTGCCGCAGCCCAAAGGTTTCGTGCAATATCCGAGATTATTCTCATCGCGTTCTCCCCTTCAATATTGTTTTTTCACGGAACATATATTCAATCTGTAGCCCGATTGGGCCTTAAGATGTTATAAACAGCGACTTTACGCAGAGTTAACATGTGACCTACTATTCTATTCTAACGTGAAAATCATATTGGGGCACCCCTAAATGACTGCGATGCAAGACTAAGCAGATTAAACTCCAGATAATGACGTTTTAGGCCTCTAGCAGGAATGGTATGATCAGAGCAAATGAAACAGGCCCGAGACGGAAAAAGACAGCCTTTCATAAACACCCTGCGTGGAGACTGTATTGATTTGGCAAGCGAAACAACAACAAACATTGGGTGTTAATGCCTGGCTTTTTGTGAATTCAGGAACAAAGTTAAATTTGATTACGTCTCAGGCAATAAGACAACCCAATAAAGGAAGTGAAGCGTGTGCTAAAACACACTACAAATTTACTAATTGCTGCAGCTGTTTTTCTGTCGGCGATTACCGGTGCCGCATCTTTGGTTTTGGCAGGTGACAACCAAATCAACCTATGGACAAATGGTGAACTTATGCCTTCTGTCTATGCAGTTTTGGAAGAAAATACTACCATGGTAGATCTCGCCGCTTTATCTGATGCTCTGGGATTTGAGTTTGCAAACCAAGGGGATCGGGTTTCTGTCAGTGGCAGGGGCAAAGATGTAACAGCAACTCCCGGAGAAGGAACTATTCTTGTAAATGGCCACGAAATATTAATTTGCCCTGATTCCAGGCAAGAAGATGGCAAAATACTTATCCCCATAAGAGTATTTCTGGAAAACATGGGTTACCGTGTACAGTGGATTTCGAGGGACGTAGGTGTCGTTTTATCTCCAATCGAAGAAAATACAGGAATTTCTGTAACCGCACGTCGAAATCAAGTTAAAACCAAGACTTTTGAAGCCGATCTGCAATATCCTCACATTTCAGGACTGCAGCCTGAGCTTGAGGAGCCTTTGAACCGCTATTTTGAGGACAGGCTTTCTTCACTGATTGATGAAGGGCGTGAAGCAGAAAAAGACCTAACATCTGCTGAAATTGATTGGATGCATGCTACTATAGCGTCCAATTACAAAGTTACGAGCAATGAAGCGGGGATCCTCAGCATTTTGCTAAGTGATTACATCTACAGCGGTGGAGCCCACGGAATGACCACCCGTACCGGCGTAACCGTTAACATCGAGACCGGCCGGATCTATGAATTCAAAGACATCTTTAAAGAAGAATCTGATTACGTGGATATCATAAACGACGAAATCAAAAAGCAGATAGACGAGAAGGACATTACACAAGATTTTCTATGTCCTTTTGAAACCATCAGTTCAGATCAAAAATTCTATGTTGAAGATGATAATCTGGTGATCTTCTTCGATCTATATGAATATACTCCCTACGCTTTTGGTTTTCCTGAATTCAGGATTCCGCTGTCATTATTAGGAAACGTGCTTTCCGAAGAGTTTGCAGAAATAGCCAAACCCCTGGTTCAGGAGTCATAACTAAAATCTGCGACGGCTGAGTGGTTAAGGGGGATCTATTAGGTATAAGCGACAGAATAACCGGGTCGAATCTGCGACAGCTGAACGGTTAAGGGCTCAAGACTCTTCTCTGTATAAAATCCGGACTTTTTGCGCCCTGGTTGACTAAAGATCCTCTTAGGCCGTCTATATTGGACAGGATACTTAAGGTCGGTTATTAGAAGGCATGGTAAGTTTTACAGCGCCAGCCGAGTGCATGTAATAGGCAATCAATAATGTAATTCTGTAACATGTACATGTTTTGAGGGTTCAAGAGATTGAGGCAAGGTTGACTGGCTCGTCAGGCGAGCCATTTGGTATGATTTTTGGACTTACCGGCGGCGGACTGGTTCGTCTGAAGAGCCAGTCGGCGGGTTTTAGGCCTTCCTGGTGTTGGACTGGCTCTTCCGTAGAGCCGGTCCAACAGGTTTTCGCGTTCCCGCCTGGCTAATTGGCTCTCCTACAGAGCCACTCCGATGGGTTTTGGGGCTTTTCCGAGGCTGATTGGCTCGGCTGTAGAGCCACTCTGATGGGTTTTGAGGCTTTTCCAAGGCTGACTGGCTCGGCTGTAGAGCCACTCCGATGGGTTTTGAGGCTTTTCCAAGGCTGACTGGCTCGGCTGTAGAGCCACTCCGATGGGTTTTGGGGCTTTTCCGAGGCTGATTGGCTCGGCTGTAGAGCCACTCCGGCAGAGTTCCAACCCCTGGATACCTAAATAGCTGATGCCCTAGCAATTCCTGCATTCGCCGGGGTGCTTAGCCAGATAGATATCATGTAAAACAAAACTTAAGGCGCTTTTTGCGTAGCGCAGAAAAATGAAATTTGTTTTAGAGCATTTAATGAAAATCGATGTAAGAACCCTGCTTGACTCGCTAATTGATACCCGGGCGAAAATCAGAAACATAGACCGCCTTGAATAAGTAAATAACCTTTTGCAAAGTGTCAGACAAATGCCTGAATCCTTTTGGAACTACCGGAAAAGGCTCAGAAAAATGGCTCTTACCCACATTCACTTGACAGACTCCGAAAAACCCTCAACTATTGACGATTTTTGTTTCAGTGCTTATAATTAATCTTGCTATGTGTGGCGGCGTAGCTCAGGTGGCTAGAGCATACGGTTCATACCCGTAGCGTCACTGGTTCGAATCCAGTCGCCGCTAC
>CAZXLH010000044.1:0-15427 GCA_964641455.1 uncultured Eubacteriales bacterium | reverse complement strand
CGGGAAAAATACCGGCAGGGGGATTTCTCTTTGTCTACCAAAGTACCTATTAGGCACCAAGGAAACGAAAATCTGTTTTTGGCATTGGAAATGTCACTTATATGTACTGTGGCCGGCATACCGCTACATATTCACGCTGAAGGGTTAAGAGGAACAGGAAAAACAACGGTAATGCGTTGGGCTCGAAAACTTGCTCCGGATATTCAACGCATACAGAATTGTCTTTACCAGTGTCACCCTGAATTGCCTCATTGCCCCAACCATGCAAACCATGATACAGATTGCATACAATCAGAAATTGCGCCTATGCCATTTATTGAGATAGGGCACGGTGCGAAACTGGGAACTATTCTGGGAAGCGTAGATCTCGCGCGATTAACCGATCCCCAAAATCCAGAAGCAGCAATTCTTCCTGGATCAATCCCTATGGCAAACCGAGGCATTATCTTCATTGACGAAGTCAACAGAATAGCAGAAACTGCCCCTGAAATTACCGACGTCTTGCTTTCAGCCATGGGAACCAAACCTGGAAAGATAAAAATTGAAGAAGTAGGGCTGATGCCCTGGGAGATAAAAATAAATTCGTCAGTATGGGCAACTTCAAATCCAGACGAAGACCCAGGGCCTCTGGAAGAGATCAGAAGGCAATTATCTGACAGGTTTGATATGGTAGTGCCTGTGCAAAGGCCGTCAGATCCTCTTGTAATTCAGAAACTGCTATGGGGAAAGACTCGAGGCGCTCCGGAACCGGAAACCGGCCCGGCCATAGCCTCCAAAATACAAAAAACAGCCGCTAGCCTGGCAAACGTAATTGTCCCTCAGACAATCATAAGATACATGGCAGACCTATACGTTGAAAAAAACGTTGAAAGCCTGCGGGCAATTGAATCATTAGAGTTAAGTTCCAGGTGCCTGGCAGCGATACGTGGAAAACAAGAAGTCTCGTTTGATGAGCTGCTTACAGTACTGCCTTTGGTTCTCAGACACAGAGTTGAACCTATAGTACTTTCGGAAATTGTAAGGGATCTTGAACTCAGAAAAGCCGCAAGCGTACAAATTCGTCCTAACGCTAAACCTAAACAAGACACAAGCACTCCGGTTGATTCAAAACCCAGCGGTAATGGCGATAAAGACGACCAAGACGGAAATGGCAACTGTTTGGAACCTGATTCGAACTTGCCATCATCAGTGCCTGCCAAAACCAACCGGGAACGTGAAAATCCAATTTCACAAAAAGGCCTGCCGGAAAATAACGGGCAAAAGCCAATAAGCTGGTTTAGAAGAATTCTCTCCCACTGCCAAAGAAGCCGAAGCCGTTCAGGAGTTGAGCCTAATAACATCAATTCCCGTACCAGAAACAGTGTAAACCGGTACCCTGATATCCCAGATACCAGAAGAAGGAACAGCAATCAATCATCATCAACCGGTACACAACAAGATCCGGAAAGTATATTTCCTGTCTCACCGCCTGAAAAAGCACGTCGGATTGGCTACCTTACCTGGGAAGAAATCCTGTTGCCGTCTGAATGGAAGGACTATATATGATGTTCTACTTCCCTCAAGGAGAAACCGAAGGCCAGAAGCAAGCTCTTTCACGCTTTTACGAACTACTTGAAAAACCTGTTGCAGTGCGGGTTGGCGAAACTACCGTGGTTTCAACCAAGGTCCACATGCAGGATGTTAGCCAACCCCATGAAATCTCGGCAATAATCAACGCCGATGCAGGAGAAGTTTTCTACCAGAGGAGCAAACCCAATGAAGTGGTTCATGTTGATGTTTTTCACTCTGAGGGTACAGTCAATCCGAAACAAGTGGCGCTTTCCATAATGGGAGCCATAAACACCCATTCCGAAACCCTAACCGGCCAACCTGCCCCTCCTATTCAAACTTTTGTCCCATATATTGATATACAAACTGCGCTTGGCGGAGGCCGGCTCGATGGCCCGCTGACATTCGGCCAAGAACAAGGCGTAAGAAAAGCTCACATAACCCACGTCCATCTGGCCATGCTTAATATACATGCCCTTGTTTCACGGATTTTCACCATTGTGGCGGCAGTCGAATCAGCCATTGAAACTTCGGGCTTAGAGTTAAGAAAAGTACAAAAAGTCACTATGGCTCGAGGACACACCCCTATGGACTTAAGCGATTACCGAACTTCAAGCGACTCCTTCCTTAAGCAAACGCCGGCTGATCCCCAGCTCACCCAGAAATCAAAAGGTTCATGGTATCGCGAAGAAGCACTTGCAAGGCAGGCAGCCAGGGACATTGGCTCAACGCAAGATGCGCTGAATATATTGGAAGCGCTGTCTCAAGGCATGCGCCCCGGAGACTTAACCAAGTTCAAAACTTCCACAGGAAGGACTCCAGGTGAGATTCGGCAGGCGCTACACAGATCCAATTTAATACAGTTTGATCGACAACTCTATAAGCTAACAGACGAGGGAGAAATCGCCCTTTGCCACCTGAGAAAACATTCAATGGAGATTGAAGCGTACCTAAGACGCCTTCTGTGGTCCTTACCTGCTCAAAGCATGCCGAAAGCTGAAAGAAGCGGTAGCAAACTAAGGCCAGGTACAGCACGGTCAAGAGGCTACGCTCTGCCCAAAGCCGTAGGAGATATACCAGGCAATCTTGCCATAGCTGAAAGCATAATAGCAAAAGGTATATCTCCTGGCCCTTTGGCTCCACAACATCTCCGGTACTGGTACATGCGTGAGAGAAAATCCAGGCCCATTATATTGCTGCTTGATGCATCAGCATCTATGTCCGGAAAACGAATGGCATCGGCAAAAGAATTTGCCCGCCATCTAATTGTCACCGGCAAGGAAAAAATTTGCGTTGTAATTTTCCAAGATTCAAACGTAGAGGTTGTATGCAGTTTTACCAAGAACCCTCGAAAACTTGAGGCAGGGATTGCCAAAATAAGAGCTCAAGGATTAACCCCTCTGGCTAAAGGCCTGGTCAAAGTTGGAGAGATTTGCAGAAAAACTGTAAACAAGCCACTTGTACTGTGCGTCACTGACGGAATTCCCACTGTGCCCTACAAAACCCTTTCGCCGATTGACGATGCAGTAAATGCAGCCAGAAATCTTGCCAGGCGAGGAATCCGGCTCGGTTGCATAGGGCTGGAGCCAAACCATAGTTTCTTAAAGCAAATGATGCAAGCCGCAAATGGCGCTTTATACACTATTGATGAGCTTGAAGCATCGACCATGGCAGCTATTGCCCGGAAGGAACAAAGCGAATAGATATTCATGAAAATATGTCTGCCAAGGAGCTCCCGCAAGGGGCAAACTTTGATTATAATAACCCGGTAACAATTTGAACCTTCAGTGAATAAGCTGAAAAACATAAGGGTGGTGGGGGAGGTAAACCCTATGGAGACAATTAAGATCGCCCAAACAGCACAAGTTTGCAAAAGCCAGGGCTTGGACCAGGAAAGGATTCCGATTGTTGAGTCTCTTTTGGCGTATTCAAACACAATTAGGTTCCACATGCCAGGCCACAGGGGAGGTAAGGGAGCTGATCCTCTAGGCCTGTCATTGATTGGGGATAAAGCTTACGCATGTGACGTTACAGGCGTGCCTACCATGGATGATCTACAAGAACCTCACGGATGCATAAAAGAAGCTCAGGAGCTTGCAGCAGCGCTTTTTGGGGCTGACCAAACCTATTTCGTGGTTAACGGAACATCAGGAGCCATTCAAACCATGGTGCTTGCAACTTTAAACGACGGTGATTCTATTGTCATTCCGCGAAATATTCACAAATCGATTCTTTCTGCCATAATATTGACCGGCGCCTATCCCGCCTTTGTCCTGCCAACTTATGATGAATACCTGGGTTTCGCCTTTGGTGTCGAAAAAAGCGCGCTCAGTAATTGTCTGCAAAACAACCCTGTAGCTAGAAATGCCAAAGCGGTTTTGCTCGTCAATCCAACCTATTACGGAACATCACAAAACCTTTCGTCAATATCGGCGATTGTTCACAACCAGGGAAAACTCCTCCTGGTCGACGAGGCCCATGGACCTCATTTTCACTTCCACCCTGCCCTGCCTCAACCTGCGCTCAAATCAGGGGCTGATGCAGTAGCCCAGGGAGCGCACAAGATTATCGGCGCTCTTACCCAAGCGTCTTTGCTTCATATAAAGGGCTCTGCCATAGATACGGCAAGAATCAAAGCATCTTTCCAATACTTGACCTCGACCAGCGCCTCGTACTTGCTTTTGGCATCTTTAGATACCGCACGGAGGCAAATGGCTTTAAGCGGCCACGGCCTCATGGGCTATGCAATAGGCCTTGCCAACATATTGAGAGAGGAAGTAAACAAAATACCCGGGCTATATTCGTTTGGGCAGGAAATCCTGGAAAAACCCGGAGTAGACGCCCTGGATCCAACCAAAGTTACGATAACCGTTAGGGAACTCGGTATTACCGGTTACCAAGCTGAAACATACTTGAGAAATCAATGCGGGATCCAAGTAGAAATGTCAGACCTGTACAATGTTCTGGTAATAGTAAGTTTCGGAAATTCTCTTAAAGATATTTACACTCTTATAGAAGCACTCAAGTCTCTGTGCCATGCTGCAGAAACAAGGCAGCTGCCAAAAAAACTTGCCGCAGCCCAACAATCAATACCAGGTTTGCCCCCTGTTCCAGAAATGGCCATGACTCCAAGAAAAGCCGTTCAAGCTCATTGGAACAGAGTTCCCCTAGGCGAAAGCCTAGGCCGGATTAGCGCTGAAGTAGTTACATGCTATCCGCCGGGAATACCTATCCTATATCCAGGAGAAATAATCTCTCAGGAAACCATTGAGTATCTTGACGTAATAAGGCGGCTTGCATTTGGAATCTCAGGCCCTGAAGACAGAACGTTGACAACGCTTCGTGTGGTGAATCAAATGTGAAAAAGGCGCTTTTGAATGCTTGGCCTTCTGTGATTGTTACTCCGGAAGGAGAATGGATATCGCAAATCACTCTGGAATTAACCGCTCTGCCCAATCAAATTAAGGTAGAACGGATCCAGCCCGGATCAACCGGCCCAGGCGCCAAACATACCCGGCCGGAAAATTTTGAACCGGCACATACACGGGACAACCTTTGTATTTATAGATTCATTCTTTACGGAATCCAACTCGTAATGGCAGAAGATGACATAGTAGTAGCCGACGGGCTGATAAAACTTGTAAGAATATATGCCAAACCCCACCTGCGAGCCGAACCGCAAGTTATTGTAGACGTACTGCTTGAACATCCATTCAACGGGCAATCTGAAAACCAACCGGGAGATGATTTTCCAAAAATATCATGCACTCCAGGCCTACCTGCCTCTTTGTCATTTTCGTTTTCACGCAAACCATTGCAGAATCTTTTCAAAGGCATACGAATTGGCATCGATCCGGGGCATGGCGGGAAAGACACAGGATATAAAGGCACTGTTGACTTGACGGAAAAACATATAGCGCTGGAAATAGCCAGGGAATTACTGCAGCTTCTTGAAATGTCCCGGGCGATTCCGGTCATAACAAGAAACGACGATACTTACTTAACTGACCAAGACAGGTTCAACATTCTTACAGCCGGTAATCCGCGCTTGTGTGTCCAAATTCATGCATCAGGGAATAAAGATCCACTGGCCCAAACATACAGCATAGCAGCTAAACAAGATTGCGAAGATTCCAACCGGCTTGGCATGAACGTTGCCACAGCCTTGCTTGAGAGAATGGGCATTGCAATTAAGGCCATTGCCCCACTGTCCGGCATGTTTAACTTGCCCTTTCCGCTTATCAAGGCAGAGCCTTTGTGTCTTACCTATTTTGCTGATGAAGCCAATTTCAGAGCACCCTTGTTTAGAAAACGGTTAGGCCAGTGCATATATAACGGAATTGCAAAATACCTTTCGGAAAAACCCAACGAGGCCATTTGATAATTAACGAAGGATATTGATTTCCTCTTATCAATGGAGGTGAAACAGTTTGCCACACCAATGGACAGAAGACAACGCTGCCATACTGAGGATTCGTACTCACCTGGTTACAGAAAAAGACGATCCTGTAAAAGTGATTGAGCATTACACAAGAGGTATTGCCCAACCGGGCGATCTGGTAGCAATTGCCGAATCTGTAGTAGCCATAATGCAGGGGCGGGCCATAGAACCTGAAACAGTCAAGCCTGGAATCTTAGCCAAATTGCTTTCCCGGTTTGCCCATCCAGATGCAAGTATCTCTGCCGAGCGGTCAATGCAGATGGCCATTTACGAAGTAGGCACTCCCAAGATAATGTTGGCAGCATTCTGCGCCCTTATAGGAAAACTTCTTGGAATAAAGGGGGCTTTTTTTAGAGTCGCAGGCCACGAAGTTGCGCAAATCGATGACTCAGGGGGCACAATGCCACCTTTTGAAAGGCACATAATCCTTGGCCCCAAGAACCCGGGCCAGGTAGCCAAACAAGTGTGGAGAAAAACCGGATTATGGACCCTAATATTAGATGTTAACGATAGAGGAACAGTCGACATACTCGGAACCAGCCTTCCGCTTAAACAACATCAGAAAGATTTCATCAAGCAAATCCTCAAATCCAACCCTTTTGGCAACGATGACCAGAAAACACCTCTCGTAGTAATCAAGTTCCTGAAGGAAAATACCATTCCTTATTGAAGAATAAAGCCAGTGAGGTTCGCAAACAGCAACTTAATGAAAGAGAGGCCGTAAGTATGAGTAATCATAAGTTTTCCAAGTATTTGGACGGTTGGATACCAAAACATAAGGATGAGATTATCTCCACCCTACTGGAACTAATAGCCATACCGAGTACAGAACAACCGGCAAAAGAGTCAATGCCCTTTGGGCCTGAAGTAGACAGAGCATTTCGGTCATTCCTGGCAAAAGCTCAGGATTTCGGCCTATCTACCCGAAACATTGACGGTTATGCAGTCCATGCTGAACTCGGTGCAGGCGAGCAAATGGCCATGGCCTTAACTCACATAGACATAGTTCCGTTTGGAACAGGCTGGACCCGGAATCCCAAAGGGGAAATTCACAATGGAAAAATCTTCGGAAGAGGGGCTCAAGATAACAAGGGGCCTACCGTTGCATGCCTTTACGCTCTTAAAGCAATAAAGGACAGCGGCTTGCCGTTAACCCGGAGGATAAGACACGTAGTAGGCGGCAACGAAGAGACAGGCTTCCGTTGCGTACGCCACTATTTCAAAGTTGAGGAACAACCAACTTACGGGTTTTCGCCTGATGCTTGTTTCCCTTTAGTATACGCTGAAAAGGGTTCTATGAACGTCAGAGTAAGCGTAGCTGTCAAGCCAGGCGCTGTATCTTTGGTTGAAGTTTCAGGTGGCGAAAGGCCTAATATTGTCCCTCAGAAAGCCCATGGAGTGCTGGCTGTTCCTGAAGGGCAGGAGACTGCTGTAGTTAATCATCTCAAAAGCTACATCCCTCAAGTGAAAAAACAAGTTGGCGGGCCTGGGCCGGTGTCATTTGATTTTACCGTTGTGCCTGGTTCTATCAGCATAGAATGTCAGGGTAAGGCCTGTCACGCGTCTGTTCCCTGGGAAGGCACCAACGCTGTAGCCGCAATACTTCACCTAGCTGCATCTCTTGAAAAAAGCCTGGGTTCATGGGAATGCATTAAGTTTGCCGCCGAAGCCGCTGACATTTACGGACGCGGGCTCAATATTGAGTGCGAAGATGATGTTTCCGGTAAGCTCTCATGCAACTTAGGAGTATGCAAAACTTCTGAAGATAGCGGAAACAAAGTGCTGACTGCAATTTATAATATAAGGTATCCGGTAAAACAACCACGCGAAAAACTCAGAGCCCGGGCCCTGGCATGCCGAACACCGGAAACCGGCGATGTCAAAGTAGAAGTAATGAGCCTAGGCAAATCTCATTATTCAGATCCAAATTCATTTTTGGTCCAAACTCTCTTGAAGGTTTACAGAGAGGAAACCGGAGACTGCTCTCCTCCAATAACCATAGGCGGAGGTACATATGCAAAGGTAATTCCCGGTGGAGTAGCATACGGCCCTGTAATGCCTGGAGCACCTGAAACTGCTCACCAGGCAGATGAATTTATCTCAATTGACGACCTACTCTTGCTGGTAAAAATATATGCCAGGGCTATGTATGAGTTAGCAAGGTAAAAGCATGTTATCCCCATTGGCCATGATTGCCGGCAGATTACGAAAGCGGCCTTGGAAGCATAATATAGCGGTTCCAGGGCCTCTTATTATCACATGATCTTTGGACCCGGATCACATACCCTCAATAGTCAGCAACAGGATGTAACCCAGGCCACGGTACCAGGTACCAGGTATCTGTCAAAAACCGTCTTCCTCATATACCACCTCTGCAAATTTCGAAACAAGCAATGGATCAAATTGCATACCGCTTCCCTCATACAATCTTCTTAAAGCCTCTTCCTTTGATAATGCTTTTCTGTATGGCCTATCGGAAGTCATAGCATCCCACGCATCGGCTATTGCCAAAATCCTGGCTTCTATTGGAACCACTTCCTCTTGCAACCCCTCAGGGTAGCCCCATCCGTGAAGGCCTTTGTGATGATAGAGCACAAGCTTGGCACAATCCCGGAGGCCTGCAATTGGTTTCAGAATGTCAAACCCGTATTGAGGATGCTGTCTTACCAAGTTAAATTCATCTGGCGTGAGGTTACCAGGTTTATGCAAAACCTTGTCAGGGATTGCGATTTTCCCAATGTCATGGAGAATCCCTGCTTGAAACAAACACTTTAATTGCTCACGAGATAGGCCTGCTCTCTTACCAAGCCGTACAGCGTACCTTGCAACCTTCTCCGAATGGCTGGCAGTATATGTATCTTTGGCATCAATAGCTCGCGCAAAAGCAAGTCAAAGCTTTTAGTGTAGCAGTTAGTTTCTTGTTGTTCTCAATCAATTGCTGATTTTTAAGAATCAAAATTGAACTGGTAACCCCGGAAACATACCCCACAAGGGCAAAAAAACATAACCTGAAGCACCAATTGGTTGGTTCTTGCATAATTCGCCCACTAACATCTATTGGCATGAATGGGCCTGTCAGCAAGCCCGAAACCAAACCGGTTGTAGTACCCCATATACTGCCTTTAGTGGTTCCGGTAATTACTATAGGAATGTAAAACAGGTGAGGAACAGCCGTTTTTGCGCCACCGGTTTCATAAACCAAAGCACCGATTACCGCCAAAATCACGATCAGAATACCTGTGTATGCAAGCGAGTAGTTACCCACCATAAGCTGTCTGCGCTTATCTTGAACCAGTCTCGCAAGTTTTTCTAACCAGGTTCTCTTTGCCACAACCTGCACCTCACAAACTTCTTCATGAAAACGTCCCCAAAATTAACGCCTCTGAAGCCAGGAAGCACTCAAAATAAGCATCCCTGCAACTTAACTTAATTCTATATGCAAACCTTGATTGCCTTCTTTTGATCTCGTATATCCACACAAAGCGTAAACCGGAGATTAATCTCCGGTTCACGCTCATCTCAGCCTTCATTGGCAATAGCAGCCTATGTTTATCTATTGCCTGGAGACTATCCTTATTTCAACGGCAACATCGCCGTCTAAGAGAATCCTCAGTACATCTCCTCTTCGAAGTTCATACCTGCTCAATGTTCTGGAGCCATAAGTGATCTTGGTCAGAGAATCATCTATCTTAACACCGGCCTCCTTGCCTTCGTATTCTACAGTCAAATTGGCTGAATCCTTCCCGTGGATGATCTTATCCAACTTGCCATAGAGGTCGCCAAATGGAAGTGCCTGGTCTCTGGCCAAAACTTCTATCTTAACGGCCTGCTTACCGCCATGTATCACCTTTACCTTATCTCCGACCCTCAGCAATCCCGGTGCAATCTCACGAGATCCAAACGAAATCTCCGCTGTAGAAGGCACCTTCAAAACAACCAGCTTGCAGTCATCCTGTTTTACGGTTATGGCCATAACCGAAGACTCAGTTTCGATGGCAGAAATTACACCCGTCAATTCAGTGAACTTCTCAAACCTTTGGGTTACCTCAACTTCAACGCCAATATTATTAACCAGTTTTGCCTTTACCATATCTCCGCCGTATATCTGTGATGCTTTTATTTCCTTACCCTCGTAGGTTATCCTGGCATCAGATGCTAAGGTAAACTTGTGGGCCACCTTGTTACCGTCTTCTACACGGAGAATGACTCCATCAGATGTAAAGTGTATTTCAGTAACTTTCCCGGAGATATGGCGGGTCTTGGCAAACCGTGCTGTAACCCATATACGGACTGCGTGTTTGTTCTGAATTCTTACAGTGACCGTATCGCCCACAGCCAAATCATCTTTACCGATTGATTTGCCGTCATAAGTAATCACTGCGTCATCAGCAAGGGTAACCTCATATTTGCGGCCTGCCTTGGTTTCAATTTGAAGGGTAATGGCCTTGCCTATTGTTACTGATGTAAGCATCCCGCTTACATCAGTAACGGCTTTATCAGTGAGTATCAAAATCTCATACACTTTACCGTCACGTTCACTTGCAATAATCCGGTCGCCTACCTCCAGGGCAGAAACAGTCAAATCTCTGGCTCCATCAGTGATAATACAGTCAGAATCCAGGATTACAGTCTCATAACCTTCTTCAGTCCGGATCCTAAGCCTTACTTCACCTTTATTGGCCGTACTCTTAACCGTTATGGTGCCCAGAATCTCACGTGTAGGTTCCGGAGCAGGTTTGCCGCTTTTTACTACCGAGATGATAAGCGCAACTCCTGAACCGTTGGTGAAAATTCGGACCGTATCCCCGGCTCTGATATCGCTTACCTTACCAACGGGCTTGCCTATAACTACCAGAGCATCTTTTGAAATCTCATAGGTAAGCGTCTTTCCTGAATCTGTCCGTATCTTGATACGGCTGCCCGATACCGCTTCTACAGTTCCAACCACCTGGTAGGGCATCTCTTCAGGAAGGCTGTCACTGATAAACCGGTCAAGTATAGTAGCCATCTCAGCCCTGGTTACCGGCTTATTGGGCTGAAAAGTCCTGTCAGTATAACCTTCAAACAGCCCAATATCTACCGCTTGTGCAACATATCCCCGATACCCGGCAGGAATAGCCGAAGCATCCCTGAAAGGCAGCGGTTCGTACATTCTCGCCTCTGCCTCACCACCATAACCAAGGGCACGCACCATAACCTTGGCTACCCATGCACGGCTTGCCGGTTTTTCAGGATTGATCTCGGTAAGATCCACCCATTCTTTTTCTACAGCCGTCAGAACATAGCCAAGAGACCACCTTGCTGATACAGGGACATAGGGATACCTCGAATTGCCCAGGATGAAATACCCAAAGTGATCATCAGACCTGCCGTATTGCCAGTAATTTTGGAGTTTACGATTATCATTTTTCTTAATGTCCTCATCAAGGCTAAAGTATGTGCCGCTGAACCTGTTACCAAGTTCCTGAGCCTCTTCCTCCAAACCGAATGCTCTTATAATCATTGCAAGCGCTTCTGCTTGCTTAACCGGAGTATTGGGTTTAAACACATTGCCATCGTAACCTGTGATTACTCCAAACCCACGCATTCTTGTAATTGCCTCAAGCGCCCAAAATGTTGCATCCAAATCGGAAAAGCCCAATTTTTTGCTCTTTTTCATAGCCTTTTCAGCCTGCTTAATTAGCTTTTCCATATACTTGGCCGCCTGTTTGTAATGGCCTTTACCGTTAGCCTGGGCTAATCCGGACATTCCCAAAATCATAGAAAACGTCAAGAGTAAAACTAACGCAGTCCTAAGTTTGAGTTTTCCAGGCCCGGATACCCAAAGCCATAGGCCCTTCGTCTTACGTGTCAAGTCAACCGCCTCCTGTAACTGGAATAAAACTTGATTTTGCTCAATGCCAATCCATGGCAATTCAGGTTAGGCAACCTGTTCTTAAGCTATACAATCGTTGCAAGAGGAAAACTTGTGGGTAGAATTTTACACTTTGTGTAACACAATCCTATTAATACAATACGTACGCCTGGTTACGTGCAGCTAATACGGCACGTTACGGATGTTTAAATTGCTCACCCATAGTGATTCTCTCAAGAGTCGTAGGATGGGTCCATGCAAACCAGCGAACAAACCGAGGCGGCTCTACATCACCTAGATTACCTTTAGCCAGGCCTGCCATTGTCGCAATGAAACAATCCGGTTCACCGGTAAGCTCAAGCGAAAACTCATCTGCCTGGATTTCATGCATTCGTGACAACAAAGATGCCATAGGGGTAGCAATATATGAAGTTAAAACTGCAAAAAGTATAAGAGACATCAGAACTTCTCTTAAACTTCCAACCGAAGAAGAACTTGGCATAGGGCCTGATACCCATGTGAAAACTACTGCCATTATAAAAGTGCCTACAGCAGAAAGCGCTATTCCCTTTGTTATATGCCCAAACTTCCAGTGGCCAAGTTCATGGGCTAATACAAGCCTTATCTCTTCCACAGAATGGTTAGCAATCAAAGTATCGTAGAGCACCACTCGCTTGGTTTTGCCGAGCCCGGTAAAATATGCATTTACTCTGGCTGTCTTGCGAGAAGCCTCCATGACCAGCACCTTGTCTACCTGCATTCCCGCATTTGAAGCAAGTTGTTCTACTTCAGCCAAAATAACAGGATCTTCCAATAATACAAACGTATCAAACATCGGAGCAACTACTGACGGATATATGTAAGCAAAAAGCATGCTTCCGAAAAACAACAACACAGTAAGGAGGTATGGCCATGTTTCAGGAAACCTTCTCAAAGTAACAGCCACAACGCCGCCTGCTATGGCATAAACAAAAAAGTTTAGCACAGCGCCTTTAAGAAACTCCAGTAACCAACCTGCCAACGAAAGCCTTAAAAGCCCAAAATGCGTCTCTAAAAAGTAACCTCTGTATAATCGAAAAGGCAAGCTTGTCAGCGTCAGTATAAATCCTGATTTTAGGGCCAAAACCACACCAACCCAAAACGCATCGGATAATGAAACCCGGTGAGAAAGTTGCATACCCAAAAAAACCTGCCCCTTCAAAGCTTTATTTACAAAACTAAACAACACAGGCATAGTAACAATGGCCTCAAGCCCCATGGATACATAAGAAAGATTGGCCCTTCGAAAGGCCTTTTCAAGAAAATCACGGTCGAAATAGGCCAGTGCCTTCTGAGAAAAAGGCCTGGGCGCAAAACCACTCACTATCCACATAACAGCAAAAGCAAGTGCAATGCCAAGAAGCAGTTTCATAAGCCCTTCACCTTGAATCATTCGCTCTCCCCCAGTCCATGTCTGACAACCGCACAATAACATTAGATTCTTTCTGCACCTGGGATATTCGCAGAAAACACTATTCTGTTTTAAAAGCCGGCACTTGCCTGTAACCCCAAGAAATCTTCCAGGTAGATTAATCTCCGGTTCTTTAAAAAACTCACTGTCAGGTTTCCATGCTACTTGAGTCTTTTACAAAGTTCCCAATAGAATTCACTGTCGCCCTTGCAGGCAGAGGCAAGCCGTTCCATTGGACATAAATCGTCGCCTGGCTTGTTGAGAATAGATTGAACCAGTTGATCGCCTAAGATCGTAATATTCCTCTCACCGGCCTGGGCTACAGCCGGTTGGCTTACCAACCCACCCCACATAACCTTTGCGCCCATAAGCGCCCCGAGCCTAAATGCGGCGAGCCCAAGTACTTTATCGCCAAAAACAAGGCTCTTATGGGTAGGACAACCTGAATTTGCGCCAGGCTCTTCAACAGCCAGTTTTCTTTTCAAAATCTTTAGCGCAGGCTTTATTCCATTTCCTTTTTCTCTATCCATAACTTTGCCGTCAGCAACCAAAACTGAAGCCCACCCTGATAAAATCTCCTGTCTTGCAACTAAAACGCCGGTTTGATCGCCGGATTTCATGTTAGGACAAAACTGAAAACCGGCTGATTTAAAACTTGCCAAGTCATCGCCACCATTTGTTTCGTATTTGACTGTGTTTACTGTAGGCATGTCCCTAATTACACACATACAGCCAGTATTATCTACCATCGATATGATTTCTCCAATATCCCGAATTTCCCTCCAATTTAGATTTTCATTTTAAGTTTCGGTAACACCTGTGCCCTCAAAATTAACAATTCATGCTTCGATTAGCATGGATGATTTAGGGAATAATACCTGCGAGGAGGTTGAACATGCGAAATCTTTGGATCAGATCCCTTTGGGGAGGCATTACCGGAATAATAGCAATGGATATTATTTTGGGAATTGGCAGAAGCGCCGGATTGGTAAAGCTAAACCTACTCGGAGGCCTGGCCGATCTTGTAACCACTCAAGGTGTAGCCTACTCTACAAGCGGAACTATCCTGGGTTTTGTAATACATTTGCTCATTGGAGTGCTATGGGCGCTTGTATTTGCAATAGCAGTAAGAAATCTTCATTCCCGCCACAATATCATTCTGGGTGTAATAAACGGGCTCGTTGTTTGGCTCTTCTGGGGGCTGCTCCTGCCTCCTCTTGGAATTACACCTCAACCATGGAGCCTGGGGACTTCAACTACTATCATGACCTTAATAGCCAGCCTGGCCTACGGCTTCGCCACAGGGTTTGCCACCAGCGAAGAACTCTTAGCCATTGCATAAACTGAGGCAGGCATCTGAAAAAACGGCACAGCCGGTTAACAGCCGAATAATAATTCCGAGAACTACTTTTTGGCTTTGGAAATTGTCTTTTCACCAAACAGCCATGTACGAAACCTATCCCATAGCCTTAACTTTCTTGCCAGCCACACAAATACTATTACCACGCCTGTAATGCCTAAGGTGATAAATTCAAAATTTGTTTCAAGCAATAAAACCGCGTTCCGGCCAAGAAAGAAGACCAGTGCACCCTCTAGAAAAAACCGAACCCCTCTGCCAATGGTAGATGCAATTAGAAAAGGCCATAACCTGACCTGAAAAACACCGCCAGACAAAGTAAACAACTTAAAAGGAATTGGGGTAAAAGCTGCTATTCCAACTGCCCAAGCGCCATACTTTGCAAACAGCATCTCAATTTGGCCAAACCTGGCTTCTGGAAAGTATCTTGTAACAATAGGCCTGCCGGCCTTTTTACCAATCACATAACCGGTTAAAGCTCCGGCCAATGATGCCGCTGTAGCCAAAAACGCATACCAAAAAGAATAATTGGGCCTGCCCAAAGCCATGGGTATCAAAACAAAATCAGGCGGAACCGGAAAAAATATTGACTCGCAAAACGCCAATAAAAAAAGGCCAAGCGAACCGTACTCCATTATAGCCTCGACACTTATCACAATATCCTCGTCTCCTCAACATCAAGAGAAAAGCGGTAAGCAAGCCTGTAAGCCGGGTTCTGTCGAAGGGTAGTCATCTATCTAGGAGAAAAGTTACCTTTTCCCTCAAGCGGCCATACCC
>CAZXLH010000043.1:0-16612 GCA_964641455.1 uncultured Eubacteriales bacterium | reverse complement strand
ACCGGAGACCAGGCGAGAGTAACCTTGGGGAGGAGCACCAAAATGGCTCAACGGCAGGATGTAGTTTTCAGAGGCACAAAAGGCGGCTTGCAGCTGATCTTAAATGACAGCCAGAATTTCGATACCATAGTTGAGAAGCTTAAAGATCATTTGAAGCGGGCAGAGCTGTTTTTTCAAGGTGCTGATGTGGTATTGGATACAGGAAAACTCGATTTATCTATTGATCAGATTTTGGAGATCCAGAACATACTGGCTTTTCCCCATGGATTGCGCCTTAAGAGAATCATCCATGGAGATCAAGAGCCTCCCAGAAACATGAGGCCAAGGGTGGAAGATGTCGAAAAAAGTCAGAGGACTCTTAAGAGGGAAGCCAGAAATATAGAATACAGGCAAAGGCCCGTGAAAAACCAGGGTAAACCGGTTATTTGGCCGGAGACTTTGCTGTACAAGGGCACCCTCAGGTCAGGTCAGCGGATTACCTATGAAGGCAATGTGGTTGTTGTAGGCGACGTAAATCCTGGGGCAGAGATAAGCGCAACAGGTGACATTGTGGTAATGGGGAATCTGAGAGGGCTTGCCCATGCCGGTGCAGGAGGGGCCGCAGGCGTAGTAGTAGTGGCTTTTAAACTGGAACCCACTCAACTCAGGATAGGTGATGTAATTGGCCGTCCGCCTGAAGACGATCTGGGTACTCCGAAAGAACCTGAAGTAGCAAGACTGAAAGACGGAATGATTTTGGTAGAGCCATTAGATGGAAGTCGTTGGGAGGGAGAGCGTTGAGTGAAGCAATAGTGATCACATCTGGCAAGGGAGGCGTTGGAAAAACTACTGCCTGCGCTAACCTTGGAGTGGCCCTGGCTTCTTTGGGGAAAAGGGTCGTTCTGGTTGATGCAGATATCGGACTTAGGAATTTAGATGTAGTACTGGGGCTTGAAAATCGCATAGTTTATGATCTCGTAGATGTAGTAGAGGGGTTTTGCAGGCTTCGGCAGGCTCTCATTAAGGACAAGAGGCTTGATGGGCTGTTTTTGCTGCCCGCAGCTCAAACAAAGGACAAGACTTCGGTAACTCCTGAACAGATGAAACAATTAGTCGAACAACTTAAAGAGGAGCATGATTACATCGTAGTTGATTGCCCGGCAGGTATTGAGCAAGGATTTAAGAATGCCATTGCAGGGGCAGATAGAGCGTTGATAGTTACCACTCCGGAAGTTTCTGCTGTTAGGGACGCTGACAGAATAATAGGGCTTTTGGAAGCTTCCGGAATAGACAGGCCAGGATTAATAGTGAATAGGTTAAGGCCTAAAATGGTGGCCAGGGGCGATATGATGGATATACCCGATATAATAGATATTTTGGCCATAGATCTAATGGGTGTTGTCCCTGATGATGAATACATAGTTGTTTCTACCAACCGTGGTGAACCGGCTGCTTTGGCGAGTGACCGGTCTAAAGCCGGCCAAGCTTTTCAAAATATAGCCCATCGCGTGTTGGGAGAAGAAGTGCCTTTGCTGGATCTTACTGAACATGAAACACTTTGGGAGAAGTTCAAGAAACTGATTAATATAGAGTAAGGGGGTATAGGCTTGTTGGGTTGGTTTCGCAGGAAAGAGCAATCTAAGGATGTAGCCAGAGACAGACTTAAACTGGTATTAATGCAAGATAGGTTGGCGCTTGCCCCCCACACAATGGAACAAATGAAAGATGCAGTTATAATGGCAATTTCTCAGTTTGTGGAGATCGACGAGAGCGAGCTTGAATTTGACTGGAAAGGCAGTGAACGGAAGAAAGCTTTGGTTGCCAGCATTCCTGTTAAATCCATTAAAAGGAGGGGGAAGGCAAACGATTGAACTGCCTAGCGTCAGGATTGAAAGAAGAGCAGTACGGCGTATAGATTTTTGGCTGCTTGGTGCCGTACTGTTCCTTGAGATCTTGTCTCTTCCTCTCATAGACAGCGCTACCCATTCAGCCGGCGGACATTATTACCTAAAGAAACAGGTGATTTTGGTAATAGTATCTCTAATTATGATGGGTTTGGGTACCTTTATCGATTACCGGGACCTTGTATGGCTATCGCCTTGGATTCTAGGGGCAAACGTACTATTGCTTGTTGCTGTTTTTTTCATAGGCAAAACAGCCGGCGGTTCTACAAGATGGATTCCGCTAGGGTTCTTGGATCTGCAACCCTCAGAACTTTACAAACTGACAACGATATTATTTTCAACCAATATACTGTGCTCCAGGGATAGCCCGCCTGATTCTATTTGGGATCTAATCCCGTTTTACGGATGGTTGGTTATCCCTGCGCTTTTAATTCTCAAGCAGCCTGATCTTGGCACTACGCTTGTAGTGGTTGTTACCGCTACAGGCATGTTGTATTTTGCCGGTACCCCGGGAAAACTGATTGTTAGGTTGATAGCCGTAGGCATTACTATATTGGCGATTCTCTTGTGGCTGTATTTTTACGCAGGGGTGCCCTTGCCTATTGAAGAACACTGGATAGATAGGATCACGTCAGGTTTTAACCCTGAAAAAGATCCCCTGGGCACGGGTTACCAGGTGCTGCAATCGAAGATCGCCATAGGGTCAGGCGCTGTCTGGGGTAAAGGCCTGGGGAAGGGTACCCAAAACAGGTTGGATTTCATACCTCATCAGCAAACAGACTTCATTTTTTCAGTGGTTGGGGAAGAATTAGGCTTTGCGGGAACCATGGCAGTGCTTGGAGTATATGTACTCATTCTATGCCGCTGCTTATTTGCAGCATTCAATTCTGCCGACAAAGAGGGGACGTTGATTGCAGGGGGAGTCACGGCTATGTTCCTGTTTCAAAGCGTTGTAAATATAGGCATGACAATGGGCATTATGCCTGTTACCGGCATACCTCTTCCGTTTTTGAGCTATGGTGGAACTGCATCGGTGGTAAATGCGTTTTGTATTGGGCTTGTCCTTAATGTAAGCTGGAAGCGGCATAAGATTTTGTTCTAGTGTGCTGGCTTTAGGCTTGTTACATGGGGGAAAACAATTGAAAGAAATAGGCACTGTGGTTTCAGTCAAGGGAAATTCAATAACAGTCAATGTTAAGAGAAAAGCTGCATGCAGCGGTTGTGGCCGTTGCGGTGGCCACCTGTCGTTTGGCGGCGATTCAATGATTATAGAAGCTGTAAAGACAGGAGATCCAAAACCAGGTGATCTTGTTGAGTTGGAGTTGCAAGATGTAGATTATTTGCGAGTATCATTCCTTGTCTACGGGCTTCCATTGTTGTCTGCAGGCGCCGGGTACGCGGGAGGTTGGTTTTTAGGGAAAATGCTGGGCAATGCTTCCGTATGGGCGTGGGTTTTTGCCCTGGGAGGTTTCGCTTTGTCTTTCGCCTGGCTTAGGAACTATGATATTGGCTTGAGAGAGGTAGGCAAGTATAAGCCTGTTGCCAGGCCTTTGCGAGAAGACTGATTGTTTACGTCTGGCCTGCAGATTCCGTCACAAGGCGTGGAATGGTTTTTACCTTGGGCATATATCCTTCGTCTGAAAGTGCCGTAACCAGTGCCTGGTAAGAATCTCTTTCTATGACCAAGTAGCGAGGGCCAACTTGTTTTCTTAGGTAGGGTTTGATCTTTGGCGATAACATGAGCTCGTTGGCCAGTTCCTCAGAATCGCATTTTAGAAGTATAACGTCTTCAAATTCAATGCGGCCGTATGATGTTCCCCAGTGTGCTATTGAATAGGCTACATTTTGAGGCAATGGGCTTTTTGAATGTTCTTCAAGGAATTGTTCTATGGTTTGAGGAGTATGGCCATGTAAAAGCGCACGGTACACCGAATTTTTGGATAACTTGTAGACCATCATTTGATCGACTTTAATGATTTCGGCAAAAGTATCTATGGTCCAAAGGATCCTTGGTTCAATAGTGCAAGGCACCAGTGCTTCGAAGTTAGGTTGGACATAGATATCAGTGTCAAAGTTTTCTTCAGGCCAAGGGGCGTAGTCAAGAAGGGCCCTGCCCATTGGTGTAACTTTAATCAGCAAATCGTTTCTCACGTGGCAAACTTCCAAAGCCCCCAGGTATTCCAGAATATCCACTAAGTTTCTTTCTACGCGAAGAGTCAACCCATGAGAAGAATGGCTGGTTGAGAGAGCATCCATTTGATCAAGAAGATTGGATATAGAAACAACTGTATCAGGAGGAGTGTTCATAATTATCCAAAACAAAGTATGCAAGTCTGAATCCTGGGACATGAAAGTTTGCTTCCAGTACTCATAAAGGCCCTTGCGCCACTGGGAGTAAGGGCCCTTGAGCCACGTTTCGGCTTCAGGGCCAAGTTTGAGCACATTATTTCTTTCATCGCATAGGCTGTTGGATTTTGCAAAGTATAGCAAAAACGCAAGCCGTGGTGGATACCTTACCGGGAAGAAAGTTTCACTTAAGTCTGTGTCGTCTTCTTCTAATATAACTGCCAGTTCATGTTGAGACTTTTTGAACATTGTACCGGCTTGAGTAACCCGCACTTCATTTTTGCGTATATATGATAACAGCAAACATATATGCCTTAGGGGTGCTGCAAAGTCTGATTTATATCTTGGAGAGAATTTACTTGGGTCGATACTGGCATCCTGAAAAATATCCGTTAGGAAAAAGCCTGTAAGCACTTTACGCAAATCTGCGGGTACAAAGTATACTTGCCTGTAGGCTTCCCTCCGTGTGAATACCAACCCTCTGGCTATCAGCGCTTCTATTACTTTGAACCCATTTCGACGCCACTTGCGCGAGAGCTGGTTAAGCTTTTGGTGGCATTGCTCGACGATTACGCCGGTTCCTCCGGCGGCAAGGGTTATCATACGTAGCGCCAGCATTTCTTCTTCGTTGAGGCCATTCATGGCTACAAGTGCATTGGCAGGAATTAGAAGATGGGCAGAAACAAGGGCAGACAGTTCAGATTGAAAGTCTTCTTCCTTTATATCGGAATCAGGCTCTAAAGTAATGCCATAGAAATAGGCTATTGAATTAAGACGTTCTATTGGAAGTGCCTCAAGAGCGTCTTTAAGTTTCATCGGCTATTTCTCCTTCTTTATTTTGCTAAGAAAACTCTGACTTTCCCAAATCGTATATCTATATCCTTGTTCCGTCAAAAACAATTGCCTTTTTTGTGAAAACTCCTGGTCTTTTGTGTTGCGGGTAACCAGCGTATAAAACACCGCACTTTCTCCTTGGGGTTTCGGGCGAAGGATCCTACCGAGGCGCTGTGCTTCTTCTTGACGGGAACCAAAAGTGCCTGATACTTGTATTGCCACATTGGCATCAGGAAGGTCTATGGCGAAGTTTGCTACTTTAGAAACCACAAGAACCTTGATTTTCCCGTCTCTGAATTGGCCATATAGTTCTTCGCGCACGTTGTTAGGTGTTTGTCCGTAAATCATGGGCGCATCGAGGAGTTTTGAGATATACTCAAGCTGATCTATGTATTGCCCCAACACTAAGATCTGGTCATCTGCATGTAGGTTAACAATTGCTTCGACTAACGGGTACTTTGCAGGGTTAGTTGCTGCAACTCTGTATTTATCCCTTTCACCGGTTATATGATATTCAAGGCGGTTTTCCTGAGTGAACCCAACCCGAATTTCATGACAATTAGCGGCGGCAATCCAGTTTTGCTCTTCCAACTCTTTCCATGGCTTATCGAATTTCTTAGGGCCGATAAGGCTGAATACGTCGTCCTCGCGGCCGTCTTCCCTAACCAGAGTGGCTGTAAGCCCTAACCTTCTTCTGGCTTGAAGATCAGCAGTGATTCTGAAAACTGGCGCAGGCAGAAGATGTACTTCGTCATAGATTATGAGGCCCCAATTTCTTTGGTTGAATAACGAGAAATGCGGGTATACTTCTTTTTTGGTACCTCGTTTTCTGTAGGTAAGAATCTGGTATGTGGTAACCGTTACAGGGCCTACTTCCTTCTTTTCGCCGCTGTATTCTTTTACCATGTCTTCGGTCAAATTCGATTTGTCAATAATTTCGTTTATCCATTGCCTGAGCGCTACAACGTTGGTTGTGAGAATCAAAGTTTGTGAGCCTATGAGTTCCATGGCCCCAAGCCCTACAATGGTTTTGCCCGCTCCACAGGGAAGTACCACTACTCCGCTTCCTCCCCTGATGCTCCCGCCTGCCCAAAATGCATCTCTTGCAGCTTTTTGATACGGCCTAAGGCTGAAGGGTTTACCTTCAAGAGTCTTGTTGCGAAGAGATATGTCCAGAGGATCTCCGACGGTGTATCCTGCCAGATCCTCACACGGATAGCCCATTTTTATGAGAATTTGTTTCACAAGGCCCCGTGAGTGAGGTTTAATAATTACCGAGTTTTCTCCCATGGTTTCTTGAATGTATGGAGCCATTTTGACTGACAATTTGATTTCTTCCATGATAAAGCTATCGGAAGAACTCAGGACAAAGGATTCGTTTTGGCGTGTGAGTTTGAGGATACCGAATTTGTCCATGGTATCTCTGATATACACTATGATATTTTCAGGCAACGGATATCTGGAGTAACGATCTAACCCTTCGATTACTTCGTCGGGAGTAAGCCCGCATGAAGCGGCGTTCCATAGCGACAATACTGACAAACGATAAGTATGCACATATTCAGGGCTCTTGACCAAATCTGAAAAACGCATAATTACGTCACGTGCATTTTCATAATAAGGGTTATCAACTTCCAGTAATATTGTGCCGTCGCTTTGGATTGTTGCCGGAAGATTCCTTCGCAAAGGCACTCCTCCTGAAATATGTTTTTCCATCTTACACTGAGTATAACTCTAAGTGTAACCATTCTACGTCGATAGCTGCAGTTCCTTCAAACAGGTTGTTTTCAAATTTTGCCCTGTAGAGATCAAATTCGGTATAATCTAGATGTTCCAGTATTCCTAATGGATGTGTTAATTTTGGTAAAAGCAAACTTACAATATATAGATTCACGAGAGATTCTCAAAGGGCTTAACGAACCACAAAGACAAGCGGTTACCTATATGAATGGGCCGCTTCTTATACTTGCAGGGGCAGGCAGCGGGAAAACCACTGTTTTGACCCGGCGTGTGGCGTACTTGATATCTCAAGGGGTAAAGCCGTGGTCAATTTTGGCAATTACGTTTACAAATAAGGCGGCAACTGAACTTAAGAGCCGTATTGAGTCGATTTTGGGGGATAGGGCAGACGGCGTTTGGGCTATGACCTTCCATGCAACCTGTCTGAGAATTTTGCGCACTGAATACCCGGCAATCGGCAAGCCAAGCCGGTTTTCAATAATGGATCCTAAGGACCAGGCACGCATAATGCGGCAGGTTCTTAAGGAAATGAACTTATCTGAAAAACAATACACTCCTTCGGGTATCCTAAGAAGCATTTCAAGCGCCAAGGACAAATTGTGGGATCCGGCGGCGCTGGCCGAAAAAGCCGGGTCATTCTATGAAGCCAAAGTGGCTCAAGCATATGTGTTATACCAGAAGAAGCTTGAAGAACTAAATGGAATGGACTTTGACGATTTGATTATGAACACTGTTTTGCTGCTCAACAGCAATAAGCAAATACGTGAGAAATACCAGGAGAAGTTTCAGTACATACTTGTAGATGAGTATCAGGATACTAACAGGGCTCAGTATGAATTGACTAAGATTCTCGCCGCTTCCCACAAGAATTTGGCTGTGGTAGGCGATGACGATCAGAGCATCTATAATTTCCGCGGGGCCGATCTTCGAAATATCCTGGATTTCGAGAAGGACTATCCTTCATGTAAAATAGTCAAACTAGAAGAGAATTATCGCTCAACGCAAGTAATTCTGGACGGAGCTTATCATGTTGTATCAAAGAACTGTTTTAGAAAAGACAAGCGGTTATGGACCTCTAAGAGAGGCGGGTCTCCAATATTGGTGTCGATTAGCCGAAACCAAGATGAAGAAGCCCGGTTTGTCGCTGAGGAAATACTTCGCCTGTCTGCTACCAGGCCCCTTGGATCTATTGCAGTGCTTTATCGTACACACGCTCAGTCAAGGAGTTTTGAAGACGCGTTTATGCGGGCCGGTATACCCTTTACGATTGTAGGCGGCCTCAGGTTCTATGAGAGAAAGGAAGTTAAGGACGCCATTAGTTACCTTCGGCTTATTGCCTATCCTAAGGACTATATTGCCCTGGAAAGAGTAATTAACGAACCTCCCAGGAGCCTTGGCCCTGCCAGCTTGCGGCGGATAATAGCTTATGCAGAGCAAAACGATTTGAGCATTATTGATGCGTTATGTGAGGCAACCAAGATTCCCCGGCTAACCAGGCCGGGAAAGAAATCTGCCATAGAACTTGGAACCATTCTCAAAGATGTATCAGATACAGAGAGTATACCAACCCATGAAATTATGAATCATATTCTCGAACATACAGGGTATAAGCAATATCTGTTAGCCAAAGATTCCAAAGAAGGCCAGGCAAGGATTGAGAATCTGCAAGAACTCCTGATTTCCATGAGAATGTCAGCATCTCAAGGAGAAACCCTTTATGACTATCTTGAAAACCAGGCGCTTGCAAGCGATCAAGATGCGTACGACGAAGATGAGGATACATGTGTAATGATGTCTCTTCATGCAGCCAAGGGGCTTGAGTTTGATGTAGTGTTTATGGTGGGTATGGAAGAGGGGCTTCTTCCCCATATCAGGTCTATTGGGGATGAAAACCAGATAGAAGAGGAGCGCCGGTTGTGCTATGTAGGTATGACCCGGGCAAGGGAACTTTTATATCTTACTTTGGCAGCTTACAGAGAAACTTACTATGGAACGAACTTGACCGGTATTTCCAGGTTTATTAAGGATATTCCTGACGAACTTATTGAGGTACAAACTTTGGATTGGGATCAATTTTAGGGGGAGGAATATGGGCGATTTAGACGGCCTTGACAGGGCCCAGGTTAGTGAGAAGATTTCGGAACTCAGAAAACTCATATTCGAACATCAGTATTATTACTATGTGCTTGATGATCCAAAGATAAGTGACTTTGAGTTCGACAAGCTATTTCAGGAACTTCAACAACTCGAAGGGCAATATCCCGAATTTATTACCCCTGATTCGCCTACCCAACGCGTAGGAGGGCAGGTGTCTTCTGCGTTTAGGCCTGTATCTCATACCCAGGCAGTGCTTAGTCTTTCAAATGCTTTTACTGAACAAGAATTACGTTTGTTTGACAAAAGGGCTAAAGAACTTTCAGGTGTGGCTCAACTTGACTATGTGGTGGAACCCAAAATAGACGGGCTTTCAGTGATTTTGCGTTATCAAGACGGGAAATTTGCCATGGCTCTCACCCGTGGAGACGGAGTTTCCGGCGAGGATGTGACTCTTAACGTAAAAACCATTGAGGCAGTTCCTTTGGTATTGCGGAAAACCACCTGGAAGACGCCGGAATACCTTGAGGTGCGGGGAGAAGTTTACCTGCCAAAAGAGGATTTCAAGAAGCTCAATGAACTCAGGGAGGAAAGCGGGCTTGCTGTTTTTGCCAACCCTCGCAATGCTGCCGCCGGTTCTTTGAGGCAGCTTGATCCCAGGGTTACCGCTTCCAGGCCGTTAAGAGCTTTGTTCTATGAAATTCGGAATATTAGGGGCGCCCATACAGAGATACCTGATAGCGAGGCTCAATGTCTTGAGATTCTTAAAGATGTTGGTTTTCCCATACCTGCTTATGACTATTGCCGATCTATAGATGAGGTTATTGAGGTGCTTTCTCGCTGGAAGGAAGAGAGAAATGCCCTTTCTTATGATATTGACGGTATTGTCGTCAAACTTGAAAATCGCACAGTCGGCCGTTTGCTGGGAGCAACAGGCCATTCTCCAAGATCTCAAATAGCTTACAAGTTTCCACCGGAGCAAATTGAGACAAAGGTGAAAGACATTATAGTCCAAGTGGGACGCACAGGTGTAATCACTCCCATAGCTACACTGGAACCTGTAAGGATTTCCGGTTCCGTTGTTTCCCGCGCGACTTTGCATAATGAAGCTTTTATCAGAGAAAAGGATATACGAATAGGAGATACTGTGATTCTTCAAAAAGCCGGAGAGGTAATACCGGAGGTAGTATCTGTCATAAAAGAGAAGCGAACAGGCCATGAGAAAGAGTTTTCCATGCCTGTAACATGCCCGGCGTGTGGTTCTCAGGTTGTTAAGTTACCGGGAGAAGTTGCCTACAGGTGTACAGATATGGCCTGCCCTGCCCAACTGAAGCAAGCGCTCATCCATTTTTGCTCAAGAGATGCTATGGACATAAGAGGACTCGGCCCGGCTCTTATCGAATTGCTCTTACAATCGGGGTTAGTAGAAGATGCCGGTGACATATACATGCTCAAACCAGAAGAAGTGGCTAAACTTCCGGGGCTTGGGCAGAAGTCTTCAGAGAATCTTATGAAAAGTATAGAGGCATCGAAAACCAGGCCTCTTGACAGGCTTGTGTATGCTTTTGGAATAAGAAACGTAGGTTTACGTACCGCAGGGCTCATTAGCAGGCAGTTTCCGACTCTGGATGAGATCATGAACGCTACAGAAGAGGAACTTATGACGATTAGGGAAGTCGGGCCTGAGACTGCCAGGTCAATCGTGGCTTTTACCCGCACAGATTCAATGAAACAAGTAGTACGCAAACTCAAAAAGGCAGGGGTTCAGGCGGCTGTTTCAAGGCAAATTTATGATGTTAAAGAAGGGCCTCTTTCAGGCAAGGCCTTTGTTGTAACCGGAACCTTAAACAGTATGACTCGTCATGAAGTTCAGGAGCGTATAGTGCATTTGGGCGGAAAAGTTTCTTCTTCGGTGTCACGTAACACATATGCCTTGATAGTTGGGAGCTCTCCTGGCTCCAAACTGCAAAAGGCCAGGACACTGGGAGTTCGCATAATGACAGAACAAGAGTTTTTGGAGTTGGCTCATGAAAGGGGCTCATCAGATGGAAATTGACGTTAAGCAAACAGCTTACCTTGCAAGAATTGATTTATCCGGAGATGATCAAAAGCGCGTTGCCAATGAACTGAAATCTGTCTTGGAGCATATGAACAGACTGTTTGAAGCTCGTGTAGAGAGTGTTCCTCCTACTTTTACATTAGGAGATGTAGACAGCATTCGCTTGGCTGAAGATATTCCACATGAAAGTCTTTGCCGGGAAGTTGTCATGGAAAGCGCTGTTTCAATTCATGAAGGGTATTTCAAAGTACCGAGAGAATCTCAAGGTGTTTAGATAAAAGAGGTGTCTGGGCTGTGGAAATATGGGAAATGACTGCAAGAGATATTTTGAAACACGTCTCCTTGGGAGAAGTTTCCGCTACCGAAGTATTGGAAAGTTATCTTAAAAGAATAGAAGAGATAGAACCTCACGTTAATGCGTTTATCCAGGTTTTAGAGCCAATGGCTCGTGCCGGTGCATCTAGGGTTGATTCTATGATCAGGAAGCAAGAAGACCCTGGCCTTCTAAAAGGGTTGCCTATTGCAGTGAAGGACAACATATGTATAAAAGGAGCTGTGTGCACTTGCGGTTCCAAGATGCTTGAAAATTGGATTTCGCCTTACGATGCTACGATTGTTAAGCAGCTTAGGGAACAGGGTGGGGTTTTTCTGGGAAAAACCAATATGGACGAATTTGCCATGGGGTCTTCAACGGAAACATCAGCTTTTGGAGTAACCAGAAACCCATGGGATCTCGAGAGAGTTCCGGGAGGTTCCAGTGGCGGTTCAGCTGTGGCAGTTGCCGGAGGAATGGCTCCCCTGGCGTTGGGAACAGATACAGGCGGTTCAATTAGGCAGCCTGCAAGTTTTACGGGAATATGCGGATTAAAACCCAGTTACGGCCTTGTATCACGGTTTGGGGTTACGGCTTACGCTTCATCTTTGGATTCTGCCGGGCCCTTAGGCCAGACTGTTTGGGACTGTGCACTGGCCTTGGAAGCCATTGCCGGACATGACCCTAATGACCCTACATCTTCAAAGAGAGAAGCGATGTCATATATTAAGGGGCTTCAAGGCAGTGTCAAGGGGATTAAAGCAGGTGTTCCCAGGCAATTGCTGGAAGGGATTTGCGGGGCAGTGAGAGAGCGATTTGAAAAAACTCTCAAGGCCATGGAGAATATGGGTATTATTATTGAAGAAATTAGTATACCATCTTTACGGTATGCGCTGGATGCTTACTATATAATAGCAGCGTGTGAGGCTTCTTCTAATTTATCTAAGTTTGATGGCGTAAGGTTTGGCCGAAGAGCGCATGCAGAGGCTTTAGATGATCTTTATACCCGGTCACGGGGAGAGGGACTGGGCAAAGAAGTGATCAAGCGGATAATTCTTGGCACTTATGCATTGGGCGCAGGACACAAAGAAGCATATTATGTAAGAGCCGCTAAGGTTCGTACCCTTGTAAAGCGCGATTTTGAAAAGGTTTTTGATGATTTTGACGTAATTGTTTCCCCGGCTGCACCGGATGTAGCATTTAAGATAGGGGAGAAGATTAAAGATCCTTTGACTATGTATCTGGGAGATCTTTTGACGATTCCTGTTAATATGGCAGGGCTGTGCGCACTTTCAATGCCTATGGGGCTTGTTTATTCCGGCGGTTCCAGCCTTCCTTGTGGTTTGCAGATAATTGGCAAGCCTTTTGATGAGCAAACAGTGCTTAGGTTGGGCCATTCCCTGGAACACGAAACCGGGGCAAAGATTCGCCAAGAAGTTATTGCTATGAGACGTAACATTAGCCCCATCAGGGAGGGTGAGTTGGTTGACTGATCGATATGAAATGATGATTGGATTGGAAGTTCATGTGGAGCTATTGACGGATACAAAGATGTTTTGCCGGTGTTCATCCCGGTTCGGAGATCCACCCAACACTAACATATGTCCTGTTTGTATTGGTTTGCCGGGGTCTTTGCCCCAGCCGAATATGGAGGCAGTGAGGCTGGCTACGAGAGCGGCTATGGCGCTTAATTGCTCTATTAACCTTTCGAGCCGTTTTGATCGCAAAAACTATTTTTACCCTGACCTTCCAAAAGGATACCAGGTGACACAGTTTTACAAACCCATTGCACAACATGGATATATTGAGATAGATAATCCGGCCAAGAAAATAAGAATCAACCGGGTTCATATTGAAGAAGATGCCGGGAAGTCTCTCCATGCCGGAGACGAGATCATTACTGCTGAATATTCACTTGTGGATTTTAACAGATCAGGAGTGCCGCTCATAGAAATCGTGTCTGAACCTGATATTGCGTCGCCGGATGAAGCCAGGCAGTACTTGGAGAAACTTCAAAGGATGCTGAAGTTCGCCGGGGTTTCTGATGTAAAAATGGAAGAAGGGTCAATGAGAGTTGATTGTAACATTTCCGTCAGGCCCAGGGGAGATCAGGTTCCCGGAACCCCTTGCGAAATGAAGAACCTAAGTTCGTTCAGAGCAGTGGTTCGAGCCCTTGAGTATGAGTTTGAAAGGCAAAAAGCCGTGCTCGAGCAGGGTGGAGAAATCATCAGAGAAACCAGGCACTGGGATGAAGCAGGCCAGGCCACCAAGGTTTTGCGTACCAAAGAAACCAGTGACGATTACAGGTATTTTCCCGATCCTGATTTGCCTGTATTAGAACTCACTCACGAGTTTATTGGGGAAGTAGAAAAGGAAATGCCAAGGCTTCCTGATGAGATTGTGTCTTATTATGTTGATGAACTTGGACTGCCCGAGTACGATGCAGGGGTGCTTACTGCTGACCCGACGCTTTCACAGTTCTTTGACAAATGTGTTTCCCTTGGTTCCGAACCTAAAACTGCATCGAACTGGATTATGGTTGAACTTCTTGGGTACATGAAAGCTGAAGGTATGTCGTATGAAAACATACCCCTTAGTCCTGAATATCTTGTATCAATGCTCAAGCTTATTGAAAAGGGAGTTATTAGCGGTAAAATAGCCAAAGATATTTTGGTGCTCATGATTGAGACCGGGAAAGATCCGCGTACAATAGTAAAAGAGCGTGGTTTGGAGCAAATTTCTGATGAAGAGAGCCTTACCAGGATTGTAGATGAGGTTATTGATAACAATCCTTCAGTAGTCGAAGAAATAAAAGCGGGGAAACACAAAGCTATTGGATTTTTGGTGGGACAGGTTATGAAACATACCAAGGGGAAAGCTAACCCTGCAAAGGTCAACATAATACTGAAGGACAAACTACTATCGTGATGAAAGAGCATAATCTATTGTTAAGAGAGGAGGAACGGCCATGGGTGGTGAAAGTGGTGATTCCAGGGCGGTTTATGAAGAAATTGCGTCTTCATTGTCAAACTCCCAGGTTCTTTTCTCCGAACCAATGTCAAAACATACGTCCTTTAGGATTGGTGGGCCATGTGACCTCCTCATTATACCGGGTACCCGTGACGACGCAATCAAAGCTTGGTTAATGTGCAGAAAACTTGAAGTACCTTGTCACGTAATCGGAAACGGGACTAACTTGTTGGTTAGAGATGGAGGAGTCAGGGGCTGCATAATGCGCATGGCTTCGGGTTTTTCCGGGGTTGAACGCAATGGTTCTAAAGGTTTGATGATTAGTTCAGGCACCCTTTTGCCAACAATTGTGAGGGCAAGTGTTGATTACGAGTTATCAGGCTTGGAGTTTGCAGTCGGAATTCCCGGAAGTATGGGCGGAGCCGTTACCATGAATGCAGGGGCTTATGGGGGAGATATTGGCTCTCTGGTTGATAGGGTGGAAGTGGCTACAATTAATGGAGAGACAGAGTGGTTCTCCCATGATGAAGTGGGGTTTTCCTACAGGAATTCGTTGTTTTTGTCAAGGGGCGATTTGCTGATTCTTACTGTTGAAATGCTTCTCGAATCCGGTGACCGGGACAGAATTCAGCGTGTAATGATGGAACATCTTAAACAACGGGAACAGAAACAACCATTGGACGTTCCTTCTGCCGGAAGTGCGTTTAGGAGGCCTACAGGCAGGTTCGTAGGGCCCATGATTGAGCAATTGGGCCTGAAAGGTTTTTCGTATGGAGGCGCTATGGTATCGCCTAAGCATGCCGGGTTTATTGTGAATCATGGCGGTGCCACAGCAAAGGATGTTCTCACTCTTATGGAGATTATAAAAAAGAAAGTATATGAAAATTTCGGGGTTGTTCTGCAGCCTGAAATAATAGTAATCGGAGAAGATTTACGGCCAGAGGGAGATCGCGAATCACACTAGTATGAGCGGGAAATACAGAGTTCAAGTTACAGGCCTTAATCACAGAGGAGAGGGAGTAGGCAAAGCATTATCAGGGCCCGATGAGGGCCTTGTTGTCTTTGTTCCGGGAACATTGCCCGGTGACCTGGTTGAGTGTTCTATAGTCGAACGGAAGAAAAGATTCGTCCGTGGGCGCCTTGAGACATTTTTGGAGTACGGTGACGGCCGGGTTGATGCACCGTGTAAGGTGGCGTCTAACTGTGGAGGATGTGCTTGGCAGCACATTGATTACAGCGTTCAGCTTAAATGGAAAACTCAGATTGTGAAAGAGACGTTCTGGCGTGTAGCCAGGATTTCTGACTGTGAAGTTTTGCCGTGTATTGCTTCGCCCAAAGTGCTAGGGTACCGAAACAAGGTGGAAGTACCTCTTGCTATTCAGAGAGGGAAGATTGTTGCAGGGTTTTATGAGCCTTACACACATGATGTTGTCCCATCAGATAATTGTCTTTTGGAACACCCGCTTGCGAGAAATGTGGTAAAAAGTCTTTTGGAACAGGTAAGAAAGCTGAAATACAGGGTTTATGATGAGAAGACAGGCAGAGGCCAGATACGTCATCTTTTTGCCAGGGTGGCTCCGGGTACCGGCGAATGTATGGCGGTTCTGGTATCTAATGTGAACCGGCTTCCGAAAGCCAGGGCTATGGCTACGGAACTTCTGGAATCGGTAGATAACCTCAAAAGTGTAGTCTTAAACGTTAACACCAAGCGTACCAATATGGTAATGGGTAGCAAAGACCGCTTGTTGGCAGGCCGAATGTACATTCAGGATGTACTGGGTTCAGGGGAACCCGGAAGCGATCTTGGACGGCTTAAGTTTAGGATTTCTCCGCGGTCCTTTTACCAGGTAAACTCAGATCAAGCAGTGAATCTTTATAGAACTGCCCTTTCCTGGGCCAAAATTGATTCCGGTGATGTGGTATACGACATCTACTGTGGTATTGGCACTATAACTTTGTTTGCTGCGCTTCAGGCGTCTTTCGTTGTTGGCGTTGAGGATGTTGACGCTGCTATACGTGACGCCTGGAGAAATGCAAGAGATAACGGAATTGAAAATGTCTGTTTCCAAGCCGGAAGAGCCGAAAGGGTGCTCCCTGGGCTGCCCTACAAGTATCCCAAGCCTGATGTTGTGATACTTGATCCGCCAAGGGGCGGAGCTGAAAAAGGTGCTCTTACCGCTGTTGTGAACCTGAACCCCAGAACTATTGTGTATGTATCATGTAACCCTGCTACTCTCGCCCGGGATTTGATTTTCCTCAGAGGCCGAGGATGGAAGGCAGTTAAGTGCCAGCCTCTGGATATGTTTCCAATGACACCGCACGTTGAGACGGTTGTATTGATAACAAGGAAAAATGATTGAGTGCGCTGAAAAC
>CAZXLH010000042.1:0-16985 GCA_964641455.1 uncultured Eubacteriales bacterium | reverse complement strand
ATGAAGAAAATTATCAAAACAGTACGCTTCGCGAACAAAAACAAGCTTTCAAGGAGATTTTAATTCACGATATTACTCCTAAAGGATTTGCTGATGTGTATGCTCAAACCATTGCGTATGGAATGTTTGCAGCACGATTGCACGACTCAACTTTGAAAACATTTAGCAGACAAGAAGCAGCCGAACTGATTCCAAAATCAAATCCGTTTTTAAGAAAACTATTCGGTTACATTGCCGGACCAGATATTGACGACCGCATTAAATGGATTGTGGAAAATCTTGCAGAAATATTCTTAGCCTGTAACGTAGAAGAAATTCTTAAAAACTACGGAAAAACCACAAAAATGGAAGACCCAATTATCCATTTTTATGAAACCTTCTTGGCAGAATACGACCCGAAACTACGGAAAGCACGAGGCGTTTGGTACACACCTGCTCCTGTTGTAAACTTTATTGTTCGTGCAGTTGACGACATTTTGAAAACGGAATTTGATTTACCGCAAGGACTTGCCGACACGAGCAAAACAACCATAAAAGTAAACACCCAAACCGCAGATAAACGTTCGGCAACAGGTTACAAACAAATGGAGCAAGAAGTACACAAAGTACAAATTCTTGACCCAGCCACAGGAACAGGAACTTTTTTGGCAGAAGTGGTAAAACATATCCATAAAAAATTTGAAGGACAACAAGGCATTTGGAGCAATTATGTAGAAACGCATTTATTACCTCGTTTAAACGGTTTTGAGTTGCTAATGGCGAGTTATGCAATGGCACACCTGAAATTGGATTTACTTTTGACCGAAACAGGCTACAAGCCAACCACCAACCAACGATTTAGAGTTTATCTAACCAACAGTTTAGAAGAACATCACCAAGACACAGGAACTTTATTTGCGAATTGGTTAAGCACAGAAGCCAACGAAGCCAACCACATCAAAAGAGATACACCAGTAATGTGTGTAATTGGAAATCCTCCTTATAGCGTAAGCAGCAGTAATAAAAGTGAATGGATTGAAAAACTAACATCTGATTATAAGAAAGATTTAAACGAAAGAAACATACAACCTCTTTCTGATGATTATATCAAGTTTATACGCTACGGTCAACATTATATTGACAAAAATGGAAGTGGCGTTTTAGCTTATATTTCAAATAATAGCTTTATTGATGGAATTATTCATCGTCAAATGCGTAAAAATCTTTTAGAGACTTTTGATAAAATTTACATCTTGGATTTACACGGAAACGCTCGAAAAAAAGAAGTTTGCCCTGATGGTAGCCCTGACCAAAATGTGTTTGATATAATGCAAGGTGTTTCGATTAACATATTCCTAAAAATAGGAAAGAAAAAATCAAATGAATTAGGTAAAATATTTCATTTTGATTTATATGGGAAACGAGATTTTAAATATGATTTTCTTAATAAAAACGATTTCAACAAAATACATTGGAATGTTCTTAAATCTGAAAAACCATATTATTTCTTTGTAGATAAGGATTTAGATTTGTTGAAGAACTTTAATAATGGGATTAACTTAAGGAATTTATTTATTGAAAACTCTATGGGAATTGCTACAGGGAAAGATTCTGAACTTGTTGATTTCACAAAAGATGAATTACGAGAAAAATTCAAGTTAGAACCTATTAAGTTTAATTACAGACCGTTTGATTTACGATTTACAGTATTTGACAACAATATTCTTCAACGAGCACGCTTTAATTTAATGTCTAACTATTTATTTGAAAATATTGGCTTAAATATAGTCAGACAATCAAAACAGAAAGGTGTAGAAGTATTGTTAAATAAAACTATTTCAAATAGAGATTTAATCACAAATCATACATATAACTTCCCTCTTTATCTATACCCAGAAACCAACTCTTCGGCAGGCTCAGGGCAGGCTATCCAACAAACTATTGAACAATCAGATACTTCGGCAAGCTCAGTACATGGACGAAAACCAAATTTAAACCTTGAAATTGTAAATCAAATTGCAGAGAATCTGGGTTTAACTTTCACCAACGAGAAAGAAATCACTGAAAATACTTTTGCCCCAATTGATATTTTAGATTACATTTATGCCGTTTTACATTCGCTTACTTACCGAGAGAAATACAAAGAGTTTTTAAAAATTGATTTTCCGAGAGTTCCTTATCCAAAAGACCAAGACACATTTTGGCAATTGGTGAATTTGGGCGGAGAAATACGCCAAATTCATTTATTGGAAAGTCCAACAGTTGAGCAATACATAACGCAATATCCAATAGACGGAGATAATGTCGTCAGCCGTAAAATCACAAAAGGAAGTCCTGGTTATGTTGCAGATAACGAAACTCACGGCAAAGTTTACATCAATGATGAGCAATATTTTGACAACGTGCCATTAGTCGCTTGGGAGTTTTACATTGGTGGTTATCAACCCGCTCAAAAGTGGCTAAAAGACCGTAGAGGACGTCAATTGGAGTTTGACGATATTTTGCATTATCAAAAAATTATTGTCGCACTAAGTGAAACGGATAGGTTGATGAAGGAGATTGATAAAATTGAGATTGAATGAAATGCCAACGCTAACAGACGGACGAAAAAAAGTACGATTGCCCAACATTGGCTATACGTAATGCGGGCGAAATTGCTGATATAAAAGTAATTACATTTAATAAACTAAGTGCTAAATTGAAAGATAAATACCTTGAAATCCCGCACTACGCATAGCCGAGACCGTTGTAGCCAATGGCAAAATTACACCTCTAAAATTTTCACCACTCTCATATCAGAAATCCCTATCAAAACTTAACCACTTTGTAATTTCCTCGAAATGCTTTTGAAATACTGCAACAGTACTTTTGCAGTAAATTTTAAAAGCATAAGAAATGAAGAAAATTTTAGTTTTTGCAAGTTGCTTGATAATAGGCAACACATTGTTAGCTCAACAAAATACAATTCAAAAAGAGCCGCCACCAAGTGATTCGGAATTAGCCCAGAAAATTACAGAATTTGAGGAGGAATTAAAAGGGCTCAAAAACCTAAAAATAAGCAGATACATTCAAACCCAATTCCAATATGGAGAGAAAGATGCATCACTTAAAGTGGGTAGTTCTAACGAAGATAAAACAAGACGTTTTAGCCGAATTGGAATCAGACGGGGAAGAATAAAAATGGCTTATACGCAAGGAATCGGTTCGGGAGTCTTTCAATTAGACATTACGGAGAAGGGCTTGAGTGTGAAAGACGCTTATTTGAAATTAACCGAACCTTGGTTCAATTCTATTTCCACAACGATGGGTGTTTTTGACCGTCCGTTTGGTTATGAAATCTCCTATTCTTCCTCACAACGAGAATCTACTGAACGTTCCACAGTTTTTCAAACATTATTTCCCGAAGAACGGGATTTGGGTGCAAAAATCACTTTGCAAGCACCCAAAACATCACCTTGGAGTATCTTGACATTGGATGTAGGATTCTTTGCCGGTAACGGAATAAAGATGGAAATCGACAGCCGAAAGGACTTCATCGGACATTTGGCTGTTAATCAGACCATAAAAGATTACCTAAAAATAGGCGGTGGAATTTCCTACTATAACGGAGGCGTTTATCAAGGTTCTAAAAATGTTTATCAAAATGATGGTAATAGCTTTTTCTTAAATTCAGACGAAACCAATATTGGGAAATTTGCCAAAAGAGAATATTTTGGATTGGATTTTCAACTCGCTATTTTAAGTAAAATAGGGCTAACAAAACTCACTTCGGAATCCTTGTTTGGAACGCAACCCGGAGGAATAAACGACAGTAAAAGTCCCAACGCATCGGTACTTCCAACGAGTGATGTGTATATCCGAAATTTTCAGGGCGGTTATGTCATGTTGGTACAAGACTTCGGTTCGCTACCTGTTTCTGCAATTGTAAAATACGATTGGTACAACCCAAATACGAAGGTAAAAGGAAATGATATTGGAATGAATAGTACTAATGCAGGTGATATCGCCTTCAATACGCTTGGTTTGGGATTACAGTGGAAAATCGACAACAATTTCCGCATGACGGCTTATTACGAAATCGTAAAAAATGAAACTTCTACCCATCTCAACGGCTACGACTCCGACAGAAAAGACAATGTTTTCACCTTGAGATTGCAGTATAAATTTTAAATCGTAACAGAATTGTAACCGCAATGAAATTAGGTTGAAACATTGCCTAACTTTCTTTGCACAAGAATTAAAAAAGTAAAAAAAATGAAAAAATTAATTTTAGGTTTATCCATCATCAGTATTGCATTTGGTTGTAACACAGCAAACAAGAAAGAGACCGTAACTATAAAAGGTTCAGATACCGTGTTACCGCTCACTCAAAAAGAAATGGAAGCTTATCAGAAAAAACATTCAGAGGCGGCTATTTCTGTAACCGGTGGCGGAAGTGGTGTGGGAATTGCGGCACTGCTCAGTGGAACAACGGATATCGCACAATCTTCACGTAAGATAAAATTTGACGAAAAGTTGAAGTTGGAAGAATCGGGAAAAGAAGTGCATGAAGTTATTATTGCTTACGATGCACTGAGTGTAGTGGTTCACCCCGACAACAAAGTGTCCAAATTGACACGAGAGCAATTGGAAGGAATTTTTACAGGGGAAATAACCAACTGGAACGAAGTCGGTGGAGAGGATTTAAAAATCATTCCATATTCAAGAGAAACGTCTTCAGGGACTTATGAATTTTTCAAAGAAAGCGTATTAGAAAACAAGAATTACATGAACGGCATTTTGAGTATGCCTGCCACCGGTGGAATCATCCAGTCGATTAGCCAAACCAAAGGGGCTATCGGATATGTAGGTTTTGCTTATGTGAACAACAAAGTAAAAGATATTCATGTATCCTATGACAATGGCAAAACCTATATAGAACCGACTGTTGAAAATGTCAAAAATGAAAGCTATCCCATTGTTAGACCGCTCTTCTATTATTACACAAACCTTCATGAAACAGGTAAGTCATTTATTGATTTCATCCTTTCTTCTGAGGGACAGAAAGTAGTGTCAAAAGTAGGTTATATCACTTTGAATAAGTAAATTTTCTTACAAAGTATGAAGAAATTTATTGATAAACTAATTGAAGGATTACTAAAATTGAGCGGTACCGTTACCGGAATAACGGTGCTGCTCATTATCGTGTTTTTATTCAAAGAAGGAAGTGGTTTGTTTCAATCTTCGACCGTAGAAAAAGGCTATACTTTATTAGTCAATTCGGAAAATCTTATAGACAAACTTTCCCCTGAAGAATTAAAGCACATTTTTGACGGAAAAATAGAAAATTGGAAACAAGTAGGCGGTAGAGATGAAGAAATTCGAGTCTTTCGGTTTGATGAAATCTTTTCCATCTATACAGATGATGAATTGGGAGAAGATTATGCTTTAATTCCTGAAAAATTAGGAGAAGTCATCAATACAAATCCTGCCATCATCGCTTATGTTCCACAGAAATATTCTCCAAAAAATGTTCAGGGAATTAAAGAATTAACCCAAGAAAAAATTGGTTTGTCGGATTATTTTTTAGGAGAAGAATGGCTTCCAACGGCAACACCAGCTCCACTTTTCGGAATCTTACCATTACTATTCGGAACGCTATTAGTAAGTTTTATCGCAATTCTCATTGCCATTCCTTTGGGCGTTGGCGTGGCTATTTACTTAGCGGAAATCGCCAATGAACGGATTAGAAAACTACTGAAACCCGCCATTGAATTATTAGCCGGTATTCCTTCGGTGGTATATGGCTTTTTCGGATTGGTGGTTTTAGCTCCTATTGTCCAAAAAACAGGCAATCTGGATTTGGGAGAAACGGCATTTACAGGGAGTTTAATTTTAGCCATAATGGCATTGCCCACCATTATTTCCATAGCAGAAGATGCCCTACGAACGACTCCGAAAGCCATGCGCGATGCCAGTTTAGCTTTGGGTGCGAACAAATGGCAAACGATTTACAAAGTGGTCATTCCTTTTGCCTCGTCAGGTATAGCGGCAGCTGTTGTTTTAGGCGTTGGACGGGCAATTGGCGAAACCATGGCAGTATTGATGGTTACTGGAAATGCAGCGGTAATTCCTCATTCGATGTTTGAATCGGTAAGAACAATTCCAGCAACCATTGCTGCAGAATTGGGCGAAGCTCCAAGTGGTGGTACACATTATCAAGCATTATTCCTATTGGGTGCAGTACTGTTTATTATCACCTTAACCATCAGTATTGTAGCGGAAATTATCTCCTCTCGAAAAATGATAAAAGAATGATACAAACTAAAAAAATAAAAGAACAAATCGCCTTTTCAGTATTTCGCCTACTTGGTTTTATGGTATTAGGCGTTTTGTTGTGGATATTGGGATTCATAATTTACAACGGAATTGGTGTTATCAGTTGGGAATTTATTTTCTCTGCACCAACCGACGGAATGACCGGAGGAGGAATTTTTCCTGCAATAGTCGGCACATTTTACCTAATCATCGGAAGTACCTTATTCGCTTTTCCGTTGGGAATCATGTCCGCCATTTATACCGTAGAATATGCCAAAAACAATTGGTTGACAAAATTCATCCGCATCATGACCAACAACTTGGCGAGTATTCCTTCCATCGTTTTCGGTTTATTTGGAATGACTTTATTCGTCAATACTTTAGGTTTTGGTGATTCCATTCTTGCAGGTTCACTCACCTTGGGCTTGTTAATTCTACCTGTGGTCATTCGCACAACGGAAGAAGCCTTAAAAGCAGTTCCAAAAACCTATCGCTTAGGAAGCACTGCATTGGGAGCCAATAAAATACAGACCATAAAAAGAGTGGTATTGCCGGCTGCCTTTCCGAATATCATTACCGGATTAATTCTTTCCATTGGAAGAGTTTCGGGCGAAACAGCACCTATATTGTTCACCGTAGCTGCTTACTTTTTACCCCAATTACCACACAGTATTTTTGACCAGGCGATGGCACTTCCCTACCATTTGTATGTTTTAGCAACCAGCGGAACAGATATTGAAGCAGCACGCCCAATGGCTTACGGAACGGCATTGGTGTTGATAGTCATAGTACTGTTGATGAATACTTTAGCAGGAATTATTAAAAAACGATTTGAAAAAAATAAATAATGATAGAAGCAAAAAATGTAAATTTTTATTATGGTTCCTTTCACGCCATCAAAAATGTAAGTATGAAAATGGAAACCAATTCCGCCATTGCACTTATCGGTCCTTCGGGGTGTGGGAAATCCACTTTTTTACGGCTGTTTAACCGTATGAATGACGAAATTCCCGGTGCAAAATTGAAAGGAGAATGTTTAATAGACGGCAATAACATCTATTCAAAATCTACTCAGGTCGATGTGTTGCGGAAAAATGTGGGAATGGTTTTTCAAAAGCCCAATCCTTTTCCTAAAAGTATTTTTGAAAATGTGGCTTATGGATTGAAGGTAAATGGTATAAAGAACAGAACTTTCATTGCCGAAAAAGTCGAAGAATCATTAACCGCTGCCGCCCTTTGGGACGAAGTGAAAGACAAACTCAATAAATCCGCTTTTGAACTTTCTGGCGGACAACAACAGCGATTATGTATTGCACGAGCCTTGGCGGTTTCTCCGTCTATCCTCTTGATGGACGAACCGGCTTCGGCTTTAGACCCTATTTCGACCGCTAAAATTGAAGAGTTGATTCATGTTTTGAAACAGCAATACACCATTGTCATCGTTACGCATAATATGCAACAGGCGGCAAGAGTCAGCGACAAAACAGGATTTTTTATGTACGGGGAATTAATTGAATATACCGATACCAAAAAGATGTTTTTAGCCCCAGAAAAAGAAGAAACACAAAATTATATTACCGGAAGATTCGGATAAAAAATAGAATATGAATAAAGAAAAGAAAATCGCCATCGTGGCACACGATAATTGCAAACAAGACTTAATCGAATGGGTAGAAGACCATTGGAAAAAATTAATCGGATACAAACTGATATGTACCGGAACCACCGGAAATTTAGTCGAAAAGAAATTGGAAGAATGTAGGCACAAGATGGTTGAAAAAACACAACTAAACATTACAAAGTTGAAATCAGGACCTTTGGGTGGCGATCAGCAACTCGGTGCGTTAATCAGCAATCATGAGGTGGATATTCTCATCTTCTTTTGGGATGCGATGGAACCGCAACCACACGATGTGGATATAAAAGCACTGTTGCGAATTGCTACTTTATACAACATTGTTTATGCCTGCTCCCGTTCCACTGCTGATTTTGTGCTTTCCTCACCGCTTTTGGCGACAAATTACAATCAAAAATTACCCGAACAAATTACTATTTATCAAAACAGAAAATTAAAATGAAACATACAGAAAAAGAAATTCTTCTTTTGAAAGAAGAAGTAAAACTCATGTGGAAATTGGTTATTTCCCAAGTTGAAAATGCAAAAAAAGCATTGTTGAACAACGATACTGAAATTGCTTCACAAATCATCAAAACGGAAATTGATGTCAATACTTTCGAATTGAAAATTGATTCCAGCTGCGAAAATTTCATCGCACTTTATAGTCCTGTCGCTATAGATTTGAGGCTTGCTTTATCACTCATCAGAATCAGTTCAGAATTAGAGCGAATCAGCGATTTTACGGAAGGAATTGCCCGATTTGTATTCAAAAAAGAATGTGATAACATAGATATTCAGCTTTTTGAAGAATTGAAAATAGAAAAAATGTTCGATATTTTAATCGGCATGTTGTTAGACGGTTTTGTGGCATTTGAAACCGAACAAACCAAAGTTTCCGAACGAATCATTTCGAGAGACGATAAAGTGGACGAAATCTATCATCACGTTTTCACTATTTTGGGTGATTACATCAAAGTCCATCCCGAAATGGCGGTTTGTTTGCTCAAAATCATGTTAATTGTCCGAAAATTAGAACGAATCGGCGACCATAACAACAATATCATTGAAGAAATCGTTTTTTTTGTGGAAGCTCGGGTTTTAAAACATTTTGGGAAGACGGAGGAACAATAGATAAATTACTGTCGTTATTATATAGTCATAATATACAATTAAGAATTTTTTTAAACTATTTTCATTCCATATCAAATAATAATGCTGAAAAAATTTGATTCAGTAATGCTAAAAATATATCTTTGCAGTTCATGTATTACGCTCATAGTATAGTATGAATATAGAAAACAGAAACAAATTAAACCACCTTTTAAAAAACTGGAATCCGGGAAGTCTATTTTTTTCATCATGGTTAAATAGAAATGGATATTCTAATCAATTAATGCAACAATATCGCAAATCAGGTTGGTTTTCAGCACTGACTAAAGGAGTTATGTATCGAACTGGGGATAAAATATCTATTTGGGGAGCAATATCAAGCTATAATATGCAAGAAGAGAAAAATGTATATATTGCTGCTCATTCAGCATTAGAGATTTTTGGATTCAATCATTATATTCCAATGGGAAAACCATCTTTATTGATAGGATGCCCAACGAATGAGAAAATTCCAATATGGATGAAAGAAGACCATTTTAGATATCATGTAGAATCCTTTACAACGAAAGTATTTAAGAAGACAGCATTTACGACTAAAAAAGTAAATGGCTTTGACCTATTAGTTTCTGAGCCAGAACAAGCATTTCTTGAATGCTTACTTCTATCTCCGAATAGATATAATTATATGGATTTATTTTACATTATGGAACAGCTCAACACTATGAGACCCGATGTCTTACAAGTGCTATTGGAAAACATAGATAACAATAAAGTAAAGCGATTATTTTTATACATGGCACAAAAGGCAGGTCATGCTTGGTTTGATAAATTAGAGGCTAGTAAAATAAATATAGGCACGGGGAAAAGAATGTTGGTAGAAAATGGCGTGTATATTCCGGAGTATTTAATTACGATACCTAAAGAACTCTATGAATATGAATGAGATGTATAAGAAGCAAGTTGCATTATTAATTCGTATAATGCCCTCGGTTTATGGGATAAAGGATTTTGCAGTACATGGAGGCACAGCTATCAACTTGTTTGTTAGAGATATGCCTCGATATTCGGTAGATATTGACTTAACCTACATTCCTATAAAAGATCGAGACGAGAGTTTCAGCGAAATCAACAAACATTTGGGTTTATTAAAACAAAAAATCGAGCGAACTATTCAAGGAATTAAAGTTATACATCGAGAAAGTATATTAAAGTTGTTGTGTACGTTTGAAGGAGCGACAGTAATTATCGAGGTAAATGGTATAAAGAGAGGTATTATTGGAGAAGTGGATGAAAGAGAGCTTAGTATGAAGGCTCAAAAAGAGTTTAGTATGAGTTGTACGGCGAGAGTAGTTTCTCTTTCACTTTTATATGGCGGTAAAGTAGCAGCTGCTTTAGCTCGTCAACATCCGCGCGATTTATTTGATTATAAGTATATGGATATTAAGTCATTTGACGAGATAAAAGATGGTGTATTATTCTATTTATTAGGCAGTGATAAGCCTATATTGGAATCTTTACAGCCAAATCCCATCAATCAAAATCAGGCACTTGAAAATCAATTTAGAGGGATGACGGATGTTAAGTTTGATTATACAGACTATGAAGAATCAAGAGAAAAATTAATAGAAGAGGTCAATAACAATTTAACAGAAACGGATAAGGATTTTATACTATCTTTTGAAAGAGGTTACCCTGAATGGGATAAATGTATATTGGGGAACTTGAGTAGATTTCCAGCCATAAAGTGGAAGCTTCAAAACATTAATGTATTGAAAGATAAAAATTTAGCTAAATACAACGCAAATATAGATAAGCTTCAAAACTTCTTAAAGGCTAAGAAATAATGGTTTGGTTTTTGTAAGATTAATTAATTTAATTTTTTCTAATATTTATCTTTCAACAAAGGTAAAAAATAAAGGAATATCTTTAAAACAAATTATTGGTATAATGAACAAAAACATCCTAATCGTAGATGACGACAAAAATATCTGTGAAATTTTAGAGTTTAATCTGAAAAGCGAAGGATATGCGGTCGAATTGACATATTCTGCTGAAGAAGCGTTGGAAAAATTGAACGAAAATACACAACTCATTTTACTGGACGTGATGATGCAAGGTATGTCCGGCTATAAAATGCTGGAGCAAATAAGAACAAACGGAAATCAAACTCCTGTTATTTTTCTTACCGCCAAAGACGCCGAAAACGATATGTTGACCGGCTTTTCTGTAGGTGCGGATGATTATATTTCCAAACCATTTTCCGTGATGGAAGTAATCGCTCGGATTAAAGCGGTTTTAAAGAGAACGAAAAGTAATTCTGTCCAAGAAAAGAACCGGTTTTTAACTTTTAATGAACTCCAAATAGACACGGAAAATAAAGAAGTAAGTATCAAAAATGAGAATATCAATTTAACTAAAACGGAATTTAATATTTTAAAAAAATTGGTCGAAAGTCCCAACCGTATTTTTTCGAGAGATGAAATTATGGAAAGCGTTTGGGGCAATGAAGTTTTTGTTACCGAACGCACCGTGGATGTGCATATTACCCGTTTGAGAAAGAAGATGGGAGATTATGGACAAGCAATTTCCAATAAAATAGGTTTTGGTTATAAATTCGATTTGCAGAAATTATGAAACTAAATTTTAAATTACGTTTATTTTTATATGTTGCATTTGCTTTTACACTTTTTACGTTGAGCGTATTTTTGGTGGAACAAACTCGCGAGAAAAAATTCAAAACGAAAGCGATTGAAGAAAAATTGAATGCTTATACCGACATGGTACAAAAAACCATTCATAATCAACCTGCGGAAACCTATCCAAATCTATTGCAATCATTAGAACCTTTGTTTCCTGAAAATTTGCGGCTCTCCATTATTGAAGCTGATGGAAAAGTGGTTTATGACAACGATATTTCAGGTTGGTATGACTTGGAAAACCACTTGAATCGCAAGGAGATAACCGAAGCAAAAGAAAATAAAACTGGTACGGATATTCGTATTTCTCATTCTACACAAAAAAAATATTTGTACTACGCTAGAAATGAAGGAAATCTTTTTGTGCGGGTCGCATTGCCTTATGACATTCAGTTGCAACTATTTTTCAAATCGGACAACGTCTTTTTATATGTCATTATCTTGTTGTTTCTGACCGTTTTGCTTATTTTAAACAGAATCAGCAACATTTTTTCTAAATCCATCATCGAATTGCGTGATTTTGCCCTTGACCCAAAGAAAAATACACCCTTGAATTTTCCTAAAAATGAAATTGGAGAAATTGGAAAAGAAATTGCTTTAAATTATGCCGAACTAAGAGATAATAAGAGGAAAATTGAATTAGAACAAGAAAAACTTTTACAGCATATCCACAATTCACAGGAGGGAATTTGTTTCTTCTCTCCACAGAGAACTTCCGAATTTTACAACGGATTATTTCTCCAATTTATCCACAACATTACCGATGAACCGAATACGAATCCTTCAGCAATTTTTTCGGATGAAACATTTATTGAACTCCAACAATTTCTGGAAAATGGACAAAATTCATTGAAAGAATATCATTTGAATAAACAAGGAAAAACATTTTCTATCCGTATCGTAAAATTTGAAGATGGCAGTTTTGAAGTAATAATCAACGATATTACAAAACAAGAAAACCTAAAACTGCTCAAACAACAAATGTTGAGCAATATTTCCCACGAATTGAGAACGCCTGTTACAGGAATCAGCGGTTATTTGGAAACCATTTTGGAGAAACCATTGGATGACGAAACAAAACAGCATTTTATCCATCAAGCTTTTAACCAAACAAAAGTGCTCTCCGAATTAATTCAAGACATGAGCCTCATTAACAAGATGGACGAAGCTGGACAAACATTAGAAAAAGTAGCATTCAATTTATTTTCACTTTTAGAAAAATTTCGAGAAGATTATTCACTCATCTTAAAGGAAAATCACGCAAAACTTTTACTTTCCATTCCTGAAAACACCATCATAAATGCCAACGAAAGTTTGATTTATTCCGTTTTTAAAAACCTGATAGACAACGCCATTCGATATGCCGGAAAAGAGATTGAAATCAATATTTCAATGTATAAAACAGATACCGAATTTTATTATTTCTCGTTCTACGACACAGGAAAAGGAATCAAAGACGAACAACATTTAACTCGTATTTTTGAACGATTTTACAGAATAGATGAAGGTCGAACAAGAGCTGTTGGCGGTTCAGGATTGGGACTTTCCATTGTGAAAAATGCTATTGTTATTCATGGCGGTTCTATCATTGCAAAAAACAGGAAAGAGGGTGGTTTGGAGTTTTTGTTTTATATGAAGAAATAGGTATAGAAGTCGTTGAATAATTGTAAAATAATAACCACTGGCTACAACAAGTCGTTAAAAGCAAGCCGAAATAAATTCTTCGTATTTAAGATTTTCGATTGAGTTTTATTTCTATATTCGTATAAAGTTTAACGCAAAGATTCGCCCTGCTTTTAGCGCCAGACCGTTAGCAAACATTATATAAATCTGAATATGAGACACATTTTGACATTTATTGTTATCCTTTTTACTCTAGCTTCTTGCAATGAAATAGGAAACAAGACAAATCTTTTAGAGGAAAATATAACTTCAAATTCTTCCGAAGATTCAATTGGTGGAATCTCATTGAAAACGTTGAGAGATTCAGGTTTGATTGTTGAGCCATATATCTATAAGATTACAAAGACAATTGAAAAAGAATTTGACGAATTTGTTATCCCCATTAAAATTTGTGCGAGTTTTGCAAAAGATGAATTTGGCAGAGTTGATAGTTTGATTGTAACTTATAATGAAAAAAAACATTTTATTTATTTAAGTGCCGATGACTTATTTATGAGTCAACCTAATCTTATGCTTTCAATGAAAAATTTCATCAAACTTGATGACTATAACTTTGACAACCACCCTGATATTGCGGTTTACAGCACCCAAAGTGGAATGAAAAATGTAATGGAAAACATATACATCTATGACAATCAGAAGAATAGATACTTTTTTAATAAAATATTATCTAATATTTCAAATTGCAGTATTGATAAAGAAAACAAGACAATTTCTACATTTGGACAGGGAGGAATGGCGAGTATGATTTATGGCTCAATAATCTACAAATGGGAAAATGATAAATTGGTTGAAATAAAGAATGTTAATCAAGATTATATCGACTCATTGAATGTTTTTGTCAAGAAAACTAGAGTATTAGTTGATGCCATTTGGACAACAAAAATTGACACACTGACTGAAGACCAAGCAAGGGAATGGAAATAACGTTTGCTAACAAGGGGTGTAACCAATTTGGGCTGAGTGGGTTACGGAGTCGGGTCGGCACGCAGGGAGCTTCTTAACGGGGGATAAATCCCAGCTCCGCTCACCCAAACTGGTCACACCCCCAGCCGTTAGCACCAAGCAAAACAGACACGTAAAACAATAACATATGCCTGATAATAATCAAGATATTGAGGAAATAAAACGGGAATATATTAAAGATTTGTATGCTGATTATCGTTATGGTATTCAGAAATTTGATACACAAGCACTTTACTTGAGTAGTGGTGCATTGGCAATTAGTCTGACTTTTTTAAAGGATATTGTACCGATTAATGAAGCTATATGTCTGACTCTTTATTATACCTCCTTAGTTCTATTTGGACTTACAATTTTAATAGGTTTCGTAGCTCATTATATTTCATCTAGACTGATAATGGCTAGAATTAAAAGAATTGAGCAAAATGATTTTAATGTTCAAGACAGCGACTGGATTAGTATAATAAACAAAGTAATCATCGCAACTCTTGTGATTGGGATAGGATTACTAATTACCTTCACTATGATTAATATGAATTCTGCAAATAAGAAAGCAAAAAATACTCAAGCAAGTAGTATTCTGATTGAAAAGACTTTGAACGATAGTACATCAGTCAAGATTAAAGGAGAAGTGAAAAATTGTATTTATATTGACACTTGTAAAACCATTAAAAATTAAGATTATGGCAAAAGAAGAAAAACCAGTTCAAAATGAACAAAGTAAACCGATAACCGAACAGGGTGGGCAAAATATTCAAGGAGAGCAGATTTTTGAAAAAGCGATGCCTGTTCAGCCGATTCCGCAAGCATTGACAAATCAACCACAAACAACTAGTTCGACACAAAACCAAACTTCTGGTGATTCAAATAGTTCAGGTGGACAAACTTCATCATCGTCAGAAAATAGTAATAATTCAAATTCTGGGAACTAATGCCAGGTGCTAACATGCGGTCATAAAACATTGCGCGGGTAGTGCTAAAACTGAACGATATAACAATTAATAAACAGCTTAGCGGTTCGATAGGTTTGTGTTTCAAAGTGCGCAACGTTTCATACCGCCATCCGTTAGCCATTATTTAGACGATGAAAAAAACTATTTTAAGAATTGAATAATTAAACTCTAATAATTTTATGAATAAACTTAGAAGATTTTACGGAATAATTTTAGCAATTATCTGGATATTAATTAATAGGATTGTGGTTATGCCATATTTTGAGATTGGTGATTTTAGATTTCATCTTTTTCTCGGGATAATCCTAGGTTTATCGTGCAATACGATTGAATACAATGCAAAACATATACGAATTGCATCTGCAACAATTACTTATATCCTTATAGCATTTTTGTTTGATTGGTATTTTTATATTAATGACAAGATTATTCTCTCCCCTCATGGTTTTTTTAACCTTCTTGTAACTGGTTTTATAAGTTTTGAAAGTTTTATCTCACATACCTCTAAATTTTTCCTCTCAATTAATATGCATGCTTTTACTGTTTATATCACCTCTATTATTGTATTAATTGCGACAAGCTTTATAGATTACAAAAAAATTGCAGCTTTATTGGACTTTAACATTCTATTCCCGAAGGACAATATTCTTAAAGGGTTTATTTCTCTTCTATCAGCGCTTATTGTTTGGTCTGTAGTGTTTACTATATATTCCGTTCTGAATGAAATATCTTTCTATGAAAGTTTATCAGAGACTCAAACGAACGTTCTTACGGAGCCTAAAGGATTTTCACTTTTACTATTTATTAATATTTTACTTTTTAGTTTTATTAGTGTTTTCAGTTTGTTTCTTTTAAGCAGGAAGACAAGACTTAAAAATGGAATAATTGTGCTTTTATTTTTTGTCATATCTTTTCTGTCAAATTATGCTTATGAATTAGTTGCAGGGGGATTAACAAAATTTTCTTATCAATTTTTATTTGATAATTCTTTATTAATAACAATGAAAGTACTATTTATAACTATAACGCTTTTAAAGTATAAGCCATTTATTGCATTCGTTATTTCCATTCATAGCATCTGGTTATTAAATATCATTTATCAATCATTTTTATTTGCGCCTGAATACATTCTTAATTCTATTATTACTGAACTATTAACCATTTATATTCCACTTTCAGCAAGCTTTGCGGTGAGTATAGTTTTTATAACAATAAATAGATTTTGGGTGAGAAATGACAACTAAGCAAGTTAACATTCTGCCAAGCTTAATTTCGGATTTTTAGCATTATTAAAGAGCCATGTTTTGTAGGCTTATTAATATTATATTGATTTAACTCTACAAACAGATTTCTATGAATCGAATTTGAAAATTAAAACAATGGCTAACAATGGCTAACATCATGTATAAAACATTGGGGTTTAAGTGGTTGCATGAAGTGTTCTGCCCCGCATCAGCTTTTGTAACGGCAGACAGGGACGAAGCCCGCAATCCCCAACGTTTCATACATGTAACCGTTATGTGCATAGACGCAATAACGTAAAATTCTCTCAATTCACAGAACTTATTTTTCTATTTTTTACCTGAAAATTATTGGTTAATAACAAAGAAATTTGTGTGTAAAACCACTGAGATATATTTGTAAACGAAAAAATGAAGAGGTGACTGTTTCTTGAAGTTCTGATTA